>NZ_DATCYB010000128.1:0-6181 GCF_036570505.1 Allosphingosinicella sp. | reverse complement strand
TGCTGGGCGGTGACTTCGGGGGAGCCTTGAGGCGGATTGTTTATGTTTCCCTCTCCGGCGGATAAAGCGAGGATCTGGGCCTGGCAGGCACGCTCCAGAAAGTAGAGGCGGATGAAGGCTTCGCCGACCGTCTCGCCGACCGTCAGCGTGCCGTGATTGCGGAGTAGCATGGCCCCCTTGTCGCCGATGTCGGCGACCAGGCGCTCGCGTTCGTCCAGATCGACGGCGACGCCCTCATAATCGTGATAGGCGACATCCTCACGGATCAGCATCGCGGTCTGGGTGAGTGGCAACAAGCCTTCGGAATGCGCGGACACGGCCTGACCGTGGGGCGTGTGCAGGTGCATCACCGCCTGCGCGTCCTCGCGCGCCATGTGGAGCGCCGAGTGGATGGTAAAGCCGGCGGCGTTGGTGATGAACGGCGTCTCGCCGACCGGGTTGCCGCTCATGTCGACCTTCACGAGGCTCGAGGCGGTGACCTCCTCGAACATCAGATTGTAGGGATTGAGGAGGAAGTGGTGTTCCGGGCCGGGGACGCGGGCAGAAAGGTGGGTGAAGATGAGGTCGTCCCAGCCGAAATGGGCGACGAGACGGTAGGCGGCGGCGAGATCGACGCGGACCTTCCATTCCTCGGCGCCGACCTTGCCCTCCAGGCTGGGGATCTCGACCGAACCCAGCGCCCGCGCCTTGGCCATGCTTTCGCCAATTGCGTCGATCCTGCCCATCGAAGTCTCCTCTTGATCGCAGTCTAGCGCGCCTCGGCCTCGGGCGCGACCTTGTCGGGGTGCGCGGCGGCGAAAGCGTCGAGCCGGTTCGCTTCGGCGTCGGCGCGGACCAGGGTCGGGTAGGCGTCCAGCGGCACGTCGAACCGGCGGGCATTGTACATCTGGGGAACGAGGCAGATGTCGGCGAGCGTGGACGTGTCGCCGAACAGGAACCGGCCCGCCCGGGGTGCGGCCATCGCTTCGAGCGCGGCAAAGCCCTCCGCGATCCAGTGCGCGTACCAGGCGTTCCGCACGCCCTCGTCCTGGCCGAGCGGACCGGAGAGATATTTGAGGACGCGCAGATTGTTGAGCGGATGGATGTCGCAGGCGATGGCGAGGGCCAGCGCCATGACATGCGCGCGGCCGGCCGGATCGGCGGGGATCAGGCGCGGCTCCGGCGCGGCGGTGTCGAGCCAATCGATGATGGCGAGACTCTGCGTCAGGCGCATGCCGCCCATCTCCAGCATCGGCACGAACCCCTGCGGATTGCGCGCCCGATATTCCGCCTCCTTCTGCGCGCCTTCGACCAGATTAACCGGCACGCGGTCATAGTCGATGCCCTTCATGTTGAGCGCGATGCGCACGCGATAGGCGGCCGAGGAGCGGTAGTAATCGTAAAGGACGGGCCTGGTCATGGACGGGTCTCGGAAGGGGCTTATCATCGCGATGGCGCAACGGTAGATTAGCGCATCAAAATCACAAAGGGGGATGGCGATGGGCAAGATACTCGGCAATCTGAATTATGCGCTGGCGATCGGCGTCGTGCTGCTACTGGCAGCGATGTTCGGCCTTCATGGCGAGGCCATGGGCCAGGACGGCTATGCCCATTGGTGGCTGCGCTTCTTCCACGTCATCGCCGGCGTGCTGTGGATCGGCCTCCTTTATTATTTCAACTTCGTCCAGATCCCGGTGATGCCCAAGGTGCCGGCGGAGCTCAAAGGCGGCGTCTCCAAATATATCGCGCCCGCGGCCCTGTTCTGGTTTCGCTGGTCGGCGCTGGCGACGGTGATCCTCGGCATCGCGGTGGCGGAGACCAACCCGACCGGGCGCTACCTGATGCAGGGGCTCGCCTTCGAGGAAGGCTACCGCGTGATCGGCACCGGCATGTGGCTGGGGTTGATCATGGCGGCGAACGTCTGGTTCGTGATCTGGCCGAACCAGAAGAAGGCGCTGGGGATCAAACCCGTCGACGATGAGACCAAGGCCAAGGCGGCGAAAACCGCGATGATGGCCTCGCGTATCAACTTCATCCTGTCGATCCCGATGCTCTACTGCATGATCACGCAATTCTACCTGCCGACCTAGTCTGAACAGCCGGCGGGCGCTACCGCTCCCGCCGGCCCAGGTGGCTTATCCAGCGCTGGCGTTCCCATTCGACGATCAGGCCGTCGGCGCGCGCCTTGAGGGGATCGCCTTGGGGAAGGTCGGCGTAAAGGCGAGAGCCGGCACCCTCGCCGAAATCGACCTCCTCGCGCTGGAGGTCGAGGGTCAGATAGGTTCCGTCCGGCCCGGCGAGCCCGATAGACGAGGGGGATTCAAGGCTGCCGATATACTGAAATACCGGTCCGCCGATCCCGCGTGAGACCGGCGAAGCACCGAGCGCGGCGAGGATCAGGCCGCGCACGTCGTCGAGCCCCACGGGACCGGCAATGTCGAGTCCGGGCTCGCTGAAGATCAGCGGGATGTGCGTCTGCTGCGCGTTGATCATGTGGCCATGGCCGAGGAAGCCGTCATCGAACAGCGACTCGCCGTGATCGGAGAGGATAACGATGAGGCTGTCGTCATAGACGCCCATCCCCTTCAGGCGGGCGATCAGCTCGCCGATCAGCCGGTCGTCATAGGCGACGGCGTTCCAGTAGGTCCGCTCGACCCATTCCTTGTGGCCCGCATCGATGGAACCGCGGGGAATCGGCTTGCCGTCGATCAGCTGGGGCATGCCCCGATGGTGATAAGGAAAATGCGAAGCCTGGAGGTTCATGTAGAGAAAGGTCGGACGACTCCACGTGTCCGCCTTTCCGAAATGACGATCGAACTCGCGCAGGAGGACGCGGCCGTCCAGCTTCAACGAGGCGTCCGAAGCGAAATCGAAAACCCGTTCGTCCCTCAGCACGCCCGCGTCGATGAAGACCTCGCCGGTCCGCATGCCGACCGTCGAGGCAATGTCACCGAAATCCTCGGCCTGGGCCGACAGGACTCCGACCCGGTATCCGTTCGCCTTGAAATCCCGAAACAGCGAGTGCCGATCATCGCGCGGCGTGAGCTCGCCAGTGAACAGCGTCTTGAGCGAAAAGGAGGTGAAGCCGACATGGCTATAGGCTTCCTTCACCCATGTCCCGGAGGCGGCGAGTGCGGTGATATTGGGAGCGACAAGGCGGCCGTCGATGCGCTTGCCGACGACTTCGCCGCGAACGCTTTCGAGCACCAGCAGGATCACGTGCCTCGGATCGGCGGGGAAAGCCGGGGCGGATGTCGGCCCTGACGCCACCTCCAGGATGAAATCGCCGGCCAGGCCGTCCTCGTCGATACCATTGCTCGGAATGTCGAGCGCCAGCGGGTGACGGCTGCCGTCCAGTGGGTGACGGTCGATCCGCCAGGAGAAGAGGCTGTAGCCGTCGCGGTCGAGGTCGGTCAGCTGATGAAGCCCGCCCGATAGCAGGGCATAAGCGTTGAAGCGGGCGAGCGCAAAGCGCGCATCGCCGGCCGCGTTGACCGCCAGCACGAGCGGCGGGATCGCAAGCGCGACGACGAGGCCTCGTTTCCATCCCAGTGCGGGCGGAAAGGCGATGCGTATGTCGCGCGGGGCATGGCGCCGGACCAGCCGGAGGGAGACCCAGTAGAAGAAAGCAGCTACGGCGAGGCCGAACGCGAGAAGCCCCGCCTCGCTCAATATGTAGAGGAACGACTCTACCAGGCTGCCACCGCCCAGGTTCCGAATGACCTGGAATCCGATCGCGTCGCTGAAATAGGAGAGCAGCCGGTATTTGGTGGCGAGGATCCCGATCAGGACCGCCGGAATGAGGAAGAGAGCATTGAATAGGAACAGCGCTCCGCTCCCGCCATGCAGCCCGCGGACGAGCCGGAACAGGGCGTAGAGCAGCAGGAGCTGGGAGACGAGAAGCCCGGCGCAGAAGGCAATGATTTCGAGCGGATCGCCGATCGTGCGCGGTTGGCCGAAGCCGCCGCCGAAGATGGCGAATTTCCGCTCGACCAGGACGAGTTCGACCAAGAGGGTGACGGCCGCGACTCCGACGAAGGCGATGAAGCCGACATCAAGGCGAAGCCCGCGGACCCGCCGCCCCCTTTCCACCCATGTCCCGACGCTCATCCGCACCCCCCGCTGCCGGCGTCGCAAATACAGGCATCGGCTTAATAGCCCGTTGCGGCCGGGAGCCCGATGGAACATCAGGGCGCCCCTGCCCGTTCCGGACCCGTAGCCAATCGTCGCACAAGGGGGAATGCCATGGCGGGCGCGTGGGAAAGACCGAATGGCGCGGGCGGCTGGGCCGTGGTCCTGCTGGGCCTGGTCTTCATCCTGATCGGACTCGCGTTGGCTATCGGCGGCATCTGGCTGATCGCGCTGGGCGGCTCGTGGTACTATGCCCTTGCCGGCATCGGCCTTGTCCTCACCGGCGTGCTGCTGGCCCTCCGCCGCAGGCTCGGTGCTTGGGTTTATTGCGGGATATTCGTCGCCACCGTCCTCTGGGCATTGTGGGAAGTGGGGTTGAACGGCTGGGCGCTGGTGCCGCGCGTGTTCGCGCCGGCCGTCCTGCTGCTGCTCGTGATCATCGCGCTGCCGGCCCTTGCCCCGCGCGAGGGCGGCAAGCGGCTGGCCTGGGGAGGAATTGGGGCCTTCGTCCTACTCGCGGCGATCGCCGGGATTGTCGTAGTCAACGCCAAGGATCCCGGCGTCCAGGCCGCCGTTCCCGTCGCCCGCTTCGCCGCCGTTCCCGAGCCCGCGCCGATGCAGGTGGGGGCCGACTGGCCGGCCTATGGCGGCACCGATGGAGCCCAGCGCTATTCGCCCCTGAACCAGATCAACCGAAGCAATGCCGCGCGGCTGGAACGCGCCTGGGTCTACCGCACCGGCGATATTCCCGAAGAGGATTGGGGCGCCGAGACGACCCCGCTCAAGGTCGGCGACACGCTCTATCTCTGCTCGGCGCGCAACATACTGATCGCGCTCGATCCGGCCACCGGACGCGAGCGCTGGCGCTTCGATCCGCAAGTCTCCGACGACTGGATCCCCTATACCGCCGCCTGCCGCGGCGTCGCCTATTATGAAAGCCGAGCCGCCGACGAACCCCAGCCCGCGAGCGCCCCCGAGGGCACCGCGACGGGCGCGCTTTGCGCGGCGCGGATCATCGAAGGGACGCTCGACGGCCGGCTGATCGCCGTCGACGCCCGCACCGGCCGGCCCTGCCCCGACTTCGGCACGAACGGCGCCGTCGACATCAAGCAAGGCATGGGCAGGGTGACCCCAGGAATGGTATCGATCACCTCGGCGCCGGTCATCGTGCGCGGCGTGGTGGTGACCGGCCATCAGGTGCTGGACGGACAGCGGCGCGACGCGCCTTCCGGGGTCATTCAGGGCTATGATGCCGTCACCGGAGAGCATCTCTGGGCGTGGGACATGATGCGCCCCGATCTTGCCGGCCTTCCGCCCGAGGGGCAGGCCTTTACGCGCGGCACGCCCAACATGTGGACGACCGCCAGCGGCGATGAGGAACTTGGCCTCGTCTACCTGCCGATGGGCAATTCCGCGGTCGATTACTGGAGCGGCTCGCGCCGTCCGCCCGAGAATCAATATGCGACGTCGCTGGTCGCGATCGACGTGACGACGGGAAGGCCGACCTGGCATTTCCAGACGGTCCATAAGGATGTGTGGGATTACGACCTCGGCTCCACCGCCACCCTGGTCGATGTGCCGGTGGCCGGAGCCAGCGTCCCCGCGATCATCCTGCCGAGCAAGCAGGGCGATATCTATGTGCTCGACCGCCGAACGGGGCGGCCGCTGACGGGTGTCAGGGAAATAAAGGTGGCCCAGGGCGGGGTGGAGCCCGAGCAGCGCTCTTCGACCCAACCGGTCTCGCTCTATCACACGCTGAGGCGGCCGATGCTGACCGAGAAGGACATGTGGGGCATGTCGCCCATCGACCAGATGATCTGCCGAATCCAGTTCCGGCGCGCGACCTACAAGGGTTTCTATACGCCGCCGACCACCGACACCCGGTGGATCCAGTATCCCGGCTATAATGGCGGCTCGGACTGGGGCGGCATCGCCGTCGATCCGCGCCGGGGCGTGATCGTCGCCAATTACAACGACATGCCCAACTACAACCGCCTGGTGCCTCGCGACGAGGCGAACCGGCTCGGCTGGGCGCCGCGTGGCGAGGCGCGCGGTGGCAGCATGGGCGGCG
>NZ_DATCYB010000127.1:0-34609 GCF_036570505.1 Allosphingosinicella sp. | reverse complement strand
CCACACCATGCCGGCGCGAAGTTTCGCGGCCATCTTGTGCATGGCCGAGACGTCGCGAGTCCAGACCGTGGCGGCGAGGCCGTAGGGGGTGTCGTTGGCGGCCTTGGCCACCTCGTCGAGGTCGTCGAAGCGCTGGGCGGCGAGAACGGGGCCGAAGATCTCCTCCTTCACCACGCTCATCTCCGGCTTCACATCGACGAGGATCGTTGGGTTCACGAAATAACCCTCCCCGCCCGGGCTGTCGCCGCCGCGCAGGATCGAGGCGCCCGCCTTCTTGCCCTGGTCGATATAGCCCATGACGCGGTCGAACTGCTCGGTCGAGACGAGCGGGCCCATCGTCGTGTCGGGCGCCAGTGACGGTCCGACCTTCAACTTGCCGGCATTTTCGGCGACCGCCTCCAACAGCTTGTCGAAAATGTCGCGGTGGGCGTAGAGGCGCGAGCCGGCGATGCAGACCTGTCCCGCATTGGCGAAGATAGACCGCGCGGCGCCGGCGCCCGCCTTGGCGATATCGATGTCCGGAAGGACGATGACCGGCGACTTGCCGCCCAGCTCCAGGGTAACGCGCTTCAGCGTGTCGGTGGCGGCGCGGTTGATGATCTTGCCGACCTCGGTCGAGCCGGTGAAGGCGACCTTGTCGACCAGCGGGCTACGGACCATGCGGTCACCGCAGGTTTCGCCCAGGCCGGTGACGAGGTTGAACGCGCCCGCCGGGAAGCCCGCTTCCGCCACCAGATCGGCGAGGCGAAGCGCCGTCAGCGACGTCTGCTCGGCCGGTTTCAGGACGACGGTGCAGCCAGCGGCCAGCGCCGGCGCGATCTTCTGCACCGCCATCATCAGCGGGAAGTTCCACGGCACGATCTGCACCGCGACGCCGACCGGCTCGCGCCGGACATAAGCGTGGAAGGTGCCGGCCGGGGCGCCGGACGGTTCGATATGCTCGCCCGAAATCTTGGTCGCCCAGCCGGCCATGTAGCGGAGCGCCTGGACGCATTTGGGAAGGTCGTAGCCGGCCGAGACGGCCCGCGGCTTGCCGTTGTCGATGGATTCCAGCTCGGCCATCTCGGGAATGTTCTGCTCAATCAGGTCGGCGAGGCGGTTGATGACGCGGTCGCGCGCATAAGGGGCGAGGCCCGACCAGCGGCCGTCATCAAACGTGGCGCGGGCGGCCGCGACGGCGCGATCCGCATCGGCGTCCGAGGCGTCGACGATGGTGGAGATTTCGCGGCCCGTCGAAGGATCGTAGACCGGGAGCGTCTTGCCGTGGCTGGACTTCACCCACTCGCCGTCGATGAACAGCGCCGGCTCCCGCTTCAGCAGTTTCTGGACGCCTTCGGAATAAGCGGGCTGGGCGGAGATGCGGGTCATTTCGTTCATGGGGCGAGTCCTTTCGTCGGGGCCTATAGCGTAGGTCGGCGCTGCTGTGGCCCCCTTCGCTGAACTGATGGCGAAATAGGACGGAGTCGGCCCGACTTAAAGGGTGCGCAGCGCGCGGGCCGGGCGCGCCGCCAGCGCTGGAAGCGAGCCCAGCAGGCCCAGCACCAGCGTCACCAGCGCACCGGCGACCAGGGTGAGCGTCACGACGCTCCAGTCGGGCCCCCATTCGAGCTCCAGCACCTCCACGACCACATACCAGCCGGCGCCCGCGCCTAGCCCGAAGGCCAAGGTGGCGACGATGAGGGCGAGGGCGAGGAACTCGATCGCCTGCGCCATCAGGATACGGGCGCGGGTGGCGCCCAGAAGCTTCAGCATGACGCTGTCGTAGATGCGGGCGCGGCGGCTGGCGGCGAGCGCACCGATGAGGACGGCGATGCCGGCGAAGATGGCGACGGAAGCCGCCGAGCGGACGGCGACGGACAGTTGGCCGAGCATCCCGGCCACCGTTTCGACCACCTCCTTGACGCGGATCACCGATACGCTCGGGAAGGCATTGGCGACGGCGCGAGAGAAAGCGGGCTCCTCATCGGCGGGCATGGAGATGGTCGCCATGAAGCTGTGGGGCGCATCTTCGAGCGTGCCGGGCGCGAAGATGACGACGAAGTTGAACCCCATCGTGTCCCAGTTGATCTCGCGGAACGAGGCGATCTTCGCCTCGATCTCGCGGCCCAGGATGGAGACGGTGATAGTGTCGCCGACCTGAAGCCCCACCGCGCGCGCCGCCTCGACGTCGAGCGAGATGAGCGGATCGCCGTGATAGTCCGGCGCCCACCAGCGTCCTTCGACGACCCGGCTCCCTTCCGGAATCTCGCGGGCGTAGGTGAGGCCGCGGTCTCCGCGCAGGAACCAGGCGCCTTCCGGAATCTCGGCCATTTCGGACACGCGCTGGTCGCCTATGGCGACGATCGATCCCCGAAGCGAGGGAATGGTGACGAGATCGCCCCGAGGCGCCGCTTCGGTGGCGAGGGCGCGGAACCGATCGACCTCTTCGATGGGGATGTCGAGCATGAAGAAGCTTGGTGCGGTCTCGGGAATCGTCGTGCGGATCTGGCCCGACAGGTTGGTCTCTATCACCGCCAGCGTCGTGAAGAGCGTGAGGCCGAGGCCGAGGGCCACGACCAGCTTGCCGGTCTGGGCGGCGGGGCGATGGAGATTGGCGAGGGCGAGCCGGAAGAGCGGGTTTCGCGGACGTGGGAGCCGGGCGGCGACCCAGCGGATCAGCCAGCCGAGCGACGTCAGCAGGAACAGGAGCCCAAGCGCGGCGGCGATGAAGCCGGCGGCGAAGCCCGGCTCGCGCGCGGTGGCGACGGCGAGCGCGGCGATGAGGCCGGCGGCGAAGACCACCGCGATAACGAGACGCCAGCCCGGGCGTCGAAGGAGGTCCAGGCTGCCGCGGAAGAGGCTGGCGGCGGGGACGGTGCGAGCGCGGGCGAGCGGCAGCAGGGCGAAGACCAGGGCGATGAGCAAGCCATAGGCCGCGCTGATCAACAGCGGCTGCGGATAGAGCGACAGGAGCGGCGGCACCGGGAGCGCGCTGCCGGCGATCTGGGTCACGATCCAGGGAACGAGCGCACCGATGGCGAGGCCGGCGATGATCGCGGCCAGCGCGACGAGGCCGATCTGGAGCAGGTAGGAGAGGAAGATGGTGCGGCTGGTCGCGCCCAGCATCTTCAAGGTGGCGATGATGCCGCGCTTGCCGTCGAGATAGGAGGTGACGCCGTTGCCAACGCCGATGCCGGCGACGACGAGGGCGGTGAGGCCGACCAGGGTAAGGAACTGGCCGAGCCGCTCGATGAAGCGGCGCGTACCGGGGGCGCCGTTCGAACGGTCGTCGATGTCGAACCCGGAATCGGGGAAGCGCTCCTCGATGCGCTCCGTGACGGCTTCGAGGGCCATGCCGGCGGGAAGCTTGATGCGGTAGGCGCTGGTGTAGAGGCTGCCGGGCTGGACGAGACCGGTGGCGGCGAGGCCGGCGCGGTCGACGAGCGCGGTGGAACCCAGGGTGAAACCCTGCCCCACCCGGTCCGGTTCCTCGGCGATGAGGCCGATGATGGTGAGGCTCGCCGTGCCGATACGGATATTGTCGCCGATATGGAGCCGAAGGCGCTCGGCCAGCTCGGGAGCGACCGCGACCTGGTTTCCCGATGGGCGGGGCGCCAGGGCGCCGGGCTGGAGACGGAATTGGCCGTAGAGCGGATAGGCGCCGTCGACCCCTTTCAGCTCGACGAGGACGCTGTCGGCGCCGTCGGGCCGGGCCGCCATAGCGCGCATGCGGGTGATGTGGCTGACCTCGCCCTCCGCGCGAAGGCCGGCGAGCTCCTCGGGCGTGGCGGCCCGCTGGACCACCTCGACCTGGATATCGCCGCCCAGGATCGACTGGCCTTCCTCCGACAGGCCGGTAACTATAGCGGAAGAGAGCGAACCGACGGCGGCCAGGGCACCGACACCGAGGAACAGGCAGATCGCGAGCAGACGCAGACCGGTGAGACCGCCGCGCAGGTCCCGCAGGGCGAGGCGGAGAGCCAGGCTCATCTTCAGATTCGTTGGTTCATTGCGCGCTGTCCGCCACGATCCGGCCGTCCTGCATTTCGAGCACTCTCCCGCACCTCATCGCCAGTTCCGGGTCGTGCGTGATGACGAGGATCGTGGCGCCGGTGTCGCCCTGGCGGGCGAAGAGCAGGTCGAGGATCGCGTGGCCGGTCTTGCCGTCCAGATTGCCCGTGGGCTCGTCGGCGAAGATGAGGTCCGGGCGGGGCGCCATGGCGCGGGCGATGGCCACGCGTTGCTGCTCGCCGCCGGAAAGCTGGGCGGGATAATGGGTGAGGCGGTGGCCGAGGCCGACGGCCTCCAGCTCCTCAGCCGCGATCGGGAACGCGTCATCCTCCCCCGCCAGCTCCAGCGGCACCGCCACATTCTCGTGCGCCGTCATGGTCGGGAGCAGGTGAAACGCCTGGAGGACGATGCCGATATGCCCGCGCCGCGCCCGGGCAAGGCCGTCTTCGTCGAGCGCGGTAAAGTCGGCGCCGGCCACGCGGATGCTTCCGGACGTGGCGCGCTCGAGGCCGGAGAGCACCGCCATCAGCGAGGATTTGCCCGAGCCGGAAGGCCCCAGCAGGGCGACACTTTCGCCCTTCGCCACGCGAAGGTCGATGCCGCGCAATATGTCTACACGCGCCTCCCCAGAGCCCAGCGACAGAGTGACATTCGACGCGTCGATGACGTAGGGCTTGGTCATGAAGGGGAAGAGGATCCGGATGTCGTTACGGTTTGCATATGGGTTAAGGCGGCTGTTTGTCCATTGGGCGCTGCTTGTGTTTCTTGGCCTGGGCGCCCCCGCTTTGGCGCAGGACGTCCATATACTGGCCTTCGGCGACAGCCTGACGGCGGGCCATGGGCTTCCAAGGGGCCAGGGCTTCGCGCCCCAGCTGGAGCAGGCGCTAAGGCGCAACGGCATCCGCACGTTCGTCACCGACGCCGGCGTTTCGGGCGATACGACGGCGGCCGGGCGCGCACGCCTTCAGTGGACGCTGGACGGCCTTGAGGAAAAACCGGACCTCGCCATCGTCGCGCTCGGCGGCAACGACATGCTGCGGGGCCTCCCGCCCCGGCAAACGCGCGCGAACATGGAGGCGATCGTCGCCGAGCTCGACCGGCACGGCATCAAGGTGCTGATCGCCGGCATGATCGCGGCGCCCAACCTCGGCCCCGAATATGGCACCCAGTTCAACCGCATCTTTCCCGACCTCGCCGGCAAGTTCGGGGCGGACCTCTACCCCTTCTTCCTCGCCAATGTCGTGGGCGACCGGAAGCTGCTGCTGCCGGACGGCGTCCACCCCAATTTTCAGGGCATCAAGCGGATGGTTTCGGGGATCTTGCCGAGCGTGCTGACGGCGCTTGGGCAACCTTGAGGAAAGGGTTGGCGCCCGACGAGGCGATCCGGCCCAGCGCCTGGAACACGACCAGGGGATCGATGGCGTCCGAAAACTGACCCCCCAGGCGCCCTTCCTTGGACCAGATGATGAGCGCGCTGGCGCGGCTGCCGTCGGGCAGGGTCAGCCACACCCGGCTCCCCTTGCCAACATCGGCCTTCGTCTCGGCCATGAAGCCGTTGCTCGATATGTTGATGAGGCGCGCCTCGGCTCCGGCCGCGCCGAAAGGCCGCAGGCCTACCTCGGTGGACACTGGCAGCCGGGTCTCGCGGCGGCGCGTCTCGACAACGCCGTCGGGGGCGATCCGGGTCAGAAACATGGCATTATACTCGTTTAGCCCAAGACAATTTCATGGCCGAAGTTGAGGCCGAGGCGGCCGTCTCGGATCCATCGCACGAAGGCCTGGATGCGCGTGCAGCCCTCGAACTGAACGGCGACGGATTCGCCGATGCGCGGAACGATGTCGCTCTCGACCATCGTGCCGCGCGAGGAAATGTTGACGACGGGGACGAGATGGTCCTGGCCGCGAAAGGTGATGACGGCGCGCTCGACGAAATCGCTGTGCCTAGGCTCTGATCGCTGTTCGACCAGCCGAGGCTGGGCGCGGGCGATCAGATCCCCGGCCAGAGCGAGATTTCTCCTGTACATGCCCATCAGCCCCTCTCCCCCGAATAGGGGAGAAGATGCATGAAAGGCATTACCGAATTCCTAGCGAGCCCATGCGGAGAGCGGCAGGAGGGCGGGTGCCTGGGACACGTCCTTCCCCCACACCCGTCAATCCTCCCAATAATAAGGCTGGAGCGTGCTGGTGCCGGTGACTTCCTCGGCCAGGGTCGCGGCGTCGTAGAGGCGGCCGTTCAGCATGACCTTGTCGACATCGTCGCTGTTCCGGATGTCGGCCAGCGGGTCGGCGTCGAGGATGACGAGATCGGCGAGCTTGCCCGGCTCCAGCGTGCCGATATCCTTGAAGCCGAGCGCCATGGCCGGCACCGACGTCGCCGCCTGCAGCGCTTCGAGCGGTGTCATGCCGCCGCGCACGAACGACCACATTTCCCAGTGCGCCGCGATGCCCTGCTGCTGACCATGGGCTCCGATCGAGACGGGCACGCCCCGGTCGGCGAGCATGTCCGCCGTGCGGGCGCTCACCTGATCGGCATAATCCTCTTCCGGCGCCGTTTCTACGCGGACAAGCTCGGCATTGAGGACGTCGGTCGGCACATGCTGCGTCAGCAGCGGATGCTTCCAGACCTGGCTTTCCTGGATCCAGTAAGGCTCGCCGCCAGGCCCGCCATAGGTGACGCCGAGCGTCGGCGTGTAGCCGACACCGGTCTGGCTGAAGAAGCTCAGCACGTCCTCATAGAGCATCGACTGCGGGATATTGTGCTCCAGGGTCGTGTTACCGTCCTGGATGATGGTGATGTCCTGGCCGAACAGCGACGCGCCCTCGGCGACGACGGCGATATTCTCTTCCTTCGCGGCCTTCACCACCTGCTGGCGCTGATCGCGGCGCGGCTGGTTGTAGTTCTTGATCGAGTGCGCGCCCTGGACCTTCAGGCGATGAACGTGGGCGCGCGCTTCATCATAATTGTCGATCACCGCATAACGGCCCGGCGCCTTGGCGCCATAGACGATCTCGCCCGACGAAAAGGCGCGCGGCATCAAAATGAGTCCGGCGCGCTGCATCTCGGCCGCCGCGAAAACCTCGCTGGCGGTGTTCGACGGATCGTGAGCGGTGGTGACGCCGAAGGCGAGATGGACCAGCTGCTGCCAGTTCTGCTGCGGAATGAGGTCGTCCTCGCCATAGGGACCGTGGGCGTGGGCGTCGATCAGGCCGGGGATGATCGTCTTGCCGGTGACGTCGACCTGTTGGGCGCCGGCGGGAACGTCCACCGACCCTCGCGGGCCGACTGCGCGGATGCGGTTGTCCTCGATCAGGATGACGCCATCCTCGATGACGCCGCCATTCTCGTCCGACATGGTGATGATCTTGGCGCCGGTGAGGGCGACGAGACCGTCGGGCTTGGCGGAGGGAACCGTCATGGCGAGCGAGACGCCGGTCTTGGGCGCCGTATATTCGCTGTCGTCGCCGGCCCGGATCACGGCCGCGGCATCGACATTGTACAGCGTCGGCCCAAGGCTCCAGGCGAGGGTGCGGCCGCCCGCGCCCCAGTGCAGATACTGGCCGCCATCGCCACTCACTCGGGTAACGGGAAGCTGCGACGCCTTGGCGCCGGCCTCGATCGTCTCGGCCCCGCCGAAGAACGGCATCAGGAAGGCGTTGTAATTCTCGCGGAAGGCGATCCAGTCGCCGGTCGGCGAGACTTCATAGCCGATGACCATCTCGCCCTGGGCGTGGGTGCGCTTGTCGTGGCCGTTCCAGTCGACGCTGACGAGCTTCAGCTTGTCGTCCTCGCGCAGCTCCATGAAGATGCGCTCGTTCGACGTGCCGAAATGGGGATTGCCCCCCTCGGTGGTGAGGCGCACCGCCTCTTCGCCGCCGGCGGCGGAAATCCGATAGACGCCGGGACTGGCCGACCAGGTCTCGGACGTAAGGTCGCCGCCCTCGCCCTTTTCGAACACGATGGTGCGGCCGTCCGGCGAGAAGCGCGGACGACGATAATGGCCGGGGTTCTTCGTCACGGTCGTCATGCCGCTGCCGTCGGCGGCGACGGTGCGGATTTCACCGAGCCGCTGGTCGTTCCAGCTGACGAAGACGATGCGGGAGCCGTCCCGCGACCATGAGGGGAAGAGCTGGAAATCGCCGTCGGCCGCGGTCAGCGGACGCGGCGCGCCGCCGTCGACGTCCTTGATATGGAGCCGGCCGAGGCTGGCGAACACCACCTGACGTCCGTCCGGCGACAGGCTGGCGAAGCGCGGCATCCTGGTCGTGAAGGTGTCGCTATAGACGTTCACTTCCGGTCGGGGCGGGTCGACCACCGCGCGCGTGTCCGAAACCGAGAAGGGGATTTCGGCATGGCCCGATCCATCGGCGTTGATGCGGTGGATCTTGCCGCCCGCCCAGAAGATTATCGAGCTTGAATCGGGCATCCAGTCCATATTCGGATAGACGCCATGGACCGCCCAGGTCTCCTGCATGTCCTGGTCGAGATCGTCGTAAATCTTGCGTTCTTCGCCGGTCTTCAGATCCTTGATGTAGAGCTTCGACCGCGCCCGGTCGCGTTTCACATAGACCAGCCACCGGCCATCCGGCGATGGCGTCGGGCGGACCGCGCCGCCGGGACCGCCGGCGACCTTCGTCCGCTCGCCGGTTTCGATGTCGTAGCGGTCGATCGCGAACAGCTCGGCGTTGGAGTTCTCGGCATATTGGAAGATGTTGCCCGGCGTGGTGGCGTGGGTGAAATAGATGCTCTCGCCGTCGGGCGTGAACATCGGCTCGCCCAGCTCCTTCTGATATTTGGGGTCGGGCCGCTCGACCAGCGAGACGCCCTTTCCGCCGGCGAGGTGATACATCCAGATCTCGCCGGTGCCGAGCGAGCGTCCGGTCGTGAAATGCTTGCGCGCGGCGATATATTTCCCGTCCGGACTCCAGGTCGGATTGTTGAGGAGGGTGAACTCCTCCTCGGTCAACTGGCGCCGGTTGGAGCCGTCCGCGTTCATGATCCAGATATTGTCGCCGCCGCCGCGATCCGACGTGAAGGCGATCTTGCTGCCGTCGGGCGAAAAGCGGGGTTGCACTTCATAAGGTATGCCGGCGGCGATGCGGGTCGCCGCGCCGCCCGTGATCGGGATGGTGTAGATGTCGCCCAAGAGGTCGAAGGCGACGGTGCGGCCGTCGGGGCTGACATCGAGGTTCATCCAGGTGCCCTCGGTCACGTCGATCTTGACCGGATGGGTTTCCATCGGCGGCGATGCCACGTCCCATTTCTTCTCATCCTTTTCGGCGGCGAGCGCGGTGGTGGAAAGCAGGAAGAGAGAAAGCGCGGCGATGCCCTTGACCATGAAGATAAGCTCCCGAACGCGCCAGGACGGCGCCGATGCTGGTGAGATAGGAAGACAATACGGTGCAATATCGCGGCGGGCCGCGCAAGCTGCGGTTTCGCGAAAAATCGAAGGCCGGGCGGTCGTTCAGCCCAGCTGCGGCTCGGCCTTCAACACGTCTTCACCGGCGATATGGAAGGTCTGTGCACCAGACTGGCGGGGCTCGCCCGCCAGCCGAAACCCCGTCACGCTTCGGCGGTCTCCCGCAATTCGTGGAGTTCGAAACCGCCTGACAGGCGGCATGACGAAGCCGTCTCAGCGCGGCACGTAATTGACGTCGATCTCCGCCGAAAGCCGCTTGGCGGTCGGCTGCAGGCGCAGGATCGTGTCGCGGGAAGCTTCGACCCCCGGCGCCAGGCAACGCAACTCGGCCTCGGTTCCGGAACGTCCCGGCTCGCCCGGAGCGGCAAAGCTGAGCCGGACTCGATTGACCCCCGGCCGCATGCGCGGCTCGAGGGCCAGATAGACACCGGCGTCGCCGTAGAAGGTCCCGACGGTCGTTCCGTTGACGCTGACCGTCAGGCTTTCGCCCGGCTTGCGGCCGTTGACGTTAAGCTTGCTGCAGCTGACGGCGCTCGTTTCGGGGGCCGCGACGGAAGAGGCGGCCGTTCCCTGCCCGGCCCACGATCCCGTAACGGGGAGCGCGAGCAGGACGACCGAACCTGGAAATCCAAATACAGGCTTCATGGCAATCCCCCTCGGCTCGTCGCTGAAAAAGACTCGCGAAGGACACCTTAGCATAATCGGGCGCGCCGCGCATCGCGGCCGATCATGGCCGACAAGGAGTCCGAGCGGCGTAGGGAGCGGTCAGCCCAACTGGGGTTCGGCCGCCAGAAGCGTCGGCGGCCTATTGAGGTTCGCCGGCGCCAGCGGGCGTACTGCCCTCGCCAGCCTGGCGCCGAGGCCGTCCGCGTCGCCGGTAAAGGTGAAGTCGGCGACGTCGCCCAACTCCCGCTCGAGTGTCGGAAGGCTGCCAGGCGACGCGACCGCCCTGTCATATATGGTGGCCGCCGACACCAGGTGTCGGCTGAAGACGAGCATGGCGGGATCGCAATACCAGCGGATGAAGGGCCCATCCTCCTCGGCGAGAAAGTCATTGAGCAACCGGCGGAGCGCCCCGTCGCGATCGGCCGTCTTCATCGGCTCGGGGAGCGAGGGCGTCACCACGACGACTCCCGTCTCGGCGCAGGTGCGCACGCCGAGCGCCGGCTCGCAATCCGGCGTCGCCTCCTCCGGCTCCTCCCAGTAGATGACGCGGCCGCCGCGCGCGAAGCGGCTCATCAGTTGCTGAAGCCGGTGAGAATCGAAATTCCAGCGAAGATGCGAGAAGCAGATCAGCGTGTGGCCGGCGGGAAGGGAGTGGGAAGGATGGTCTGGCCTCTCCGACGAGGCGGCGACGATGCTGAGCACGGAAACCCCTGAATTTAGTGGACCTTTTACAACGGCGGGAACCGTAACGGGTTCCGGGAAATAAGCCTGATCGAGTGGGAGATGCGTCGGTCGGTTGACGCCTTATTCGTCCAGCGCCGCCTTGAGCTCGTCCAGCCACGGCGTCGCCACGCCGTCCGAGGGCGCGCGCCAGTCGCCGCGGGGGCTGAGGCTGCCGCCCATCGATACCTTGGGGGCGTTGGGAAGGGCCGAACGCTTGAACTGGCTTGTCTGGAAGAAGCGGAAAAGGAAGACCTCCAACCATTGGCGGATGGTGGGCAGGTCGTAGGCGCGCTTCAAAGTTTCGGGATAGTCGATCGGCCACGGACCGCGCGAAGCGTCGTGCCAGGCCTGCCAGGCCAGGAAGGCGACTTTCGACGGCGGCTGGCCTCCCCGGAGCGTGTGGAAGAGGAAGAAATCGTGCAGCTCATAGGGGCCGATCCGGTCCTCCGTGCTCTGCATCCCCTCCTCAGCATCGGCCGGCACCAGCTCCGGCGAAATCCTAGTGGCGAGGATGGCGGTGAGGATCTTGTTCGTCGCCGCGTCGAACTGGCCGGATTTCACGCACCAGCGGATCAGATACTGGATCAGCGTCTTGGGCACGCCCGCGTTGACGCCATAATGGCTCATATGGTCGCCGACGCCATAGGTGCACCACCCAAGAGCCAGCTCCGACAAGTCGCCGGTGCCGATGACGAAGCCGTCGCGCTGGTTGGCGAGGCGGAAGAGATAGTCGGTGCGTAGCCCCGCCTGCACATTCTCGAAGGTGACGTCGTAAACCGGCTCGCCCCTGGCGAACGGATGGCCCATGTCGCCCAGCATCTGTCGCGCGGCGGGGCGGATATCGATCTCCTCGCCGGTGACGCCCAGCGCCTTCATCAGCTTCCAGGCGTTACTCCTGGTCGTCTCGCCGGTGGCGAAGCCGGGCATGGTGAAGCCGAGCACGGTCGATCGCGGCAGGCCCAGGAAATCGCAGGCCTTGGCCGCCACGATCAGCGCATGGGTGGAATCGAGCCCGCCCGACACCCCGATGACGAGGTGCTTTCCCGGCGTGGCCGTGAACCGCTTGGCGAGGCCCTGCACCTGGATGTTGAACGCCTCGTAGCAATCATGATCGAGCTGCTCTGGGCGGTTCGGCACATAAGGGAAGCGGCGGATGCGGCGCTCGAAGTCGATGTCCTTGAAGGCGGGCTTGTGCTCGAATGCGACGCGACGGAACGCCAGCTCCGGATGCCCCATCGCCGCGGCATTGTCGTTGAACGTCCCCATCCGCATCCGTTCCAGACGGAGGCGCTGCACGTCGAGATCGGCGACGCAAAGCTCGGGTTCCAGGTCGAAGCGGCCGGACTCCGCCAGCAGCTCGCCGAGCTCGTAGATCGACCCTTGCCCGTCCCAGGCGAGGTCCGTGGTGCTCTCGCCGGGGCCGGACGCCGCGAAGACATAGGCGGCGCAGCAGCGCGCCGACTGGGCGGCGGAGAGGAGCTTGCGCTCATCGGCCTTGCCGATGGTGATGTTGGAAGCCGAGAGGTTGCACAAGATCAGGGCTCCGGCCAGCGCGCCCACCGTGGAGGGCGGCCGGGGCGCCCAATAATCCTCGCAAATCTCGACATGGAAGACGAAGTCCGGAAGGTCGCTGCCGGCGAAGATCAGGTCGGTGCCGAAGGGCGCCGACTGACCGGCCAGCGCCACGTCCAAACCGGAAAGACCGACACCTGAGGCGAACCAGCGCTTCTCATAATATTCGCGGTAATTGGGAAGGAAGCTCTTCGGCACGACACCGAGGATGCGACCGCGCGAGACGACGATGCCGCAATTGTAGAGACGGCCGTTACGCCGCACGGGGGCGCCGACGACGAGGACCGGCGACAGCTTGGCGGTCGCTTCGCAGACGGCGCCGATGCCCTGCTCGACCGCATCTAGGAACGCCTCCTGCAGGTGCAGGTCGTCGACCGCGTAAGAGGAGAGGTTGAGCTCCGGGAAGACGACCAGGTCGACGCCCCGCTTGTGCGCCTCCTTCGCCTGCGCGATCGCCTGCGCCACGTTGAACGATACATCGCCCGACGAGGCGGTCGGCGTGGCGGCGGCGGCGCGGACGAAGCCGTGGCGGTGGATCGCCTCGAACGGGGGCTTTTTCGCCATTCAGAGCATCTCCGTCATCATCTCGACCGCGACCCGCAGCGATTTGACGCGCGTAGCACCTCTTCCGACCGGACCAAAATGCGCCTCGCGATGGGCGGTGACCCGCCCTTGCCGCGCACAGGCCAAATGGACGAGGCCGGGTTCCTCGCCCGTGTCGGCATAACCGGTGACAGAAAGAGCCACATGGGCCTTCGACCGTTCGAGGGCGGCCTCCGCCATGGCGATCGCCACGGCCCTGGATACCGCGCCCTCCTGCTTGATCAGGTCGAGCGGGATGCCGAGCATCTCCGCCTTCGACTCGTCGGTATAGGTCACGAAGCCCCGCTCGAAGACATGGGCGCAGCCCTCGACGTCGGTCAGCAGCGACGCGAGCATACCGCCGGTGCAGCTTTCCGCGGTGGCGAGCGTCAATTCGCGCGCGCACGCTTTCTCCAGCAATCGAAGGGTCGCCTTCTCGATGTCCTCGTCCAGGACCGGAGAAAGGGTTTCGGTTTCCGCCACTTTTTCCTTTCCTCCAATCCCGGCGACACGGAACCGGCCGCTCGCTCCGAATGTTCCCACAGCGAAATCAGGAGGCACAAATGGCCAGTGAAAACAAGCAGGACGCAACCCATCTGCTCATCGACGACCACCGCAAGGTGGAGGGGCTTTTCGCGAAGTTCGAGAAGGCGTCGGGCGACGGAACGAAGGAAAAGCTCGCGCACGAGATCTGCACCGAGCTCAAGATCCACACCATGCTGGAGGAGGAGATTTTCTACCCTGCGCTGCGCGGCAAGATCGACGACGCCGATCTCGACGAGGCGATCGTCGAGCATGACAGCGCCAAGCTCCTCATCAACGATATCGAGGCGGCCGAGCCCGACGACGACTTTTACGACGCCAAGGTGAAGGTGCTCCAGGAAGAGATCGAGCATCACATCAAGGAAGAGGAGAAGGAACGCGGCAACATCTTCCAGCAGGCCCGTGCCACCGACGTCGACCTCGAGGCCTTGGGCGAGCGGATGGCGGCGCGCAAGCAGGCGCTGATGCGTAAGGCGACAAGCGAAGGCCTGCCGCCCGCCAGGCCTATCGCCGTGGAGACCGCCTGACATGACCCGATGGGATAGGAAGACCGCCCTCGTCACCGGGCTCGGTGCCGCTCTGGCGGCCGGGGCGGGTTATGCCGCAACCCGCTTTTTCCGGCGACGCGACCAAGCCGAACGGCACGCCCCGGCGCTGAAGCACGGAGTTCCGCCCGGACCCTTGGGAGACAGCGGCAACATCCGCTCCGCCGGCACGGAGGCGATGCGCGACCCGCCGCGGACCTGGGACGAGGTCGACGAGGCGTCCGACGAAAGCTTTCCGGCGAGCGATCCGACCAACCTACGTCCGCACGTCGACTGAGGCCGCGCCTCAGGGGTCGACGCCGGTGGCGATCGCTTCGAGCTTGCGGAGGCGTTCCTTGATGTCGGCCATCTCGATGCGGACGCCGGGCGTCGGATCGGCTTCCGGAGTCGAGCGGTCGGCGGCGATCTCGTAGCGTTTGAGGTCGAGCCAGCCGCGCCAGCCCTTCAAGGCCGCGAAGCTGATCATCCCGGTGATGGCGAGAGCGGCGGCGGCCCAGACGAGTGCGGTCATGGATCGGCTTTCTATTCGTATCGAAGCGCGTTGATCGGATTGGCGCGGGCGACCTTGACGGCGTGGCCGCTGATCGTGCCGACGGCGATCGCGAGCGCCAGCACGCCCGCCACCAGGAAGGGCGCCAGCCCCAGGTCGATGCGGGCGTCGAAGCCGTTCAGCCAGTCCCGCATCAGCCACCAGGCGACCGGCCAGGCGATGAGGTTCGCCAGGATCACGGGCTTGGAGAATTGCCAGGCGAGCAACTGGACGATGTCCTTCACACGCGCGCCGAACACCTTGCGGATGCCTATCTCCTTCGTCCGCCGCTCGGCGGTGAAGGCGGCGAGGCCGAACAGGCCCAGGCAGGCGATGACGATGGCGAGCAGCGCGAAGACGGCGAACGTCTGGCCGCGCGCGCGGTCGGTCGTGTAAAGCTCGGCGAGCTGCTGGTCGGCGAATTCGCCCTCATAGGGCACGTCCGGCGCGAGCCGCTTCCAGATGTCGCCGATCTTCTGGCGAACCGCTTCGGGATCGCGAGAATCATAGCGCACGATGAGGTTCCAATAGATGCCCCGGTCGTAGAACATCATCGCCTCCACCGGTTCGCGAAGGGAACGGAAACGGCTGTTCTCGACGACCCCGACAATAGTGGCGGGCAGCATGCCGATCTCCAGGCCGAACTGGTTGAGGCGGACCTGCTTGCCGATGGCCTCGGCCGGATTCGAAAAGCCCATCTGCTCCGCCGCCAGCTCGTTGACGACCATGTTGATCCCGCGCTGGACGAGCGCCTTGCGCGCCGGCTCGACCGCCTCCTCGGGTTCGTACGGCGTCCAGGCATTGTCCCTGGCATGGTCCCGCGACAGGACGCGCCCGGCGAGCAGGCGGACGCCCATCGTCTCGAAGAAATCGGGGTGGACGCTGTAGAATCCGATGGTGACGGGGATGGTCCGGCCCGGAACCTGGACGCGGGTGTTGAGCGTGGTTCCGGTCGCCGGCGTAATGTTGGTGGCGGCGGCGCTTACCACGCCATCGACCTTGGCGGCTTCGCGGATCAGCGTCTCCGCGACCGGAATCATGGCGGCGCGATTGAGATTGCCGACCTGGATCAGGCCCTCGCGGCGAAAGCCCGGATCGATGGTCTGGGCGAACTGGGTCTGGGCATAGACGATCGCCGTGCAGATGATGAGGCCGATCGAGACGGCGAACTGGGCAACCACCAGGATGTTCCTGAACCGCCCGCTCCCCTGGGGATCGGTAGAGGACGTGTTCGCCTTCAGCACCGTGGCCGGCTGGAAGCGGGAGAGGTAGAAGGCCGGATAAAGCCCGCCCGCCAGGCCGACGACGAGCAGCAGAACGATAAGCGGCCCGATGACGCCGCCCTCGCCGAGATAATCGAGCCTGAGATCGGTGTTGAGGAAGCTGGACAGCCAGGGAAGGCTGAGCTCGACCAGCGCCAGCGCGATCAGCATGGCGATACTGGTGAGCAGCATCGATTCGCCGAGGAACTGGGCCACGAGCTGTCGGCGCCTTGCCCCCAGCACCTTCCGCAGCGCCACTTCGCGGGCGCGCTGGCTCGCCCTGGCAGTCGCCAGATTGATGAAATTGACGGCCGCCATGCCGAGGATGAGCAGCGCCACGACGGCGAAGGTGATGAGGGTCGTTCGGTCGTTTCCCGGCCGCTCCAGCGGGCCTTCGGCCCCGCTCAGGTGCACGTCCCTGACGTTCACCAGCCGCCAGTCGAACTCCTTGCCCTCGCTGACGGTGACGCCGCCGATCGTGCTGGTCGGGATGTTACGCGTCTCCCATGCCGCGAGCTGGCTGTTGATCGCATCGGCCGAGGCGCCGGGCCTGAGCTTCAGATAGACGAAGCCGTTGACGCAGCCCCAGCCGCAGCCCTCCTTGTCCCGATCGGTGATGCGGCCGACCGCGTTCAGCTCCAGATGGCTGTTGCGGGGAACGTCCTCGAACACGCCGGTGACGCGCAACTCGCTCTTTTCGCCCGCGCGGATGGTGGTGATCGTGCGGCCGACGACGTCGATGCCGCCGAAACGCCGCACCGCCTCCTTGCGGCTCAATATCAGGTTCTCGGCGCTGTCGAGGGCCGTCTCCGGATTGCCGCGAAGGAAGGGAAGCTGCAGGATCTTGAAGAGGTCCGCATCGGCGAGCCAGATGTCGACATAGGTCGGCTCGCCATTTTCGACGAACACCGCCTGCGTCGTGTCGGCGCGCGCGATCGCCTCGATCTGCGGGAAATCCTTGGCCAGCGACTCGGTGATGATGCCATGGCTGGGCTGCTGGATCGCCACCTCGCCCGTCTCCGGATCGGTGTGGATGCTCTGCACCTGATAGACGCGCTCCGCCTCCGGCAGCCAGCGGTCGTAGGACGTCTCGTAGCGGACGTAGAGCAGGAGCAGCAGGCACGCCGCGAGGCCCAGCGCCAGACCGAAGATGTTGATGAACGCATAGGTGCGGCTCTTGGTGAGAGCCCGGAAGCCCACCGTCAGATAGTTACGCCACATGGGCTCTCTCCTATTCGTAACGCAGCGCGTGGACGGAGTTCAGGCGGGCGGCCTTGAAGGCGTGGCCGGCGATCGTGCCAACGGCGAGGGCGATAGCGCCGGCCACCAAGAACGGCGTTGGGCCGAGCGCGATGCGATCGAAGGTACACGATCGTCATGTCACCGATACGTGCCTGGCCGCGCATTCGATCGATGGCGCACGCGCGCCACATCCTGGCCGGTCAACCAGCTCGTCAGTATCGCGAAATACTCGGGCGCTTCAGGCCGGACCCGCTTCGTCTGGGCAGGATCCATCTGCGCTTTTGGGGTCATGGAGGTTGCCATATGGTGGTCCGCGCCCGCGATCACGCGCACCGTAAGGCTTGGATGGCGCCGGGCGTTGATCCGCGCGACCGAGGTCGCCACCGGCACCACTGGATCGTTAGCACCAAACAGGATCAGCGCCGGCACCTTGACCTCGTCGAGCGTCGGCAGCGGGTCGTACTCGATCTCCTTGCGCCACCGCGATGTCGCCCGGTCACCCACGGTCTCACCCATATAGAGCAGATCGAACCACGGCTTGGTCTTGATCGCGTCGACAAGCGCCTGCGCCGCCGCGCGGTCGCCGGTTCCACGCATATAGTCGTCGACCGCCTTGCGCGTCGCGCGCATTTGCTCGATCTCGGCCTCGGGATAACCGTTGATGCGCATGGCGTTTTCAGACCGGAACATCATCTGCACGTCGGGTGTCACCACTGGTGCGGAGATCGAGACGACGAAGCGTACGTCGGAATTGCGCGCGGCCGCGAGCAGCGACAGCCAGCCGCCTTGGCTCAGCCCCCAGATGCCAATTCGTTTGGGGTCTATCCGCGCATCGGCCTTGAGCATCTGCACCGCCGCAATCGCATCATCGGCGAGCATCGCATAATCGCTATCCTTCAGGCTTCCACCCGATTGCCCGCTGCCGCGCCGGTCATACGTTAGCACCGCGATACCGAGCGGCGGCAGCATTTCCGTCAGGTGCTGGTAGAGCAACGCGTCGCGCAGCGGCTTCGAGGCGGAGTGCGTGACCACCACGGCGCCCAATGCCTGCCCGCCATCAGGCAGATATAGCGTTCCACTAAGCGTTGCGTCGCCGCTGCGAAAAGTCTTGCTCTCCGTCACGATGACCGTTGATGGGGCAGCGCTCCACGGCAGCGACGTCGCGTTACGCGCGGTGGCCGGTGCACTCACTGTGGACATTAGCAGTATCGCCACGGTCCAAAAGGCGAAGCCTATCTTGCGAAGTGTATTCTTGCCGGGCCGGGCCGTCCGGCTCTCATCGGCCAGCTCTCGCGCCGCCATGTGCGCGCTGTCGATCGGCGGTGTTGCGATATCCCGCATCTATTTCTCTCTCCTTGGCTTGAACTGCAGCCTCATTCGTAACGCAGCGCGTGGATGGGGTTGGCGCGGGCGACCTTGAGGGCGTGGCCCGCGATGGTGCCGATGGCGATGGCAAGCGCGAGGAAGCCCGCCAGCACGAACGGCGTCGGCCCCAGTCCGATCCGGGCATCGAAGGTGTTGAGCCAGTCGCGCATCACCCACCAGGCGACCGGCCACGCGATGAGGTTGGCGACGATCACCGGCTTGGAGAATTGCCAGGCGAGAAGGCGCACGATGTCGCGCGAGCGGGCGCCCATCACCTTGCGGACGCCGATCTCCTTCGTCCGGCGCTCGGCGGTGAACGCCGCGAGGCCGAAAAGGCCGAGACAGGCGACGACGACGGCGAGCAGGGCGAAGGCAGCGAAGGTCTGCGCCCGGGCCGCTTCGGTCTCATAGAGCTCACCGACGATCTGCTCGCTGAACTCCGCCTCGAACGGCACGTCCGGCGCGATATCCTTCCACACCGCCTCGACCCGGCGGCGCATGGCGCCGGGGTCCGTCGAACTGTATCGGACGAGCAGCCAGTTCTGGCCGAACCGGCTATGGAAGAACATGATCGGATCGACCGGCTGCCGGATCGAGCGGAAGCGCGAATCCTCGACGACGCCGATAATGGTGATCGGCAGAACCCCGCCATAATCGTCTTCCCAGGACCGCTCGACATGCTTGCCGATCGCTTCCTCGGGCGAGCGGAAGCCCAGTCGCCGCGCGGCGAGCTCGTTGATGACGACATTGGCGCCGCGCGCGACCAGCGCTCGCTCGGCCGCCGGATTCTCGGGGTAAGGGGTGGTTATGTCGTCGGCGGGACGGTTCGGGTCGAACAGCCGGCCGGCAAGACGTCCTATTCCCATCGTTTCGAAGAATCCGGCATCCACATTGTAGACGTCGAGGCCGACCGCCTCGGCGCCGGGCAGATATATGTTGGTTTCTTGATTGTTGCCCGTGGCAATGCCGATGTCGGTCATGCCGACGGACGTGACGCCGTCGACGGCCGCGATCTCCCGCTTCAGCGTATCGAGCACCGGATACATTTCGCGGCGACCGATATTCTCGATCTGGATCAGGCCCTCGCGCTTGTATCCGGGATCGGCGGTGCGGGCGTAGGTAGTCTGGGCATAGACGACCGCCGTGCAGACGATAAGGCCGATCGAAACCGCAAATTGCGCGACCACCAGCGCGTTCCGCAACCGTCCCGAGCCTTGTGCTTCGGCCGAGGACTTGTTCGCTTTGAGCACCTGCGCCGGCTGGAACCGGGAGAGGTAGAAGGCGGGATAGAGGCCGCCCGCCGCGCCGACCAGGACAATGAGCGCCACGATCGGCAGCAGCAGCCCGCCTTCGCCGACATAGTTGAGCATGAGATCGGCATCGAGGAAGCTGGCGAAGAAGGGCAGCGCCAGTTCGGTGAAGGCGAGAGCGAGCAGCATCGCCATAGCCGCTACTAGGACGGATTCGCCGAGGAACTGGATAACGAGCTGACGCCGGTTGGCGCCAAGGACCTTCCTCAATGCCACCTCACGAGCGCGTTGGCTGGCGCGAGCGGTGGCGAGATTGGTGAAGTTGACGCACGCCATGGCGAGGATCAAGGCGGCGATGATCCCGAAGGTAACGATGGTACTCCGGTCGTTGCCGGGGGTCATCGCTCCAACCTGCGCCTCACCCAGATGGACATCGCGGATATTGACCAGGGCGTAATCTGACTCGTCGCCCTGGTTGAAGGTCTGCGCGCCGAAATTCTCGTCCGGGATGTTGCGCTTCTCCCAGGCCTGGAACTGATCATTGATCGCCGCCGCGTCGGCCCCGGGCTTCAGCGACACGTAAACCCAGCCGGATTGCCAGCCCCAGCTCGTCAGGAAATCGGGAGTGTCGGTGAAATAGGTGGCCGGATCGAAGCGGGCGACCATCGTCGCCTCGAAGTGCGAATTCTTCGGCGGGTCGGCGAGCACGCCGGTCACGCGATAGTCGGTTTGGGTGCCGCGGCTTACGAGCGTCAGCGTCTGGCCCAGCGGGTTCGCGGATCCGAACAGCTTTCGCGCTTCGCTTTCGGCGAGGACGACCGAACCGACCTGGTCGAGCGCGCTTTCCCGGTCACCAAGAATGAACGGGAATTTCAGGATAGCGAACAAATTGCCGTCCACGAGGTGGACATTTTCCGTCGCGGTGGCTTCCCCGTCCCGCAGCAGAACGGGCGCGGTGCCAAGGGAATAGACGGCATTCTCGATCTGAGGGAAATCCTTCACGAGCGCGGCCTTGCTGACATAGGGCGCCATTTGGAGGTTCATCTCGTCGCCGGTCTCCTCGCTCTGATAATAGAGCTGGAATTGATAGGCCCGATCGGCCCCCCGGAGTGCCTGATCGTAGCTCGTCTCGTAGCGGACGTAGAGGAGGATCATCAGGCAGGCGGCGAGGCCGATGGCCAGACCGAAAATGTTGATGAAGGCATAGGTCCTGTTCTTGGCGAGAGCCCGGAAACCGACCGTCAGATAATTGCGCCACATATCTCTTCTCTTCCTATTCGTAGCGAAGGGCGTTGATGGGGTTGGAGCGCGCCACCTTGAGGGCGTGGCCGGCGATGGTGCCGATGGCGATGGCGAGGGCGAGTACCGCCGCCAGCACGAAGGGGCCGGGCCCGAGGTCGATGCGCGCGTCGAAGCTGTTGAGCCAATCCCGCATCGCCCACCAGGCGACCGGCCAGGCGATGAGGTTGGCTATGATGACGGGCTTGGAGAATTGCCAGGCGAGCAGCCGCACGATGTCGCGGCTGCGGGCGCCCATCACCTTGCGGATGCCGATCTCCTTAGTCCGGCGCTCGGCGGTGAAGGCGGCGAGGCCGAACAGGCCGAGGCAGGCGACGATCACCGCCAGCAGGGCAAAAGCCGCGAAGGTCTGGGCGCGGGCGTCCTCGGCTTCATAAAGCTCGCCGATAACGTCGTCGCTATACTCGGCGTTGAACGGGACGTCGGTGGTGATCCCCTTCCACATCCGCTCGATGCCGGCGCGGACCGCCGTCGGATCGCCATTGTAGCGGACGATCAGATGCGTGTGGCCCTGGTTCCAGTTGGAGAACATGATCGGGTCGAGCGGCAGCTTCACCGAGCGGAAGCGGGAATCCTTCACCACGCCGATAATCGTGACCGGCACGAGGCCGATCTCATTGTCGACCAGCGCCGCCTTCAACGTCTTGCCAACCGCATCCGCCGGGTTCTTGAACCCCAGCCGCTGCGTCGCGAGCTCGTTGACGACGATATTCCCGCCGCGCTGGGCCATCGCCCGCTGGGACTCATCTTCGGGCGGATAGGGCAGGGTCATGTCGTCCATCGGCCGCCCTTCCTGGAACCAGCGGCCGGCGGCGAGGGTGAGTCCCATGGCGTCCATGAAGCCCTCGTCGACCTGGTAGGTGCCGATGGTGATTGGCTCCGGATTGCCGGGGACCATGAAGCCGGTATTGTTGTTATTGTCGGTGGCGACGCCGATGGTGGTGCGGCCAGCCGCAAGCACGCCCGGCACCCGCTTCGCCCGTTCGGCGATCATCTCGGTCTTGTCGAGCAATTGGTAGCGGGAAAGCTCCTCGACCTGGAGGATGTTGTCGCGGTTGTAGCCGGGGTCGACGGTGCGGGCGTAGACGGTCTGGCCGTAGATGATGGCCGTGCAGATGATGAGGCCGATCGACACCGCGAACTGGGCGATCACCAGCGCGTTGCGCAGGTGGCCGGTGCCGGGAGTCTCGGCCGAGGACTTGTTCGCCTTCAACACCGAGGCGGGCTGGAAGCGGGACAGGAAGAAGGCCGGATAGAGGCCACCGAACACGCCCACGATCACCACCAGCAGCAGCACCGGAAGGAGGATGCCGTCCGCTCCGAAATAGGAGACGGAAAGGTCCGCATCGAGGAAGGCGGCGAAGGGCCGGATGGCGAGCTCCACCATCGCCAGCGCGATCAGCATCGCCACCACCGAAACGATGATCGACTCGCCGATGAACTGCATGATCAGCTGCCGCCGGGTCGCGCCGAGCACCTTTCTCAGCGCCACTTCGCGGGCGCGCTGGCTGGCGCGGGCGGTGGCGAGATTGGTGAAGTTGACCACCGCCATGCCGAGGATCAGCAGCGCGATCACCGCGAAGGTGATGATCGTCGTCCGGTCGTTACCGACCGACATCGCGCCGGCTTGCGCCTTGCCGAGGTGCACGTCGGCCACGTTGACGATATGCCAGTCCTGGTCGTCGCCGGCGTTGAACTTCGCCTCGCCCGCATTCTGGTCCGGGATGTTGCGCTTTTCCCAGGCCGGGAAGCCCGCCTCGATCGCCTGTGGATCGGCGCCGGGCCGCAGCTTCACATAGACATGGCCGTTCTGGCAGCCCCAGCAGGTGAGCACGTCGGGCGTGTCGAAATTATAGCCGGCATAGTCGAGCCGGGCGATGCCGGTGGTCTTGAAATGCGTGTTCTTCGGCAGATCCTTCAGGATTCCGGTGATGCGGAAGTCGCGGGTGATGCCGCGGGTGATCATCGTCAGCGTCTGGCCGACGACGTCGTCGGTCCCGAATTGCTTGCGCGCCTCGCTTTCGGTCAGCACTGCGGTATTGACCTGCCCGAGCGCGTCCGCGTCGCCGCGCACGAGCGGCAGCGGCACCGTCGCCAGGAAATTGCCGTCGGTGAAGAGGAAGTCCTCGCTGGAGGTCGCTTCCCCGTCCTTCAGGAAGACCGGGTTGTTGTTGAACAGGTAGACCTGGCTCTCGACCTGGGGGAAATCCTTCGCGAGCGCCGCGCCCGACGCATAAGGAGTCATCTGGAGCTGGGCTTCCTCGCCCGTCTCGCTCGACTTGTACCAGCTCTGGATCTGGTAGACCCGCTCCGAGTCCGGGATCCACTTATCGTAGCTCATCTCGTAGCGGACGTAGAGGAGGATCATCAGGCACGCCGCCATGCCGATGGCGAGCCCGAAGATGTTGATGAAGGCGTAGGTCTTGTTCTTCGCCAGGGCCCGGATGCCGACCGTCAGGTAATTCCGCCACATCGCGACCATCTCCTCCCAAGCCCGCCTCGGCGGGCGCGAATGAGGACGGGTGCCATGACCCTACCCGTCCTCACCCCGGACCCCTCCGCCGCCAGGGCGGAGGGGAAAGTTTACGCGGCCCGGCGCCGCTCCTGCAGGATGCGGCCGTCGAGCATGTTGACGACGCGGCCGGCATAATCGGCATGGCCCGGCGAGTGGGTGACCATGACGATGGTCGAGCCTTCCGAATTCAGGGCCTGGAGCATCTTCATCACTTCCTCGCCATGATGGGTGTCGAGGTTGCCGGTCGGCTCGTCCGCCAGGATCAATTTCGGCTCGGCGATGAGCGCGCGGGCGACGGCGACACGCTGCTGCTGACCGCCGGAAAGCTGGCTCGGCCGGTGCCTGGCGCGGTGGCCGATGCCGACCTTGTCCATCACCTCGTCGGCGCGGCGCTTGCGCTCGCTGGCGGGGACGTCGTGATACAGCAGCGCCAGCTCGACATTCTCACGGACCGACAGTTCGTCGACGAGGTTGAAGCTCTGGAAGATGAAGCCGAGATTCTTCTTGCGACAATCGGCCAGCTTCGCCTCGGGAAGGCCGGCCACTTCCTGGCCGTTGAAGACGTAGGAGCCGCTCGACGGGCTATCGAGCATGCCGATGACGTTGAGCAGGGTCGACTTGCCGCAGCCCGACGGGCCCATCACCGCGACGAACTCGCCGTCCTCGATCTCGAGGTTGATGCCGTCGAGGGCCGTCGTTTCGACGGTGTCGGTGCGGTAGACCCGCGTCAGATCGCGCATGCTCAGCATTAGACCAGCTCCTTCTTATTCAGCTTCGAGGTCGAGCCGATCCTTGTCGGCAAAACCGGTGTAGGGTGAGGTGAGGACCTTCTCTCCGGGCTCCAGCCCTTCGAGAACTTCGATGTAATCGGAATTGCGGCGGCCGAGGCGGACGGGGCGCTTCACCGCCTCGTCGCCGTCGGGCGTCACCACGAACACCCAGCTGCCGCCGGTCTCGTTGTAGAAGGCGCCGTTGGGGATGAGCAAAGCGGGCGCCGGATCGCCGAGCGTCAGCTTGGTCTGCAATGTCTGGCCACGCTGCACGTCCGCCGGCGCCGGGCCGACGAAGTGGAAGTCCACCTCGAAGGTGCCGTTCCGCACCTGCGGATAGATTTTCGCGACCTTCAGATTGTAGGTCTTGCCGCCCCATTCTGCGGTCGCCGTCTGCCCCGGCTCGACGCGGCCGAGATAGAATTCGTCGACCTGGGCGACCAGCTTGTTGCCCTCGGTGTCGATCTGGCCGAGCCGCTCTCCCTGGCTCATCGACTGGCCGACCTGGATCGAAAAGGCGGTGAGCTGGCCGGAAACCGGCGCGCGAAGGTTGAGCGCGTCGAGCGTGGCGCGTGCGATGTCCAGGCTGCCGCTGAGCGACGCGTTCGACGCGCGCAACTGGGCGAGCTGGCTCGTCTGCAGCCGCTGGTTCACGGCCTGGCCCTGGCGAAGTACCTCCGCCCGCTTCTCCGCCGCGAGATATTCGTCGCGAGTGTCCCGGAAGACCTTGCCGGCGACGAACCCCTTCTCGAACAAGGGCTTCTGCAGATCATACTGGCGCTTCGCCTTGTCGGCGGCGAGTTCCGCTTCGATGACCGCACGTTTGTCCTGCATCTGCGTCTGCGCGAGCGCGAGTTCCTGGCTGCGCATCGAGTTCACCTCGCGCGACACCTCGGTCTGGCGGGCGAGCAGGCTGAGCTGGAGATCGGAATTGGAGAGGACGGCGAGGAGCTGCCCCTTCTGAACCATGGAACCATCCTCGACGAGCACCTCCTCGACACGACCCCCTTCGACGGCGTCGAGGTAGACGCTGACCAGCGGCGTCACCCGGGCGCGCAAGGGAAGGAAGTCATCGAAGGTACCGCGCTCGACCGTCGAGACGGTCACGCGGTCGGCGGCGATGGTCTGGGTGTCGGCGCTGGGCGCCATCGTGTAGAAGCCGGTGGCGGCGATGAGCAGCAGGGCGCCGCCGATGCCGAGCTTTATCGGCTTCGACAGACCCCTTCTCTCAACGACGCGATCCATCCCGCCGCCGCTCAGCGGCTTTGCCTCGTCGTCCGACGCCTTCATCCTAATCACACTCATTAAGGGGAACCTCCCACCCATCCAACGCAAAGGCCGTGCCAGAAGCGGGCGCACCGATAAGCGCGCGCGGCAGGCCGAGCGAGACGCACCGGCTGTCCGATTCCGGACAACGACTGTTCGCCTCCGGACAAGACCCGATCAGGCCAGCGACGGCTTGCAATCGGTCGAGACCGCGCCGGTGGCGAGGTTCGTGCAGACCTTCGCGACCATCACGCTCGCCGCCGGGCAGGTGCCGGCCGCCTCGACGGGCTGGAGGGCGGTAAAGGCCAGCGTCATCGAGATCATCGCCCAGGCGGCTGCGCCGGCGATAGTACGGGTGTTGGTCATTTCATGTCTCCCCGACAAAAGCTATCCTTTGCTCACTCCAGCATCGGCCGTGCCAAGTCGCATAAGGCCCGGAAATCCGCCTTTTCCGGCATCTTCAGGTTCCATCCGGCAGCCCTTGTGCTGTCCGTTTCCGGACGACGGCGTCCGCCGGCGGACAGGCTGGCACGGAAATTGATTGTTCACGACGGAACAGGGTTTAGGAGTAGGGGCCGTGAAGCGGGGACCGACATTCGCGCGATGCATCGTCGTCGACGACGATCCGGACATATTGCTGTCCGCGCGGCTGCTGCTGCGCGACCTGTTCGAGGAGGTCGCCGCCTTCCAGTCGCCCGACGAAGCGCTGGCGGCGATGCATGAAGGGCTGCCCGACGTCATCCTGCTCGACGCCAATTTCGGCCGCGGCGCGACCAACGCCGCCGAGGGCTTCCACTGGCTCGGCGAAATACTGAAGCGCGACCCCGAGGCCGTGGTGGTGATGATCACCGCCCATGGCGGCGTCCAGATCGCGGTCGAGGCGATGAAGCGCGGCGCCACCGATTTCGTCTCCAAGCCCTGGTCGAACGAGCGGCTGCTGGCGACGGTGCGCACCGCCGCGGCACTGCGCAATTCGCGCGAGGCGGCCAGCACCGAGCGCAAGCGCGCCGTTGCCATCTCGGCGCCGGTCTCCGGCGGCGAGACTCCGCTGCTTGGGCGTTCGCCGTCCATCGCCCGCGTCTTTTCCCTCATCGAACGCGCCGCCCCGACCGAGGCCAATGTCCTGATCCTCGGCGAAAACGGCACCGGCAAGGAGCTGGTCGCGCGCGAGCTTCACAACCACTCGCGCCGGGCCGACGGGGTGATGGTTTCGGTCGATTTGGGCGCGGTCGCCGAGAACCTCTTCGAATCCGAACTGTTCGGCCACGTGAAGGGCGCGTTCACGGATGCGCGCGGGGACCGCATCGGTCGGCTCCAGGCGGCCGACGGCGGGACACTATTTCTCGACGAGGTCGGCAATCTGCCGCTCCACCTCCAGCCCAAGCTGCTGACGGCGCTGGAGCAGAGGCAGGTGATCCCGGTCGGGTCCAACAAGCCGGTGTCGATCGACATTCGCGTCATCGCCGCCACCAACCTGCCGCCGGAGCGTCTCGCCGACGAAAGCCTGTTCCGGCAGGACCTCCTCTTCCGGCTCAACACCGTCGAGATCGAGTTGCCCCCGCTGCGGGAGCGGCGCGAGGACATCCTGCTCCTCGTCGACCATTTCGTGGCGCTTTATTCGAAGAAATACGGAAAGCCCGAGCGCGCGCTTCCGAACGACGTGGCGATGGCGCTCGAGGGCTATGACTGGCCCGGCAACGTCCGCGCGCTGCGCCATGCCGCCGAGCGGGCGGTGATCCTCGCCGGCGACGAGGCCTTCACGGTCGAGGATTTCTCGCTGTCGCGGACCGGCGCACCCAGACCTTCGACGCCGCCGTCCACGACCGGCGGCAGCGACCTCAATCTCGAACGCGCCGAGCGTCACATGGTCGAGGCCGCCTTGAAGAAGCACGCCTACAACATCTCGCTCGCCGCCGCCGAGCTCGGCCTCACCCGCGCCTCGCTCTACCGCCGCATGGACAAGCATGGGCTGTAGCGCGCTACCGGGCGCGTTGCCCCGCGAAGGCCGGGGTCCAGCGGGCGGCAGGAAACCGGGCCCAGGCTTTCGCCGGGGAACACTCGATGGGCTTTAAGCGCCGCTTCATCCTCGGGCTGATGTGGCGGGTGGCGCTGCTGCTGCTGGCGGCGTTCCTGTTCGTCTGGTCGCTCAGCCTCGAAGGTCTCGGCGCGGCGCGGCTGCTCGCCGGCCTGCTCTGCGTCGGCGCTATCGCCGGCCTTTGGCGTTTCATCCAGCGCACCAATGTCGAGCTGGCGCGCTTCGTCGATGCGGTACGCTTCGGCGATCTCTCCCAGAATTTCACCCATCGCCACGAAGGCAGCGGCTTCAGCGAATTCGGCGAGGCGCTGGAACAGGGCATGCGGCGCCTCCGCGACGAGCGCCATCGCCTCAGCGACGACACCCGCTTCTTCGAGGCGGTGCTCGACGACGCTCCGACCGCCCTTCTCACCATCGACGCCGAGGGCAAGGTCGAGCTTGCCAACAAGGCGGCGCGACGGCTGCTGGTCCGGCATACCGGGGTCCGCATCGAGGATTTCGCCGAATATGGCGACGCCTTCGCCAAAAGCCTCACCGACGCGTCGGTCGGGCGGCCGCGGCTGGTTCCCCTAACACTCGACAGCGTCCCCCAGACGGCGATGGTCAGCGCCGCCCTGGTGCACCGGCTCGGCAGCCGCATCCGCGTTGTTGCGGTCCAGCCGATCCAGGGCGAGCTCAACGCCGTCGAGATAGCGGCGCAAAGCGACCTGGTCCGCGTCCTCACCCACGAAATCATGAACAGCATGACGCCCGTCACGTCGCTCGCCCAGACCGCCGCCGGCCTGATGGCCGAGGTGGACAAGGGCGACAATCGAGACATCGCTGACGCGCGGGCCGCGGTCGAGACGCTGGCACGACGGGCAGACGGGGTGATGCACTTCGTCGAAAGCTACCGTCAGATCAGCCGCACCCCGGAAGTGCGTCGTCGCGTCTACGAGGTGCTGCCCTGGGCCCGCGAGCTGGAGGCGCTATTCCGCGCCGGCGACGCGGGCGCGGGCGTCACCTTCGAGCTCGACGTCTCGCGTGACGACCTCGCCATCGACGCCGATCCCGACCTCTTGGCGCAAGTGCTGATCAACCTGATGCGCAACGCGGCCGAGGCGGCCAGGGCGCACAGCGACGCTCCATCGGTATCGCTCTCCTTCGCCCAGACCAAGAGCCGCCGCGTCCAGATCGAGATCGCCGACAACGGCTCCGGCGTCCCCGAGACGCTGCGCCACGACATCTTCCTTCCCTTCTTCACGACCAAGGAGAAGGGCACCGGCGTCGGCCTCAGCCTCGCCCGCCAGATCGTCCTCGCCCACCGCGGCTCGATCGACCTCACCACCAGCGAGGCCGGCGGCGCGCTGTTCCGGATCCTGATCTAGCGGGTTCCAGTCATTGCGAGCAAAGCGAAGCAATCCAGCCAGGCTGGAGCGTAAATGGATTGCTTCGTCGCTTTGCTCCTCGCAATGACGGTTAGGGGTTGACCAGTTCTTCCTCGGGGATCGGATCGGCGAGGCTGAGACCGTCGAGAATGCGCGCGGTCTCGTCGCGGACCATCAGCATCACCCGGTGGAGCCGGCATTGCTCCTCGCTGATGCAGTTCTTGCACTTCTCGTAGGCGAACCGGCTCGCACAGGGCAGCAGCCCCAGCGACCCGCGCGTCAGCCGCACGACCTCGCCATAGCTGATCTCCGCCGGCGGCCGCGCCAGCCAGTATCCGCCGTCGCGCCCCCGCCGGCTCCCGATCAGGCCATCCCGGCTCATCTGCGACAGCATCACCGTCAGGAATTTGGGCGGGATCTTCTGCGCTTCGGCAATCTCCGCAAGCTGCACCGGTCCCTCCCCATAGCGGTCGGCGAGGTGAAGGAGCGCCCGGATTGTATACCGCGTCCGTTGAGAAAGCATGCGCCGCTCAATGAACCCAAGCTGCAATATTGGCAACCGTCGCTTCAGCCGGGATCGTTGGCGGTGCGGAGACGCTTCTCGACGGTGAGACGATCCAGGAAGAAGTGAACCAGCGGCCCGATCGCCACCGCGTAGAGGACGGTGCCGAGCCCGATCGTGCCGCCGAGCACCACGCCGACGGCCAGCACCGCGACCTCGATGCCCGTCCGCACGCGCCGGAGCGGCCAACCGGTGCGGGCGGCGAGGCCGGTCATCAGGCCGTCGCGCGGGCCGGGGCCGAGCGCGGCGCCGATATAGGCGCCGCCGGCGATGCCGTTGAGGACGATGCCGCCCACCAGCCACGCCGCCCGCACCGGCAGGCTCTCCGGCTCGGGGAGCAGGGCCAGGCTGAGATCGGCGGCAATGCCGATCACGAACATGTTGGCGATGGTCCCGAAGCCGGGCCGCTGGCGGAGCGGTATCCAGAGTAGCATCACCGCCGCGCCAACCCCGATCACCACCGTGCCGAAGCTGCCGCCGACCTGCTCGAACAGGCCCTGGTGGAACACGTCCCACGGGTTGAGCCCAAGATCGGCGCGCAGCATCAGCGCCGTCGAGAAGCCGAAGAGGAAGAGCCCGGCGAAAAGCTGGACGAGGCTGCGGGTCATCCGCGGGCCTTTGCCCGCAAGCGCCGCCAAATCCTATAGCGGGTTTCCCGCGAGCGGATCCCCAGCTCCCTTGCCATCCGTCCGTCCCGCACCCACTTTCGGGACGTCGCGCCCATGGCCGGGACGATCTTGCTAAATCAGAACAAATCTGGAACAACTGGTCCATGCTGACTTACATCCGGAGGCATAGGTTTACCGTATGCTGACCCACATAAGCGTCCGCGGCGCGCGCGAGCATAATCTGAAGAGCGTCGACATCGACATCCCGCGCGAGACGCTGACGGTGATCACCGGGCTCTCGGGCAGCGGCAAGTCGTCGCTCGCCTTCGACACCATCTATGCCGAGGGCCAGCGGCGCTATGTGGAGTCGCTCTCCGCGTACGCGCGCCAGTTCCTGGAGATGATGCAGAAGCCCGACGTCGACCATATCGAGGGCCTCTCCCCCGCCATCTCGATCGAGCAGAAGACGACCAGCCGCAACCCGCGCTCCACCGTCGCCACCGTCACCGAGATCTACGATTACATGCGCCTGCTCTGGGCGCGGGTCGGCGTGCCCTACAGCCCCGCCACCGGCCTCCCCATCTCCGCCCAGACCGTCAGCCAGATGGTCGACCGCGTCATGGCGCTCCCCGAAGGCACCCGCCTCTACCTCCTCGCCCCGGTCGTGCGCGGCCGCAAGGGCGAGTATAGGAAGGAAATGGCGGAGTGGCAGAAGGCCGGCTTCACCCGCGTCCGCATCGACGGCCAATTTTACGACATGGAGGACGCCCCCGCGCTCGACAAGAAATACAAGCACGACATCGAGGTGGTGGTCGATCGCCTGGTGGTGCGTGAGGGCATTGAGACGCGGCTGGCGGACAGTCTGGAGACCGCGCTGAAGCTGTCCGAAGGCCTCGTCTACATGGACCCTGCCGATCCATCCCCCTCCCGCTCGCGGGAGGGGCTAGGGGAGGGCCTGTCGCCCAATGGCGCGGCTCCGGACACTCCCTCCCCCGACCCCTCCCGCGAGCGGGAGGGGAGTGAGCGCTCGGTGCTCCAGGACAACGCTCCGCCCGGCCGCATCGTCTTCTCCGAAAAATTCGCCTGCCCGGTCTCCGGCTTCACCATCGCCGAGATCGAGCCGCGCCTGTTCAGCTTCAACGCTCCGCAGGGCGCCTGCCCCGCCTGCGACGGCCTTGGCGAGAAGCTGCTGTTCGACCCCGAGCTCGTCGTCCCCAACCAGAATCTCTCGATCAAGAAGGGCGCCGTCGTCCCCTGGGCCAAGTCGCAGCCGCCGAGCCCTTATTACATGCAGGTCTTGGGCTCCCTCGCCCGCGAGTTCGATTTCAGCCTCGAGACGCCGTGGAACGCGCTGCCCGAGGAGGTGCACGACATCATCCTCTACGGCACCAAGGGCCGCCCCGTCACCTTGACCTTCGTCGACGGCCGCAAGACCTACGACGTCCGCAAACCCTTCGAAGGTGTCATCGGCAATCTCAACCGCCGCATGCTCCAGACCGAATCCGCCTGGATGCGCGAAGAGCTCAGCAAATACCAAAGCTCCGCCCCCTGCGAGACCTGCGGCGGCGCCCGCCTCCGCTCGGAGCCGCTCGCCGTCAAGATCGCCGGCGAGGACATCAGCATGTCCACCCGCCGCAGCGTCCGCCACGCCTATGCATGGTTCTCGACGCTCGAAGCAAAGCTCACCCCGCAGCAGCAGGAGATCGCCCGCGCCATCCTCAAGGAGATCAACGAGCGCCTCGGCTTCCTCAACAATGTCGGCCTCGATTATCTGAATCTCGACCGCACCTCCGGCACCCTGTCGGGCGGCGAGAGCCAGCGCATCCGCCTCGCCAGCCAGATCGGCTCCGGCCTCTCGGGCGTCCTCTACGTCCTCGACGAGCCCTCGATCGGCCTCCACCAGCGCGACAACGACCGCCTGCTGATCACCCTCAAGCGCCTCCGCGATCTCGGCAACACCGTCCTCGTCGTCGAGCATGACGAGGACGCCATCCGCCACGCCGACCACGTCATCGACATGGGTCCCGGCGCCGGCGTCCATGGCGGCGAAGTCGTGGCGCAAGGCACGCTCGAAGACGTCCTCAAGAACGAGAAGTCGCTGACCGCCGATTATCTCACCGGCCGCCGCAGCGTCCCCGTCCCCGCCCAGCGCCGTAAGGGCACTGGCAAGACGCTCACCATCCACGGCGCCACCGCCAACAACTTGAAGAACGTCACCGCCGGCATCCCGCTAGGCACCTTCACCTGCATCACCGGCGTCTCGGGCTCGGGCAAGTCGAGCTTCACCGTCGACACCCTTTACGCGTCAGCCGCGCGCCAGCTGAACGGCGCCCGCGTCCTCGCCGGCCGCCACGAAAAGCTCACCGGCCTTCAATATCTCGACAAGGTGATCGACATCGATCAGTCGCCGATCGGCCGCACCCCGCGCTCCAACCCGGCCACCTATACCGGCGCCTTCACCCAGATCCGCGACTGGTTCGCGGGGCTCCCGGAGAGCGGCGCGCGCGGCTATAAGCCCGGGCGCTTCAGCTTCAACGTCAAGGGCGGCCGCTGCGAGGCGTGCAAGGGCGACGGCGTCCTCAAGATCGAGATGCACTTCCTCCCCGACGTATACGTCACCTGCGACGTCTGCCACGGCGCCCGCTACAATCGCGAGACGCTGGAGGTGAAGTTCAAGGGTCGCTCGATCGCCGACGTGCTCGACATGACGGTCGAGGACGCGCACTTATTCTTCAAGGCCGTCCCCCCGATCCGCGACAAGATGGCGATGCTGGAGGAGGTCGGCCTCGGCTACGTCAAGGTCGGCCAGCAGGCGACGACCTTGAGCGGCGGCGAAGCCCAGCGCGTCAAGCTCGCCAAGGAACTGTCGCGCCGGGCGACGGGGCAAACTCTCTACATCCTCGACGAGCCCACCACCGGCCTCCACTTCGAGGACGTGCGCAAGCTCCTCGAAGTCCTCCACGCCCTCGTCGAGCAGGGCAACACGGTAGTCGTCATCGAACACAATCTGGAGGTCATCAAGACGGCCGACTGGATCATCGACCTGGGCCCGGAAGGCGGCGACAAGGGCGGGGAGATCGTGGCGGAAGGGACGCCGGAGCAGGTGGCGGAGGAGCCGCGGTCATATACGGGGCATTATCTAAAGCCACTGCTTCAGGGATCGCGAGCTGAGGTCGTAGCTGCATCACCGAAGAAGAAGCGGCGTTCCATCTCGATGCGTCAGCGAGAGGCGGCGGAGTAAATTCAAGTTTCAGGGAATGTTTCCAAGAAGTACTGCGTAAACATCCTTAGCCTTTGGAGGGCGTCCGCAACAAGCTCGCGCATGTCATGATCACTCAGGTCCCGGGGGAATCTCCCAATCGCTTCTAAGCTGGTCATAGCTTCATCTATATGGCGAAGCCGCTCGTCGTCGAGCTCCGTCAAATTTCTATGACGGTGGAAGTGGCATATCTCGTGCGCTACGGCTCCTTTCATCCCAAGCTGCGAGTTAGCGTTAGCAACGCCGGGGCCGGGATAAATGACCGTACCATAAGCGATCTCCGCGATCTCATGGCCGTCCTCTACGCGCACGCGAAAGACCGTTGGGCCGTCTTCGCGGTATATGAAGGGCACATCTCTATCGAGACCAAAAAGAGTGCTTGCGACGCTCTGAATTTGGCCGTCGGTCAGCGGCACCGTGTTCCTGCCGTCGAGCAAAGACGCCATGGCTAACGCTCCAGCAAGAAGGATAGATCACTCGGCTGAGAGGTTACGGCAACAAGCTGCCGCAAGACACGACCCGCTTCCGCGCGACTGGCTCCCGTGTTGGTGACGGTAAGTTTTCGCCCATCGCGGGGGGCGATCGTCCGCGCGTCCGGCGAGACGCCGGGCGCGGCTGAGCTGGTCGTGCGCCGCTGGTCCTGGCCCGGCCCCGGCGGCAAGCCCGTCTACAATTATCGCCTCAGATTTGCTCAATATGCATGAAGAAATTGCCTCTTTCCGTCTTCCCACTGGCACCACTTGTTTTATCGGGCTCCACCTCCCACATAATGAAAGCACAGTCGCACGGCGGCGGACTCTTGGCTTAACGGCCTCTTTTCCTTCTCTCTATGCTTCGCATGCATGGCACGGCCACTTCGGCCTCGCCATAATTCTACTAAGGAAAAGACTATGCCGATCGGCACCGTGAAATTCTTCAATCTCGACAAGGGCTACGGCTTCATCCAGCCCGAGGGCAGCGGCAACGACGCCTTCGTGCACATTTCGGCCGTCGAACGCGCCGGGATGACCACGCTCAACAAGGACCAGCGCCTCAGCTACGATCTCGAGAACGACCAGCGAGGCAAGGCCAGCGCCGTCAATCTCCAGGACGCCTGATCACGCGCGGGGGGCGCCGGTGACGCGGCGCCCCTCTTCCTCATCCACCCTTGCCAAAGGCCGCGCCATGACAGCGATGCAGCAATTCTACCTCGATCGCGCCACCGAAGCCGGCCTCCTCGCCGCGGCCGCCCCGCTCGCCAAC
>NZ_DATCYB010000126.1:0-7886 GCF_036570505.1 Allosphingosinicella sp. | reverse complement strand
CCCGCATAGACGCACTCGCCGCGCCGGTCGGTGAGCGCGGTGGCGCCGGCGCGGCGGAACAGGGTCGGCAGCCAGCCCGGCATGTCGCCGCCGACCATGTCGCCGTCCCTGGTGTAGGCGGCCCAGCGCGCCACGAGCTGGGCAAGGATCGCCGCGCGGCCGGAAAAACCGCCCTGCAAGGCGTCTTCGAGGTTGAGCAGGCAAAGATAATTTTCCCGCCCCTTGCGGACGACCACCTTCGCTTTGCGTTCCTTCGCGTCGGGAAAGAGCCGGACGCACTCGCGGTCGAGCTGACGTTGCAGCGCCTTGGTGTAGGTCGAAACCCACACCGCACCGTCGGCCTTCGCCGCCCAGAGCGAAGCCGGAGCGAGATAACCGAGCGTCTTGCCGATCCCCGTCCCCGCCTCGGCGAGCAGCAAATGGGGCTGGCCTTCACGCCGGCGTGGCGCGAAGGCCGAAGTTGCCGTTGCCGCATAATCGCGTTGACCTTGGCGCGGTTCGGCTCCTCGACCCGTGAGCGCCGCTAGCCGATCGATAGACTCTGCCTCGGAAACGCTAACCGCGCGCGGCTGTGCTCGCGGTGCGCCTTCGTCCCATTCCGGGAGCCTGGAGAAGAGCCAGCGCTCGTCCCGCTCCGGCCGCTTCAGCCGCGCCGTCACTACCGGCGCCCACGACCAGCGCAGGCGATAGAGCGACTGCGCCGAGGCCCAGGCGCCTTCCCGCTCCGGCCAGTCCGCGACCTCCATCCGCTCCAGCAGCGCCTCCGCCGCCCGTCGCAGGAACGGCGCCGCATCGGCATCGTCCTTCGGCGGCGCCAGCCCCAGCGCATGGGCGAACCCTTTCGGCGTCGGCACCGCGAAACGGGCCGGAAACACGAAAGCGAACAGCTCAAGAAGGTCGAGCCCCGAAAGCTCGGGATAGCCGAGTCGCTGTCCGACCAGCGGCGCGTTCAGCATGATCATCGGCGTCTCGGCCGCCCTGGCGATCGCTTCGCCCCGCCCGAGGCCGCGCACTTCGCCGTCGGGGGCGGCGATCCAGATGCCGCCATGGGTTGCGTGAAGCGCGGGATAGGGCAAATAGGCCGCCATCCGCCTCATCTGGTCCAGGCGGAACGAAAGGGCAACCTGTGTCTGTACTTCAAGAGCTCCGCGAAGCCGCCCTGGTCTCCAAGGCCTGGCCCTATGAGGAAGCGCGCAAGCTCCTGAAGCGCTATCCGGATGGGCCGGACAAGCCGATCGTCTTCGAGACCGGCTACGGCCCCAGCGGTTTGCCGCATCTCGGCACCTTCCAGGAAGTGGCGCGTACCCTGATGGTCCGTCACGCGCTTTCCGAAATGGTCGACTGGCCCAGCCGCCTCATCGCCTTTTCTGACGATATGGACGGCATGCGCAAAGTGCCGCCCGGCGTGCCGCACCAGGACATGATGCACGACCATCTGGACCAACCCTTGAGCCACGTGCCGGACCCGTTCGGCTGCGGCCACAAGAGCTACGCCGACCATAACAACCTGCTCCTCCAGAAATTCCTCGACCAGTTCGGCTTCGACTATGAGTTCATGGCCTCGTCCGACTGCTACGGCTCCGGCCGCTTCGACGAGGCGCTGAAGTCGGTCCTCCGCCACTATGACGACATCATGGCCGTGATGCTGCCAACTCTCCGCGAGGAACGCCGCCGCACCTACTCGCCCGTCCTTCCGATCAGTCCGGCGAACGGGAAAGTGCTCCAGGTGCCGGTCGAGGTTGCGGACTGGGAGGAGGGCACGATCCGCTACACCGACCCGGCGAGCGGGAAAGTCGTCGAGCAGTTGATCCTCTCGGGCGGCGCCAAGCTGCAATGGAAGGTGGACTGGGCGATGCGCTGGGTCGCGCTCGGCGTCGACTATGAGATGGCGGGCAAGGACCTGATCGATTCGGTGACCCAGAGCTCGAAGATCGCCCGCGTGCTCGGCGCCCGGCCGCCCGAAGGCTTCAACTACGAGCTGTTCCTCGACGAAAATGGCGAGAAGATCTCGAAGACCAAGGGCAACGGCGTCACCATCGACGAATGGCTGACCTATGCGCCGCCCGAAAGCCTCGCCTTCTATATCTATCGCGAGCCGAGGAAGGCGAAGCAGCTCTCCTTCGGCATCATCCCCAAGGCGGTCGACGAATATCAGCAATTCCTCGCCGCCTATCCGGGCCAGCCCTGGGAAAAGCGCCTCGGCAATCCTGTTCACCACGTCCATGCCGGCGACGTTCCGCCAGCACGGATGCCGCTCACCTTCGCGCTGCTCCTCAATCTCGTCGGTGTCGCGCTCACCGACGACAAGAATCTGCTCTGGGCCTTCGTCCAGCGCTACGCGCCTGAAGCGTCGCCCGAGACGCATCCGGAACTCGATGCCCTGATCGGCCATGCCGCGGTCTATTTCCGCGACTTCGTCAAGGATTCGCTGAACCGGCGCGCACCGGACGGGCGCGAGGCGGAAGCCCTTCGGGATCTCGACAGCCGCTTATCGCAGCTTCCTTGCGATGCGGGATCGGAGGAAATTCAGCACATGGTCTTCGAGGTCGGCAAGGCGGCCGGATTCGAGAACCTGCGCGACTGGTTCAAGGCGCTTTACGAGACGTTGCTCGGCACCAGCCAGGGTCCGCGAATGGGGAGCTTCATCGCGCTCTATGGTATTGACAACAGCCGCCAGCTGATTGGTGAGGCTTTAGGGCAACAGTAGCCGGAAACTCTGTTTCGACGCGGCAACCCTTGTGCGCGGTGCGCGTTTCATCGCGCGGTCCACCCCTTTCGGACTGGTGCTTGGTGCCGTTCGCGCATCGCATCGGCCGCGTCGCCGTCCCCCCGTGCGACGCGGCCATGGGGGACACCTCTCCAAGAGTTTTAGGGGAGGGGGCCGACTGAAAGTGGGGTGGAGGGGAGCTCTGGTCCATTCCCCTCCACCTTGCCTGACGCTTCAGACCTCTTTGCTGGCGATCCAGTCGTCGATCTTCTTTTCCAGCACCGCCATCGGCAGCGACCCGGTCATCAGCACTTGGGCATGGAACTCGCGCGCGTCGAACCGATCGCCCAGTGCCTTTTCCGCTTTCTCCCTTAGCCGCTGGATGGTGAGCGCCCCTATCTTGTAGGCGAGCGCCTGGCTGGGGATGGCGATGTAGCGTTCGACCTCGGCGGTGGCGTCGGTGCGGCTCATGCCGGAGTTTGCGAGCATATATTCGATCGCCTGATCGCGGGTCCAGCCCTTGGAATGGATGCCCGTGTCGACCACCAGCCGCATGGCGCGCAGCATCTCGTCGTCGAGATGGCCGAAGCGCTGATAGGGATCGGTGAACATGCCGAGCGCCGGCCCCAGCGTCTCGGCATAGAGCGCCCAGCCCTCGACGAAGGCGGTGTTGCCGCCGAAGCGCATGAAGGCGGGAAGCGCCTCATTCTCCTGGGCGAGGCTGATCTGGAAATGGTGGCCGGGCGAGCCTTCGTGGAGGTAGAGCGTCTCCATGCCGTAGGTCGTCCGCGACGGCAGGTCGTAGGCATTATAGTAGAAGATGCCGGGACGTGAGCCGTCGGGCGTGCCCTGCTGGTAGGAGCCGCCCGCCGCCGTCTTCTCGCGGAAGGGCTCGACGGCGCGGATTTCCAGCGGGCTTTCGGGAATGGTCGAGAATTGCTCGGCGATGCGGGCGTCGACCTTTTTGCCGATCGCATAATAGCCGTCGCGTAGCGCGTCGCGGGACTCGGCCTTGAATTTGGCATCCGTGCGAAGGTGATTGAAGAATTCGGGAAGCGTGCCCTCAAAGCCCACTTCCTCCTTGATCGCTTCCATCTCCTTCTTGATCCGGATGACCTCGTCGAGGCCGATCTGATGGACCTCGGCCGCCTTCAGCGGAAGGGTGGTCGTGTCCTCGATCAGGTAATCGTAAAGTTTCTCGCCGCCCTTCATGTGGACGAGGCCGACGCCCTCGCGCGCCTTGGGAAGATACTCATTCTTCAGGAAGTCGCGGAGCCGCGTGTAGGCCGGGTAGATGTCGTCGGTGACAGTGGCACGATAGGCTGCCTTCAGCCGCGCCTGATCGGCTTCGGAGATGCTTTCGGGGAAATTGAGGACCGGCGCATAATAAGGCGACTCCTCCGGCTTGTCCGCAAGCTGGAGGTTGAGCTGGTCTATCACATTCTGGATCGTGAGCTTGGTGTCGAAAACGCCCGCGGCCATGCCTTCGCGGAAGCGGCTGATGGAGCGGTCGATGATCGTGACGAACTCCTTATGGCGCTTGAGGTTGTTCTCATAGTCCTCGAGCGTCTTGAACGGCGCTGCGCCCTTGCTGCTGGCGAAGGTCGGATAGAAGGTGTGGAAGCCGCTGAAATGGTTGATGGGCCGGACGACCGTCAGGGCCAATATGTCCGGCTGATAACCCTTGAGCTCCGACTCCTTGTCGAACTTGAAGACGTCGTATGCGATCTTGTCGGTGTCGCTGAGTTGTGAACGATCGATTTTGGCGAGCGCCGCGAGCTCGGCCTCCGCCGCCGCCTTCTCCGCCGCGAAATATTCGTCGCTGATATAATCGCCCAACTGGTCAGCATAGCGCATATCGCCGCGGAACAGCGCACTTACCGGATTGCGGCGCAGATTGTCCTCGTCGCTTTTCTTGAACAGCGCGTGGAGCTGCTGAGAGGCCGTCGACCGGGTCGCTTCCGCCGTCGCCGTCTGCATGGCGAGCGCGTTCGGTGTGGCCAGAGTCGGGACAAGGAGGGAGGAAGCAGCGGCGAGAAGCGTGCGGTTCATGAAGAGCCTTTCCGATAATGCTGTGTTGGTCGCTTAATACGGTAGGGCGTGTTGCGCAAGCGATGATCCGAGAGGCCGGAATGTGCTAAACTCGCACCTCCCGCGAAGGAGTCGCGCCCATGAAGCAACCGGGACCCGACCATCCCATCGAGATCAGCCCGTTCGGCGGGCGTGTCCGCGTCCTGTTCGAGGGCCGGACCGTCGCTGATACGTCGCACGCGCTGATGCTGGAGGAAGCGAGTTACCCGCCGGTCTTCTACATTCCCCGCGACGACGCGCACATGGACCTGCTGGTCCATAGCGGCCGCGTCACGCATTGCCCGTACAAGGGCGACGCCAGCTATTTCAGCATCGAGGGTGGCGGGGCGCATGCCCGTGACGCCGCCTGGAGTTACGAGCACCCCTATCCCGCCGTGGCCGAAATCGGCGGCCATCTTGCTTTCTATCCGGACAAGGTCAGCATCGAGACGGTCCCCTTCGGCTGATCTCGGATCAATAAGGCTTCGCCGCCGCGAGCCCCGGCGTCCAGGGCCGTTCGCGATACCATTTGGTGATCACATATTTGACGCCGGCGAGGACCGGCATCCCCTGGTGCAGCGACGCCATATTGGGGGCGCCGCGTTCGTCCAGATTGTTCCAGACGAGGAGATTGCCCTTGCGCGGTGAGATCCGCACCTTTGCCTCGGGAAACTGGGTCTGCCCGCCTTCGTCGACCGCGTTCAGGAACATCATTGCCGTCCAGGTGCGCTGGCCGCCATGTTTCTCCTGCTCCGGCCAATAGGCTTCGCTCGTGAAGAAGAAGTCGTGATGCGGCTTGAACTGCTGGCCGACGGCGTAGCGCTGGCCCTGGATCGTCTCGCCGCAGGCAGGATCGACGGCAATGATTCCGGCGATCTTCCTCTCGACGGCGCGCACCGCCGGCGCGCGCGGATCGAGGTTGCAGCTTTCGCTGGTGCGGAATTCCGGGTCGTCGGTATCGGCGAGAAGGCGCGAAGGCTCCTTGCCCGCGTCGATCAGCGCAATCAGCGCCCGGCATTCCTTGTCATCGAGGAAATCGCGTAGGACGAACATCTCGACGCCCGGCGCGGGCACCTGGTACATGCCCGGCACCCGCGCCAGATCCTGACGTACCGCGGCCGCGCTTTCGAGAATGTCCATCGCCTTTCGTCGCGATCAGCTCATTCGATCGCCTGTCCCCGAATCATCACCCAATCGACCTGCTCCAGAACGCGGACATCCTCCAGCGGGTTGCCGGTAACGGCGATGATATCGGCCGAATAGCCGGGCGCGATCCGGCCGACCTCGGTTTCCATGTCGATCAGCTTCGCCGCTTCGGTGGTCGCGGAGGCGAGCGCCTCGGCGGGGCTCATGCCGACTATCTCGATCAGCTGGGCGAATTCCTCGGCGTTGCGGCCGTGCGGATAGACCGCCGAATCGGTGCCGAAAACAACCGGCACGCCGGCGGCGCGCGCGGCGATGGCGGCCTTGCCGACCTGGTCCAATGTCATGCGCACCTTCTCTGCCACCGCCGGCGTGAAGGCGCCCTTGGCAAGGCCGTCGCGGATGCCGGTATAGGCCATCAGGGTCGGCACCAGCACGGCGCCGTTCGCCTTCATGGCCTTGATCGCGGCGGCGTCGGCGAAGGTGCCATGCTCGATCGAATCGACGCCGGCGCGGGCCGCCGCCTCGATGCCGCGCGCGCCGTGGGCGTGGGCCGCCACCTTGAGGCCTAGGCTGTGGGCGGTGTCGACGATCGCCTTCATCTCCGCGTCGGTGAAATGCTGGCCGAGCCCGCGCGCCTGCTGCGACAGGACGCCGCCGGTGGCCGGAATCTTGATGACGTCGGCGCCGGCGCGGGACGCTTCCCGAACCCGTTCCGCGCATTCGACGGCGCCGGTGCAGGTGTTGCCGATTTCCAGCGTCTCCATCACGTCGGGACGAAAACCGGTGACGTCGCCATGGCCGCCGATGATGGAGATGCTGGAGCCCGCCGCGACGATGCGCGGACCGGGGATGATCCCGTCATCGGTGGCACGGCGAAGGGCGAAGATCGACTGAGGGTAGGCCCCGAGGTCGCGGACGGTGGTGAAGCCGGCCTTGGCCGTCAGAAGCGCGTTCCTGGCGCCCACCAGGGTCGACCATTCGGACGTGTCCACCGCCTCGTCGCGCCAGTCGCCGCCGGGCTCGCCGGTCAGGTGGACATGGGTGTCGATGAGGCCGGGCAGGACGGTCTTGGACGAAAGATCGACAAGCTCCGCGCCAGCCGGGACGGGCGTGTGGCCGTCGGCGATGCCGCTGATGCGACCGTCGACCACGGTGATCGTCGAAGGCCCCATCGGGGGTTTGGACGCATCGGTGATCAGCCGGCCCGTGTGAATAACGACGGTTTCGGCCGCGGCCGGCGCGGCGATCAGGCAGGCGGAAAGGACAAGCAGCAGGCGCGACAGCATGGACGGGAACCCCCTTGGACACGAACTATGCCCGATGCTGCGTCAGACGTCCGGCATTTGACAAGCAAAAAGCCCGGAGCGTGTCGGAACGCTCCGGGCCCTCTGTCGGTTCGGATGGCCGCGTTACCAGAAGAAGTCGTAGATCACGTCCAGGACTTCGCCGGTGTAGATGTCGACCAGCAGCACGTCGTCATAATAGCGGACCCATTGCGTGCCGGGATAGGCGGCCGGCAGGCGATACTGCCACGGATCGTGGATCCGGTAACGGTCCGCGAAGAAGGGCGAGCCGAGGATCACGCCGATCGAGAAGCGGCTGTAGCTGTGGTTCCGATAGGGCGCATAATAATAGCCCGGGCTGAAGATGCCGCGATGGCTGTAGCGATAGTCGCGCCAGTTGTAGCGGCGGTCGTTGCGCCAGTCCCGACGCCATTCCCGGCGGGCCTCGCGCCAGTCGCGGCGATCGTCCCGACGGTCACGCCGCCACTCCCGGCGATCCTCGCGCCGGTCCTGCCTTGCTTCGCGGCGATCCCCGCGCCGCTCGCGATAGTCCTCGCGCAGCTTGCGCTCGTAGCGCGCCTGGTTCTCGGCGGCCTTTCGGCGATAGCGGGGGATGACGTTCTCCGCGCTGCGGCGCGATACCTCGCGACTCTCGCGAATCTGCCTGCGAAGGGCTTCGC
>NZ_DATCYB010000125.1:0-4675 GCF_036570505.1 Allosphingosinicella sp. | reverse complement strand
ACCGCGACATCGATCCGCTTGCGGGCAACAATCTCGCCCAGCACGTCAACCATGGGTCGCATCGACGAACGCGGTGAGCTGCTTGTAGGCCGCGCCGGATGCGATCGCCTGGAGGGCGAGATCCGCCCCTTCCTTCAGGCTTTCGGCGACACCCGCCGTCATCAGCAGCGCGCCCGCGTTGAGCGCGACGACATGGGCCTCCGCCGGGAAGGCGTAGCCCATGAGCAGCATCTTCAACCGCTCGGCATTCTCCTCCGGCCCACCGCCCTTCAGCGTGCTCACCGGCGCCCGCATGAGCCCGGCTTCCTCGGGCACGATGATCATCGGCTCCAGACGCCCGTCTATGAGGCGCACCGCGTGGGTCTCGCCGTGGAGGGCGATCTCGTCGAGCCCGGCACCGTGGACCACCAGCGCCCGCTCCACGCCGAGCGCCGCCAGGGTCCGGGCCACCGGCTCGAGAAGCCGCGGATCGGCGACGCCGAGGAGTTGCACGCCGGGCTCGGCCGGGTTCACGCAGGGGCCGAGCACGTTCATGATCGTCCTGACCTTCAGCGCCCGCCGCACCGGCCCGGCATGGCGAAGCCCCGGATGGTAGCGGGGCGCGAACAGGAAGCAGACGCCGGTTTCGTCCAGCGCCTTTCGCGACACCTCCGCCGGCACGTCGAGCTTCGCGCCCAGCTGCTCCAGTACATCGGCCGATCCGCAGCGCGACGTGACCGAGCGGTTGCCGTGCTTCGCCACCGGCAGTCCCGCCGCCGCCGCGACGAAGGCGACCGCGGTCGAGACGTTGATCGAACCGGAGCCGTCCCCGCCCGTGCCGCAGGTGTCGGCGAAGAGATAGTCCGGCCGTTCGAACGGCGCGTCGAAGGCGCGCAGCGCCCGCGCGGCGCCAATCAGCTCGTCGGTGGTCTCGCCCTTGAGGCGAAGCGCGACCAGCATGGCGGCGATGGCGGGCTCGGAAAGCCGACCCTCGACAAGCTCGGTGAAGAGGCTTTCGGCCCCTGCCTGGGTCAGCGATTCCCCGGCGTAAAGCCGGACGAGTGCGGCCTCGACCGCGTCCTCCTGGGTGGCTTCGGGGGCGACGAGTTCTGCAAGATTGTTGTTCATGAACATGGCGATGGTTCCTGGTGAAAGCGCAATAAAAAAGCCCGCCGGGCGGCGGGCTGATCGGGTGGAAAACGGGACTTCTAGAGAGTCGTCGTCACCATCGATGCAGGCGTGCCGCCACGGAATCGCAATTCCGCCACCAGAGCCAAGCCTGCGAATGACCCGCGCACGACGCCACGCCCGCCGAAGCGGCGGCAGGGGTCGAAAGGGGCGCGCGATTGGTCATTGCCCTATAAACTCTCGAAAGCCGAGCTCCGCGTCAAGCCTGTTTCTCGAGCCGGTTGATAGACTAAAAATTCGCAGCGGCTTGAGCTGGCTGAATATAGCCGAGCCCGACAACGACAGCCGCGTAAAGAAATGCTCCGACGCGAAGATCGTTCGAGTAGCCGCGCCTGAGAAGAAACCAAAAGAAGGCGCCAGGCACGACTAGAATGCCTGTTAGGAGCAATGGACTGAGGTATCGCGACGCTTCGGCGGACATCACCCGAACGGCTTGTCCAGCGACGGCGGCGGTTCGGAGAAATATTTCGGTCCGGCCTCGGTCATGTAGAAGCAGTCTTCCAGCCGGACGCCGAACTGGCCTGGAATGTAGATTCCGGGCTCGTTGGAGAAGCACATGCCTGGCGCCAGCTTCGTCGTTTCACCCCGGACCAGATTGACCGGCTCATGCCCGTCGAGGCCGATGCCGTGGCCGGTGCGGTGGGAGAGGCCGGGTAGCTTGTAGTCGGGGCCGTAGCCCAGCGATTCGTAATAGGCGCGCACCGCATCGTCGACGCTGCCACAGGTGGCGCCGAGCTTCGCCGCCTCGAAGGCGATCTGCTGGCCTTTGTGCATCTGGTTCCAGACCTCCCGCTGCCGCGACGTCGGCTCGCCAAAGACAAAGGTGCGGGATATGTCGGACTGATAGCCGTGGATGTTGCAGCCGCAGTCCATCAGCACGACTTCGCCGTCCCTCACCTCCTGCGGCTGACCGGAGCCGTGCGGATAGGCGCTGGCCTCGCCGAGCAGGATCAGCGCGAACTCGGGATTGCCGCCGAGTGCCGTCGTCGCCTCGTTCATGATCGCGCCGATGTCGGAGGGCGTCATACCGCGCTCGATGCGGGGATGGGTGTGGCGATAGGCGGCGATGGTGACGTCGCTCGCGAGCTGCATCAGCGCGATCTCGGCCGGCGACTTGATCATCCGGCAGCCGCGCACCACCGGCGCGCCGGAACGGACGTCCACGCCCGGCATCGCCTTCTGGAGCCCGTCGATCGCGAAATAACGCACCGTCTCCTCGACACCGACCGGGCCCGCGAGCTTCCTCTTGCCGAGCCAGCCGGCGACCAGCTTCAGCGGATCCTCATGCTCGTTCCAGGTCAGCACCTCGGCCGGTACGCCCAGGCTCTCGCGCACGGACGGCTCCTCGAAGAAGGGCGTGACGACGGCGATCTCGCCCTCGACCGGGAGCACGGCCGCCGTCAGCCGCTCGCTTCGTCCCCATTGCACCCCGGTGAAATAAACGAGGCTCGCCCCTGGCTCGATCAGCAACGCCGACAGCCCGGACTCGCGCATCAGCCGCTGCGCCCTGGCGATCCGCGCCTGCCGTTCCGCCGCACTGATCGGCTCCGCGCTGCCTGTTATCGATTTGATCCCGCTCGGGGGAGGCGCCGCCACCGCCGGGCCCACGGCACCGGCCACCGCGGCCGCTCCAGCCAGTCCAAAGAACGCGCGGCGATCGACGAAGGTCATGGAAGGCTCCTCTGGTGCGGGAAGCATCTCCTTCCACGCCCGATGCCCAACCGCAATAGTCGCGAAACCGCACTCAGGCGGCGACGCTCCATTCCTCCAGCGCTTCCTCGGCGGCGAGCCACTGGGCTTCGGCGGCATCGAGCCGCCTTTCGGTATCGGCGCGCAGCTTCATCAGCTCGGTCATGGTCATCGCGCCATATTCCGCCCCCGCCGACGCGGGATCGAACATCGCCCGGTCGATCGCGCTTCGCCGGGCCGTTAGCGCCGCCACCTCGGCCTCCACCTTCTTCACCTGCTTGCGCAAGGCCTGGCTGCGCTCGCGCGCCTCGGCGGCGGCGCGGCGCTCGTCCTTGCGGTTGGCACGCGGCGCGACCGGCGCCGACCCCTGGCCGCCGCGTCCCAGGACCATGTCAGTATAGTCGTCGAGCGTTCCGCCGAACTCCCGCGCCGTGCCCTCGTCCACCAGCACCAGCCGGTCGGCGGTCAGCTCCAGCATGTGCCGGTCGTGGCTGACGACGACGACGGCGCCGCCATAATCATTGAGCGCCTGGACGAGAGCCTCGCGCGCATCGACGTCGAGATGGTTGGTAGGCTCGTCGAGGATCAGCATGTGGGGCGCGTCGCGGGTGATGAGGGCGAGCGCGAGCCGGGCCCGCTCGCCGCCGGACATTTTGCCGACCTTCCGCGTCGCCATCTCACCGGAAAAGCCGAACCGCCCGAGCTGTGCCCGCACCGCCGCCGGCTTCGCGTCCGGCATCAGCCGGCTCATATGCTCGAGCGGCGTATCTTCCGGGTCGAGCTCCTCGACCTGATATTGGGTGAAATAGCCGACCCGCATCTTGCCCGCGGTGGCGATAGAGCCCTCCATCGCCGGCAGCTGCGCCGCGAGCAGCCGCGCTAGCGTGGTCTTGCCGTTGCCGTTGCGGCCCAGCAGCGCCACCCGGTCGTCGGGATCGAGCCGAAGGTTGATCCGCGCCAGCACCGGCTTGCCGGGCTCGTAGCCGACCGCCGCCATGTCGAGCGTCACCAGCGGCGGCTTCAATTCGGTCGGGCTGGGAAAATCGAAACGGAGCGTCGGATCCTCGGCCATTGCCGCGATCGGCTGCAGCTTGGCGAGCGCCTTCATGCGGCTTTGCGCCTGCTTCGCCTTGCTCGCCTTGGCGCGCCAGCGGTCGACGAAGGCCTGCAATTTCTGCCGCTCGGCCGCCTGCTTCTCGCGTGCCGATTCGATCTGCGCCAGCCGCTCCGCCCGCTGCCGTTCGAAGGCATCGTAGCCGCCGGCGTAAAGGGTGGTCTTGCCGCGCTCCAGGTGGAGGATGTGGTCGACGACGTTGTTCAACAGGTCGCGCTCGTGGCTGATCACCAGCATTGTCGAGGGATAGGATTTAAGAAAGGATTCGAGCCAAAGCGTCGCTTCGAGGTCGAGGTGGTTCGACGGCTCGTCGAGCAGCAGGAGGTCGGGCTCGGAGAACAACAAGGCCGCCAGCGCGACCCGCATCCGCCAGCCGCCCGAATAGCTGTCGAGCGGGCGGTGCTGCGCCGCTTCGTCGAAGCCCAGGCCGACCAGGATACGCGCCGCCTTGGCCGGGGCCGCATGCGCCTCGATCGTGTTCAACCGCTCGTGGATTTCGCCGATTCGGTGCGGATCATGGCGCCCCTCCGCTTCGGTCATCAGCGCCGCGCGCTCGGTATCGGCGGCGAGCACCGTTTCGAACGGGCTGTCGGCCCCGGCCGGCGCCTCCTGCGCGATATAGCCGATTCGCGTGCCGCGCGGCATGCCGACGGCGCCGCCGTCCGCCTCGCCTAGCCCGGCGACGATCCGCATCAGGGTCGACTT
>NZ_DATCYB010000124.1:0-25564 GCF_036570505.1 Allosphingosinicella sp. | reverse complement strand
GGCGCCGCGACGATCGCGCCGCCGCCCGCGCCGGACCTCACCGGCCTTGGCCTCGCGCCGCCACCCGCCACTCCATCGGCTCAGGATCGGCAGCTCGCATTCCTCAACGCGGCCGCCGATCGGCGCACCGTCGCACCGGATCGCGTCGCCGCACCGGCGTCGCCGTACATCCTCCAGGCAGGTGCCGTGATCGCGGCAGCGCTCATCACCGGCATCCACTCGGATCTCCCGGGCCAGATCACCGCGCAGGTGACGGAGAATATCTACGACAGCCCGACAGGTCGCATCCTCCTAGTGCCCCAGGGCACCCGAGTGATCGGTCAATACAACAACAGCGTTCAGTTCGGTCAAAGCCGCGTGCTCCTGGTCTGGAATCGGCTGATCTTCCCAAACGGTCGCTCCATTGTGCTCGAGCGCCAGCCGGGCGCCGACGTCGAGGGCTACGCGGGCCTGCAAGACGGCGTCGACTACCATTGGTGGGATCTCGCAAAGGCGGCCGGCCTCTCGACGCTGCTGAGCGTCGGCGCGGAGCTTGCGACCAATGACGACGACCGCTTGATTCAGGCGATCCGCAACGGCGGCCAGGACACGATCAACGATGCCGGCCAGCAGATCATCCGCCGGCAGCTCAATGTCGCGCCGACGCTGACCATCCGACCCGGCTTCCCGGTCCGCGTGATTGTCACGCGAGACCTGATGCTCGAACCCTACGGAGGCTGACCGATGGGCAAGCTAAAACTCGGACCGCTCGAAGACGACAAGCCGGTGAAGATTTCGGTGGAACTGCCCGCGACTCTTCACCGCGATCTCCTCGCTTATGCCGAGATTCTTGGTCGCGAAAACGGGCAGACCGTCGAGCCCGCCAAGCTGGTCGCGCCGATGATTCAGCGCTTCATGGCAACGGATCGGGGGTTTGCGAAGATGCGCCAAGGGTCCCGTATCCGTTCGCAACCGGCGGGCAGCGCTCCTCCAAAAGGCGAATGAAATTTCGCAGCGCTGGATTCTCGTTGCTCGGCATCCAATAGGCGCAAAAGCCGACGCGGGTTGAGCCGTTCCCATCGCGACTTTCGCGGAACACCATCCCGGGTGGCACTGATCCCATGCAGGATTCGCAGACCACTGTGATACCTCGTCCCGCGCTGACCAGGCTCTTCAGGCTCTCCGCGTTGACATCGTGATGGTTGATGTCCAGCGACTCACCCGGAGCCACTAGCTTGGCGGTTAGAATATCCTTGATCTCGGGCCCGGGATCGCGCGTGCTCAGCACGAAACGTTCACGCTTCAGGTCCGCCCAATTAAGGATGTCCTTGGCCGCGAGCCTATGCATCTCAGGGAGCGCAATTAGAATCCGCTCGCTCCAAAGCGCCATCGATCCACAGCCTTCCGCGTCTGGCTCGCCAGTGACGATCGCAATATCGATCGTCCCGTTTCGCAGGCCGATGCATAAACGAGAGCGTTCATCTTCGACCGCGTTGATGCGTACTTGTGGGAACCGGTGCGAATAGTCGGATAGCGTGCTGCGCAGATTTCCGGCCGAGAGCGAGGTGTAGAAGCCGACCGCTAGGTATCCAGCCTCGCCACGCCCAACGGCTGTCGCGCCGTCGACGACGAGCTGCAGTTCATTGAGAACCCGCCTGACGCCGCTGACAAAGTCTCGACCTGCTAACGTCGGCCTGACGCCGCCATTCGTCCGCTCGAACAGAACGACCCCGAGGTATTCCTCCAGATGTCTAATTCGTCGGCTGAGATTAGATTGCTTGAGAGCGAGCAAATCTGCCGCCTTACGGAAGCTGCCACAGCGCTCCGCCGCTTCAGCATATCGCAGATGTTTAAGGTCGATTGACACAAGAACGCTCGCCCCCTGCGCTAAACACCGCTGCGGGAGATCGCCTGTGTGCCGTGAAACCGGGAAGCGCCCGTTGTGTGCCGACGGCCCGCCATACCGTCAGGTTACCCATCAGAATGCGATCTGCGCGCGACCGCCGATGGCCTGATAGTCCGCGCCAACGTCGCCGCCACTGTTCCGCTTATCCACCTTGCCGTTGATGTAGTTCAACATGAAGCGCATGTTGTTGTTCACATACCAGTTCAGGCCGAGCGTGACGTTCTCCTGCCGACCGCCGAGGATATCCTTGTCGTTGAGGTCGACAACGCTGTAGCGCGCGGCAATCTCCCATGCACCCCAGTCGCCCGTCCTCCAGTCGAAGGGACGACTTGGCGTAACGCCCCCATAAGAGCCGGAGTTTGCGCTGTAGCTTCGCTTCTCGCCGGTGAGGATATAACCGCTTTGGAAGTAATAGCCACTGAAGTCGAGGTTGGGCCCGTTGCCGGGGGTCCGCTCGACGTTGAAATCGAAATACTCGCCCTGGAAGTGGAAGCTGCCGAGTGTTCCGGCCAGTTCCGCGCTCAAGACGCGCGCGGAGTCGATCGGAAGAGCGCCAGTACCCAAAATACGGTTGCCGTCGATGCGCATCTCGATCCGGTCTCGGAGGTTCAGTTCTGAAGCGCCCGTCGGTGCGTCGAACAGGTACTGCACGTCGCCGCCGATCAGGAGCGAGGCATCGTTGGTCAGAACCGGCAGGAAAACCGCCCGTCCGGTTACAGCGGCCTGCCTTGCATCGCGCGATCTCCTATCGGAGGCCGGTCCCGAGAGGAAGGCGCCCGCCCACCATCGTCGGTCGTTGGCGGTGATGCCGAAAGCTGAACGCGTGGCGCCGCCGATGCCGGCGGCGACTTCCACGGGCGCGGCTCTCTCCATAAAGGTGATGTTGTTGTTGCTTGTAGCTCGGTCGAGCATATAGGGCACGCTGAGAATACCGCCCCAGATCTTGAATGGTTCGAAGCCGCTATAAGTAAGATAGCCCTTGTCGAGGACCACACTGGTGGCGCCGCCGGACCCGCCGCCCTCAAAGACGAAGCTGTACTCCCAGTCATCCAGGAACGTACCGATGACGCCGAACTGCGCTCGGCGCGCGATCACGCCGCCGACAAGGTCCTGCGGCGTCGTGGCTGCAGTGTTCGGCTGGTAGTTGTAGCCGCCGAAGTCGAGTTGCAGGCGGCTCGTGAGCGAGATGCAGTTTCGCCCGTCGGAACTGCAGATCGTCGGCCGGTTGCTGGAGGACATCCGTATGCTGGGCGAGTCGGCGGGCGGCGCCGTTTTGATCGCAGCCACCTGCTTGACAGTCCTTCTAACTCCCTGCCGCCCCTTGGCAACGTCCCTTTTCAGGACCGCGACTTCTTTCTGCAGCTTGCTGATCTCCGTCTGCAGCACTTCCAGCCGGGCGACGGCGGAATCCTGCGCGGCGGCGGGCGCGCCAGCGAGAACCGCAACAGCAGCAATCGCCACCGTGAGATGACTCCGTATCGTTCCGTGTAAATGCATCTCTACCCTATGCGAATACCTACTTGGTTTCAGCGGGCGCGTACGTCGCCTTGGGACGATCGCTACGCTAGCGCCGACAAGAGCAGCTCCGTGCAGATCCGAGCCGCTTCACTTGATGTGCCTGCCCATTAGGATCCTGCTCGTACTGATGCTCAGACCCAGACACAAAGTTAGTCTTTCAGTGGCTTTGGAATGGACCGTCCTTTGTCCTTTTCAGCCACGATGAATTCGAGAAAGCGGAGCCGTTCCGTCGAACTCGGATTCCAGTGCGCATGAGTGGTACCCGCCGGAACGAACAAACTATCGCCCGCTCGCAAGGTAACCGGTGGCTTGCCTTCCTCCTGCCAGACTCCGGTTCCGGAGAGGATGCGGAAGGTGATAGCCGCTGGATGAAAGTGCCGCGGATTGATGCCACCCGGTTCATATTCGACGTGGTAGACGGCGACTTCTTGGTTCGCCGTATCGGGCACGGCCATTTTCAACAATGGCGCATGCGGGACTACTCCTCGCTTTTCTTGGGCGGAGACCGGCTGGGCGTAGAGCATGCATAGAACTCCTGCTGTTAAAATGCCGATGCTGAAGTGAGAACCTTTGATCACGCCTTGCCTCCCGACGTTGCGAGATGTCTGACCGCCGGGCTGCCAGAGCCGGGTGCGCATATGGCGATCGACCCCATTGAAAACAGAGCCCGAACTCGTAAGTCCGATCGTGGTGCCCTGCTCATAGTGTCCAATAATGGAAGGCACATTGGCGTGCTGATGGTTGCGCCGCAAATGCTTTTAACTTAGTGTGTAGCCAACAAAAAGTTGGGGTCCATATGGCGCGGCGATTGCCTTCATTGAACGGACTGCGCGCGTTCGAAGCGGCCGGCCGGCATGGCAGTTTCACCGCTGCGGCGCGGGAACTGAACGTCACACAAACTGCAGTGAGCCGCTTGGTTCGCCTGCTGGAGGACCGTCTCGGCTTTGCGCTGTTCCGACGGCATGCGAGCGCGCTCGAGTTGACCGCTCAAGGACAAGCGCTGCTGCCCGGTCTTACCGATGCTTTCAATTCAATCGCCCGCCTCACCGAAAGCGTCGCAGCGATGCGCGGCGGCCCTGTGCTTACGGTGGGAGTGGGACCGACCCTCGCGGTCAGCTGGCTGATCCCACGGCTGGCGAACTTCTATCGCAGCCATCCCGACATCGAGGTGCGCGTGGCGACCGGAGGCGCGACCCGCGCGGTGCGTGACGACTGGACTTGCACCATCCGGCGCGATACCGACGCGCTGCCGGGCTATACTGCTGAGCGCTTGTTCCCCAGCGCCGTCGTGCCGGTCTGCACGCCGGAACTCGCGTCAATGCTGCGCTCACCCGACGACTTGCTCAACGCAACTCTGATTGTCGCGTCCAACATGCCCAACGAATGGCCACACTGGTTCGAGGCGGCGCGCCTACGCTCTCCGCTCCATTCCGCCGGGGAGGTGTCATTCGAGAGCAACGCTATGGCGATGCAGGCGGCGCTGGATGGCGTCGGAATCGCCATCGCTCAATTCCCTTATGTCAGCGATGCCCTGGCAGCGGGCCGCTTGGTCGCACCATTCCCGATCGTCGCGCCCACAGGAGATGGCTGGCTTCTAGAATACCGGCCTATTCATCGGGAAGATCCAGCACTTCTAGCTTTCCGCGAATGGCTGCATCAGGAAGCTGAATGCGAACGTCAAGTTGAAACCGAGTTCGTGAACCGAGGGTCAATGAGGACAATAAGACCGCGTGCTAGCGTCCGTAAGCGTCAGCGGCGAGATCGCTAGCGAATTCTGATCCTAGCTGAACTGATCCGGTTCCTGGATCATCCTCGACGTGTGAGATTTCATACCTCTGCCCAAAATATCGTCGCAGATTTCCAGATGAAGCCTAGGCTCCTTGGCCAAGCGGCGGCCTAGGGCATAGAGAACTTTGTCGGGCCGCTCCCCGGCCGTGGCCCGCGTGGCGGCCTGCGCAGCGTCCGGTAACTGCGGCGTCGAGGCGAGCCAAAGCGGATGAACACCGCGCCTTCCTAGCTTGCGGCTGGCGCACGACAAAAGCTAGTTGATCCCCTGGACTTGGCGAATGCGGCTGAACAACAGCGCGTGCTCCCACCTTCGAGTACGCCGGAATTCGAGGACGTCGTCGAACGAAGAGGGCCACGGGACCATCCCGACTTAGTCGTCCGGCTGGTCCAGCCCGCGCCAGGCTTCGCGCACCTCTTCGCCTTACGATGGGCGGGATGATATCCCTGTCCGTGTGGCTTTACCTTTTTGGTGACGATGCAGCGCGCACTGCTAAGCGGGAGGACCAAGGTGGCGCACTTCCCAACTCCCGCAGGGTAGGAACTCCCCCGTCAAACTGCCTTCTCTGCGCAGTTCACGAGCGTACGCCCATCTCTATGGACGACCTGCAATCAATCGTATTGGCTTTGGCGAGGCTCGGATGCTCGCGGCGGCATTCGCAGGTCGAAGGTCGGAATATCATAGCGTCCCAGCGGAGACGTAATTATTAGTTTCATCCACGCTGGGGCAACCGAGAGGATTCGAGCTTGTGACCTTTGCCTTCGGAGCGCCACAGCTCTTTTGAGAGATCGATGCATCGATCACCCGGTCAGACAGCTTTCTATTTGTACGCCACGGTATCCTGCTATCCGACATCTGAATTTCCTCTCTTCCCTTTCGGGGCCTATCGCGCTCATTTCCTAAAAAGGAGGAGCTGAGGAGACGATGATGGCTCACCGAAATAACAGTCCAATCAAGCGGACCATCCGTCGACAGCAGCTGCGCGAAATGGTGCCGCTCGCCGACAGCACAATCTACGAAATGGAGCAGCGCGGGGAATTTCCGCAGCGGTTTGCACTCTCGCCGCGCTGCGTCGTCTGGGATCTGGCGGAGATCGAAGCCTGGCTAGCCTCGCGCAGGTCGGCCCCTATTACCCGCGCGCCGTCGCCCGATGTCAGGCAACGGCGCTCGCGCCCAGTTCGAGAGCCGGGTCCGGCTCAAACATCGGCATCGAAGGCGGGATGAGTACGGGCGCTCGTTTCTTGCCTTCGGCCCAAGCGTCGATGATGTCCGACCATTCCTGCATCATATGGCGGCGCTGCGCTTCATACTCCGCCTTGTTGTATACCCCGCGTGAGGATCGGCCATCCTCGTGCGCCAAGCACTTCTCGATCCAGTCGCTGTTGAAGCCCAACTCGTTCAGCAGCGTGGAGCCAGTCCTCCGCAGGTCGTGGACGGTGAAGGGCTCAAGCGGTAACCCCTCCTTCTTCGCTTGCTCGACAACCGCGTAGGTGACGCGATTGAACGTCGCGCGTGACATAGGGGCATTCGCGTCGTAGCGCGACGGCAGGAGGTATCTCGAATTGCCGGCGCAAGTCTTCAGCGCAATCATGATATCGAGCACCTGGCGCGACAGATAGACGTTGTGCGCTTTCGAGCGCTTCATCCGCTCCTTCGGGATCGTCCAGACCGCGTTTTCGAAATCGACCTCGTCCCATGTGGCGTCCTGCAACTCGCTCTTGCGCACCATAGTCTGCAGGTAAAGTCGCATGCCGAGCCGGATGGTCGGCAATGTCGCCACCATTTCGAGCAGCTTGAGCATGATCCTAATCTCGGTGGGCGAGAGCGACCTGTCCTTCGGCACGAATGTCGCGATTGATGCCGGGCCCACATTGTCAGCCGGGTTGGCGACCCTCTCGCCGTGCAGAATCGCGAAGCCGTAGATCTGCTTGAGAATGTCGCGGACGTGGATCGCCGTCGCCGGCGCACCGCGAGCGACGATGGCTCCACAATGGGCCCGCAAGTCATCCGGTGTGATCTCTTTCAGAAGCCTGCTTCGCCACTTAGGTAGCAGCTCGCGCTCGAAGATGGATCGCCGCATCGCGCGCGTGCTGTCCGCCATCGGTGCGCCGGTCAGCCATTTCTCGCCAAATTCGCCAAAGCTCTTCGCTTCCAGGAGACGGCGCTTATCGCGCTGCTTTTCGATCGCCGGTGATCGCCCCTCGGCGATGGCCCGTTTGGCGTCGATGCACAGCTCCCGAGCCCGAGCCAGCGACAGCCCGGCTGGACCGTATTTGCCGAAGGTGACGGTCTCACGCCGCCCGTTCATCCGATAATCGAGCTGAAAAGTAAGCGTTCCGGACGGTCTTACGAGCACATACATGCCGTCGCGGTCCGTGACCTTGTAAAGTTTGTCTTTGGATTTCAGATGCTTAAGGGCTGCATCGGTCAGCATTTTGACCACCTCCACGAAAAAAGACCGTCAGGCCATTTTCTGGCTTCCTCTTGTAAAAATCTCTTTTTCTTCCAAAGGCTTAGATAGAAAAAAAGACCGTCAGAGGCACCCAGGACCCTGACGGTATAAGATGAAATCGGCTTTCGCAATGGGAGACCATACCGTCAGAGAGTCCGTCAGCCACGATCTATGCCAGCCGATAGTCCTCGAACGAGGATGGAGAGTTTTATTTTTAATATCAGGGTGTTAGATCGTATTTACGGACACTGTCGGATACCCCGGGATAGGCAAAAATCATTCCCACTCAATCGTGCCGGGGGGCTTCGACGTATAGTCGTAGACGACCCGGTTGATGCCCTTGACCTCGTTGATGATGCGGGTGGCGCAGCGGGAGAGGAAGGCGGCGTCGAAGGGGTAGATGTCGGCAGTCATGCCGTCGGTGGAGGTGACGGCGCGCAGCGCGCAGACACTGTCATAAGTGCGGTAATCACCCATCACGCCGACCGTCTTGACCGGCAGCAGCACCGCGAAGGCCTGCCAGATGGCGTCGTAGAGGCCGGCGTTGCGAATTTCCTCCAGATAGACGGCGTCGGCCTTGCGAAGGATGTCGCAGCGCTCCTTGGTGACTTCGCCCGGAATGCGAATGGCGAGGCCGGGGCCCGGGAAAGGATGGCGTCCGACGAAGGCGTCGGGCAGGCCCAATTCGCGGCCGAGCTCGCGCACCTCGTCCTTGAAGAGCTCGCGCAGCGGCTCGACCAGCTTCATGTTCATGCGCTCGGGAAGGCCGCCGACATTGTGGTGGCTCTTGATGGTGACCGAGGGTCCGCCGGTGAAGCTAATGCTCTCGATCACGTCCGGATAGAGCGTGCCCTGGGCCAGGAAATCGGCGCCGCCGATCTTGCGCGCTTCCTCCTCGAACACGTCGATAAACGTCTTGCCGATGAACTTGCGCTTGGCCTCGGGATCGCTGACGCCGGCGAGGCCGGAGAGGAACAAAGTCTCGGCGTCCACATGGACGAGCGGGATGTTGTAATGGTTGCGGAAGAGGCTGACGACCTGCTCGGCCTCGCCGAGGCGCATCAGGCCGTGATCGACGAAGACGCAGGTGAGCTGATCGCCGATCGCCTCGTGGATCAGCACCGCCGCGACGGCGCTGTCGACGCCGCCGGAAAGGCCGCAAATCACCTTCCCCTCGCCCACTTGCTCGCGGATCTCCGCGATCTTGGTGGCGCGAAACTCGGCCATGGTCCAGTCGCCGGCAAGGCCGCAAACATGCCTCACGAAGTTGGCGATAAGCCTGCCGCCGTCGGGCGTGTGGACGACCTCGGGGTGGAACTGGACACCGTAGAAGCGCTTCTCGTCATGGACGGTGGCGGCGAAGGGGGCGCCTTCGGACTGGGCGACGATGCGGAAACCCTCGGGCAAAGCCTCGACTTTGTCGCCGTGGCTCATCCAGACCTGGTGCTTCTCGCCCGGCGCCCAAAGGCCATCGAAGAGGGGGCATTCGTCCCTGATCTCGATGAAGGCACGGCCGAATTCGGCATGATCGCCATTGACGACCTTGCCGCCCAGTTGCTCGGCCATCAGCTGCTGGCCATAGCAGATGCCAAGCATCGGCACCCCCCCCTCGAACAAGGCTTCGGGCGCGCGGGGGCTGTCCTCGGTCGTCACCGAAGCGGGTCCGCCGGAGAGGATGATGCCCTGGGGCTTCATTCGCTGGAACGCCTCCAGCGCGCTGCTGAACGGGGCGATTTCGCTGTAGACGCCCGCCTCCCGCACCCGCCGGGCGATGAGCTGCGTCACCTGGCTTCCGAAATCAACGATGAGGATGGAATCGCTGGGCTGGACGGTCATGGCGGCGCGATAAGCAGCACGGCGCGGCCTGTAAAGCGACACCGCAGGCAAGCCATCGGACTTACTCCGCCCTTCGCGTACCGCCGAAAAGCGGCAGTATGGCCGCGTAAAGCTCGTCCGGCGTAACGATTGCCCCTTGTCCTCCAGCTTCGGCGACAAGCGTTCGTTGTGCCGCGGACGGCACGACCGTGTAAACGAAGAATGGCGTGCCATCGTTTCGCCGGCGCATTTCCCGGGCTAACTTGAGGCCGGCCAGCGGCTTGTCATTGCGGTTAATGTCGGAAATCACCGCGCCGTATTCGTACATCGCCAGCAGCGCCAATGCGTCTTTGCTGGTCGTGACCTGGTAAACCGCTATCTTGCGCCTCTCGAGAAAACGCCTTTCTTCAGCGTTGTTCACCGGATGGTCGTCGACCCACAGCACGCGACCGACGGCATCCGCGGGCTCACCCTTGATCAGGCGCAGTTCTTGGGTGCTCTGCGTTTCGCCGGAACGCTCGCCCAATCCCACTGCCGCGAGCGCGGCCAATCCAAGTGCCGAAAGGATAAAGGCAAGGCGAGGGACCCGGCCCACGCGGGGCAGCGCGTCCGGCTCCAGTGAGTCGGCGGTCCGCAGGTCCGCCACCAGCCGGTAGCCATGGCCGTGGGCCGTCTCCAGTGCCCGGGCATCTTCGCCGAGCGCCCGCCGCAGCCGACCTATCGCCTTGGCCAGCGAGTTTTCGTGGACAACCCGGCCCGGCCAGCCCGCTTCGAGCAAGCGGTCCTTGTCGACGTCTTTGCCGTCTTCGCTCAGCAAAACCGAGAGAATGGCCACGCAGGCGCGGTCGAGTTCGACGGGTCGGCCTGCAACCGAGAGCCTGCCACGCGCGTGGTCGAATTCGAATTGGCCAAAACGCGTCACGCTGCTGCTCATGCGACCCCTTGCCGTTTTTTACCCTCGGTACCGAGCGAAGTCGAGATGGTCCGCGCCGCGCGCTGCGGGGCGCGATTTCATAATTTTTCAGGATTGGGGAAAGACCCCAACCGAAAGTCTTGCCTATCGATTTGGCCGAAATTTCATTTGATCCGAACGAGGCGACGGCGGGGGCTCTCACACAGCACCGCGACGACTCAAGGGGAAGGCTATGAAAATGGACCCGCGACATTCGATGACGGCAACGGCGGCGCTGGCCGCGACAATCGCGCTGGCAATGTCGCAACCCTCCGCGGCCCAGGACGCGCAGGCCGCGGATGCTCAGCAGGGGCTTAGCAAGGACAATCTCAAAGACCTTAAGGGCCGGGATGATTTCTCCGATTATGTCGAGAGCACTCTTTCCAAGATGGAAGCCGCGCGGCGTCGCGATGAGTGCGAAGGATTGCAACGGCTGAAGCAAACACTAGGAACCGCTCTTGCCTTCGCCGAAGCAGCGAAGGCGTTCCCGCCCGAGACCATCGCGAACTGGCGGCGTCGATCCAACATGATTCTCCAACGGCCCTGCCCTCCCTCCAACGCGGGGCCACCCATCGAGAGCGTGTTGGAAGATATCGGGCCGAGGCCGGTGATAGTGGACCGGCCCGAGAGCCAGCCCGACGAACCCGAGAATATCCCGCCGGAGTCGTCGGGCGGTCAGGATGTCGAAAACGTGCTGGATGATATCGAGCCGGTTCGGCCCGGTGAACCTGCGCGACCGGCGGAGGAGGCGCCGCAGCCCATCTATGCGCCAGTGCTGTTCGAAGGTTGGGACAGGCTCGCCGAAATTCTGTTTGGCTTTAGAGAAGTCGAAATCCCCCCCGCCGGCATCGGGGTGATGCGCGACGGCTTCGTGGAAGGGCCTGACGGGGAATCCGAGGGCGCCGAGGAGTCCTTCGCGGGCGAGACCGAGGAGAGCGTTGCGACGATGTCGCTCGATGCCTCCGCGCGGTTCGGACGCTTCGGGATCGGCCTTTCCTATGCCGAGGGCGACGCGAGTAACAGCTTCGCGATTCCGGCCGATTCGGGCGTGGATTCGGGCATCGTCTATGGCGCGCCCGCGCCGAGCGGAAGCTCGGGCATCATCACGCCGTTCGGACTGACCGGCGGCACCGAGGTCGAGCTCAAAAGCTATGGGATCGAAGCCGATTTTTCGCTGAACAAAAGATTCAGCGATGGGTGGATGGCGGCAAGCGGCCTGCAGTTGAATGATTGGAGCCTCTACGCCGGCTTCGAGCGCATAGAGCGCGATTACGATGGATTCGCTTCCTACTCTGGAACGGCGCCCGGCGGCTTCGTCTTCGAGTTCAGTCAGGACCGGCGGCAGGAGATCGACGAAAGCTATTACCGCGTTGGCACCGCGATCGGGGTCGCGGTTCCGCTCGGCGGGCGTTGGATCGGTCATTTCGATGCCCTGGCAGGCGGCTACTACCGCGACAGCAACCTTGAATCGGTCGAGCGGAACATGAGCAATTTCGGCCCGATGGCGGACCGCGATTTCGTGAACGAGGTCGAGGATTCGGAGGATGGCTTCGGCTTCGAGGGCGAAGCTGGCGCGGCGCTGGAGTTTCGGCTGTCGCCGCGCTTCTCGATCTTCGCCGGAGGATCGGCCCGCTACCTGTCGGACGTGGGCGCGATCTTCAATCCCAATTCGGGCGACCAAGTGTTCTTCGACGGCCTCACCACCACGCTCCAAACCGAGGATATGTGGAGCTATCAGGGCAAAGCCGGGATCGTCATCCGCTTCGGCGGGAGATAGGCAAAAAAAGCGCGCGGGTCTTATCGACCCGCGCGCCACTTGTTTAAGGCCCGTCAAATCCGTCAGATGCGGAAATCATGGACCCGGCCGTTCCGCGCGTAGCAGGTGAAGGATTCGCGGTCGTAATCGTAACCGCGGCCCCAACGGCCGTAATTATAATCACGGACATAGGTCCGGCCGCGGACGCGATAGCCATCATAGCCGCGACGATCGACGTCGGTGATCTCCACCCGGCCGCCGTAACGCTGGGCCGTGCGAGCACAGGCGTTCACCGAAGCCTGCGGACCACCATAACGGTAACCGTCATAGTAGCCGCCGTAAGTGCGGCCATAGCGGCCGTATCGATCATAGCGATCGTTATCGGTCAACGCATCGATCGCAATCGCGGCGCCGCCGATAATCGCGATACCGGCGGCGATATCGCCGAGATCGATGTCGTCGTCATAATCGCGCCACTGGGCCTGGGCCGGCGCGGCCGCGGCAAGGGTTACGAGAGCGGCTGCGGCGGCGCCGGTCAAGATTTTCGGAAACTTTCTCATGGCAAACCTCCATTCAAAAAACCGCCCAAAATTCATGAGCTTGCTTCTCTTTTAGCAAGGCCGCCATGACCTCGCGCTGAACTCGTTTGTCGCCTTCCGTTCAGGTTCAACCGCTGGTTAACTCGGCCTTAGCCCTTTCCGACCTAGCTGGACGCGAGACGAACGGACGGGCGGGACGATGCCGAGAAGAATCAAGGCGCTGATGGACCAGTTGGAGAGCGAAGTTGGCCGTTTCGCCGCGGCTAATGAGCGTATCGCCAAGCAGACCAATTTCCTGGCGCTCAATGCGACGATCGAGGCAGCCCGCTCCGGCGAAGCCGGGCGCGGATTCGCCGTCGTCGCGCAGGAAGTGAAGGCGCTTGCCGGCCAGGCGCGCGCCGCTTCCAAGGATTTCCGGGCGCTGGTGATCGACCGGCTCAAGACCGGATCCGACATCGCCGACAGCCTGGTCGACGATATCGAGGGCAGCCGCCTCGCCGAATTCGCCTTCGCCACGGTCCAGACTTTCGCCCGCGCCGTCTATTCGCGCAGCACCGACATACGCATCCTCGCCACCGACGAAGCGATCGTCGCTGCGATCCGGGACCCGGAAGACCGCGCCAAGGTTTCGAAGGCCGAGGACCGCCTGCGCGCCGCGATGCGCTTCTCGCCTTATTACCTCAACGCCCTGTTCGCGACCCGCGCCGGCAAGGTGATCGGATCGGCCGATCCCCGGAGCGCGCTGCTCGGCGTCGATGTCGGCGGCGAACCGCAATTCGCCAAGGTCATCGAGAGCCGCTCGGTCGACGACTGGTTCACCGACGCGGTGTGGGAGAATCCCTATTCGGCGGGCAGGCAGGTGCTGATCTTCGCCTGCGGAATTCGCGCGCTGGAAAATGACGGGCAGCCGGCCGAGGGCTGCCTTTACCTCGAATATGACTGGGAGCGGAACGCGGCCGAGCAGCTCCAGACCCAGATGGCGGCGGCCGACAAGGAGATACGCGGCGCTACCATCCGGATCATGGAGCATGGCGGCCGCATCGTCGCCTCCACCGCCCCGGGCGAGTTCGACAAGCACCACCCGCTGCCCGCCGACCGCGCCCCGCGCGGAACGCTGTCGCAAAGCGACAAGGTCGTCGCCTATGCCGATGCCAACGACCGCGGCGGCCGCAACTCTTTGAACCTCACCTGCGTCATCGAGCACGACATCGTGACCGGCGAGGAAGCCGCAGCGCTGGCGGCCTGATCAGAGCGCCAGCAGGCGGATCAGCAAGAACGCGACAAGGCCAAGAACCAGAAGCGACAGCGTCACGACGCTGGTGACGCTCATCCCTGCCTTCGCCACGGTGCGGACATCGACGCCCAGACCCAGCGCCGCCATCGACAGGATCGTCAGCCAGTCGGCGAGCTCCGACGCCGGTCGAAGCGCAGCCTGCGGTATAGCACCCGCAGAACGCGCGGCCGCGAGCGCCACGAAACCAATGATGAACCAGGGCAGGAGTTGGTGCAGCCGCGGCTTTGTGCCCGGCGGCGTCTCGCCGACCTTGATGGTCGATTCGCCCGTGTCGGGTTCAGCACGGAGCCGCCCCGCGAAAAGGGACAGCAGAAGGACCACCGGTCCAAGCATCAGCACGCGCACCAGCTTTACCAGCGTGCCCACCTGCGCCGAGAGCGAGCTGATCGGCGCGGTCGCCGCCAGCACCTGCGGCACCGCGTAGACGGTAAGGCCGGCGAGCACCCCGTAGGCCTGCGGCGTCATGTGGAGTGCCAGCGCGATGAACGGCAGGATCAGCACGACGGCCACGCCCAGGACGGCGGTGAAGGCGATTGAGGCGGCGACGTCCTTGCTTTCGGCCCCGATCACCGGAGCCACCGCCGCGATGGCCGAATTGCCACAGATCGAATTGCCGCAGGCGATCAGCACCGCCATCCGGCGCGGAAGCCCGAACAGCCGTCCAAGCCAGTAACTCGCGGTCAAGGCGACCGCGACGACCGCCGCGATGCCGGCCAGCATCGGCAGCCCGGCGGCGGCGAGGGCGCTGGCGCTCAGCGTCGCGCCCAGCAGAACGACGGCCACTTCGAGCAGGAATTTGGCGCTGAACCGGATGCCGGGCAGCCAGAGGCCGCCGGGTGTCCAGAACGAACGGACGGCCGCGCCCACGAGGATGGCGAGAACGAGCGCCTCGATCCAGGCGCGTCCGAGGAGAGCGGCTTCCACGCCCTCCAAACCCATCGCTGCAGCCGTGATCGCGCCGCACAGCAACACGCCCGGCGCGATCTCGACCCATTTCCACGCGGACGGCAGCGCCCGCCCCCCTTCAGATGCGGCGGCCATGCCCGCTTATCGGGCGTTGGCCGCGACAATCAAAGGCAAAATGCCGTCAGCAGCGCCGGTCGTAGTCGTACACCCGCCGCGCGTCGCGGTCGACGTAGAAGCAATAGCCGCGCTCGTCGCGATACCAGCCCGGATCGCTGTCACTGGCGATGGCGCCGACGATCCCGCCGATCACGGCACCACCCGCGGCACCTTCCAGCGGATCAAGACCTTCAACCACGGCGCCCACGCCGGCGCCAACGGCGGCGCCGACGGCCGCACCGGTAGCAGCACCCCTGATGTCGCGATTATCGTCGTAACCATAGCCGTAGCCGCGGTCATAGGTCGTGCAGGCACCGAGCGACATGCTGGCGGCGAGCACAATTCCGATCATTCCTGTCTTACGCATGACCCAAACTCCCTTGGCGAGAAAACCGGACGACGCATCATGCTGGCGACGAACGCCGAAGCACGTGCATGTCCTGATGCCAGGAGACAACGGGAGCCTCCTCATTTCGTTCCTGCAATAGTGCCCTGCCTGCGTCCCGCTCAGCCGGTGGAGAACGCCCCAATCCGCCACGAGTCACCTCGGCTCTCCGGCGATGAAGCAAAAGCGACACATGGCAATGGTATGAAGGCGGTGCGCAAAGGACAGGACGAGGCTCGTTCAGATGACGATTTCGGATGTGATGAAGGGGCTGTTCGACATCTTCCTCCTTCTGCTCAAAGTCGCGGCCTGTGCGGCAATCATCCTGGCTGTCGGCCTGGGAACGGCGCTCTTCGGGCGCGGGCGCGGCTCCGCCGGACACCGCCGTCACGAACCCGCCAAGGCTCCCATGCGGACCGGGCCTTCGACCTGATCCGGTGAAACGCCCGCCCCGAGCGGTACGAGCGCGCCCTCGAACTGCCTGGCGCTCGCTTCCCAACTGAACCTTCGCCCGTAGGCGGCGCAGACGGTGCGGTCGCGGCTCAATGCGTTTCCGATGGCATAGCCGAGATCGGCGTCCATGCACGCCACCGTCGAATCCAGCACGTCGACAGGCCCGGCGACGGGATAGGCGGCGACCGGCGTGCCGCACGCCAGTGCCTCTATCATCACCAACCCGAACGTATCGGTCCGGCTCGGAAAGACAAACACGTCCGCCGCCGCATAGGCCGAGGCGAGCGCGGCGCCGTGCAGCGAGCCCATGAATGACACACCGCGATATCGCCCCTTGAGCGCCTTGAGCGCCGGCCCGTCGCCCACCACGACCTTGCTTCCCGGATAACCCGCGTCGAGGAAGGCTTCGATATTCTTCTCGACGGCGACGCGCCCGACATAAAGCTGGATGGGCCGCTTCAGTGACCGAAGGGCCGCATGGGGCGAGACCTCCGGATGGAAACAGTCGAGGTCGACGCCCCTCCCCCACGGGCGCGTCCGCTCGATGCCGTGGCGCAGCAACTGCTCCGCGACCGTCGGGGTCGAAACCAGCACCGCGCGTGCCGGCCCGTGGAACCAGCGGATATAGCTCCAGAACCAGCTCGCAGGAAGACCCGTGCGACTGGCGAGATAGTCGGGAAACTGGGTGTGATAGGCGGTGGTGAAGGAGAGGCCCAGCTCAAGACACCAGCGCCGTGCCGCCAGCCCGAGCGGCCCCTCTGTCGCGATATGGATCGCATCAGGCGCCATGGCGGCAATCATCGATCCGACGCGCCGCCGGCCGGCCAGCGCCAGCCGTATTTCGGGGTAGGTTGGACAGCGAAGCGATCGAAAGCGGCCGGGGGATATCAGGCTCACCTCGTGCCCCGATCTCTCGAGCGCACCGCTGACAGCCTGCAATGTCCTTACGACGCCATTTACTTGCGGCGCCCAGGCGTCGGTGACGATCAGGATCCGCATCAGGCGGCCACCTTGACCCGGGCCGCCTCCGTCCCCCGCGCGACGACTTCGTCCGCCCAGTGCAGGATTTCGAGGCTGCCGTCGAAATGCTCGACCAGCGCCGTGCAACTCTCCACCCAATCGCCGTCATTATAGTATGTGACGCCATCGAAATCGCGCGTCTCGGCCGTATGGATATGGCCGCAAACAACGCCATCGACCTTGCGCATTCTCGCCTCATGGGCGACCGCGTCTTCGAAGCGGGAGATGAACTCGACCGCATTCTTGACCTTGCGCTTGGCATGCTTCGACAGCGACCAATAGGGCAGGTTGAAGAGCCGGCGGACCGCGTTCACCGCCACATTCAGCTTCATCAGAAATTCGTAGGCGGCGTCGCCGGCGAAGGCGAGCCAGCGATGGCCCATGACCACCGCGTCGAATTCGTCGCCATGGAGAACCAGCAGCTGGCGGCCGTCGGCCGTTCGGTGGATCGCCTTTTTCCTGATCTGGACGCCGCCGAAATTCATGCCGGCGAACTGGCGGAACATCTCGTCATGATTGCCGGGAATATAGATGACGTCGGTGCCGCGCTTGGCGCGCTTCATCACCCGGCTGACGATGGCATTGTGCCTTTCGGGCCAGAAGTAGCGCTTCTTCATCCGCCAGCCGTCGATGATGTCGCCGACCAGATAGAGCGTGTCCGAATCGACATGATCGAGAAAGTCGATCAGCAGGCGATCGTTGCAGCCGCGCGTGCCGAGATGGACGTCGGAAATCCAGATCGTCCGGTAGCGCCGTCGCGGCGCCCCGGATGGGCCGACGCTCTTGTCGATCTTCGAAAGCTGCTTGCGCAGTCGTTCCATCGACACGCCTTCGGCAGCCGTCCCGTCCCAATCACTGTGAACCGTCATCTCGCCTCCCCCGGCTGGGTTTGGCTACGAGCTTATGGCGGAGGAATGTTACATCTTGAATCGCAGGGCTTTTTACGGCGCCTGCTTCTCCACCTTCATGCCGGTGTGATGGGCGATGAAGGCCCACATGTCGGAATATTCCTCGATGATCTTGTCGGTCGGCTTGCCCGAGCCGTGGCCCGCTCGTGTCTCGATGCGGATGAGGTGCGGCGCGCCCTCCGGGTCGGCGTGCTGCATGGCGGCGATATATTTGAAGCTGTGCCCCGGCACGACGCGGTCGTCAGTGTCGGCGGTGGTCGCCAGCACCGGCGGATAATCCGCCTCTCCATCGATGTTGTGATATGGTGAGTATCCGAGGAGGGTCTTGAAGTCCGCCTCCTCGCTCGGATAGCCATAGTCATCGACCCAGTAGCGACCGGCAGTGAAGCGGTCGAAACGGAGCATGTCCATCACGCCGACCGCCGGCAGCGCGGCGGCGAACAGGTCCGGCCGCTGGTTGACGACGGCGCCGACGAGCAGGCCGCCATTGGAGCCGCCCTGGATCGCCAGCTGATCCTTGCCCGTGATCCCTTGAGCGATCAGATATTCTCCGGCCGAGATGAAATCGTCGAACACGTTCTGCTTGTGGTCGAGGCGGCCGGCATCGTGCCACGCCTTGCCATATTCGCCGCCGCCGCGAAGGTTAGCGACGGCCAGCACGCCGCCCTGTTCCATCCAGGCGATCCGCGTCGCCGAGTAGCTCGGCGTCAGCGAGATGTTGAAGCCGCCATAGCCGTATAGCAAGGTCGGCGCCGGGCCGGTGATGCCCTTCTTTTTCACAACGAACATCGGCACGCGGGCGCCGTCCTTCGATGTGTAGAAATGCTGGCTCACATCGAAGGTCGCGGAATCGAACTTCAGCTCCGGCTGCGCCCAGGCGGTCGCTTCCCCGCTCGCCACGTCGTAGCGGTAGATGGTGGTGGGCGTCGCGAAGCTGGTGAAGGAGAAGAAGGTTTCCGGATCGCCCGCTTCGCCGTCGAAACCGGTGGCGGTGCCGATCCCCGGCAGCGCGATCCTGCCCTTGGACGCCCCGTCGAGGGCGTAGCGCCGCACTTCGGTCTTCGCGTCGACGAGATAGGAGGCGATCAGCGTGTCACCGACGATCGAAGCGCCGTCCAGGGTCGCTTCATCCTGGGCCACGATTTCGACCGGCGCCGGATCGGCCACGGCCACATCGAGCGTGACGACCCTAAGCCGCGGTGCATCCTTGTTGGTGGCGAAATAGAAGGTCGTGCCGCGATTGCCGATATAGGACCAGTTATTCTCGAGCTTGGCGATCAGCGTGCGCGGCGCCGCGCCAGGCTCCGAAAGGTCGATCAGCGTGATGGCATATTTGTCGTCCGTGCCTTCGGTCGTGGTGACGATCAGCCAGCGGCCGTCGTCGGACACTTCGGCGAAGTGCCCCCACTTGGGCTGGTCCGGAGTCGCGTAGATCTTCACGTCTTGAGACTGCGGCGAGCCAAGGCGGTGGAAGTAGATGGCCTGGTCAGTATTCAGCGCCTGGAACTTCTCGCCATCCTGAGGCTTCGGAAAGCGCGAATAATAGAAACCAGAACCGTCCCTGGCCCAGGCGAGATTGGAGAATTTGACCCACTCGACGGTGTCGGCGAGCGGCTGGCCGGAAGCGACGTCGAGCACTTTCACGGTCCGCCAGTCGGTGCCGCCATCCTGTACCGAATAGAGAAGCCTCCGGCCGTCCTCCGACGGGACCCACTCGGCGAGCGCCGTCGCGCCGTCCCTCGACCATGTATTGGGATCGATCAGCAGCCTGGGCTCACCGTTCAGCGCGGCGCGGACGTAGAGGACCGACTGGTTCTGCAGCCCGTCGTTGCGGGTGTAGAAATAACGGCCGCCCTTCTTCTCCGGGATGCCGAAGCGCTCATAATCGTAAAGCTCGGTGATCCGCGCCTTGAAGATATCGCGGCCGGGCAGCGTTTCCAGATAGGCGTCGGTGACGACATTCTGCGCGGTCACCCAGTCGCGCACTTGTCTGTCCTCGCGAACGTCGTTCTCGAGCCAGCGATAGGGATCGGCGATTTCGATGTTGAAATGCGTCTCGACCAAGTCCTGGCGCGTCGTCGCCGGATAGTCGAATTCGGGATTGGCGGCGGTGGCGGCTTGGGTGGCTTGCATGGCGGGGGCTTGGGTTCCGGCAAGAGTGAGGAGAGGCAGGAGCAGCAGATAGGCGTGGCGCATCGGGCTGAGAACCTTCGGGAGAGGAGCGGAGGTGTGGAGCTAAGCCAGCCCCACGAAGCTTGTCCAGTTCGATATGCGCCCAGAACGATCTGGAACTCTCGAGCGCGCGGTTCCGTTCTCGGTCCATGGAAACGCGCGCTCGACTGATAGTCAGCCTGCTGGCGCTTGTGCTCGCGGCACTCAGCCTCGGCCCTTCTTATGTCCATCTGCTGGAGGCGCAGCCGCGGCTGGAAATCTGGTCGCCCGAACTGTGGCGTGAGACCACGGTGTTCAACGGCCAGTTTCGGCTGTTCGCGATCGTCGGCGCGCCGGTGGAGATGGCGACGTTGCTCGTGACCGCCATCCATGCCTGGCTGCTGCGCCGCGAGAAGCCCGCCTTTCGCTTCGCTGCGCTGGGGGCGCTGCTTTACCTGCTGAGCTTCGTCACATGGCTGCTGTGGGTAGCGCCGGCGAACTCGGTGCTGGCGACCTGGACGCCGGGGCCCATGGCCGGGAATTTCGAGGCGGTCCGCGCGCGTTGGGAGAGCGGCCATATGATGATCGCTGCGATCAAGCTGCTGGGATTCATCTTGATCGCCCTGTCGGTGCTGGTCCGCCTCCCTCGTAAAAAGTCGTGACGACCGGCCTCTCTAGTGGAAGTTGCGGCTTTTAAGTTTGATCAGCATGTCCGGATCCTTGGCCGCTCGGTGATCGCTCCCGCCGTGGAGGGCGCCGTCGCCGGGATCGGGGCGGGGGGGGAAGTCGCGATCGCCGACGGAGCGGATGAGATGGGTCATATCCTCCAGACGATCGGTGACGATGTGGATGACCTCGCCTTCCTTCTGGAGCGTCCCCTTCACGCCGATCATTGGCGCCGACATGACGGTCCGCCGATGCCCATCGAAGATGCGCTGCCAGAGGATCGCGTTGGCGATGCCAGTCTCGTCCTCCAGGGTGATGAAGGTTACGTTGCCCTTGCCAGGCTTCTGGCGGATGAGCACGATCCCCGCCACCTCGACCTTGGTGCCGTCCTTGAGCCGGGCAAGATCGGCCGCTCGGGTGATGCGGCGGCGGTCGAGCTCGGGCCTCAGGAAGCTCAGCGGATGGGCGCGAAGCGAAAGCTGGACCGTGCGATAGTCCTCGACCACCTCGCGTCCCTCCGCCATCGGCCTCAGCAGAACGTCCGGCTCGTTGCCGGATTCGCGGGCATCAGCAGCGGCGAACAGCGGCAGCCGCGCCTGACCGAGACCACGCACCTGCCAAAGCGCCTGACGTCGGCTTAGCCCGAAACAGGCAAAGGCGTCGGCATCGGCGAGCTTCTCCAGCGTCGCCGCCGGCACGCCCGAACGGCGCCAGACATTCTCGATCGAGGAGAAGGGCATATCCCCGCGCACGGCGAGGATTTGAGCGGTATGGTCGTTGGAAAGCCCCCGCACCATGCGAAGCCCAAGGCGTAACGGCAGCAGCCCCTCCCCTTCCTCAAGCGTGCAATCCCAGCGGCTCCGGTTGATACAGATGGGCCGCACCTCCACTCCATGCTCGCGCGCATCGCGGACGATCTGGGCGGGCTGGTAGAAACCCATCGGCTGCGCATTGAGCAAAGCCGCGCAGAAAATCTCGGGATGATGACATTTCATCCAGGACGAGGCGTAGGCGATCTTGGCGAAGCTGGCGGCATGACTTTCAGGAAAACCGTAGCTGCCGAAGCCCTCGATCTGCTTGAATGTGCGAGTGGCGAAGTCTCTAGTGTAGCCGCGTTTGATCATTCCGCCGATCATTTTGTCTTCAAAATGGGTGACGCCTCCGGTGGACTTGAACGTGGCCATGGAACGCCGGAGCTTGTCGGCCTCGGCCGGCGTGAATCCGGCGCCGACGATCGCCACCCTCATCGCCTGCTCCTGGAAAAGCGGCACTCCCCTTGTTTTCTCCAGAACTTCGCGAAGTTCGTCGGAAGGATATTCCTCCGCCTCCTTTCCTTCTCGCCGGCGAAGATAAGGATGCACCATGTCTCCCTGGATAGGGCCGGGCCGGACGATCGCGACCTGGATGACGATGTCGTAAAAATCCTTCGGCCGGAGCCGGGGCAGCATCGACATCTGCGCCCGGCTCTCGATCTGGAAAACGCCGATCGTGTCGGCTCTGGATATCATTTCGAAAACCTTGGGGTCGTCTTTCTGCATCTCCTCGGATGAGAGGGTGAGACGAGGACCTTTGTGATCGGCGAGCAGATCGAAGGCGCGGCGCATGCAGCCGAGCATGCCGACGCCGAGCACATCGACCTTCATGATCTTCAGCTCTTCAAGATCGTCCTTCTCCCATTCGATGACCCTCCGATCCTCCATCGTCGCGGGTTCGATCGGGACGAGCTCGTCAAGACGGTCGCGAGTGAGAACGAAACCGCCAGGATGCTGACTGAGATGGCGAGGCGTGCCGACCAACTGACGCGTAAGCTGGAGCGTCAGTTCGAGACGCGGGTCGCTCCTGTCGAGCCCGATTTCATCGACATGCCGTTCGGCGACGCCGTCGTTGGACCATCCCCACACCTGCCCGGACAAGGCGCCCGTCAAGTCGTCCGGGAGGCCCAGCGCCTTTCCGACCTCGCGGACCGCCCCTCGGGTCCGATAACGGCTGACCACGGCTGCGAGCGCGGCATGTTGATGGCCATAGGTTTCGTAGATCCACTGGATCACTTCCTCGCGCCGTTCATGCTCGAAATCGACATCGATGTCGGGCGGCTCATCCCGGCTTTCGGAAATAAAGCGTTCGAACAGCAATTTATGCTCGATCGGATCGATCGAGGTGATGCCGAGGACATAGCAAATCATCGAATTGGCCGCCGACCCCCGCCCCTGGCAGAGTATCTTCTGGCTGCGGGCGAATTGGACGATCGAATTGACGGTCAGGAAATAGGACGCGTAGCGGCACGCGTCGACGAGCCTCAGCTCATGCTCCAGCAGATCCGAATAATTTCGCGGCGGTCCTTCCGGAAATTTGACGGCAAGCGCGGTTCGGGTCAGCTGCTCCAGCGCGTCCTGCGGTGTGCGGCCGGACATGACGATCTCGTCGGGATATTGGTAGCTCAACTCGCGCAGGTAGAAGGTGCAGCGTTCGGCAATGTCTCCCGTGGCGCGGACGGCGTCGGGATAATCCTTGAAACGACGCTCCATCTCCGCCGGATTTTTGAGATAGCGATCGGCATAAAGTTCGCGGCGGAAGCCCAGTTCGTCGATCGTGCATTTGTGGCGGATGGCGGTGACGACATCCTGCAGCATGCGCTTGTCGGGAGAATCGTAGAGAACGTCGCCCATGGCGAGGCCGCGCAGGCCGTAGCGCCGGGCAAGGATGTCGAGCGCATGAAGGCGCGCCGCCTCCCCCGGGCGGCGGCGATGCGTCAGCGCCAGATGGGCGCGATTGCCGAAGATATCCGACATCTGGGCAAGCGCGGTTTCGGCGACCGCGTCGGCTTCATCCGGGATGAAGGCCGCGACCAAGCCCTGGCTCCAGGCGGCGACATCCTCCCAATGGAGGAAGCACTGGCCCTTCTCGCCTTTCTTGCGGTCGATGCGGCTCTTGCCGATGGTGAGGAGACGCATGAGGCGGGACCAGCCGGCGCGATCCTCCGGCCAGACTAGCAGCGACGAACCGTCCATCAGGTCGAGCCGGCATCCGGCGACGAGACGCACGCCGGTCTCGTCCGCGGCCCGAAGTGCCTTGACTAAGCCGCCCACGGTGTTGCGATCCGTGATCCCGATCGCGGAATAGCCGAGCAACCTGGCGGCCGCGAACAGCTCCTCCGCGCTCGAGACGCCGCGGAGGAAGCTGAAATGGGTGGCGATCTGGAGCTCGACGTAAGTCATCCGAACGCGCCTTGAACCCACCAGCTGAGGTCGCCGGTCCGGCCGTCCACCGCATCGCCCCGACGATAGAGCCAGAAGCGGGCGCCTTCCTCATCCTCCACCTGGAAATAGTCGCGCACCGCTTCCGCCTCGGCGGTTCGGCGCCACCATTCGCCGTAGATGCGCTCGGGTCCGTCGGCGCGGCGGACGACGTGCGTTCGCCCGCGCCAGGTGAAACGGCGGGGCGGGCCGTCGGGGAGGAGTGCGATGACATTGTCGACCGGCTCGGCGCGTTGAAAAAACCTCACGGGACGCGGCCAGCGGGGCCAGTTTTCCGGAGTGTCGAGCGGAGAGAGGCGGCGGACGCTGCGTTCGGGGACATCGCTTTCGACGGCGCTCATCCGAAACAGGCGGCGGGCGCCGAGGCGGCCAGCGAGGCGGTCGATCAGGGGGACGAGATCGGGCGCGTGTTTGTCGCCAGCGAGAATGTTGGCGATCGACACGGGGCCCAGGGGTTCGCAGCGTATGGCGACGAGGCGCATGGCCTCGATGCCGAAACCGGGTTCGATCGTCTCGATCTTCATGGCGAACAGGCGCGTGAGATGCGCGGCGTCGCGGGTGGCGCGCGCAGTGCCGATCGAAAGGCGCTGCTCGGCGCCGTCGACGCGAAGGCAGACAAGCGTGAGGGCGCGGGCGGCGAGACCTTCTTCCTCCAGCGTGCGGATGAGGGCCGCCACCAGATCGGCCAGCACCTGCTCGATGGCTTCGGCGGTGGCGATCGGCTCGACGAGGCGGAGGGTCGCCTGGGGCGGATCGGCGGGAACGATAGGCTCGAACGCCTCGGCGGCGCAGCCCAGCGCCTGGTGCAGGCGGGTGAGCAATCCTTGCCCGAAGCGGCGGACGAGGGGCGCGGCGGGCATCTCCATGATGTCGCCGATCCGCTCGATGCCGAGGCGGCGCGCGGGAGCGAGCACATCCTCGCCGACGCGAAGGGCAGCCAAAGGGAGAGGCGCGATCGCCTGAGTCGCTTTCCCGGATGGGCAGAGCAGAACCGTCTCGTCGCCATGCCGGGCGAGCGCATGAGCGGCGCCATAGCTGTCTGCGACGGCGATGCGGGTGGTGAAGCCCAGGCGTGCGCAGAAGGCGACGATACGCTCGCCCATCCGTCGCTCGCCGCCGAAAAGATGCGTGACGCCACTCAGGTCGAGCCAGAGGCCGTCCGGGCCGGAGAGAGCGGCCCGCGGCGTCCAGCGGCGGGCGGCGAAGAGAGCGAGGCGAGTAAGGAAGGCGGCATCGACCTCCGGCTCCGCGTCGCGGATATCCAGATCGGGGATGAGAATGCGCGCCTTCGTCAGCGGCGTGCCCGCGTGCAGCCCGAGTTCCCGGGCAGTCGGACAGGCAGCGGCGATCTCCATGCGTTGACCGACGCGATGGATGGTGACGAGGGGCGCAGTGGCCCGCTGCCTGTTCGCGCTCCAGCCATACGCTCGGAACGAAGGGCTTTTCTCCTCCTCCCGCGCCCATCGCGCACCTGGATTCCAGCCGCTCGCAAAGCCGCTTTCCTCGAAGGGAAGAACCGGAGAAAACGGGTTTACCGCATCACGATCAAGCCGCGTGCCGGACTTCACCCGATCGATCCGCCGCAGGCGATCGGTCGCGAGGTTCGGCAGGTAGAGCGAGGCGACCCTCGGCATCTGTAGCCTCCACAAGAATTTCGAATGGCTCGCC
>NZ_DATCYB010000123.1:0-12139 GCF_036570505.1 Allosphingosinicella sp. | reverse complement strand
GACCCTGAAGGGGCTGGGGGGCGTCCCGACCGACGATCCGGCTTTTCTCGGCATGCTGGGCATGCACGGCACGCGGGCGGCCAATGTCGCGATCGACAATTGCGACCTCCTCGTCTGCGTCGGCGCGCGCTTCGACGATCGCGCGACCGGCAAGCTCGATACCTTCGCCCAGCGCGCCAGGGTGATCCACATTGACGGCGACCCTGCCGAGATCGGTAAGCTGAGGCGGCCGGAGGTCGGCATCGCCGGTGATATCGGCGAGATACTGGACCGTCTGACCGCCGTGCCGGAGGACGCCCAGGCCTGGCGGAAGCAATGCGCCGAGCAGAAGCGGATGTGGGCCATGGCCTATGACGCGCCCGGAAACGGCGTTTATGTGCCCGCCCTGCTGAAAGAGCTCTCCGAGGCGGCCGGGGACAGGGCGATCTTCACCTGCGATGTCGGCCAGCACCAGATGTGGGTGGCGCAACACTGCCGCTTCACGCGGCCGCAGGCGCATCTCACCAGCGCTGGGCTCGGCACCATGGGCTATGGTCTTCCGGCGGGGATCGGCGCGCTGCTCGCCGATCCGGAAGCAAGCGTGATCACCGTGTCAGGCGACGGCTCGATCATGATGAACATCCACGAGCTGGCGACGCTGAGGCGCTACCGTCTGCCGCTCAAGATCGTGCTGATCGACAATGCGCAGCTCGGCATGGTCCGCCAGTGGCAGGAGTTGTTCTACGAGGAGAATTTCTCGGAGATCGACCTCACCGACAATCCCGACTTCGCGGAGGTGGCGCGGGCCTTCGGCATCGAGGCCTTCACTGTCGATCACCGCCATGAAGTTTCGGACGCGATCCGGCGGCTTCTGGAGACGGCGGGGCCGATCCTTTGCCACGTCCGGATCGACCCGCGCGAGAATGTCTGGCCGCTCGTGCCCCCCAATCATTCCAACGTCCAGATGATGGAGAAGAGACGATGAGCGATAGGATCCGGATCGATTTTGCGATGGCGGAAGGCGCCGTTCTTCGTGTGCTCGGCCTCATCGAGCGGCGTGGCTATCGCCTGTGCGCCATCGGCATGACCGAGCATGAGGATGGCGAGACGGCTTCTATGGAGCTGGAGATTGCGGCGCGCGACGCCGGGCGCGAGCTGGACGTGCTCGACCGGCAGATCCGTCGCCTGGTCGGCATTCGCGCCGTCGCCCGCTTTCCCGTTCGAATTGCGAGCGCGGCATGATGGAACAGGTTCGCATCTTCGACACCAGCTTGCGCGACGGCGAGCAGGCGCCCGGCTTCTCGATGAGCGAGGACGCCAAGCTGCGCGTGGCACGGGCGCTCGCCGCGCTGAAGGTCGATGTGATCGAGGCCGGCTTCGCCGCCGCCTCGCCCGGCGACGCGCGCTCGATCGTCAGGATCGCCGAGGAGGTCGAGGGGCCTGTCATCTGCTCGCTCGCGCGGGCGACCGACGGGGATATTCGCGCCGCGGGCGCGGCGCTGGCCAACGCGCGGCGCAAGCGTATCCATGTCTTCCTCGGTACCAGCCCGATCCATCGGGAGGCGAAGCTGGAGCTCACGCGAGCCCAGGTGCTGGAGAAGATCCGCGCCTCCGTCGCCCTCGCGCGCGAGCATGCGGATGATGTCGAATTTTCGGCCGAGGATGCGATCCGCACCGAGCGCGACTTCCTGGTCGAAGCGCTTTCGGTGGCCGCGGCGAGCGGGGCGACGACGCTCAACGTGCCGGACACGGTGGGATACACGACGCCGGACGAGATTTACGAGCTGTTCCGGCATCTCTCAGTCCATGTCGATCGGCCGCGGGAAGTCGTCTTCTCCGCTCATTGCCATGACGATCTCGGCATGGCGGTCGCCAATTCGCTGGCGGCGGTGCGGGGCGGCGCGCGGCAGGTGGAGTGCGCCGTCAACGGCATTGGCGAGCGCGCCGGCAATTGCGCGCTGGAAGATGTGGTGATGGCGCTCAGGACCCGTGCCGACCTGTTCGGCGTGTCGACCGGCATCGACACCACCAAGATACTGGCCGCAAGTCGCACCCTGGCGCAGGTCACCAACAGTCCGCCGCCGCGCAACAAGTCGATCGTCGGCGCCAATGCCTTCGCCCATGAATCGGGCATTCACCAGCACGGCATCCTCAAGAACCGCGAGACCTACGAGATCATGAAGCCCGAGGATATCGGGCTCGCGACCGACGGCATCGTGCTCGGCAAGCATTCGGGCCGACACGCGCTCGTGGCGCGGGCAAAGGGCCTGGGCTTCGCGCTGGAGGGCGAGACGCTGGATCGGGCCTTCGCCACCTTCAAGGAGGTGGCGGACGAGGTCGGCATTGTCGATACGGCGCGGCTGATGGCGATCCTCGCCGGCAGCGGCCGGGAGGGCCGTCAGTCTTTCTGGAGCCTCAGGAAGATCGACATACGTTCGCCCGTCTCGGCCAAGGCCTGGCCGGTGGCGAGGGTGGAGCTCGAGCATGGCGAGCGGGGGCGGGTGACGGACCTTGCCTCGGCGCCCGGCGCGCTCGACGCGGCCTTCGCGGCGGTGAGCCAGATCATGGGTGTGCCCGCCCGCGTCGACAAGCTGGAGCTCCAATATATCGCCGCCGATGCCGGCGAGCGCGCTTCGGACGGGCAGGGCGCCAACGTCCTTATCGAGATCGTCCTGGAGGTGGAGGGGGAGCTCTTCTCAGGGCGCGCCCGGGCGCGCGACATCCTTCCCTGCTGCCTTGCCGCCTACATCGACGCTGCCGCCAATGCGGAGGCGGTCCGGCGCCTGCGCGACACTCCCCCCAAGCGGGCTGAAGCCGCATGAACAAGGATAGAGACATGAATATCGTGGTGCTGCCCGGTGACGGCGCCGGGCCGGAAGTGTCGGCCGAAGCGGTCAAATGCCTGGAGCTGCTGTCGGACCATTGCGGCCTCGACCTCCGGTTCGAAACCCTGGACTTCGGCGGTGCCGCCATCGATACGGCGGGTTCGCCCCTGCCGGACAGCACCCTTGCGGCCTGCAAGGGCGCGGACGCGGTGCTGATGGGCGCGGTTGGCGGACCCCGCTGGGACGGGCGGCCCGAAATGCCGGAGGCTGGCCTGCTGAAGCTCCGGCGCGCGCTTGGCCTCTTCGCCAATCTGCGCCCGGCGCGGGTCATCCCAGGCCTGGAGGCGCTGTCGCCGCTTCGCGCGGATGTCGCCGAGGGTGCCGACGTGCTCGTGGTGCGCGAGCTGACCGGCGGCGTCTATTTCGGCGAGCGCACCTTTAGCGAGGAGGCGGCGTCCGACCTGTGCGTCTATTCGCGCGCGGAGATCGAGCGCATCGCCCATGTCGCCTTCCAGGCCGCCCGTCGGCGCGGGCGCAAGGTGACGTCGGTCGACAAGGCCAATGTGATGGCGACGTCGAAGCTGTGGCGCCGCACGGTGGTGGAGGTGGCGGAGCAATATCCCGGGGTGGCGCTCGACCATATGTATGTCGATGCGGCGGCCATGGCGCTGGTCACCAATCCCCGCCGGTTCGACGTGATCCTCACCGAGAATATGTTCGGCGACATATTGTCGGACGAGCTCTCGGTGATCGGCGGCTCGATCGGGTTGCTGGGCTCGGCGAGCGTTGGCGAGACGGGACCCGGCCTTTTCGAGCCGATCCATGGCTCGGCAATCGATATCGCCGGGCTCGACATTGCCAATCCGTCCGGCGCCATTGCCAGCGCGGCCATGATGCTGGAGCACCTCGGCCTGGCCGACATGGGCCACATTCTCGGCGAAGCGTTGCGCAAAACCCTCCTCGCGGGATGCCGGACGGCCGATCTCGGCGGCAGCGCACGCTGCTCGGAATTCGGCGAGACCGTGCGCGAATATCTGCGGCGGCGCCTCGTCCACTATGACGTCCATCTGGAGCTGGTGACGATGAACCGGGGCTGCTGCGCATGAGCGCACAGCCGCGGACGCTCTATGAGAAGATCTGGGATGCGCATGTCGTCGAGCGGCGCGCGGACGGCACCTGCCTTGTCTATGTCGACCGGCATCTCGTCCATGAGGTGACGTCGCCGCAAGCGTTCGAAGGGCTGAGGCGGGCGGGCCGGACGGTCCGCCGACCGGACCTGACCTTGGCGGTGGCCGACCATAATCTGCCGACGACGCCGCGGGTCGACGCCAGGGGCGCGCGGCTGCCGATCGCCGATCCCGGCAGCGCTGAGCAGCTTGCCGCGCTGGAAGCCAATGTGGCGCAGTTCGGTGTTCCCTATATAGAGGCCACCGCCGAGGCACAGGGCATCGTCCATGTCGTCGGACCCGAGCAGGGCTTTACCCTTCCGGGCACCACCCTGGTCTGCGGCGACAGCCATACCGCCGCGCACGGCGCGCTCGGCGCGCTCGCCTTCGGCATCGGCACCAGCGAGGTCGAGCATGTGCTGGCGACGCAGACGCTGCTGCTGACGCCCTCGAGGACCATGGAAGTGCGGGTCGAGGGCCGCCTCGGCTTCGGCGTATCGCCCAAAGATGTGGTGCTGGCGATCGTCGGTCGGATCGGCGCGGCCGGCGGGACCGGCCATGTCATCGAATATCGCGGCGACACGTTTGAGGCGATGAGCCTCGAGGGGCGGCTGACCGTCGCCAACATGTCGATCGAGGCGGGCGCGCGCTCAGGCCTCTTCGCGCCGGACGAGACGACCTACGCCTATCTGAAGGGTCGGCCGATGGCGCCGGCGGGCGAGGATTGGGAGAGGAAGCTCGCCTGGTGGCGGACGCTACCCACGGACAGGGGCGCCCGCTTCGACAGGACCGTTCGTCTGGACGCGGCGCAGATCGCGCCCAATGTCACCTGGGGCACGAGCCCGGAAGACGTCGCCCCGATCACCGCCACCATACCCGATCCGGAGAGCTTCGCCGATCCGGCGAGGCAGGCGGCCGCGCGGCAGTCGCTCGACTATATGGGCCTCGCCGCCGGCACGGCGCTGCGGGACGTTCCCGTGCAGCATATCTTCATCGGCAGCTGTACCAACAGCCGCATCGAGGATTTGCGCGCGGCGGCCGAGGTGGTGCGCGGCCGCCGGGTGGCGGATGGCATCAGGCAGGCGCTGGTCGTGCCGGGCTCCGGCCTCGTCAAGCGCCAGGCCGAGGCGGAGGGGCTGGACCGCATCTTCACCGAGGCGGGCTTTGAATGGCGCGAGCCCGGTTGCTCCATGTGCCTTGCCATGAACCCCGACAAGGTGCCGGCGGGCGAGCGCTGCGCCTCCACCTCCAACCGCAATTTCGTCGGCCGCCAGGGTCCGGGCGCACGCACCCATCTCGTCTCGCCCGCCATGGCGGCGGCGGCGGCGGTGACCGGTCGGCTCGCGGATGTCAGGGAGCTGGTGGCATGAGGGCGGTAAGGAGGGTCGAGGGGCGCGCTTATCCGCTCGGCCGCAACAATATCGACACCGACGTCATCATCGCCGCGCGGCACCTCAAGACGATCCGGCGCGAGGGGCTCGGCGTTCACGCGTTCGAGACGATCCGACAGGAGCCGGGCAATGTGCTCGACGATCCCGCTTATGTGGGCTCCCCTATCCTGATCGCGGGCGACAATTTCGGCTGCGGGTCGAGCCGCGAACATGCGGCCTGGGCGCTGGCCGACATGGGTGTCGAGGCGGTGATCGCGCCGAGCTTCTCGGACATTTTCTCCGGCAACGCTTTCAAGAACGGCATCGTCGCGGCCAAGCTGGAGCCGGGGGCGGTGGATCGGCTGCTCCAGGTCGCGCGCGCCCATGCCATCGCGGTCGACCTTGAAACGATGACGGTGACGTCGCCCCTCCGGGACCGCTTCACCTTCGAAATGGACCCGTTCAGGCGCCAGTGCCTGATGGAGGGCCTGGACGAGATCGCCCTGACGCTTTCGAGCGAAGCGGCGATCCGAGCCTATGAGATGAGAACAGGAGTCTGATATGCGAGCGCCGGTAAAGCAGGGACTTTACGACCCCCGCAACGAGAAGGACGCCTGCGGCGTCGGCTTCATCGCGAATATCAAGGGCGAGAAGTCGAACGCGATCATTCGCGACGGCCTGCAGATGCTCGCCAATCTCGATCATCGCGGCGCGGTGGGGGCGGACCCGCTGATCGGCGACGGCGCCGGCTGCCTCATCCAGATACCGGACGCGCTGCTTCGCCATTGGGCCGACGGCAACGCGCTCACCCTGCCGCCGCCGGGCGATTATGCGGTAGCGATGTGCTTCCTGCCGCAGGACGCCCGCGCCCGCGAGGCGGCGATCGGCCAGCTCGAGCGCTTCGTGGAGATAGAAGGCCAGATCATGCTCGGCTGGCGCGACGTGCCGATCGACACGGCGGGCATGAGCCCGACCATCGTCGCCGACATGCCGGTCATCCGCCAGGCGATTGTCGCCCGCGGCCCCCGCGCCAAGGACCAGGACGCCTTCGAGCGCAAGCTGCTCGCCATCCGCAAGCAGACCCAGAACCCGCTTGCCGATCTCGCCGAGAAGAAGGATTTGCCGGGCCTCGCCGAATTCTACATCCCGAGCTTTTCGAGCCGCACGATCGTCTACAAGGGGCTGCTGCTCGCGACGCAGGTCGGCACCTTCTACAAGGATCTCCTGAACCCGCTGACCCGCTCGGCCATCGCCATGGTGCACCAGCGCTTCTCGACCAACACCTTCCCGTCCTGGAAGCTGGCGCACCCGTTCCGCTTCATCTCGCACAATGGCGAGATCAACACGGTGCGCGGCAATGTGAACTGGATGAACGCGCGGCGGCGCACGATGGAATCATCGCTGCTGGGGGCGGACCTCAACAAGATGTGGCCGCTCATCCCGCACGGCCAGTCGGATACGGCGAGCCTCGACAACGCGCTCGAGCTGCTGGTCGCCGGCGGATATTCGCTGCCGCACGCGATGATGATGCTGATCCCGGAGGCCTGGGCAGGCAACGAGCGGATGGATGCCGGCCGGCGCGCCTTCTACGAATATCATGCGGCTTTGATGGAGCCGTGGGACGGCCCGGCCGCCATCGCCTTCACAGACGGGCGGCAGATCGGCGCGACCCTGGACCGCAATGGCCTGAGGCCCGCCCGCTTCACCGTCACCGACGACGACCGGATCATCATGGCATCCGAGAGCGGCGTGCTGTCGATCCCGGAGGAGAGGATCGTCCGCAAATGGCGGCTCCAGCCGGGCAAAATGCTGCTCATCGATCTGGAGCAGGGCCGCATCGTCGAGGATGAGGAGATCAAGGCCGACCTCGCGGGGGCGGCGCCCTATGGCGAGTGGCTGCGTGACACCCAGTACAAGCTGGAGGAGCTGCCGGCCGCCGATGCGCCGGCCAAGCGGTCCGAAGATCCCGCCGAGCTTCGCAAGGCGCAGCAGGCCTTCGGCTTTACCGACGAGGATTTGAAGCTGTTCCTCTCGCCTATGGCGGCGAATGGCGATGATCCCATCGGATCGATGGGCAACGATATACCGATCGCGGTCCTCTCCGAGCGCGCCAAGCTGCTCTACGATTATTTCAAGCAGAACTTCGCGCAGGTCACCAACCCGCCGATCGATCCGATCCGCGAAGCGATGGTGATGTCGCTCGTATCGATGATCGGCCCACGTCCGAACCTGCTCGGCCACCATGCCGGCGCGTTCAAGCGGCTGGAAGTATCGCAGCCGATCCTCTCCAATGAGGATCTGGAGAAGGTCCGCGCGATCCATGAGGCGGTCGACGGTGCCTTCCGAACTGCGACGCTCGACGCGACCTGGCCCGCCGGGGGCACGGGCAAGGCGCTGGAGGCGGCGCTTCAGCGGCTGTGCTGGGAAGCGACCGAGGCGGTGCTGGCGGACATCAATGTCCTCATCCTGTCGGATCGGGCGGTGGGGCCGGACCGGGTGCCGATCCCGGCGGCGCTCGCAACGGGCGCGGTGCACCACCACCTCATCCGCCAGGGTCTCAGGATGCAGACCGGGCTAGTCGTTGAGACGGGAGAGGCGCGCGAGGTCCATCATTTCTGCGTCCTCGCCGGCTATGGCGCGGAGGCGGTGAACCCCTATCTCGCCTTCGAGACGCTGGAGGCGCTGGGCGCGAGCGGGGCCGGCGCCGCGAACTATGTGAAGGCCGCCGGCAAGGGCATGCTGAAGGTGATGTCCAAGATGGGCATCTCCACCTACCAATCCTATTGCGGCGCCCAAGTCTTTGACGCCGTGGGTCTATCGACCTGCTTCGTCGACAAATATTTCACCGGCACCGCGACCATGATCGAGGGCGTGGGGCTGGAGGAGATCGCCGAGGAAGCCGCGCGCCGGCATCGGGCGGCCTATGGAAAGTCGTCCGACACCGAGCTGGATCAGGGCGGAGCCTATGCCTGGCGGGTTCATGGCGAGCAGCATGGCTGGACGCCCGACAGCGTCGCCGACCTGCAGCACGCCGTGCGCGGCGAGCTGCCCGACAAATATCGAAGCTTCGCCGCCAGCATCAACGAGCAAAGCCGCCGTCTGCTGACAATTCGGGGCCTGATGGAGCTGAAGCCGGCCGGCACGTCCGTGCCGATCGACGAAGTGGAGCCCGCCAGCGAGATCGTGAAGCGCTTCTCGACCGGTGCGATGAGCTTCGGTTCGATCAGCCGGGAGGCGCACACGACGCTCGCTTTGGCGATGAACCGCATCGGCGGCCGCTCCAACACCGGTGAGGGCGGCGAGGAGGCGGATCGCTTCCGCCCGTTGGAGAATGGCGATTCGATGCGCTCGGCGATCAAGCAGGTCGCTTCGGGCCGCTTCGGCGTCACCACCGAATATCTGGTCAATGCCGATGATCTCCAGATCAAGATCGCGCAGGGCGCCAAGCCGGGTGAGGGCGGCCAGCTGCCCGGCCACAAGGTGGACGGGCATATCGCCGCGGTCCGTCATTCGACGCCGGGCGTCGGCCTCATCTCCCCGCCGCCGCACCACGACATCTATTCGATCGAGGACTTGGCGCAGCTCATCTACGACCTGCGCAACGTCAATCCGGCCGCGCGCATCTCCGTGAAGCTGGTGTCGGAAGTCGGTGTCGGCACGGTGGCCGCCGGTGTCGCCAAGGCACGGGCCGACCATGTTACCATCTCGGGCTTCGAGGGCGGAACGGGAGCCTCACCGCTTACCTCGCTGACCCATGCGGGCCTGCCGTGGGAGATCGGGTTGGCGGAGACTCAGCAGACTCTGGTGCTCAACGACCTGCGCGGGCGCATCTCGGTGCAGGCCGACGGGGGTCTTCGCACCGGTCGGGACGTGGCGATCGCCGCGCTTCTCGGCGCGGACGAGTTCGGCTTCGCGACGGCGCCGCTGATCGCGTCGGGCTGCATCATGATGCGCAAATGCCACCTCAACACCTGCCCGGTCGGCATCGCGACGCAGGACCCGGTGCTTCGCGCCCGCTTCACCGGCGAGCCGGAGCATGTGATCAACTATTTCTTCTTCGTCGCCGAGGAGCTCAGGGCGATCATGGCCTCGCTCGGCATTCGGACGCTGGACGAGATGATCGGACGGGCCGAGCTGCTCGACGTTCGTCCGGCCATCGAGCATTGGAAGGCGAAAGGCGTCGATCTCGGCCGGCTGCTGCACGTGCCCACGGCCGCGCCGTCGGTTGCGCGGCGCAACCGGGACTGGCAACGTCAGGACGTCGGCGACATCCTGGATCACGGGCTGATCGCGGCCGCCGCACCTGCCCTGGAAAGGGGCGAACCGGTCCGGATCGAGCGTGAGGTCCGCAACGTCCATCGCAGCATCGGTGCAGGGCTGTCTGGAGAGGTCGCCCGTCGCCACGGCCACGCAGGCCTCGCCGACGACACGGTGCTCGTTCGGCTCCGAGGCACGGCAGGGCAGAGCTTCGGCGCTTTCCTCGCGCGCGGGGTGACGCTGGAGCTGACCGGCGATGCGAATGATTATGTCGGCAAGGGCCTTTCGGGCGGCCGTGTCATCGTGCGCCAGCCGGACGAGGCGAAGCGTGAGGCGGCTACCAACATCATCGTCGGCAACACCGTCCTTTACGGTGCGATCGAGGGCGAGGCTTTCTTCAATGGCGTCGCCGGCGAGCGTTTCGCGGTCCGAAATTCGGGCGCGGTGGCGGTAGTCGAAGGCGCGGGCGACCACGCCTGCGAATATATGACCGGCGGCGTCGTCGCGATCCTGGGCGAGATCGGGCGCAACTTCGCGGCCGGGATGTCGGGCGGCATCGCCTATGTCTACGATCCGGAGGGGCGGCTTGGCGCCCATTGCAACACGGCCAGCGTCGAGCTGGAGTTGATCGAGCCCGGCGCCGATCCCGACGCCAACCTGGACGACCTGCTCCGCTTCGACGCGGAGCGGCTCCGACATCTTGTCGATCGGCATGCCGCCGCCACCGGCAGCGCCCGGGCGAAGGCCTTGCTCGACGATTGGCACGCGGCGCTCGGGCAGTTCGTGAAGGTCATGCCGATCGAATATCGGCGTGCCTTGGGCGAGCTTCAGGCCGATTCATCCTTCTCTCTCACCGTCGCGGCGGAGTAAGCAAGCATGGGCAAGACGACTGGATTCCTGGAGTTCGAGCGCCGCGATCGGGGCAGCGCGCCGGTGCATGAGCGGGTGCGCCACTGGTCGGAGTTCGCGGAGGCCCCGCCGCACCAGGAGGTGAGCCGCCAGGCCTCCCGCTGCATGGATTGCGGTATTCCCTTCTGTCACACGGGCTGTCCCGTGAACAATCTGATCCCGGACTGGAACGACCTCGTCTATCGGGCCGATTGGCGGCGCGCGCTCGAAAGGCTGCACCTCACCAACAACTTTCCGGAATTCACCGGCCGTATCTGCCCGGCGCCTTGCGAGGCGGCCTGCACCTTGAATATTGCCGACCAGCCGGTGACCATCAAGTCGATCGAATGCGAGATCGTCGATCGCGGTTGGCGAGAGGGCTGGATCAAGCCGCAATGTGCGCCGCGGGGCACCGGGCGGCGGATCGCCATCGTCGGCTCCGGCCCGGCCGGCCTCGCCTGCGCCCAGCAGCTCGCCCGCGCCGGCCACGCGCCGACCGTGTTCGAGAAAAACGACCGGATCGGCGGCCTGCTTCGCTACGGAATCCCGGATTTCAAGCTGGCCAAGTCGCTGATCGACCGCCGCGTCCAGCAGATGGAGATAGAAGGCGTGATTTTCCGGCCCGGCCTGCATGTCGGAGTCGACGTGACGGTCGAGCGGCTGATGGACGATTATGACGTTCTGGTCCTCGCCGGTGGCGCCGAGCGGCCGCGCGAACTGGAGGTTCCCGGGAGGGAGCTGGAGGGAGTCCATTTCGCCATGGATTTCCTCGCCCAGCAGAACCGCCGCAACGCCGGCGATGACGAGACGAAGGCGGCCCCTGGCGGCGCCATTTCGGCGATGGGCAAGCATGTCGTCGTCATCGGCGGCGGCGATACGGGGTCCGATTGCATCGGGACCTCGCATCGCCAGGGAGCGCTTTCGGTCACCCAGCTCGAGATCATGCCACGGCCGCCGGTGCAGGAGGATAAGGCGCTTACCTGGCCGCACTGGCCGATGAAGCTGCGCACCTCCTCCTCCCAGGAGGAAGGGGCGGAGCGCGAATTCGCCGTGATTACCACCGGGTTCAAAGGGGAAAATGGCCGGGTGAGGGCGCTTCGTTGCGAGCGGGACGGCCGGCCGTTCGAGCTGGAGGCCGATCTGGTGTTGCTCGCGATGGGCTTTCTGGGGCCGCGGGCGGACGGCGTCGTTGCCGAAGCCGGAGTGGCGCTCACGCCGCGCGGCGCGGTCGAGGCGGAGATGGGGAGTTATCAGACGAGCGTCCCTCGCATCTTCGCCTGTGGCGACATGCGGCGTGGCCAGTCGCTGGTCGTCTGGGCGATCCGCGAAGGACGCGATTGCGCGGCGGCGGTCGACGCCTTCCTCGCCGCCGGCGCCCGGCGCGCGGCCTGATCCGATGCCCCCATATCGCTCCAGGACCACGACCCACGGCCGCAACATGGCGGGTGCGCGCGGCCTGTGGCGCGCGACCGGCATGAAGGACGAGGATTTCGGCAAGCCGATCATCGCTGTCGTCAACAGCTTCACCCAGTTCGTTCCCGGCCATGTGCATTTGAAGGACCTCGGGCAGCTCGTCGCGCGGGAGATCGAACGGGCGGGGGGTGTCGCCAAGGAGTTCAACACCATCGCCGTCGATGACGGCATCGCCATGGGC
>NZ_DATCYB010000122.1:0-3006 GCF_036570505.1 Allosphingosinicella sp. | reverse complement strand
GCCGCGACCACCCGCTCGCGCAGGTCTATCGAATAAGCCCTGGCCATCCCTGCTGGCCTCCTCACCAGCCAGCAGGTTGAATCAGAACAAAGCCGCCTTGGGAATCCCAAATCGATTCAGCACAATCTCATCCGGCTCTAGAGGATGATGAGTTCGGGTTTGACCCTTCTTCGTCACCCCCGCGAAAGGCGGGAATCCCGCTTTTGCGGGAATGGCGAGAGGAGAATCAGCGTAAACACATCAGGCTCTAGCGGCTGTCCTCCCCATCGCTTCGCGAAGGGGAGGAGAAATCACGCGCAATAGCTCGGTAGGGAAATCGACTGGCCGGCTTCCCGCTGGCGCCAGACGCCGTCGGGGAGGCGGTAATATTGGCCCGGCTGCACCTTGGACGACAGGAGCTGGCAGCCTGTGGCGGCGGCGACTTCCTCTATCTTCGCATTCCGTTTGGCGGCGAGATCGGTGTAATAGGCGCGGCGCTTGATGTTCACGGCGTCAACCTGAGCTCGCAAGCTCCCATCGGCGGATCCGACGACGCCAAGATAGCCGTCGGCCTGCTCGCCGACCTTGCCGGTGGCGCGAAGCGACGCGGAGGCCGAATCGCCCTGCAACATCGCATAGGCGACACCCGTGCCGCCCACGATTGCGGCAACGCCGATGCCGGCGGCGAGGATCAGTTTCAATCGGCGGGTCATATCAAAAAACTCCCGGATTCTCTTGTATGAGATCGCGTACATCCTGCTGAAGGCGCACGACAACCTCTTGTCTGATATTGATGTTGAGGTTGATCTCGATCGGCTTGTCCGGCGCGCTCACCTGAACGCATCCGGCGAGAAGCCCCGCCACGGACGCGGCAAGCAGCCATCTCATCGGCTTGATCGCACCCGGCCTCGCCTTGAGACCCACTCTCGTCAATATCGGCCCTCTCATTGCACAGTCTCGCTTTCTTCAGGCTGAACGGTCGTTTCGGCGGGAAGGTCCTGCAGCCCTTCGGGCAGGACCGGCTGGATCAGCAGGCTCGGATCCTCGAGCGATCTCGCGGTGGCGATCAGGGACCTGAACGGACCGCGGATGCTGATGTTGAATTCAAGCGGAATCTTCGCAATCTGCCCGACGATCGCGCCGGCGATGCCGCCCAGGGGCTCGGTGTTGGTGGCGATCCCGTCGAGCTCGATCTGGGTCAGGAATTCGCCCGCCAGCTCGCCATCGAGCGCGATGATGAACCGATCGTAGCGCAGCGACTTCAGCGCATCGAAGGCCAGTTTGCCGTACGCACCCAGATCCTGGTCGCTGACGGCGCCGATATAGGACAGAGTCCCGCCTGGCGGGCGGGCCTCCAGTCGGCCCCCGTCGATCTGACCGCCGCGCTCGTCGAAGATCATCGGCACCACACCGTCGAAGATGCCGGTCGCCGAAATGTTGGAGAACTCCATGATCTCGACGAACCGCGCCGAGTCGAGACCGACGACGCGGAAGGTCAGATTCCTGGGCGCCGGCTTGCTGAAATCGAGAATCGTTTCCTCCAGAATCAGCTCACCACCCGCGAAGGGCCAGCGCCCGCTCTCGACCCGGACGCGCAGGTCCGGCAGGAGCTGGTAGCGGATAACGCCGTCGAACACATCGATGCCGGTTCGGATAAGGTCGACCTCCGCCACCTGCCCCGGCGCCGAGACGATCCCGAGCAGGTCGGTGAAGTTGATCGTGGTGGTAAGACCTTCGACCGGACCGAACGTCGCGGCGAGATCCATGTCGGTCGTGGAGAAGCTGCCGGTACTCGTCACGCCCTCGGCATTCCAGGCGATCTCCCCCCGGCCCGTCACCGTTCCGTTGACCAGGGCCACGACGCCGGTCGTGAGGCGGGTCAGCTCGTCCGGCTGATAGTCCGGGCCGAAGGTGATGCCGGGGACGTCGAGCACCGCATTTCCGGCGCCGCTGTCGAGCGAATGGGTGATGTCGGCCTGGGTGACCCGGGTTCCCGTCTGGGGATCGATGAGCCAGCCGGTCGCTTCTATCACGCTGTCGATCAGCGTCAGATGGAAGTCGTTGGTGACGAGCGGGTAGAAACGCGCGGGGTCCTGCTCGTCCGCGACCGTCATGGTGTTATCGACGGTGAGATCGCCCCCGAGCACGCTCCATTTGCCGCTGGCGTCGCTGAGGAGCAGCGGCACGTTGGCGATCTTGCCCAAACCCCCGGAGAAGGTGCCGACCGCGCCCCCGCTGGTGAATCCGCCCGACAGGCTGCCGAAGTCGAGGCGGTGGACGGCGTCGCTGCCCAGGCGGACGGCGACGTTGGCGCTGGTGAAACCGGGATCGGCGACATTGAACCGCAGGTGATCGGCGGCCATCGTGATGGGCGATCCGCCAAGCTGTCCCGCGAGACGCGGGGTGCGGATCTCGGCACCCCCCTGGATGCCGCCTGCCGGCGTCTTCCAGAGCAGGGCCCGTCCGGTCGGGCAGAGCGGCAGGCGCGTCGCGCCGAGCCGCAGCCCGGCTACTTCCAGCGAACGGAAGGCGACGGGGGTGCAGTCTTCGCCGAAGGCGAAGCCGCCGCCGAACCGGCCGGATATCGGCACGACAAGGTCGGTGACCCTGCCGTCGCCGAGTGGACCATTGATCAGCGCCGTCGTCCGCACCTCGGTCGTGCCGCCGCCACCGGCCGTAAAGCGAACAGGCGCGAGTCGAAGACTCGCTTGCCCTGCCCGCATCGGCTGGACCTGGGCCACTCCGCTGATGGGCGCACCGCCCCTCGACTGGCTGAGGCTGGCGCGCATCTCGGGAAGCCCGCCGCCCGACACCGCTATATTTCCGTCCAGCCGCGTCATTCCCGCCGGCCAGTAATAGATGAACCCGTCGCCGGCGCCGCCGAGGGCGACCCGGACTCCACTGCCGCTGACGGCGTTCAGGCGTCCGACACGGACCGCTCCACCCGACCGGCCGTTGACGAGGCGGATCGTGGCCGTCGCGTTCGCGCCCCGCGCCGCTCGCGCCACCGCGCCGGCCAGGGCGTCG
>NZ_DATCYB010000121.1:0-25174 GCF_036570505.1 Allosphingosinicella sp. | reverse complement strand
ATGGTGTGGGGCAACATCAACTCGGCCGCCGACACGTCGCTCCCCTTCGGCGGTTACAAGCAGTCCGGCTTCGGCCGCGAGTCCGGCCGCTACGGTATCGAGGCCTATACCGAGCTGAAGACGGTCGCGATCGCGCTCTGATTGGATGCGAATACGGCGGCTCCGGATGGGCCGCCGCTATGGCTGTAACGGCGAGGGTCAGGCTTCGGTGAGGGCGAGGACGTATTTCGTCGTGGTGACCTGGAGACTACCTGTCGCGCGCGGCTCCGGGATGGGGCGGCCTTCCGCGTGGTAGGTTTCGAGCACCGCCTCGAGCGCGCCCAACGCCTGTTCGCACGCTTCTTCGTCGTCGCGGCCGATCGCCCTCGCTTCCGGTACGTCGGGTATCGCCGCGATCACCATGCCGTCATAGCGGCCCGAGAGTCTCAGTGCGTAGCTCAGCATACAGGGGCTCCTTGGGAAAAAGGTTCCAGCTTCCGCGCATCCCGGGAAGGGACTACTGGCGCGGCACGCCCGGTCGTCGATGCGGTATTGCAGACGCCATAGCGGATTTCGCAACGGTCGTGAAGGTTACGGCGTCGGAAACGGGGATGGAGCCCTCAGCACTCCACTACGTTTACGGCCAGGCCGCCGAGCGATGTCTCCTTATAGCGCTCGTTCATGTCGAGGCCGGTCTTGCGCATCGTCTCTATCACCTGGTCGAGAGAGACCCGGTGCGTGCCGTCGCCGACGAGGGCGAGGCGCGAGGCCTCCAGCGCCTTGATCGCGCCCACGGCATTGCGCTCGATGCACGGCACCTGGACAAGCCCGCCAACCGGGTCGCAGGTGAGGCCGAGATTATGCTCCATGCCGATCTCGGCGGCGTTCTCGACCTGCTGGGGTGAGCCGCCCATGGCCGCTGTGAGGCCGGCGGCGGCCATCGAGCAGGCGACCCCCACCTCGCCCTGGCAGCCAACCTCGGCGCCGGAGATGGAGGCATTTTCCTTGAACAGCGAGCCGATCGCGGCGGCGGTCAAGAGGAAGATGCGGACGCCCTCGTCGGACGCGCCGGGCGTGAAGCGCTGATAATAGCGCAGCACGGCTGGGACGATGCCGGCGGCGCCATTGGTCGGCGCGGTGACGACGCGGCCGCCGGCGGCATTCTCCTCGTTGACGGCCAGCGCCCAGAGGTTGACCCAGTCGATCACAGTCAGGGGGTCGGAAAGCGCGCGCTCGGCGCGTTCCGTCAGCAGTCGGTGGAGGGCGGGGGCGCGCCGCTTCACCTTGAGGCCGCCGGGCAGGATGCCGTCGGCGGCCATGCCGCGGTCGATGCAGCCCGCCATGGCGGCGGTGATCGCGTCGAGCCGGGTGTTTATCTCGGCGTCGTCCATGGCACCGCGCTCGTTCGCCCGGGCGACCTCGGCAATGGTCAGCCTTTCCCGCGCCGCGATGGCGAGCAACTCCTCCCCCGAGTGGAAATTGTAAGGCACGTCCCAGCCGCCTCCGGGCGGGGCATTGCGCGCCACCGTGGCTTCATCGACGATCGCGCCGCCACCGACGGAATAATAGACCCGGCTCTCCAGCGTCTCGCCGTCCGCTCCGCGCGCGGTGAATCGCATGCCGTTCGAATGGTGCGGCAACCGCTCACGCTGCAGGAAGCGCAGGTCGCTCTTTTCGTCGAAGGCGACCTCATGCTTCGCGGCAAGCGTCAGCCGGCCGGTGGCACGAATGGCCTCCACCATGAAATCGGCGGCGTCGGGGTCGAGCGTGTCGGGCCGCTGTCCCGAAAGGCCCAGGAGGATGGCGCGGTCGGTGGCGTGGCCCTTGCCGGTCAGCGCCAGCGAGCCGTAGAGATCGACCTCGACGCGTGTCGTGGACGCCAGCAGAGCCTTGTCAGCCAGCCCCTCGACAAAGTCACACGCGGCCGTCATCGGCCCCATGGTGTGCGAACTGGAAGGACCCAACCCGATCTTGAACAGATCGAAGACGCTCGCGACCACTAGGCTTCTCCTCACCGGCCCGGATTCGCCCGGGCGCCGGCGGCGCCATGCGCCGCGCCCCCCTATATGGCAAGCGCACCCCGCATGATCGACCCCTCGCGCCCCTTCGTCCTACTCGACGACGCACGGGAGGCGGATGCCGCGCCCGCGCGGCTCTATTCCGGCCCGGCCGAGATCGTCGAAACGCGCGATCCGGAGGAAGTGCGTCCCTGCCTCGATCGCCTTCGCGCGGCGCAGGGACGGGGGCTGCATTCGGCCGGCTTCCTCGCGTACGAGGCCGGCCATGCGCTGGAAACGAAGCTCGCACCTCTCCGGCGGCGGCCTCTGGACAACGCGCCGCCTCTCTTGTGGTTCGGACTGTTCGATGGTTTCGACGAGATCGGCGCCGGGCTGGTGTCCGAGTGGCTGCCGGATCCAGCGTCCGCCTGGGCGGGGCCCGTCGAGCCGCTGACCGGGCGCGCCGACTATGAGGCGGCGGTCGCGCGGGTGAAGGCGTATATCGAAGCCGGTGACATTTACCAGGCGAACCTCACCTTCCCCGCCGAGGCCGCGACCGCCGGCGGCCCGCTCGGGCTCTATGCCAATATCCGTCCGCGCGCCCGCGCCGGCCATGGCGGCGTCGTGTTCACCGGTGGGCACTGGCTGCTGTCCTTCTCGCCGGAGCTGTTCTTCACTCTGGAAGGTGGAAGGGCGACGACGCGGCCCATGAAGGGGACGGCGCGGCGCGGCGCCGATCCGGCTCGCGACGCGACGGCCGCGGCGGCGCTCCTGGAGGATCCGAAGCAGCGGGCGGAGAATCTCATGATCGTCGACCTTCTCCGCAACGACCTCGCGCGCGTGTCGCGCCCGGGGAGCGTCAAGGTGCCGTCGCTGTTCGCGGTCGAAACCTATCCGACGGTCCACCAGATGACCTCCACCGTCGTGTCGGAGCTGGAGGCGGAGGTGGGGCCGATCGACCTTATCGAGGCGATTTTCCCGTGCGGCTCGATCACCGGCGCGCCCAAGATCAGGGCGATGGAGATCATCGGCGACATCGAACGGCAACAGCGTCATGTCTATACGGGCGCGATAGGAAGGGTTGCGCCGGACGGCGAAGCATCGTTCAATGTCGCCATCCGGACACTCACCTTGAAGGCGGGGCAAGACAAAGCAGCAATGGGTTTGGGATCGGGAATCGTGGCGGACAGCCTCCCGCAAGAGGAATGGCGCGAATGCCTGGCGAAGGGGGCGTTCGTGCACGACAGCGCGACGCGCTTCGACCTCATCGAGACGATGCGCTTCGATCCGCGCGACGGCGTCGCCGAGCTCGAACGCCATCTGCGGCGGATGAAGGCGAGCGCGGACACGTTCGGATTTCCGTTCGATCGGCACGAAACGCGCAACGAGCTCCAGGCCGCGACATTCCGTCTGCGCGGGCCGAGGAAGCTCCGCCTCCTGCTGTCGCCGACCGGCGCGATCTCGATCGAGAGCCGGCCGGTGCCGCCGACACCCAGCGAGCCGGTCGCCGTGGCGATCGTGCCGAGGCCGGTCGGCGCCGACGACTTCCGTCTCCACCACAAGACCAGCGATCGGCCGTTTCTCGATCGCGCGAGGGAGGACGCGGGCACGTTCGAAGTTCTGTTCGAGGACGAGGCGGGTTTTCTCACCGAGGGCAGCTTTACCAGCCTGTTCGTCAAACGCGGCGGAAAGCTCCTCACGCCGCCCTTGTCGCGCGGCCTGCTGCCCGGCGTGCTCCGCGCCCGTCTGCTGGCCGAACAGAAGGCGGAGGAGGGGGACTTGGTCGTGGCGGATCTCACGGGCGGCTTCTATGTTGGCAATGCGGTGAGGGGACTGGTCCCCGCTGTCCTCAGCTGAGCTTTCAGCGCGGGTTCAGCATCTTCGACGAATAAAGTGGGAAAGGAGGCGTCGATGAATATCAGTAGACGCGCCATGATCGCGAGCGGAGGAGCGGCCCTGCTCGGCGGTTTCGTCCTGTTCGGCGGCCAGCGCAGTTCCCACGCGCGGGAGGGGAAGTTCGAGATTCAGCTGAGCGACGCTCAATGGAAAAAGCGCCTGACGCCCGAGCAATATGCGGTGCTGCGCGAGGCGGATACCGAGCGCGCCGGCTCCAGTCCGCTCAACAAGGAGAAGCGCAAGGGCGTCTACGCCTGCGCCGGCTGCGGCCTGCCGCTATATTCCTCCGCGACCAAATTCGAGAGCGGGACGGGCTGGCCGAGCTTCTGGAAACCCTTGCCCAACGCGGTCGGCACCCGGCCCGACAACATTCTCTTCTTCACCCGCACCGAAGTTCACTGCCGGCGCTGCGGCGGCCATATCGGCCATGTCTTCAAGGACGGGCCGAAGCCAACCGGCCTGCGGTACTGCATGAACGGCGACGCGATGAAGTTCATCCCAGCCTGACCCGTCATGACCGGGCGAGGATCGCTTCGACGAGCCGCAGGTCATCCGCCTTGTCGACATCGATCGCGGCTTCGGCATCAGCGAGCCGCACCGCCCGCAACCTGATTCCCAGACGAAGCGCCATCGTCGAGACGAAACCGTCGAGCGAGATCGACCGTGTTGCCGCGCGCAGCGCCAGGAAAAAGCCGAAACGCATCAGCAGGCGCCTTGCCTTCTTGCGATCGCGCTCGACCCCGGACCAGGCCGCCAGCGCCTCGCGCGATTGCGGTCCGCCTAGTGCGAACATGTTGGCGCCTGTATAATCGCCGTCACTGAAGCGCAGCCAGGTTCGCCGCGTCTCCGGATAGGAAGCCTCCACGGTCCGCCGTTCGACGACCGCGGCGGCGGCGTCCTCCCCGCGTGCGGCTTCGAGGAATTCCTCGATCATCGCGCTGCTCAGCAAGGCATGGTCGGCGGTGACTACAAGTACGGGCCAGGGCGCCGCCTCACTCCCCGCCACGGCCATCACGCTCGCCGAAATGCCATCCTCGGCGAGTGCCGTTGCAACGCGGGGATCGTCCGCCAGCCATTGCAGCGCTCCGGTCAGAAGCGCGTCGGGATCCTGAGACAGTACGATAGCCCGGGCGATGGAGGGCGTCTCCAGTACGGTGCGGGCGACCCGCCCGAGCATCGGCATGCCCCCGACTTGTATCAGCGCTTTGGCCGCTACGCCGTTCGCGGCCGCGAACCCGTCCTCGCCCGGCCGTCGTCCGGCGAGGATGATCGCCGTCCATTGCGCCCGTGTTTCCATCCTGGTCCCCACAAACGCTGATCTAGCGGTCAGTATAACAACCAGCCACGAAAAAAGTGACGCCACCCGCCAGCGGCGCTATGGGCGTGCCTTGGGCGCGATGCCTCTGGACCATGTAGGATGCGGGGGCGCTCATGCCTGTCGACAAGGCCGTCATATTGAGCGCCGGCAAGGGCTCACGCCTCCTCCCCCTCACCGCTGACAAGCCCAAATGTCTGATCGAGATCAACGGCCGGAGCCTGCTCGAATGGCAGCTCGACGCGCTGGCGGCGAGCGGCATCCGCGACATCGTCGTCGTCACTGGCTTTCGCGACCATCTGGTCGATGCCGTGGCGATGCGCCGGAAGGGGGTGAGGACGCTGTTCAATCCCTTCTACCATGTCGCGGACAATCTCGGTTCGGTCTGGATGGCGCGAGGCGAATTCGACCGGGATCTGCTGCTTATCAATGGCGACACGCTGGTGTCGACGTCCCTGCTCGCCAAAGTCCAGGCGGCCGATGGGGCCGCCATCACCGTTGCCGTCGACGAGAAGGACGAATATGACGCGGACGATATGAAGGTGCTCCGCCAGGGAACCCGGCTGCGACGCATCGGCAAGGCGCTGGAGCCGGGCGAATACGACGCTGAATCGATCGGCCTGCTCGCCTTTCGGGGGGAGGGCGGGCGATTGTTCATCGACCAAGTCGAGCGCATGATGCGGACTTCGGAGGGCACCCGACGCTGGTTCCTTCGTGCCATCGAGCTTCTTGCCGCCGATCACGACATCCAGACTCTTTCGATCAAGGGCGAGGCCTGGCAAGAGGTCGACTTCCCCGAGGACGTCGACAAGGCACGCGCGCTCACCGCGCGCTGGGCCAGCACTCCCTGAGCCAGGCGACGAGGGCCGCTGTCTGCCCTGCCTCCAGCTCCACCGCATCGCCGAGCGCCGGCGCATTGGGCCATCCCTTGTCTTCGATCGAAAGTCCCTTAGCCTCCCGCTGGCCTTCATAGCGGGGGATGACGTGGAAATGGACGTGGGGGTCGACCATCATCAGCATCAGATAGTTGATCTTAGAATAATCGACCGCCTGTCGAAGCGCTGCTTCGATGTCGGTGATCGCGTGCCTCATCTCTGCAAAGGCAGCCGCCGATAGATCGGCGAAGGCGGTGGCGTCGCTTTTGGCGGCGAGCACAAGGCTGCCGAGCGTCGGCTGGGCGGGTCGGAGGAGTGCCAGCCAATGCTCATATTCGGTGATCAAAGTCGCCGGATAGCCGAAGCGCAGGATCGTCTCGTTCATCGCTTTCTCCTCAGCCGAGCCAGGACAGGATCGGGCGTCCGCGCGTCTTCGCGGCCATCGCTTGCGCCAGTCGCACGAGGTGCACCGCCAGCGAGATCAATGTCCATCCCGCCACGGCGACCAGCCCCCAGTCGGGCCGGCCGACAATGAGGGACGCGAACAAAATGACCATGTTCGGATTGCGCCTCGCGGTGATCAGGCGAAACTGGCTGTCGAAGCGGCGCCAGACATGGATGTGCATGCTGAACAGGCCGATGAACGCACCCTCGATCAACCGCTGCGCCACATAGCCGCCGACGATCACCGCCATCACCGTCCAGAAGACTTGAGGCTCCAGCGGCAGGCCATAGGGAATGAGGCCCATGCCCCAGGCGTACCACCAGAAGGGCGGGTGGACGAGGTCGATGCCATGATCGAACACATTGCCCCACCAGGAGGAGGTGATAGTGCACCGGGCGAGCTTGCCGTCGACGGTGTCGAGCACCATGAAGAGGAGGCCCATGGCGAGGCCGGACCAGTAGTAGCCATGATAGAAGGCGAGGGTAGCGAGGACGCAGAGGATGGCGCCGATCAGCGTCACCTGGTTCGGCGTCATTCCGATGCGGGCCGCCCAGCGAGTCAGCACCAGTGCCCATTCCGGCCAGAGATATTTGGTGAGGATGTCGGTGACGCCCTTATAGGCTCCGAAGTAGCTGGCCCGCTCCAGCGTCCGCACCGTCTCAGGCGTCAGGCGGTCCATGAAAGGCCGCTCGCGCTTCCTGAGTTCATCGTTGGTGAGGCCGTCGCTCTCTTCCCAGGCGAGGCCTTCGACAGAGCGGCCCTCGCTCATCGCCGCGCAAATTCGCCCCCGTTCCGCTGCATCGGCGATATTCGCCAGAACCGGAACGCCACCAAGGGTGACGACCTGCCCCGGCCGATCGGCGACGAAGTTGAGCCAGGACGGGTCCCAGGCATAGCCGAGGTTCACGATCACCGGCGCGCCCTCGCGCCGTCGCGCCCTTGCGATGCGGTCCAGCCGCTCCTTCGCGGTCAGTCCCCACAGCTTGGTGTCGTTCGACCCGACGGCCTCGATCATACCAGCTCCCCCGTGATCCCGTCGGCCGCCCGGAGCGCCAGCGCCACGAGCGTGAGCGTGGGATTGGCCCAGCTGCCCGTGGGGAAGAGCGAGGAGCCGGCGACGTAGAGATTGGCGATTCCGTGCACCCGCCCGTCGGAATCGGTGACGCTTGTCCGCGCGTTCGAGCCCATCCGTGTGGTTCCCATATGATGATAACCGCCGATCGGGTGGGAGGAGATCAGGGGGTCGGCCTTCCACTGCCCCTCGTCCATCCATTTGGCCTTCTCGACAGTGCCAAGGCCGAGCCGCTTCAATTCATGGCCAAGCGCATCGACCAGGACCGAGACGCTGCGGATGTCGATGTCCGACAAGCGCCAGTCGAGCGCCACGCGCGGCATCCCGGTGGCGTCGGTCTCGCCGGTCAGGGTCACTGTGCTATCGGGATTGGGCGCCTGCTCGCCGCGGACCAGCAGGGCTATGTCGAGATTGCCGAGCTTATGAAGCAGCCACGGCCGCGCAGGATCGATATGGCGCTGCGCCCAGCTTGCCGCTTTCTTGGTGGTCATCCACAGCGCGCGGCCGCCCTTGGTCGGCGCCATATTGTGCTTGAGCCCCGAATAGGCCCTCATCCCGAGGAACTGCCGCGCTCCTTCCGGCTGGCGGGCGACGATGGTCAGCGAGGTGTTGAGAATGCCCTCGCGCCGCTGCAGCGCTGGCGAAGGCACGATCAGAGCCGCCATGTCCCGCCCCGCGACCCGGTGGCGCCGCCCGAACGCTTTGAGCAGGCGCCAGGCCGCGCCGCCGACGATGCCGCCGCCGCGGGCATGGGGATGCTCCATGAAATAGCGGCCGACCTGGTCGTGCGGGTTGCCGAGGCCCATCGGCATGACCGAGCGCGAGGCGAGCAGCAGGCGCGCATTCTCGATCCCGCCCGTCGCCAGCACATAGACCTTGGCTGCGACGCTGAGCCGCGCCCCGCCGAGCGAGCGCGCCTCAACGCTCTTGATCCCCCGCCCCGACTCCGCCGCTTTGATCTCCGTCACCGTCGCGTGCGTTACGATCCGGCATTTCGGGTCGGCCCGCAAATCCTCGCAGGCGTCAAAAGTGAAGCGATTGAAGCGATGATCGAAGGTCCAGAGCGGCGTCGCCAGCTCCTCGGTGTCGAAGTCCGGCAGTGGCACGCCGGCGCGGCGGAAGGCCTCCAGCGTCGGCCGCTCCTCCGGCAGGCCGAACAGCGGTCGCGCCTCGCGATAATAGCGTTCCAGCTCGTCCCAGCCGATCGGCCAGCCAGAATGAGGCACATAGTCACGCTTTTCGAGGTCGATCGGGTCGAGTTCGGCGCAGCGCCCGCCCCAGATGGCCGTGGTTCCGCCGAAGAAGCGAAGGCGGCTGTCCTCCAGACGGTAATAATCCTCGCCGACATTCTGGCCCACGGCGAGGTCGGCGATCGGCTTCTCGTAATCGAGGCCGCCGCTTTCGAGCAGGATCACCTGCCGTCCGGACGCGAGCAAGCGGCGCGTGAGGCTGATCCCCGCCGCGCCCGCGCCGATGACGCACACCTCGCCTTCGAGGCGGCTGGTGCCCTGAAGCGCGTCGAGGTCGAGCATCTACTCGGCCCAGCTCGCTCTCACCCGAAGAGCTCCGCCTGCACTTCGCTCGACAGCGAGCCGCTCAGCACCTCCTGCTGCGCCCAGAAGAGCTCGTCCGCAAAATAGCGGTCCTTGTCATAGTATGGCACCACCGCGCGGATCGCGTCATAGGCGAGGCTGAGCGCCGGGGAGGTGCGGAGCGGGGCATGGAAGTCGATGCCCTGGCAGGCGGCCAGCAGCTCGACACCGATGACTCCGGCCGCATTGCCGGTGACGGTCCGCGCCTTGCGGGCGCCGTGGGTCGCCATCGAGACATGGTCTTCCTGATTGGCCGAGGTCGGGATGGTGTCGACGCTGGCCGGATGGGCGAGGGACTTGTTCTCCGACACGAGCGCGGCCGCCGTCACCTGCGCGATCATGAAGCCCGAATTGACGCCGCTGTCCTCGACCAGGAAGGGCGGAAGGCCGCTCATCTTGGGATCGACCAGCACGGCTGTCCGCCGTTCCGAGATGGAGCCGACCTCGCACATCGCCATGGTCAGCATGTCGGCGGCGAAGGCGACCGGCTGGGCGTGGAAGTTGCCGCCGGAGATGCTGTCGTCGCCGTCGGGGAAGATCAGCGGATTGTCGGTGACGCCGTTCGCTTCGATTTCGAGGGTGCCGGCGACATGGCGCATCAGGTCGAGCGCCGCGCCCATCACCTGCGGCTGGCAGCGAAAGCTGTAGGGGTCCTGTACCTTCTCGCAGTCGGCGTGCGACTGGCGGATTTCGCTGTGCCGGAGCAGCTCGCGCAGCACCTTGGCGACGGCGATCTGGCCCGGCTGCCCGCGCAAGTCGTGGATGCGCGGGTCGAACGCCGCATCGGTGCCCTTCAGCGCCTCGATCGACAGGCCGCCGGCGATGAGACCGGAGGCGAAGACTCGTTCGCCGGCGAACAAGGCGTCGAGGGCGATGGCGGTCGAGACCTGCGTGCCGTTGATGAGCGCCAGCCCCTCCTTGGGACCGAGTGCAAGCGGCTCCAGCTCCAGTCGCTGCAGTGCCTCGGCGGCCGGCATGATCTCGCCGTGGAGCGCTATCCGGCCCTGTCCCAACATGGCGGCTGAGAGATGGGCGAGGGGAGCGAGGTCGCCCGACGCACCGACCGAACCCTGCGCCGGCACGCACGGAATGGCGTCCCGCTCCAGCATGTCGAGCAGGCGATCGACCACGATCCGCCTGACGCCCGAATGACCGCGCGCGAGGCCGATTACCTTCATCGCCATTACGAGCCGCATCACCGGCCGGGAAAGGTCGTTCCCGAGTCCGCAGCTATGCGACAGGATGAGGTTGGTCTGAAGTTCCGCCAGCCGCTCGTTCGGGATGCGGGTCTGGGCGAGGAGGCCGAAGCCGGTGTTGATGCCGTAAACGGTGCGCCCCGATTTGACGATCCGCTCGACGCTTGCCTGCGCGGCGTCGATCGCATCGAATGCGGACCCTTCCAGCGAGACAGGCGCACCGTCCCAGATGGCGCGCAGTTCCTTCAGCGTGACCGAGCCTGAACGGAGAGTGATAGCGTCCATCAGCGGCCCACCATCGGCAAATCCAGCCCCTGTTCGCGCGCGCAATCGATGGCGATGTCGTAGCCCGCGTCCGCATGACGCATGACGCCGGTGCCGGGATCGTTCCAGAGGACACGTTCGAGCCGCCGCGCCGCATCTTGGGTTCCGTCGGCGACGATCACCATGCCGCTATGCTGCGAATAGCCCATGCCGACGCCGCCGCCATGGTGGAGCGATACCCAGGTGGCGCCGGACGCGGTGTTGAGGAGGGCGTTGAGAAGCGGCCAGTCGGAAACGGCGTCGGATCCGTCCTTCATAGCCTCGGTCTCGCGATTGGGGCTGGCGACCGAGCCGCTGTCGAGGTGGTCGCGGCCGATGACGACTGGCGCCTTCAGCTCGCCTCTTGCCACCATCTCGTTGAAGGCGAGGCCGAGCCGGTGGCGCTGGCCGAGGCCCACCCAGCAGATCCGCGCCGGGAGGCCCTGGAACGCAATGCGCTCCCTCGCCATGTCGAGCCAGCGGTGGAGGTGCGGATCGTCCGGGATAAGCTCCTTCACCTTGGCGTCGGTGCGGTAAATATCTTCAGGATCGCCTGACAGCGCCGCCCAGCGGAACGGGCCTACGCCGCGGCAGAAGAGCGGGCGGACATAGGCGGGGACGAAGCCGGGAAAGTCGAAGGCGTTCTCCACGCCCTCGTCCTTTGCGACCTGGCGGATGTTGTTGCCATAGTCGAAGGTCGGGATGCCCATATTCTTGAAGGCGAGCATCGCCTCGACATGGACCGCCATCGACGCGCGCGCCGCGTCCTCGACGGCCTTGGGATCGCGCTCGCGTCGCTCGATCCACTGGTCGACCGTCCAGCCGATGGGAAGATAGCCGTTCACCGGATCGTGCGCGGAGGTCTGATCCGTCACCGCGTCGGGGCGGATACCGCGCTTCACCATTTCCGGCAGGATTTCCGCCGCGTTGCCGAGTACCCCGACGGAGGTCGGCTCCTTGGCGGTGCGGATAATCTCCAGTGCCTCGTCGAGGCTACTTGCCCGCCGGTCGAGATAGCGAGTCTCCAGCCTCTTTTCGATCCGGCTTTCCTGGCATTCGATGGCGAGGCAATGCGCGCCCGCCATCACCGCCGCCAGCGGCTGCGCGCCGCCCATGCCGCCAAGGCCAGCGGTCAATATCCACCTCCCCTTGAGGTCGCCGCCATAATGCTGGCGGCCCATCTCGACGAAGGTCTCGTAGGTGCCTTGGACGATCCCTTGGCTACCGATGTAGATCCAGCTGCCGGCCGTCATCTGGCCGTACATCATCAGGCCCTTGCGATCGAGCTCGTTGAAATGGTCCCAGTCCGCCCACTTCGGCACCAGGTTGGAATTAGCCAGCAGCACGCGCGGCGCATCCTTGTGCGTCCGGAACACGCCGACGGGCTTCCCCGACTGTACGAGCAGGGTTTCGTCGCCCCCCAACCGCTTCAGGGTCGCGACGATCGCGTCGTAGCTTTCCCAGTCGCGCGCCGCTCGGCCGATGCCGCCATAAACGACCAGCTCCTCGGGCGCCTCGGCGACGTCCGGATCGAGATTGTTCATCAACATCCGCATCGCCGCTTCGGTGGTCCAGCTCCTCGCCGTGATCTGCGCCCCCGTCGGCGCCTTGATATGGCGGCTGTTATCGCGTCGTATGTTCATCCGGCTCCCCTATCCGTTCGTCCCGAGCGAAGTCGAGGGGCATTGGCACCGACTCATCACGGGCGCCCCTCGACTGCGCTCGGGACGAACGAGTCCGGTTAGGCATCCAACCCCGCCACAACCCGTCGCTCGGGGCCGGGCAGTCCAATCCAGTAGCAAAGCTCGGCCGGCCGGCTCACGCGCCAGACGCAGAGGTCGGCGGCCTTGCCGGCGCTTAGCGTGCCGACCTCGTCCTGCAAAGCCAGCGCGCGTGCCGCCTCGCGGGTCATGCCCGCCACGGCCTCCTCGGGCGTCAGGCCGAACAGGGTGCAGGCCATGTTGAGCATGAGCGTAGGCGACAGCACCGGCGACGTGCCGGGATTGCAGTCCGTCGCGACCGCCATCGGCACCTTGTGCTTGCGCAGCAGGTCGACGGGCGGCTTCTTCGTCTCCTTCAGCGCATAGAAGGCGCCGGGCAGCAGCACCGCCACCATCCCCGCTTTCGCCATCGCCATGATCCCCGCTTCGTCGGCATGTTCGAGATGGTCTGCGGATAGTGCGCGGTAATCCGCAGCCAGCGCCGCGCCGCCCATGTTGCTGAGCTGCTCCGCGTGGAGCTTGACGCGCAGGCCGTGGCGCGTCGCCGCCTCGAACAGCGCGCGGACTTCGACCTGGCTGAAGCCGATGCGCTCGCAATAGGCGTCGACGGCCTGCGCCAGGCCCGCCACCCGCGGGATCATCTGCTCGGTCGCCAGCCGCACGAATTCGTCGCGTCGTTCCTTATATTCGGGCGGCAAGGCGTGGAGCGCCAGCAGGGTCGGCACGACTCGCACGGCCTCGCTTTCGCCGAGCGTCTTGGCCGCGCGGAGCATCTTGAGCTCCGTGTCCGTGTCCAGGCCATAGCCGGACTTGATCTCCACCGTCGTGGCGCCCCCCTGCATCAGCGCCCGGAGGCGGGGCCGCGCTTGCTCGATAAGGCTCTCTAGCGACGCCTCGCGGGTAGCGGTGACCGAGGAGACGATGCCGCCGCCGGCTGTGGCGATTTCCTCATAGGTCGCGCCTTGAAGCCGCTGTTCATATTCCCCGGCGCGATTACCGCCGAAGACGAGGTGGGTGTGGCAGTCGATGAGTCCGGGCGTCACCCAGGCGCCGCCCAGCGGTTCGACGCTCTTCGCGCGGTTGCCCGCCAGCTCCACCCGTCGCCCTACCCGCAGGATGCGCCCGTCCTGGATGGCGATGGCGCCGTCCTCGATCGCGCCGAAGGGGGCATCGACGGCAGCGTCCATCGTGGCGATGTTGCAGTCGGTGAGCAGGCGATCCCACATGGCTCGCCTATTGGCACGAAGCCCCCTAAAGGCAAAGCCATGAGCTGGAAATCCATAGCCGACATGATCGTACAGAGCGGCGACGCACAGATTGCGCTTGTCGGGGCGCCGATGGAGGCGGGTTCCGTCACGCCCGGCCGCTGCGACCTCGCGCCCGAAATTGTCCGTAAGACGCTGCGCCGATTCAGCACCTATGATGTGGAGACAGGGAAGGAGCTCGACCTTCGCATCCTCGATGCCGGCGATGCCGACGTCCGGGGCGTGATGCCGGCCGAAGGTTTCGCGCCGATCGAAATGGCGGTCAGTCGCTGCACCGTCGACCACGATCTCACCATCCTGCTAGGCGGCAACAACGCGGTGACGCGTCCCGGAGCGCATGCCCTCGGCGTTCCTCTGGACAGAGTCGGGCTCATCACGCTCGATGCCCATTTCGACCTGCGCGAGACGGACCAGGGTCCGCTGAACGGCAATCCCATCCGCTGCCTGCTCGAAGACGGCCTCCCCGGCCGCAACATCTGCCAGATCGGTCTGGCACCCTATGCCAATACGTCCAAGATGCACCGCGACGCGCGGGGCGCCGGAATCGGCGTCTTCACCATCGCCGACTGCAAGGCGCGCGGCATCGTGCCGGTGCTGGAGGACGCGCTCGCCCGCATTGCTCATGCCGATGCCATCATGATCGATTTCGACATCGACGTGATCGACCGCTCGCAATGCCCCGGCGCGCCTGGCGCCCGCCCCGGCGGGATGCCTGTCGACATGTTCTTCGCGGCCGCCCGTTATCTCGCCGCCGAGCCTCGGGTAAAGCTGGTCGACCTTACCGAATTCGACCCTTCTCTCGATCTCGGCGACATCACGGCGCTGACCGCCAGCCGCTGGGCCTGCGAGGTTCTGGCCGGCTATGCGGCACGCGCGGAAGGGCGTTGATGTACGACACCGATCCCGGCCTTACCGAAGATTTCCGCCAGGCGATGCGCCGCGTCGCCTCGACGGTCAACGTCATCACTATCTGCGTGGACGGCGAGCCGATGGGCATCACCGCCACCGCCATGTCGTCGCTTGCGATGGACCCGCCGAGCCTGCTCGTCTGCATCAACCAGGCCGCCGCCATGCACGGCTCGCTGCAGGACGTCTCCCATTTCGGCGTCAACGTCCTCCACCGCGACCAGGAACACCTCGCCCGCATGTTCGCCGACCGCAGCCAGCATCATCTCCGTTTCACCAGCGGGTGGGAAGTGGACGATTCCCGTCCGCCCCGCCTCGCCGACGCCCAGGCCTTTCTCACCTGCCGCCGCATCGACCATCACCAGTTCGGCACCCACAGCATCTTCATCGGCGTGGTCGAGGAAGTGATGGTGCGCGGCGAAGTCGACCCGCTCGTCTATCTGGACGGAAGTTACGGCAGCGCGCGCTAGGCTCAATCCGTCGCGAACAGCTTTGCGGGGTCGTGCATCGCCTTGATCTCGAGGGCGTTGCCCGAGGGATCGAGGAAGAACATCGTCGCCTGCTCGCCGGGCTGGCCCGCGAAGCGGATTGTAGGCTCGATAACGAAGTCGGTCCCAGCGGCCGAGAGCCGATCGGCCAGCGTGCGCCATTCCTTCATTCCCAGCACCGCCCCGAAATGCGGCACCGGCACATTATGGCCGTCTACAGGGTTGCTGTGCCGGCGGGGCGCCATGTCCAGGGCCAGATGCGCGACGATTTGATGGCCGAAGAAATCGAAGTCGATCCATTCTTCCGCGCTCCGCCCCTCAGGGCAGCCGAGCAGCCCGCCATAGAAGGCGCGCGCGGCGGCGAGATCGTGGACGGGAAAGGCGAGGTGGAAGGGAGGCAGGGTCATGGCGGCTCTCTATCGTGGATTGAAAAGCGGAGCCATCCTTCACATAGCGGCACGAAATGAAGTTCCTCGGCTTTTCCTTCGTCGCCGGCCTGGTCGCCGCGCTCGGCTTCGAGCCGCTCGGTTTCTGGCCTCTTACGATTCTCGGATTCGCGGGGTTGATGTGGCTGGTCTTCGCCGCCTCCAGCCTCCGAAGCGCACTGGCGCGGGGATGGTGGTTCGGGGTCGGCCACTTCACCCTGGGGCTGAACTGGATCGCGACCGCCTTCACCTATCAGTCGGCGATGCCCGCCTGGCTCGGCTGGATCGCCGTGGTGCTCGTCTCGCTCTACCTCGCAACCTATCCGGCGATGGCGGCGGGGTTGGCGTGGCGATGGGGCGCAGATGGGGCTCGCGGGCGCCGCGACGGCATGCGCTTCATCCTGCTCTTCGCTGCCGCCTGGATTATCACGGAGTGGTTGCGATCGGCGATGTTCACCGGCTTCGCCTGGAATCCTGTCGGTGTGGCGTTCGTCGATACTCGTTTCGCCGATTTCGCACGGGTGATCGGCACCTACGGTGTCTCCGGCGCGACGCTCCTCTTCTCGGGCATGATCATGCTGCTCGTGGCCGAGCCCCGGCGCAAACGGCTGATCTGGGTCGGCGTGGCGCTCGCGGGAGCCGTGATGATCGCCCATTTCACCCGTGGCGAGCCGCTCGCCGCCCCCGACCTCCCGGTTCGGATCGTCCAGCCCAATATCGGCCAGCAGGACAAGTGGCGGGAGGGCTTCGAGGAACGCAATTTTGCGCGGCTGCGGCGCTTGTCCGGCCAGGCCGGCGAGGAGCCGAGGCTGTTGCTGTGGCCCGAGGCGGCGGTCACCGATCCCCTTCAGGACGAGCGCGCCAACCCCTATTACGGACGTCAGGCCGAGCAGCTTCGCGAGCGGGTGGGGCGGATTATTGGCCCGCGCGACCTGCTGCTGACCGGCGGCATCACCTTCCAGTCGAAGAACGGCGTCAAGGTGACGAGCGCCACCAACAGCGTCTTCGCGATGGACCATCGGGGCCGTATTCTCGGCCGTTACGACAAGGCGCATCTCGTACCCTATGGCGAATATCTCCCGGCGCGGCCGATCCTGTCGCGCCTCGGCCTGTCGCGGCTGGCGCCGGGTAGCGTCGATTTCGGTTCCGGGCCCGGGCCGCGCACGCTCGCCCTGCCGCTCGTCGGCGAGGTGGGTTTCCAGGTCTGCTACGAGATCATCTTTTCAGGGCATGTCGTCGATCCGGCGAACCGTCCTGCTTTCATCTTCAATCCCTCCAACGACGCCTGGTTCGGCGCCTGGGGCCCGCCCCAGCATCTCGCCCAGGCGCGAATGCGGGCGCTGGAGGAGGGGCTGCCCGTGCTACGCTCTACCCCGACCGGTATTTCGGCGGTGATCGATGCCGACGGCAGGCTGCTGCACAGCCTCCCCTGGCGCACGGCGGGCGCCATCGACGCGCGGCTTCCCCCGCCCAAGCCGCCGACGCTGTTTGCACAGATGGGCAATGTCCTGCCGTTCGTATTCGCCTTGCTGCTGATCCTGATCGCGATTGGGAGCGAGCGCATTGCGGCGAGCCGCAAAGGACGCTAGAGGGCCACATATAAGGATATCTTTATATCCGTATTTCCCGATGGTTCTTCAGCAAAAAGGCCGGTTTTCTACGATGCGCAGCAACTACCTCTTCACGTCCGAATCGGTTTCCGAAGGCCATCCAGACAAGGTCGCCGACCAGATTTCCGACGCCGTCGTCGACCTGTTCATCGGCCGCGATCCGGAAGCGCGCGTCGCCTGCGAGACGATGGTCACGACCAATCGCATCGTGCTCGCCGGCGAGGTCCGCTGCCGCGAAGACATCACGCCCACCATCGCCGAGATCGAGGCGGCCGCGCGCGAGACGGTCAAGCGGATCGGCTACGAGCAGCACGGCTTCCACTGGCAATATGCCGATTTCGCCTGTCACCTCCATGGCCAGTCGGTCGACATCGCCCAGGGCGTCGACGAGAGCGGCAACAAGGACGAGGGCGCCGGCGATCAGGGTATCATGTTCGGCTACGCGACCGACGAGACGCCGGACCTGATGCCGGCCACGCTCTATTATTCGCACCGCATACTCGAAAAGCTCGCGCTCGACCGCCACACCAAGGCGGTCGATTTCCTCGAGCCCGACGCCAAGAGCCAGGTCACGCTCGCCTACGAGAACGAGATGCCGGTCCGCGCGACGGCGCTGGTCGTCTCGACACAACATTCCAAGGGCGCCGACCAGGGCAAGCTTCGCGATTACGTCAAGAGCGTGATGAACGAAGTGCTTCCGCAGGGCTGGATGCCGAACGACGACGACGCGATCTTCGTCAACCCGACCGGCCTGTTCGAGATCGGCGGCCCCGACGGCGACGCCGGCCTCACCGGACGCAAGATCATCGTCGACACCTATGGCGGCGCCGCGCCCCACGGCGGCGGCGCGTTCAGCGGCAAGGATCCGACCAAGGTCGACCGCTCGGCGGCCTATGTCAGCCGCTATCTCGCCAAGAACATAGTCGCCGCCGGCCTTGCCCGCCGGGTCACGATCCAACTGAGCTACGCGATCGGCGTCGCCGAGCCGCTGTCGCTCTATGTCGACACCCACGGCACCGGCATGGTGGACGAATCGAAGCTTGAAGCGATCCTGCCCCAGTTGGTGCGGCTGACGCCAAAGGGCATCCGCACCCATCTCGGGCTCAACAAAGCGATCTATCTCCCCACCGCCGCCTACGGCCATTTCGGCCGCAAGGCGGACGGCGATCTCTTCACCTGGGAGAAGACGGACCTTGTCGATCAGTTGAAGCAGGCGCTCTGACCTTGTGCCTCTCCTCCCGCCTGCAGGAGGGGATTGAGGGGAGGGGCTGTCGGCATTAGGCGCGCCTTATGACAATCCCTCCCCCGGCCCCTCCCATTAACGGGAGGGGGGATCCTACCACCATCCGACGTCTCTACGGCCGGCGATCCGGTCATAAGCTCCGCCAAGGGCAGGCCGCCCTGGTCGAAGAGTTGCTGCCGGCGATCAGCCTGCCCGAGGAGGGGCCGATCGATTCCGTCCGCCTGTTCGGAACCGAGCGTCCCCTGCATTTCGAGATCGGCTTCGGTTCCGGCGAGCATCTCGCCTACCGCGCCGATCTGCTCCCGGATCATGGCTTCATCGGCTGCGAGCCGTTCCTGAACGGCGTCGTCGGGGCGCTCGGCCATGTCCGCGACGAGCATCTCGCCAATGTTCGCCTTCATATGGGCGATGCCCTGGAGGTGCTGGAGCGCCTGCCCGACGCCTCGCTCCGCTTCGTCTACCTCCTCCACCCCGATCCGTGGCCCAAGGCGCGGCACGCCAAGCGGCGCATGATCAATCACGGTCCGCTCGACCTCATCGCCGCCAAGCTCCAGAGCGGCGGCGAGTTCCGGCTCGGCACCGACGATCCCACTTATTGCCGCTGGTCGATGATGATCATGAATCAGCGCCGCGATTTCGAATGGCTGGCCGAGAGCGCAAGAGATTTCCTGGTCCGCCCCGGCGGCTGGCCCGAGACCCGCTACGAAGCCAAGGCCCGCCGCAAGGGCCACGAAGTCTGGTACTTCCGCTACCGGCGGAGCTAACCGGCCGGCGTCAGCTTCAGCAGCCGTCCGCCCTGGCCTTCATCCTCATCCTCCAGCAGCCAGATGGCGCCGTCCGGCCCCTGCTCGACCTCGCGAATGCGCTGGCCCATGTCCCAGCGGTCGCCGACCTTGGCGCTGGTGCCGTCCAGGTCGATGCGGAGCAGCGCCTGGCCGGACAGGCCGCCCATCAGGGCGTCGCCCCGCCACTCGGGGAACATGTCGCCCCAATAGACGATTAGCCCGGCGGGTGAGACGACCGGGGTCCAGGTGATCTTGGGCTCGGCGAATTCTGGGCGGGTCTCGTGGTCGGGGATGTCGCGGCCGTCATAATGATCGCCATCGGAGACGATAGGATAGCCGTAATTCTGGCCCTTTTCGATCAGGTTGAACTCGTCGCCGCCCTCGGGACCCATTTCATGTTCCCAGAGGCGACCCTCGCCGTCGAAGGCGATGCCGAGCGGGTTGCGGTGACCCAAGCTCCAGATTTGCGACGTGATCGGGCCTTGGTCGTAAAAGGGGTTGTCGCTCGGCACGCCGCCTGCGTCGGTGAGGCGTATGATCTTGCCCAGGTTTGCGTTCCGGTCCTGCGCGGGGTCGAACTTCTGGCGCTCGCCGCTGGAAATATAGAGAAAGCCGTCGGGCGAGAAGGCGAGGCGATGGCCGTAATGGCCGCGTCCCGTCACCTTCGGGTCCTGGCGCCAAATCACCTGCATGCCCTCGATGCGAGGCGTCTCGCCCTCGAGCACCAGACGGCCGCGCCCTACGGCGGCGCCGCGCGTATCGCCTTCGCCGGCCTCGGCCCAGGTTAGATAAATGAAGCCGTTGTTGGCGAAATCGGGATGGAGGATGACGTCGCCGAGACCGCCCTGGCCGCCGTAATCGACGGTCGGCACGCCGGCCACTTCGACTACGGCGCCGCCATCGTTCCAAAGCATGAGCTTCCCGGCCTTCTGGGTGACCAGCGCCTGGCCGGTGCCCGGGATGAAAGTCATCGCCCAAGGCTCGTCGAAGCGGGCGATCTCCTGAACCTGGAAGGGGCGTCCCTGCTCTCCGGTGGCGGCGGGCTGGGCGTCGCCGTCATTGTTCGTGGCGACGCTCTCCGAGGCGTTGCAGGCGGCGAGCAGGGCGGCGGTCGTCGCGAGGAGGAGTGGGCGCATCGGGAAACCTTTCGGATTCGGGTCTGGTCGCGAGATTTGGGCCTAATCGCGAAACGAACCTTTCAGTGCCTGCGTTGTTGCGTCAAGATGGGGGCGACCTGATCGGACTGTAGATGCCGCGTAAAAGTCGCCTTTCGGTGGCTCTGCTCTCGCTAGCGACGGCGGTTCCTCCCCACATCCTCGTCCAGGAGGAAGCGAAGGCGATCGCGCGTGCGTTGTTCGGGGGCCGGACCCGACTGTTCGACCAGATGGAGCCGGTCTTCGACAACGCCGGAATTGCGCGGCGTCACATCGTGAAGCCCACCGATTGGTATCATGGCGACCATGGCTGGAAGGCGCGCAACCAGGTCTATCTGGAGGCGGCCGAGACGCTGTATGTCGACGCGGCCCAAAAGGCGCTCGACCGCGCCGGGATCGCGGCCGCCGACGTGGACTGCCTCGTTACAGTCTCGACCACCGGCATCGCCACGCCCAGCCTGGAGGCTCGGGTGGCGGGGCGGATCGGCTTCAGGGACGATGCAGAGAGGGTGCCACTGTTCGGGCTCGGCTGCGCCGGCGGAGTCAGCGGTCTCGCCACCGCCGCGCGATTGGCGGCAACCGGTCAAGGCCGAATCGTCCTGTTCGTCGCCCTCGAGCTTTGCTCCACCTCCATTCGGCTCGACAAGCTTAGCAAGGCCAATATCGTCGCCACCGCCCTCTTCGGCGACGGCGCGGCGGCGGCGGTGCTGCGCTCCGGGGGAGGCGGGTTGGCCACCATCGAAGGCGGCGGCGAAATCCTGTGGCCCGACACGCTCGGCATCATGGGTTGGGACGTCGAGGACCCGGGATTGGGGGTCATCTTCGACCGCGCCATCCCGCCCTTCGTCGAAGAGAATATGGCGATGGCCGTCGAACGGATACTGGATCGGCTCGGCCTCGACCGCGAGGAAATCGATCGATTCACCTGCCACCCCGGCGGGGCCAAGGTGATCGCCGCACTCGAGACGAGCCTGGCGCTGCCCGAGGGGACGCTAGACCATGAGCGCGCGGTGCTGCGCGACTTCGGGAACATGTCGGCGCCGACCGTGCTGTTCGTGCTGGAGCGGCTGCTGGAAGCGGGAATGTCGGAACGGACGCTACTGCTCGCGCTCGGCCCAGGGTTCACAGTGGCTGGGCTTTCACTGGTGCGGCCATGAGCGCGGTCATCATCCTCGCGCTGGTGACGGCGCAGCGGCTGGGCGAACTCGTGCTCGCCCGGCGCAACACCCGGGCTTTGCGCGCGCGGGGGGCCTATGAGGTGGGGCCCGACCATTATCCGCTCATCGTCGTCACCCATGCATTCTGGCTCGCGACGCTGTGGTGGCTGGCGCCCGGCCGCCCCACTGTCTGGCCCCTGATCGGCCTCTTCCTGCTGCTCCAGGTCGGCCGTTTCTGGGTGCTGAGAACTCTGGGGACGCGCTGGACGACGCGAGTCATCGTCCTCCCTGGAGAACCGCTGGTGACAGGGGGGCCATTCCGCTTTGTCCGCCATCCCAATTATGTGATTGTCGCGGCCGAGATAGCCGTCCTTCCGCTCGCCTTCGGCTTGTGGAAGGTCGCCCTCGTCTTCTCGCTCGTCAACGCCGCGATTCTAACAATCAGGATCAGGACGGAGAACAATGCGCTGTCTCGATGCTGACTCTCCGCTTGCCCCGGGCAGACCCGCGATCTATATAGCCGCTGACTTTTCTCGACATCGGTAACTTTGTTGAGGCTGGTCCCCCCGGGGGCTGGCGCCGATGAACTATGAGTGGATGCGCATGGCGGATGTCGCCTTACTGACCAGGCTGATCGAGCCCGCGGCGAAGGCCGAGGGGCTTGAGCTGGTGCGCGTCAAGATGATGGGCGGGAAATCCGATCCGACCTTGCAGGTGATGGCCGAGCGGCCGGATACACGTCAGCTGACGCTGGAGGATTGCGGGCGGCTGTCGCGGCGGCTTTCCGATCTGCTCGACGAGACGGACCCGATCGAGGGGGCCTACCGGCTGGAGGTGAGCTCGCCGGGGATCGACCGGCCTCTGACCCGCCTCCGCGACTTCGAGGACTGGAAGGGGCATGAGGCGAAGATCAGCCTCGCCGAACCGCAGGACGGGCGGAAACAATTCACCGGCGATCTGATCGGCGTTACGGGTGACACGATCCTCATCGACGTGCAGAATATCGGGGAGACACGTTTCCCCTTCGACAAGGTTCATTCGGCCAAGCTGCTGATGACCGACAGGCTTATCGAAGCGACCGCTCCGCTTTCGGCGGAGGGCGCGGACTCCATCAAGGTAGAAGGACAGGACTGAAACTCATGGCCACCACCGCAGGTTCGGGCGCAGCCCCCGGCGCCCCGGGCGCCGTCTCCGCCAACAAGGCCGAGCTTCTCGCCATCGCCGATGCCGTCGCGCGCGAGAAATTGATCGACAAGGCGATCGTCATCGAGGCGATGGAGGACGCCATCCAGCGTGCCGCCCGTGCCCGTTACGGCGCCGAGAACGACATCCGCGCCAAGCTCGACCCCGTTTCGGGCGACTTGCGTCTGTGGCGCGTCGTCGAGGTGACCGAGGAGGTCGACGATTATTTCAAGCAGGTAAGCCTCGCCGACGCGCAGAAGCTTCAGGAAGGCGCGGTCGTCGGCGATTTCATCGTCGATCCGCTGCCGCCGATCGAGTTCGGCCGCATCGCCGCGCAGGCCGCCAAGCAGGTTATCTTCCAGAAGGTCCGCGACGCCGAGCGCGAGCGGCAATATGAGGAGTTCAAGGACCGCGCCGGCGAGATCATCACCGGTGTCGTCAAGCGCGTCGAATTCGGCCATGTCGTCGTCGATCTCGGCCGCGCCGAGGGCGTCATCCGCCGGGACCAGCAGATCCCGCGCGAAGTCGTCCGCGTCGGCGACCGCGTCCGCTCGCTGATTCTCAACGTCCGCCGCGAAAACCGCGGGCCGCAGATCTTCCTGTCGCGCGCGCACCCGGATTTCATGAAGAAGCTATTCGCGCAGGAAGTGCCCGAGATTTACGACGGCATCATCGAGATCAAGGCCGCCGCGCGCGATCCGGGCAGCCGCGCCAAGATCGGCGTCATCAGCCACGACAGCTCGATCGACCCGGTCGGCGCCTGCGTCGGCATGAAGGGCAGCCGCGTCCAGGCGGTCGTCCAGGAAATGCAGGGCGAGAAGATCGACATCATCCCCTGGTCGGAGGACCTCGCCACCTTCGTAGTCAACGCGCTTCAGCCGGCGACGGTCGCCCGCGTCGTCATCGACGAGGAGGAGAACCGGATCGAAGTGGTTGTTCCCGACGATCAACTCAGCCTCGCCATCGGCCGCCGCGGCCAGAATGTTCGTCTCGCCTCGCAGCTCACCAGCTCGGCGATCGACATCATGACCGAGGCCGACGCCAGCGAGAAGCGCCAGCGCGAGTTCGTCGAGCGTTCGGAGATGTTCCAGACCGAGCTCGACGTCGATGAGACGCTCGCCCAGTTGCTGGTCGCCGAAGGCTTCGGCGCGCTGGAAGAGGTCGCTTATGTCGAGGCCGAGGAGATCAGCTCGATCGAAGGCTTCGACGAGGAGCTGGCGGCCGAGTTGCAGAACCGCGCGACCGAAGCGCTCGAACGGCGCGAGGAAGCCAGCCGGCAGGAGCGCAAGGGCCTGGGGGTCGAGGATGCCCTGGCCGAAATGCCCTACCTCACCGAGGCCATGCTGGTGACCTTGGGCAAGGCCGGCATCAAGACGCTCGACGACCTCGCCGATCTCGCCACCGACGAGCTGGTCCAGAAGAAGCGGCAGGAGCCGCGCCGCCGCCAGGAAAGCAACCGATCCGAGGACAAGGGCGGCATTCTCGCCGAATATGGCCTCAGCGACGAGCAGGGCAACGAGATCATCATGGCCGCTCGCGCCCACTGGTTCGAGGACGAAGGGTCAGAAAAGACCGGGGAGGACGCTGTTGCGGAATCCTCCCAATGAGCGGCTGAGCAAGCAGCCGCGAACCCCGGCGAAGGGCACCCATCGAAGTAACACTTCGATGGAACCCAAGGCCGGGGGCCAGGAAAAAGATAAGACTGGACCCCGGCTTTCGCCGGGGAACAGTTCCAAGCACAGCCCCGAGCGGAAATGCATCCTTTCCGCGGAGCATGGCGCGCGTGACACTCTCATCCGCTTGGCCCTCGGGCCGGACGGCGAGATCGCGCCCGACGTTCGTGCCAAGGCGCCTGGCCGCGGCGCCTGGATCGGCGTCGATCGGCCCGCCCTCGAAGCCGCGCAGACCAAGGGAAAGCTCAAGGGTGCGCTGGCGCGAGCGTTCAAGACGGGCGAGATTTCCATTCCCGCCGATCTGGGGGACAGGGTCGAGCGCGCGCTGCGTCAGTCGGCGCTCGACAGACTTGGGCTGGAAGCGCGCGCCGGGACGCTGATCACGGGCTCGGAGAAGATCGAGACGGCGGCGCGGAGGGGCGACGTCCACCTTCTCATCCACGCCGCGGATGCGAGCGAGGACGGCAATCGAAAGCTCGACCAGGCCTGGCGGATGGGTGGCGGCGAGGGGCAAGGGGTGGTTTTTCCAGCCGAAAGGGCCATATTGTCGTTGGCGCTTGGGCGGCAGAATGTGGTACATGTCGCCATCGTCGACCGGGCTGCCGCCGCGCGTGCCCAACACGCGATCGACAGGTGGCGCGCTTTTATCGGACTGAATGATGGGCTAAGCGCCAGCACGACGGCGACGTCGGGTGCTTCGGCTATGGATGCGAATGAAGGGTTAGAATGAGCGATACGACAGACAAGCCGAAGCTCGGAACGCGCGCCCCCTTGGGCCTCAAGCGCACGGTGGAAACCGGCAAGGTGAAGCAGAGCTTCAGCCACGGCCGATCGAACACCGTCGTGGTCGAGGTGAAGAAGCGCCGCATCCTGGGCCGGCCCGGCGAGGCCGAGG
>NZ_DATCYB010000120.1:0-10637 GCF_036570505.1 Allosphingosinicella sp. | reverse complement strand
ACCGCGCCTTCGCCCACGCCATCGCCGCCGAGGCGCTGCGCCGCCTCGCCGATCTCGACGCGCTGATCGACGGCGCCACCAGGAAGCGCCTGCCCGACGACGCCAAGGCGCGCTTCGCCCTGCGCATCGCTCTCGTCCAGGCGCTGGTGATGGGAACGCCGCACCACGCCGCCATCTCGACGGTGCTTCCGCTGGTCGACGGCGGTCCGCGCAAGCTTGTCCACGGCGTGTTCAGCGCGGTCATGCGCGGCAAGGCGGCCTTGCCCGATATCCCGACCCTGCCTCCCTTCGTAGAGGAAAGGTGGGAACAAGCCTGGGGCAGCGCCGTCGCTCGCGCCGCCGCCCGGGCCCTCGCCGTCCCGCCGCCGCTCGATCTGGTTTTCGCCTCCGACGCGCCGCCCGAGGACCTGGATGGCGTCAGTTTGATGCCCCGGCATCTCCGGGTGGAGCGGGGCGTCGCCGTCGCCGGCCTGAGCGGCTTCGGCGAGGGCGATTGGTGGGTGCAGGACATTTCGGCGTCCATGCCCGCCCGTCTGCTCGGCAAGGGCGAGGCCCGAACCGCCCTCGACCTTTGCGCCGCGCCCGGCGGGAAGACGATGCAGCTCGCCGCCGCCGGCTTCGTGGTCACCGCCGTCGACGCCTCGGAAAGTCGTCTCGCACGACTTTGCGAGAATCTGGCGCGGACCCGCCTGGAGGCCGAAATCCAGATGGCCGACGTGATGAAATGGCAGCCGGCCGCGCCCGTCGACGCGATCCTGCTCGATGCGCCCTGCTCCGCCACCGGCATCTACCGCCGTCATCCGGACGTCCTCCACCGCGTCCGCCCGCGCGCCATCGCCGAGCTGGCGGAAGGGCAGAAGGCGATGCTCGCCCGCGCCGCCGACTGGCTGAAACCCGGCGGCACCCTCGTTTATTCGGTTTGCTCGCTTGAACCGGAGGAGGGGGAGCAGGTTGTCCAGCCCTTCCTCGCCGCCCGCCCCGACTATGCGCTCGACCCCATTGCGCCGGACGAACTCCCGTCGGCGATGCGGCCCAATGACGGTATCCTGCGCATCCTTCCGGGTACCTTCGAAGACCAAGGCGGCGCCGATGGGTTCTTCATCGCCCGCATGAGGCGAAATAACGGGGGATAAGTCCGCCCGCTTCCTTGCCCCCGCGAATCGCGAGGGTTAAGATTCCGCCGTGCAGCAGCCCGTCCGCATCTCCCCCTCCATCCTCTCCGCCGATTTCGCGCGCCTGGGCGAGGAAGTCCGTGCCATTGACGAGGCCGGCGCCGACTGGATCCATGTCGACGTGATGGACGGCCATTTCGTCCCCAACATCACGATAGGACCCGGCGTGGTGAAGGCGCTCCGTCCGCACACGAAGAAGCCCTTCGATGTCCATCTGATGATCTCGCCGGTCGATCATTTCCTCGAAGCCTTCGCTGAAGCCGGCGCCGACATCATCACCGTCCATCCCGAGGCGGGCCCGCACCTCCACCGCACGATCCAGCGCATCAAGGCGCTCGGCAAGAAAGCGGGCGTGTCGCTCAATCCCGCGACCCCGGCCAAGATGCTAGACTATGTGCTGGAAGAGGTCGATCTCGTCCTGGTGATGAGCGTCAATCCCGGCTTCGGCGGCCAGAGCTTCATCGACAGCCAGCTCCGCAAGGTCGAGGCGATCCGCAAGCAGATCGACAAATTGGGCAAGTCCATTGATCTGGAAGTAGATGGCGGCGTCGACCAGAATAATTGCCGCCGCGTCATAGAGGCCGGCGCCGACGCGCTCGTGGCCGGCACCGCCACATTCAAGGGCGGTCCGGAACGCTACGCCCAAAACATAAAGGGGCTGCGCGGATCGTGAGCCTGCTCGAACGCATCGATCCGGCCGGCGGCGAAGGGGAGATCGGTGAGGGCAAGCGGCTGATCCGGGTGGGAGACGATCGCGGCGTTTCCCTCTCGGAGCGCCTCGCCTACCGGCTCCACCGTCTTGCCTGGCGCACGCCCTTCCACGCCTTCCGCCTGCGCGGCCGTTTTCCGCTGAAGCTGCTCGCCGTGCCGAAGGACCCGATCGCCGGCGACAAGGCGGCGGGCGAGGCGATGCTCTCCGGCCATATCGTCTATGGCGGCAAGAGCGTGCCGGTGGCGAAGATCGATTTCGCCGACCGCTCGCTCGCGCCCGATCTTTCCGACTATCTGGAAAGCTTCGCCTGGCTGCGCGATCTCGCCGCCGCCGCGACCCGCGAACACGCCGCCAAGCTGGCCCAGGCGCTCGTTCGAAAATGGCTCGATTGCTATGCCGAGAATGTCTGCGAACGCGCGTGGCGGGCGGATCTTTGGGGGCGGCGCATCCTCTTCTGGTCGGCTTATGCGCCCTACATCCTTTCGACCAACGACCTCGTCTATCGCTCGGCCGTCCTGAACACGCTCGCGCGCGGCGCCCGTCACCTCGACAAAGGCGCGGACAAGGCTCCGGCCGGGCTGCCCCGGATCGCCGCCTGGATCGGCGTTATCGCCTCGGCGCTGGTCGTGCAGGGCGGCTCGACCCGGCTCGGCTCGGGCGAGCGCGGCCTGACGCGGGCGCTTGGCCAGGCGCTGCACGAGGACGGCGGCCTGGTCAGCCGGTCGCCGATCGAACAGCTGGAGCTGGTCGAACTGCTGAGCCAGCTTCGCGCCGTCTATTATGCCGGACGGCGCGAGATGCCCGAGGAGGTCGTCGACGCGCTGGAAGGCTCGGTTTCGGCGCTGCTCTCGGTCACCCTGGGCGACGAGGCGCTGTCGAGCTGGCAGGGCGCCAATATGACGTCAAGACGCCGCGTCCTCGCCGCGGTTGAGGGGTCGGGGACCGACTGCCGCGCCCTCCGCCAGACACGGGGTTGGGGGTATCAGCGGATGGCGATGAAGAAGAGCGTCGCTATTTTCGACGCCGCGCCTCCACCCGCCAGCCGGGCGCTGGCCGGCGGCTGCGCATCGACCCTTGCCTTCGAGCTGAGCGACGGAGCCGATCGGATCGTCATCAATTGCGGCGGCGTCGGGCGCGACCGGGCCGCGCTCCCGCCCGATCTGCTGCAGGGCCTCAGGACCAGCGCCGCCCACTCGACCCTGATCCTGGACGACCGTAACTCGACGGCGATCCATGAAGACGGCACATTGGGCAAGGGCGTCAGCCAGGTGGAGCTGTCCCGGAACGACAGCGCCGCCGACGCGACCGTGGAAGCCAGCCATGACGGCTATGTCCGCCGCCTTGGCCTCGTCCATCAACGCCAGCTCAACCTCAGCGCCGACGGCGCCGAGCTGACCGGCGAAGACAGGCTGCTGGCCCAGGGTCGCCGCCGGCGGCGCGATCCCATTCCGTTCGCCGTGCGCTTTCATCTCGCGCCGGCCGTCGAAGTCACCACCACCGCGGACGGCCAGGGCGCGCTCCTCCGCATCCGGGGCGGCAGCGCCTGGCAGTTCCGCTGCCGTGGCGGGCGGCTGGGGACTGAGGAAAGCCTTTGGGTCGACGGCGAGGCGCGGCCGCACGCCACGCTGCAGCTCGTCATCTCGGGCGAAACCCCGCCCGAGGGCATGACCATCAGCTGGATGTTCAAGCGGGCGAAATGACGGGCCCTTAGGATCGTCATCCTGAATCTGTTTCAGGATCCATTTCTCCACTGCGGCCGTGATCCCGCAATTGGATGCTGAAACAAGTTCAGCATGACGCTAAGGCGGGCGGCATTCCTCATTCTCTAATCCACCTTCAGCACCTTCAGGAAACCGATGTCCGACGTCAAAATCACCCGCGCCTTGCTCTCCGTCTCCGACAAGAGCGGCCTCGTCGAACTCGGCCAGGCGCTCGCCCGCCATGGCGTCGAGCTCGTCTCCACGGGCGGAACGGCGAAGGCACTGCGTGACGCGGGGTTCGACGTCCGCGACATTTCCGACCTCACCGGCTTTCCCGAGATGATGGACGGGCGCGTGAAGACGCTTCATCCCAAGGTCCATGGCGGCCTCCTCGCCGTCCGCGACAATCCCGAGCATGTCGCGGCGATGCGGGCGCACGATATCGGCGCGATCGATCTCGTCGTCGTCAACCTCTACCCCTTCGCCCAGACGGTGGCGAAAGGCGCTGGTCGCGACGAGATCATCGAGAATATCGATATCGGCGGTCCCTCCATGGTCCGTTCGGCCGCCAAGAACCACGCCCATGTCGCGATCGTCACCGATCCGGCGGACTATGCCGAGCTGATCGATGCGCTCGACGAGAATGGCGGCATGACGTCACTCGAGTTGCGCAAGCGCCTGGCGGCCAAGGCTTTCTCGGCCACCGCCGCCTACGATTCGATGATCTCGTCCTGGTTTTCCTTCGCCGATCAGCAACAGTTCTTCCCCGACATGTTGCCGGCCATCATGAACAAGCGCGAGGAGCTGCGCTACGGCGAGAACCCGCACCAGAAGGCGGCGCTCTACCTCCCCGCCGGCCCGCACAGCAAAGGCATCGCCCAGGCAAGCCAAGTCCAGGGCAAGGCGCTCAGCTACAATAACTACAACGACGCCGATGCCGCGCTGGAGCTGGTCGCCGAGTTCCGCGACGCCGGACGCCCCGCCTGCGTGATCGTCAAGCACGCCAACCCTTGCGGCGTCGCCTCGGCCTCGACCCTGCTCAGGGCCTATGAGGAGGCCTTCGCCTGCGACACGGTCTCGGCCTTCGGCGGCATTATCGCCGTGAACGAGACGCTCACCCGCGAGACCGCCGAGGCGATGACCCAGATCTTCACTGAGGTCGTCATCGCCCCCGACGCCGACGAGGAGGCGCGCGCTGTCTTCGCGAAGAAGAAGAACCTCCGACTCCTCCTCACCGGCGATCTTCCCGACCCGGCGCGACCCGGCTTCGCCTTGAAGTCGATCGCCGGCGGCTATCTCGTCCAGTCGCGCGACAATGGTCGCATCGGCCGCGATGATCTGAAGGTCGTCACCAAGCGCGCGCCGACGGAGCAGGAACTGTCGGACTGCCTGTTCGCCTGGACGGTCGCCAAGCATGTGAAGTCGAACGCCATCGTCTACGCCAAGGGCGGCACCACCGCCGGGGTGGGCGCGGGGCAGATGAATCGCTTGGAATCCGCCCGCATCGCCGCCTGGAAGGCGAAGGACGCGGCGGAGAAGGCGGGCTGGCCCGAAGCGCGCACCATCGGTTCGGCGGTGGCCTCCGATGCCTTCTTCCCCTTCGCCGACGGGTTGCTGGCGGCGGTGGAGGCGGGCGCGACGGCGGTCATCCAGCCCGGAGGGTCGATCCGCGACGAGGAGGTGATCGCCGCCGCCGACGAGTCGGGCCTCGCCATGATCTTCACCGGCATGCGCCACTTCCGCCACTGATCGGCTTTGCGGCCGGGCGTCGGGCGTCTAGGACCGTTTCACGCTTGAAGGAGAAACAATGACCCAGCGGACCGGCGCGCCATCGGCGCTAAGGCAGTTCCTCGCCAGCGAAGCGGCGGGTGGCATGCTGCTGATGGGCGCGGCCGCGCTGGCGATGCTGGTCGCCAACAGCCCGCTTTACGATCTCTACCATCACGCCCTGCACGACCCGATCGGCCCGACGCTGACGTCGAAGCTTGGGCCCATGAGCCTTCACCTCTGGATCAACGACGGGCTGATGGCGATCTTCTTTCTGCTCGTCGGGCTCGAAATAAAGCGCGAGTTCATGGACGGGCGGCTCGCCAGCTGGAGCCAGCGCCGCCTGCCGTTCGTCGCCGCGGCTTCGGGCATGATCGTCCCCGCCGCCTTCTATCTCCTGTTCACGGCGGAGTCGCACGGTCTGGAAAAGGGTTGGGCGATTCCGGCGGCGACCGATATCGCCTTCGCAATCGGGGTGCTGGCGTTGCTCGGGAAACGTGCACCGACCTCCTTGAAGCTGTTCCTGACCACCGTCGCGATTGTCGACGACATGGGGGCCGTGGCGATAATCGCCCTCGCCTACACGGCGTCGATCAGCACGCTGGCGCTCGGAGTCGCGGCGGCGATCCTCCTTGCCATGTATATCCTCAACAAGAGCGGCGTGACGGCGCTTTGGGTCTACCTGCTGCTCGCGGCCGCGCTGTGGTACGCGATCCTGCTCTCAGGCGTTCACGCGACTATCGCGGGCGTGCTCGCCGCCGCGATGATCCCGATCGTCAAGACGCCCGGCGCGCCCGATGCGGCGCATTCGCCGCTCCACCGCCTCGAACATGCCATCGCGCCGCTCGTCGCCTTCTTCATCGTGCCATTGTTCGGCTTCGCCAATGCCGGCGTTTCGCTGGAGAATATGGGCCTTGACCAGGTCATCGCGCCGCTGCCGCTCGGCATCGCCGCCGGCCTCTTCCTCGGCAAGCAGCTCGGCATTTTCGCCGCCGTCTGGCTGTGCGTCCGCTTCGGCTTTGCCAGCCGCCTGCGGGGCGCGACCTGGCTTCAGATTTACGGCGTCGCGCTCCTGTGCGGCATCGGCTTCACGATGAGCCTGTTCATCGGCGCGCTTGCCTTCCCGGCGCGGCCCGAGCTGGTCGAGGAGGCCAAGATCGGCGTGCTGCTCGGATCGATCGCCTCCGCGCTGGCCGGTTACATCCTCCTCCGCCTGGCGCCGCAGCACCTGCGGCATGAGGAGGTCGAGGCGGAGAAGAAGCGCGAGATGGACGAGGACGGAGACGTCGTATCGATGCAGGAGAAGAGGGCATGAAGTGGCTTCATTTGACGGCGGCCGTGATGCTTCTCGCCGCCTGCGTGTCCGACCGGATCGCCGATGACAGTCTCGACGAGATCGCCGCCGATTATGTGCAGATGACGCTCGAGATAGGCGAGCGCGAGCCTGGCTATGTCGATGCTTATTATGGGCCGCCGGAATGGCGGGATGCCGCCAAGGCGGCGCCGCGCTCGGTGGAAGACCTCGCCAGGGAAGCGACCGCCCTCGCCGCCCGAGTGAATGCCGTCGATCCCGTCACGCTGGAGCCCCTCGAACAGCGCCGCCGCGCCTTCCTGATGGCTCAGCTCAAAGCGGCCTCGACGCGGCTGCGCATGCTGCAGGGCGAGAAATTGAGCTTCGCCGACGAGGCCGAGGGTCTGTTCGGGGTCCGGCCCGAGGTGCGGCCGCTTTCGACCTACGATCCGGTGCTGGCGCGGATCGAGGCGCTTGTTCCGGGTCGAGGTCAGCTTTCCGAGCGGGTGGAGGCCTTCCAGCAGCGCTTCACCATCCCGACGGACCGGCTGAAGCCCGTCTTCGACGCCGCCATCGCCGAGTGCAAGCGGCGCACGGCCACGCATATCGCCCTGCCGCCGGGCGAAACGTTCACGATGGAGTTCGTGACGGGCAAGAGCTGGTCGGGCTACAATTATTATCAGGGCGACGTCACCAGCCTCATCCAGATCAACACCGATCTTCCGATCCGCATCAGCCGCGCCGTCGATCTTGGCTGCCATGAAGGCTATCCGGGACACCACGTCCTCAATAGCCTGCTGGAGCAGCGCCTGACCGAGCAGCGCGGCTGGATCGAATTCAGCGTCTATCCGCTCTATTCCCCCCAGTCGCTGATCGCCGAGGGCTCGGCCAATTACGGCATCGACCTCGCCTTCCCCGGTGAGCAGCGGCTCCGTTACGAGACGAGGGTCCTCTATCCGCTCGCCGGCCTGCCGACCGACCAGGCGGACGAATATCTCGCCCTTCTCGAAGCGATGGAGGCGCTGCAAGGCGCCCGCTTCACCATCGCCCGCGACTATCTGGAGGGCCGGATCGACCGCGACCGAGCGGTGGAGCTGACCCAGAAATACCAGCTCGTCTCGAAGAAGCGCGCCGAACAGTCCGTCGACTTCATCGAGGAATATCGCAGCTACGTGATCAACTACGGCCTCGGCGAGGACATGGTCGAAGCCTATGTCGAGGCGGCCGGCGACACACCCGAAGCGCGCTGGGCGGCGATGGAGCGGGTCATCTCTGAGCCGACCTTGCCCTCGGACCTCAAGCGGTAGAACGCCCATGCGCAAGATATGGGATGCCCACCAGATGGAGCACGCACCCGTCGTCGAGCTGCACAATGGCGCGTTCGTCCCACACGCCGAACATCCCGGCCGCGCCGAATCCATTCTCGCTGCCATCGGCGGGACCGAGCCGGCACGGGATCATGGCGAAGCGCCGATCCTTCGCGTTCACCGCCGGGATTATGTCGATTTCGTGAAGCGCGCCCACGCGGACTGGAAGGCCGCCGGGCGCCCCGGCGACGCGGCCGGCTACACCTGGCCCGTGGTTCGCCGCCGGCCGCTCGACCTGGAGCGGATCGATGCCCGTCTCGGCCAATACAGCTATGACGCCGGCACGCCGATCGCCGAAGGCACCTGGGCCGGAGCCTATTGGTCCGCGCAGACCGCGCTCACCGCCCTCGATATCGTGCTGGCCGGTGAGCGGTCCGCCTTCGCCTTCTGCCGCCCGCCCGGCCATCATGCCGGCGCCGACTATCTCGGCGGTTATTGTTACCTCAACAACGCGGCCATCGCCGCCCAGGCCGCGATCGATGCCGGTGCGGGCCGCGCCGTGATCCTCGACATCGACTATCACCACGGCAACGGTACGCAGGACATCTTCTACGACCGCGGCGACGTCCTGTTCATCTCGATCCACGCCGATCCCCGGACCGACTATCCGTTCTACTGGGGCCATGCCGACGAAGCCGGCGAAGGGGCGGGCGAAGGCGCCAACCACAACATCCCGCTCCCTCGCGGCACCGCCCTCGCTCAGTTCATCGCGGCGCTCGACGAGGCGATAGACCGCGTCCGCATCTTCGCGCCGGAACTGCTGATCCTGTCCTTCGGCGCCGACACGTTCAGCAGCGACCCGATTTCCTTCTTCAGGCTGGAGACGGAGGATTATCCGGTGATCGGCCGGAAAATCGCCGACGCGGGACTGCCGACGCTGGTCGTCATGGAAGGCGGCTATGCCGTCGACGATCTCGGCGCCAACGTCGCGGCCTTCCTCAGCGGCTTCTGACCTCAGCCCTGGGGCTGGCGGAGCACCGTATCGAGCAGCCCGGGGAAGCGGGCGTCGAACTCCTCCCGGCGGAGCGAGCTCAGATATTCGCGCCCGGCGGGGCGAGTGCGGATCAGACCGGCGCCGCGCAGGATCTTGAAGTGGTTGCTGAGTGTGCTCTTGGGCACCGCTCCGGCCTGGGCCGCCGACTGGCAGGACAGCTCGCCGGCCTGACCCGCCAGGCGCCTTACGATGGCGAAGCGGCACGGGTCGGCGAGCGCATGCAGCGCCGCCTCCAGCGAGACGTCATTCAACCGAGGGTGGGAGTAACGCGTCATAAGCCCCATTTACAACGACAACCCACATTTTGATAGTTCGGGAATATTGAACTATTCCGTCTGGGCCCTAGCTTCGAATGACGCGGCATGGCTGCCGCGGTCAGGGAGACCGTTGATGCCAAATCTTTTCGATCCGATCCGCCTCGGCGCGATCGTTGCCCCCAACCGAGCGGTGATGGCTCCGCTCACCCGCGCCCGCGCAACCCGGGAGGCCGTGCCCACCCCGATCATGGCCGAATATTATGAGCAACGCGCCGGCGCCGGCCTGATCATCAGCGAAGCGACCGGCATCAGCCGGGAGGGTCTGGGCTGGCCCTACGCGCCGGGCTTGTGGAACGAGACGCAGGTCGAGGGATGGAAGCCGGTGACCGAAGCGGTGCACCGCTCGGGCGGGCGGATCGTCGCCCAGCTCTGGCATATGGGGCGGCTCGTCCATCCCGATTTCCTCGGCGGAGCGGCGCCGGTTTCCTCGTCGGCCACTACCGCGCCGGCCATGGCCCACACCTATGAAGGCAAGAAGTCCTATGAGGCGGCGCGCGCGGCCTCGCACGACGACATCGCCCGCATCCTAGACGATTATGAGGCGGCGACCCGCAACGCGCTGACCGCCGGGTTCGATGGCGTGCAGATTCACGGCGCGAACGGCTATCTGATCGACCAGTTCCTGCGGGACAGCGCCAATTTCCGCGACGACGATTATGGCGGCCCGCCCGAGAATCGGATCCGCTTCCTGGTCGAGGTCGCGGAGCGGGTTGTAAGCGTCGCCGGGCCGGAGCGCGTCGCCGTTCGCCTGTCCCCCAACGGAGAGAGCCAAGGCGTCTCCGATCCGGACCCCGCTTCCGTTTTCGTGCCGGCCGCGGCGGCACTCGACCGTATCGGGATCGCCTTCCTCGAGCTCAGAGAGCAGGGCCCTGACGGCACGTTCGGCCGAAGCGATCAACCCAAGGTATCGCCGCAAATCCGGTCCGTGTTCCGCGGCCCGCTCGTGCTGAACCAAGATTATGGCCTGGAATCGACGCAGGCGGCGATCGCCTCCGGCGCGGCCGACGCAGTGAGCTTCGGCCGCCCGTTCATCTCCAACCCGAATCTGGTAGACCGCCTCCGCGCCGCCGCCCCGCTCACGCCGGACGACGCCGCGACCTGGTACACCCAGGGAAGCGAAGGCTACATCGATTATCCGACCGTCGAGCAGGCGCTCGCCGCGGAATAGGGCGGAAAGTCAAAGCTTCCCGGTGAGCTCCGGCACGATCTTGAACAGGTCGCCGACGAGGCCGAGGTCGGCGACCTGGAAGATCGGCGCGTCCTCGTCCTTGTTGATGGCGACGATGGTCTTGGAATCCTTCATGCCGGCGAGGTGCT
>NZ_DATCYB010000119.1:0-23864 GCF_036570505.1 Allosphingosinicella sp. | reverse complement strand
CGCGGCAGTTATCGGGGCGCATCGTCGACGCCGACTATCCCCGCGCCGCCCGGAGGGCCCGCATCGAGGGAACGGTCCGCGTCCATTTCATCGTCGGCGCGGACGGCCGCGCGGGCGGATGCCGGGTGGTGATAACCAGCGGCAACGCGGCGCTGGATACCACCACCTGCCGTCTCATCGAACGCCGTTTCCGCTTCGAGCCCGCCCGCGACGCCGAGGGACGGCCGGTCCCGGAAGTAAAGGGCTGGGAACAGGTATGGTGGCTCGAATGACGCGAGGGCCGGTCAGGCGTGCTCGGGCTCCGAACGGACGGGCGGCCTGGCGTTTTCCAGCGCCGAGACGAAGGCGTGGCGCCAAGCCACGACATCCTCGGTGCGAACGCTCTCGATCATCGACGTCCAGCGACGGATGCGTTCAGCCTTCGGCATCCGGATCGCCTTCATGATGGCGTCGCTGATCTCGTCCTTGCTGTAGGGATTGACGAGCAGGGCGTCCTTCAATTGAAGCGCGGCGCCCGCGAAGCGCGACAGGATGAGGACGCCCGGATCGTCGGGATCCTGGGCGGCGACATATTCCTTGGCGACGAGGTTCATGCCGTCGCGCAGCGGCGTGATCAGCGCGATCTCGGCGGCGCGGTAGAATCCCGCCAGTTCCGCCCGGCCGTAGCTCTGGTTGACGTAGCGGATCGGAACCCAATCGACGCTGGCGAACTCGCCGTTGATCCGGCCCGACAGCTCATCAAGATGCTCGCGGATGACCTCGTAGGTCGCGACTTCCCCGCGCGAGGGCGGCGCGATCTGGAGGAGGAACAGATGGTCGCGGCTCTCGCCATGTTTTTCCAGGAAGCGGCGATAACCCAGGAACCGTTCTTCCAGCCCCTTGGAATAATCGAGCCGGTCGACGCCGATGATCGTCCGCCGTCCCGCCGCGCTCTTGCGCAGCCGTTCGAACGCTTCTCGTGCGGTCGCGCTTTCCACCGCCTCGCCGAACTCCTTGTAGTCGACTCCGATCGGATAGGCCGCGGCATAGACCGAGCGATCGCCGACATGGATCATCCCGTCCTTGTCGACCCGCCCACCCAGCTCGCGCTCGACATAATGGCAGAAGGATTCCAGCCATTCCTCGGTCTGGAAGCCGATCACGTCATAGGCAAGCAAAGTGCGCACCAGCCGCTCGTGATAGGGGAGCGAGACCAGCAGCCGCGAGGGCGGCCAGGGGATATGCAGGAAGAAGCCGATCCGGTTCTTGAGGCCGCGGTCGCGAAGCTGCTGGCCGAGCGGGATCAGATGATAGTCGTGGACCCAGACGAGGTCGTCGGGTTCTATAAGCGGCGCGACAGTCTCCGCGAAGCGCTCATTGACCCGCTCATAGCCGCTGCCGAAGCTGCGGTCATATTCGGCGAGGTCGATCCGGTAATGGAAGAGTGGCCACAGCGTCCGGTTGGCATAGCCGTTATAATATTCGTCGATGTCCTGTTCTTCGAGGTCGATCGTCGCCGTGGTGACGCCGCCTTCGCGGTGGAGGTCCATATGCCCGGTGAACTCCTCGGTCTTCTCGCCCGACCAGCCGAACCAGATGCCGCGATATTCCTTCAGCGCCGCCGACAGCGCGACCGAGAGGCCGCCCTGCGCGCCGGCGGCGCTCTGGGCCTTGGGCGCCGACACGCGGTTGGAGATGACGATGAGCCGGCTCATCGGATGGCGCTCCAGGGCTTGGACAACAAGCCTGCACAGTTGATCAACCCTACAAGCGAATAGGTCTGCGGATAGTTGCCCCATAATTCGCCGGTGACGAAGTCGGTGTCCTCGGACAGGAGTCCGGCAGGGGTCAGCCGGTCCAGCGTGTTCACGTAAAGCTCCCGCGCCTCCTCTTCCCGTCCGACCAGGTGGAGCGCCTCGATCAGCCAGAAAGTGCAGAAATTGAAGGCGGTCTCGGGCAGGCCGAAATCGTCCTCACTGGCGTATCGCAGCATGTGGTCGCCCCGGCGAAGGCCCTTCTCGACGGCGTTGAACGTGTTGCGGAACCGCTCGTCGTCGGCGGCCAGGAAACGCATGTCGATCAGCTGGAGAAGGCTCGCGTCGATCTCGTCCCCGCCGAAGGTGGCGGCGAAGCGCTGCTCGCCTTCGTGCCATGCGCTTTTCTCGATGCGCTCGCGGATCGCGGCCGCCCGCTCGCGCCACAGATCCGCGCGGTCGTCGAGCCCCAGAACCTCGGCCGCGTTGGCCAGCCGGTCGCATGCAGCCCAGGACATGACGGAGCTGTAGGTATGAACGCTGGTGCGGGTCCGGAATTCCCAGAGGCCGGCGTCCGGCTGGTCGTGCATCGTCCAGGCGCGCTCACCTACCTTTTCGAGCGAGGCGAAATCGTCCTTGGTCGCCTTGCGGAACAGGCGCTCGTCGAAGAAGGCCTGGGTGTTGGAAAGGATGATCTGACCATAGGCGTCGTGCTGGACCTGGGTGTAGGCGGCATTGCCGATCCGCACAGGTCCCATCCCCCGGTAGCCCGCCAGACCCTCCGCCTCCCGCTCATCTAGCTTGGGCTCGCCCGAAACGCCGTAGAGCGGCTGGATGTGCCCGCCCTTGGCTTCGTCGACGATGTTGCGAAGGTAGTTGAGATAGTTTTCGAGGACGTCGAGCGCGCCCAGGCGATTGAGCGCTTGGACGGTGTAATAAGCGTCGCGGATCCAGCAATAGCGATAGTCCCAGTTGCGGCCGCTGTTCGGCGCCTCCGGGATCGACGTCGTCATCGCCGCGACGATCGCGCCCGTCTGCTCGTGCAGACAGAGCTTGAGCGTGATGGCGGCGCGGATCACGACCCTTTGCCATTCGAGCGGTATGGCGAGACCGCGCACCCAGGAGCGCCACTCGTCCGACGTCTGATGGAGCATCTGCGCCAGGGTATGCCCGACATTGCCGACAAAGGGCTCGTCCGGCCCCAGGAAGAAATGCAGCGATTTCTCCGCCCGGAAGGCACGGCCTTCGAGAATGTGGCCGATCGGCGCATCGGTGGTGATGCGAAGCGGCTGGGGCTTCAGCAGGTAGCGGATATGGTTGGTGCCGTTGGTGCGCTCAGCGTCCTTGCCACCCCAGTTGGTCGCCGGATTGAGGTGCACCCGAACCCGCGGGGCGCCGGCGACGGGCCGCATGATCCGCACGAAGGCCACGGGCCGATACATGCGTCCGGAGCGCTGGAAGCGCGGGCAGAAATCGAAAATCTCGATCGCGGCGCCGTCATCATCCGTAAGGCGGGTGACCAGGATGGGCGTATTGCGGAGATACCATTGCTCCGCCTTCACCTGGTTTTCGACCGAAATGCGCCACTCGCCGCGCGGGACCGGGCTTTCGCCCTTGGGATCCATGAGCGAGCAGAATAGCGGATCGCCGTCGACCCGGGGCTGGCAGCCCCAGACGAGACCGGCCGCCTCGTCGACGAGAGCGCTGACCTGGCAGTTGCCGATCGGCCAGAGCGACAGATTGCTCATTCGGGCGACCCCGCCGCGGCTTCCTGCAGCCAGGCCGCCACCGCCGCGACATCGTTCAGGCGATACCCGGCCGCGGATCGGCGCGGCGGCCCGACGAGAATGCCCGCCCCGCCCATTTCCGCCACCGCCTCGAAGGCATGTTCGTCGGTCACATCGTCTCCCACGAACACAGGACGCGCACCGGCGAACTCCGGTTCCGCCATGAAGGCGCGAACCGCATCGCCCTTGTCGGCGCCGCCGGGGCGAAGCTCCACCACCATCTTGCCTTTCTGGATCTCGAGACCGCTGCGGGCGGCGAGCTTTTCCATGAAGGCGCTTGACCGTTCGGCCTCATCCGGCGCCCGGCGGAAATGAAGCGCCACGCCCAAGGGCTTGTGCTCGACCAGCAGTCCGTCGGCGGTTTCGGCAAAGGCGTCGACAGCCAGCCTCGCCTCCTCGAGCCCGGCGGGAGCGGCCAGCGGCAATTCCGCACCATTCCGCAATCGAAGCTCCAGCCCATGCGATCCGGAGACCGCGACGGCCGAACAGTCGAGATGCTCCTCTATATCGGTGATGGAGCGCCCGCTCACGATCGCGACTCGGCCGCCCAGCCGCTCGACTAGACGAGAGAGCAATGGCTTCAATCCGGAAGGGACGCTGATCGCCGCCGGACTCTCGGCCAGTTCGACCAGCGTTCCGTCGAAATCGAGGAAGAGCGCGGCCTCGGCGAGAAGCGCGGCGGGGGGAGCCCGATCTGGAACAGCCATGCGCCCCGTTGGCAAGCCCGGCGGAGAAACTCAAGTAGCGCTATTCCAGCACCTCGCCGGGATCGGTGCCCCAGAAATGGTCGGCGCGGACATAGCCTTCGCGGCCTTGAACATCGAGGCGGCACCAGTCGTTCGCGCAATCGGACAGGCGGCCGACCACCCCGGGCTCGGCGAGAAAGCGAACCTTCGCGCTCTCCGCCGGCGCTTCGCGCATCGGACGCGGTTCGTCGCCGGTAACGATGGCCGTGCGCGTGTCGCTGAGCAGGTTGACCTGCATCCAGCCGATCGTGCCGCCGGGGTCCTCGATCTTGCGCCAGTGCGAATAGACTTCGACGACTTTGATCGGGAGGTCGGCGCGCTGGTAGAGCCAGGTGGCGGGATAGGTCCGGCCCGGCCCCGTCCGCATGCGCGCCTTGCCGGCGGCGATCGAGGCCCAATAGGGGGTTTGACGCTGGTCCTGCGCCCCGGCCGCGAAGGGCAAGGCCGCGAGCGCCAGCACCGTCACCATCGCCGTCCATTTGCGCATCGCGTCGTCACCTCCCCGTTCCCGGTCCGATTTTCGGTATCTCTCTAGGATGCCTGCCCGTCGCGCTTCAACCGCCATCTCGCTTGACGCTCCGCAAGCGCCGGCCCTAGCCCTTCCCCATGCACTCGAAGCGTCGCCTGAAAGTCGTTGTCACCCGCCGATGGCCGATGCCGGTCGAAGTGCGCATGGCCGAGCTGTTCGACGCCGAATTCAATCTGTCCGACCATCCCCTGGACGAGAAGGGCCTGGCCGGCGCCGTTTCGGACTCGGACGTGCTCGTACCGACGCTCGGCGATCGGATAAGCGCGAAGGTCATCTCCGCAGGGGGAAATCGGCTCCGCCTCATCGCGAACTTCGGCGTCGGCATCGACCATATCGACCTGGAATCGGCGCGGGCGCGCGGGATAATCGTGACCAATACGCCCGGTGCGCTGACCGAGGATACGGCCGATCTGGCGATGACGCTCGTCCTTTCGATCGCCCGTCGTTTCAGCGAGGGCGAAGCCATGCTTCGCCGCGGCGAGTGGAAAGGCTGGGCGCCGACGGATCTCCTTGGCCGCAGCCTGACCGGCAAGGCGCTGGGCGTCGTCGGGATGGGACGCATCGGCCAGGCTTTGGCCAGGCGTGCGCGCGCCTGCGGCCTTTCCATCCACTATCATAATCGTGGGCGGCTGCCGGAACCGGTCGAGAAGAGTCTCGACGCCCGATACTGGCCGAAGCTCGACGACATGATGCCCAAGATCGACATATTGTCGATCAACTGCCCCGCCACGCCCGAAACACATCACCTGATCGAGGAGCGGCGGCTGTCGCTGATGAAGGGCGACGCCTTTCTCATCAACACGGCGCGGGGCGATATCGTCGATCAGGACGCGCTGATCGCGGCGCTGGAACGCGGCACCATCGCGGGAGCCGGTATGGATGTCTATGTCGGCGAGCCGCACGTCGATGCCCGTTTGCTGAAGCTCGGCAACGTCAGGCTGCTGCCGCACATGGGCTCCGCCACGCTGGAAACCCGCACCGCAATGGGCGAAAAGGTCATTACCAATATCACCGCCTTGGCGCGCGGCGAGGACCCTCCGGACCGCTGCTGAGGAGTGGGTTTGGTCGGTTCGGCCGAGGAACCTGCGCATTTCCCTGCCTGTTGAGGAGGCGAAGGAGAGCAGAATCATGAAGAGTATGCTTATCGCCGCCACCGCCATGGCGCTGCCGCTCGCCGCTTGCGCGGACAACCGCCTGGTCGAGGGCGCAGCTGTCGGGGCCGCCGTGGGTGCTGGTGTCGGCGCTGTGACCGATGACGTTTCCGTCGGTGAGGGCGCCGCCGCGGGTGCCGCCGTGGGCGCGGCCGTCGGCTATTTCATCGACGATGATGACGATTGCGACGGCTACGATCGCCACGGACGCTACGACCGGGACTGCTACGACTAGGTTCAGTCGCCGGTCTGGATGCGTTCGACCAGCTGCTTCACAGTGGGCACGAACCCGTTCGAATAGAAGGGATCCTTCTTGAAGCGGAAGGCGGCGTGGCCGGCGAACATGAGGTTTTCGTCGACCGGACCGCCATGGGCAATGTCCTGCAAGGTCTTCTGGATGCAGAAGCTGCGCGGGTCGGCGAGGCGGCCCGTGGAGTTCTTCTCATTGTCCGCCCAGCTTGAGAAGGCGCACTGGCTGAGACAGCCCATGCATTCCGCCTGATCCTTGCGGATCATCTTCTTTTCCTCTGGCGTCACGAAGACGAGCGTCTCGTCGGGCGTCTTCAACGCCTCGGTATAGCCCTGCGCATACCACTCGCGCGCGTGCAGCAGGTCACCACGCGTCACCCAGTAGTTTTTCTTGGCGCCAACGCCGACATCAAGCTGGAAGCTGTGGTCGCCAAGCTCTTCCTTGGTGAAGGCGATCTGGCGATGCGAGCGCGCCTCCAGCGCGCGGAGGAACGGCGTGCGAACTGCCGAGCTGTAAAAACCGGTCGGCGAGAATTTGTGGAGCAGGACGTCGCCTTCCTCCAGAGTCATCAGCCGCGCCTTCCATTCCGCCGGAATCGGGCTTTCCTTGGTGAGCAGCGGCCGGGTGCCGAACTGGAATGCGATCTGACCAAGCTCCGGATTGTCGATCCAATGCTCCCATTCCTTCAAATTCCAGACGCCGCCGGCCATGACGATCGGCACCTCGTCCGGGATGCCGCCTTGGCGCATCGTCTCGCGCAGCGCCTTGACGCGCGGATAGGGATCTTGCGGAACCAGCGGGTCTTCGGCGTTGGAAAGGCCGTTATGGCCGCCGGCCAGCCAGGGATCCTCATAGACCACGGCGGCGAGATAATCGGCGAACTTGGAATAAGCGCGCTTCCACAAGGCGCTGAAGGCACGGGCGGAACTGATGATGGGCAGGTAGTTGACGCCGTAGGAGGCTGCGATCTCCGACAATTTGTAAGGCATGCCCGCGCCGCAGGTGACGCCGGCCACCATCCCCTTGGTGCGTTCCAGAACGCCATGGAGGATGCGCTGGGCGCCGCCCATTTCCCACAGCACGTTGATATTGATCGCACCCTTGCCGCCGGTAATGTCATAGGCGCGCCGCACCTGCTCGCTGGCGCCGTCGATCGCATATTGGATCAGCTCCTCGTGCCGGTCGCGGCGGGTGAGGGCGTGATAGACCTGGGGAATGATCTTGCCTTCGGGATCGTAGCTATCGGCGTTGACCGCGGAGACCGTGCCGATGCCGCCGGCGGCTGCCCAGGCGCCCGAACTCGCATGGTTGGTCGCGGAGACGCCCTTTCCGCCCTCGATAAGCGGAAGCACTTCGCGACCCGCATAGCGGATCGGCTGGACACCCTTGAACATCATTCCTCCAAAACAGCGGCGCCGATCGGACGCCATACATGCCGGCCAAGCGCCCTATAGGGGCTGAATACGCTTTTTGCCCAATTTTTTCGTGCCTAATCCGGCATGAACACGCGGGGGCGAGCGATGGCTTCGCCGTAGAGGCGCGCATAGCGCTCGATCATCCGCGCTTCGTCATATTCGGCGGCGGCTCGTTCGCGGTTGGCCCGGCCCATGCTCCTCCTAAGATCGGGACGCTGGGCGAGCGTATCAAGGGCCGCCGTGAACGCGGCCTCGTCGTCCCGCTCGACGATGAGCGGGCGATTGTCGGTGGAAACCATCACCGGGATGTCCCCCACCGCCGTCGCCACGATGGGCAAGTCGGCGGCCATCGCCTCGACAAGGGAGATCGGGAATTGCTCGCTGTCGGACGACAGGGCGAAGATGTCGAAAAGGCCGATATAATGCGCGGGATCGGGAAGGAAGCCCGGGAGGTGGACACGACCGGCCACGCACTGGGCGCGGGCCTCGGACGCGATCCGCTCGCATTCCGGTCCCTCGCCGACGATCACCAGCCGCGCATTCGTCTCGCGCATGGCGGCGAAGGCGCGGACGAGACGGGGCAGGTTTTTGACGGCGCGCAGTCCCGCAACGGTGCCGATTACGATCTCGCCGTCGCGAAGCCTCAGGCCCGGAATGGCGTCGTCGGTCGGCGATCGGGCGAAGTCGCGAACCGGAATGCCGTTCGGGATTCGCGCCAGCCGCTCGGGCGGCTGCGCCCAGGCGGTGCGGGCGATCCTCTCCAGCCGCTCCGACGGGACCACGAGCCGGTACGCGGCGGAGAGGCCGAGCCGGCGATAGAGGTTCCGGCGCGTCTTCAATTGCTCCGCTTCGTCCTCGTTGAAGCCGTCCTCATGATGGACGAGCGGCGGGCCCCGGAAGAGATAGTTCGCCATCACCGCATCGAACGCGCCCCAATTATAGGTGAGGACGAGGTCGAACCCTTTCATGTAGCGCGCGAGGCGAAACAGCCGCGTCAGGCCGGGGCGGCCGGTGAGCGAAGGCGCGTTTTCCGGAAAGTCGACAGCTATGTTACGCGCAATCGCCTGTCGCGCCGAAAGCTGGTCCGGCATGCCGCTCAGGATCGTATGGTTTGCCGCATCGCCGAACGCGTTCATCAGGCGAACGGCCCGCGCCTCCTTCCCGCCCAGCGAGAAGGTTGAATGGGCATGAAGGACGCGGACGGCCATGACTCCTTATGCCGTTACCGCACAGTCAATCCAGCCCTTCCCCGCTCAGATCCTCGACATGAATTCCCGACACCCGTCGCCTAACCGGCTCAAGCGTCAACCGGGCTTGCCGTCGTTGCTCAACTTCGCCGCCTGTCGATCATAGGAATTGGCCAACGCTTTGAGTTCCCGAATGACATCCGGATTGATGAGGGAGGCCGCCACTCGCCGGCAGTTATCCGCTCGAAACTTCAGCTCACTCAGGTCCATGAATATCCCCCGCCCCGAAGGTCCACGCCTCCTCAGTCTGCACCGAGGGAAAAACCTTACCGAGAAGTTAGCCATATCGCGGGTTGTACTCGTCGATGCGCCGTCTTGTCCCGGTTCGGGGCGAGACCGACCGGCGAAAGCGACACTCTGGAGCAACCGGCGCCAAGCTGCCATGGTGGCGCGGTGACAGGGGTGGCACCGACATTCGAGGAGATCGTATCCGAATATGGCGCGCTGATCTCGCGCATCGCGATGTCCTACGAGTCGGACATCACCCAGCGCGAAGACCTGGTGCAGCAGATATTCCTCGCGATCTGGCAGGCCCTTCCCACCTTTCGCGGCGATTCCTCGGTCAAGACCTTCGTCGGAAAGATCGCGCAGAACCGCTCGATTTCGCACGTCGCCAAACGGGTCAGGGAGCCGCGCATCGCCGAACTGCCGGAGGAACTCGCGACCGAGACGCCGAGCCCGGAGGACAGCGCCAACGACGCCAGTGAGCGGCGCCTGCTCCTGGCGAAGACGCGGTTGTTGCCGCTGCCGCAGCGGCAGGTCATCATATTGGTGCTGGAGGGCTTCAGCTATGGAGAGATCGCGGACATGCTTGAAATTGCGCCGAACGCGCTTTGGGTTCGCATGACCCGCGCCAAGGCCGCGCTCAAGCGCTTGCTGGAGCAGGATCGGTGACCGATCTTGACCTCGACCGGCTGGGCCAGCTGTGGCGAGCTGAGCTTCCTGCGGGGACGGTGGAAGATCTTCAGCGTTCGGCCGCAAGGATCAGGCGCCGCGCACGCATCGCGATGATCGTCGATTACACGCTGGCGACCGCGTGCGTGCTGACGATCATCTATCTGATCGCAAGCACTCCCAAGCTGGAAGTGATGGCAGTCGGCGGGGTGGCGCTATTCATGCTGGTCACGGGTCAGATGCGACAGCGTCGGCTTCGTCAGCTGGAGCTAAAGGGTCTCACGGGAGGCACGGCTTCGATGATCGATCAATCGATCGTCCGCGCTGAAGCTACGCTAAAGCGCACCAAATCCAGCTTGCTACTCGTCATTCCTGCGACAGCGGTCGGCGTCCTGCTGGGTTTCGTGAGCGGCGATACGATCGATCCCTTATTCGACCGCCTGCGCGGGGACCCGATTTCCTTCATACTGCTCGTCAGTCTGTGGCTCGTGGTCCTTCCCATGATGATAATGCATCTCTTGCTAAGCATGCGCCGCAACCACAGAGAACTCAAACGGCTCAAGGCGTTGCGTGAAGCCTACCGGCAGGAGGAAGGCGCCAGCGCTTCCGACGATTAGATCGCCTGCCGCTGGCGCGATAACCAAATATTCATGCATCGGCTTAGCGAAGCATAAAGCTTTCGCTGCGAAACTCTCCCTCGTGAATAGTCCTTGAGGGAGTGGCTCCATGGATGCTCGTTCGGAACATGAACTTTGCCTGGTGGTCGAAGACCTGCCGGAGCTCGACACCCCCGTGGGTATCTCCGGCTCGACGCGCCAACAGGAAGTCGGCGGCGCGGTCTGCATTGGAATCATTGCTGGCATCGCGCTGTATAATACGGTTTGACAGCAGGCAGCGGCGGACGGCTTTCGATATGGTCCGCCACGAGCTGAACCTTGTCAGCGCAGCGGTTCGAACGTGATCATCGGACATGAACTTCGACGCTGGCTCGACGACCGGGACCGGCAACGCTCTGCAATTGCGGCGACCCGGCAATTTCGCGTCGCATGGGCCGAGGATCGCGCTCACCGGAAATTCGCCCAAGCCATGGCCGCGCTTCCGAGCGGTTCCGCCGAAGCCGTCGCCGAGGCGGCGCAACGGCTGTTCGGCGACAGCGGTTGGTTGGAACCGGCACTCGACGCGCTTGCCGTTGGACTGGCCAACGACCCGTTTTTCGAGCTCCCCCTCCCGAGGCTCCACAGCGAAATCCACGACGGCATCCTCCTGTTCGAGGACGACAAGGTTTCCGTGGCGATCGGCGTCACCGGCGCCGACAAGCTAGCCGTCAAGAAAAACGTCGAGCGCGACGTCGCGTCGATCGTCTTCACCGGCCATATGAGCGTGCTTAAATTCATCCGGTCGGGGGAGGCCCTTCTGTCCTTCTGGGAAGCGCCGCCAATCCGGAGCGATTTCGCCGCATCCGAGACATCGCGGTGCAACCCGGCCGGCAGGCGCCGTCTGGAAGACGGAGAAACTCTGATAGTTGACGGGCGGTTTCAAAGCTATGTGATCGAACATGCGTCCAGCGACATGATCGTGCTGCAGGCGTCGATCAAATGCGGCCGGGCGCCGCTCAGCGTCGAATATGACTCCCAAACGCACGAATATGTCGGCTGCAGCGCCACCGACGACGGCGCTTCCCGCATTCAGATGATGGCCACGCTGCTCCGCAAGATGGAGTGCGCCGAGGCCCTTCCGGTGCTGGAGGATTTGCTGGGCGATCCCAACTTCTTCGTCCGCTGGCATGTGATGCGCGAGATGCTCGGCCTCGACGCCGTCGCGGCCCTACCGCACCTCGCTTGCATGGCGCGGGAAGATTCCCATCCGGACGTCCGCCGCGCGGCACGAGGCGTGCTCGACCGCCTCGTCATCCAACATCCTCAGCTCCAGGAGCGAGTGCCGTGCCGCGCGTAATTCCATGCGGCGAGACGCCGCCGCTGGAACTTGGCGCGGTGGTGGAGGCGCTCAACGAAGAGAGCTTCGACCCGTCAGACGAGGATAGCTTCGCGGCCGCCGCGCCTCTGCTTAAAGGGCTCGCCAACAACCGCGGCTTCCTGACCGCGATTGCCCTCGACGAACTGAAGCACCGCTGCAAGCGGCAGACAAGCGAGAACAGCTACAGCTCGCAGGTGATCATGCTGCATCGCGCTTCCGACAAATACTTCATCCGCGCCAATTTCTGGCCCGGCCCACGCGACAGCATCTTCAAGTCGAGCGGGTCGTCGCCCTTCTTCTATCACGTCCCCCACGACCACAATTTCTCGTTCCTGACTGTCGGCTATCTCGGCCCCGGCTATTGGAGCGAATATTATGAATATGAGTACGACAAGGTCGTCGGCTATCCGGGGGAGGCCGTCGATCTTCGCTTCGTCGAGCGCTCGCGGCTCGAAGAGGGCAAGGTGATGCTCTACCGCGCCCACCGCGACGTGCACAACCAGCTGCCGGCGGACGAGATGTCGATCTCGCTCAACATCATGGAAGCCTCGCCGCGCCAGCCCTTTCTCAGCCAGTACCGGTTCGACGTGAAGCGATGCGAGATCGCCGGCATCCTCACCGCGACCTCGACCGAAGCCCTGCTGAAGATCGCGGCCCACCATGGCGATGGCAACGCGCACGATCTGGTGCGAAGCTTCGCGGCGCATCATCCCTGCGATCGAATCCAGATGACAGCCATCCAGGCGCTTGCCGCCGCCGAACCCACGTTCGACGATCGCCTTGCGCGGCTGGCGGACGGCGCCGCCTCGGCGAATTCCTTCGTCGCGGCGATGAGCGCGCGGGAAATCGCGAAGCTCGAACTTCACCGCCCGTGGATCGAGGGAACAGCGTCGGCATGACGCCTTGCACTCGATCCTGATCTCCGGCACGGGTCCGATTGTGACAGTTTGATGACAATCGGAGACGGGTTGGATGATCGAGAAATACGGGGTTCTCGCATACGACATCGCCGCCGACGGCGACCCGCGGTTCCTGCTCATCACATCGCGAGAGACCAAGCGCTGGGTGATCCCGCGCGGCAATGCGGTGCCCGGACTTCCGCCGGCGCAGTCGGCGGCGCAGGAGGCCTTTGAGGAGGCGGGACTGACCGGCATGGTGGGCCCCGAGGAGATCGGCGCCTATCGGTTCGACAAGCGCGGCAAGAACGGATCGATAGAAGAGGCCAATGTCCATGTCTTTCCGCTCCGCACGACCATCCAGAGCGGACAGTGGCCGGAGCGGCACGAACGCGAGACACGCTGGTTCACGCGCGAGGAAGCCGTCGAGGCCGTCGATGAATCCGGCCTCAAGGATCTGATCCGAAGCTTCGTTCCTCCGGCCGAGGCGGCCGCCCGTCTGCCGGTCGCCTCTCTTTCCGCGCCGCCGCCGGTTTCCAGGAAGTTCGGGCCGCTCCGATTGTTCAAGAGGCTCATGCCAAGGGAGGACGGGTTCTTCGAATTGTTCGCGCGCCATGCCGAAACGGTGGTGGGCGGAGCCGACGCCCTGGGCGCGATGTTCGCGGGCGAAGCCGGGATCGAGGAATCCTGCCGGCGGATCGCCGAGTTCGAGCATCAGGCCGATACCGTCACCCGCGACGTGCTCCATGCCGTGCGGCGCAGCTTCATCACCCCGTTCGACCGCAGCGCCATCACCGCGCTCATTTCCTCGATGGACGATACGATCGACGAAATGCATCAGACGGCCAACGCGATCACCCGCTACGACGTCACCGCCTTCGAGCCCAAGATGCACGAGATGGCGGCGCTCGCAGGACAGGCGGCGCGTCTGGTGGTCGAGGCGGTGCCGCTGCTCCGTTCCGTCGGCCGCAATGGCGGGCGGCTCGACCGGATCACCGAGAATATCGTTCACCTCGAAGGCGCCGCGGACGATCTGCACGAGGACGGGCTGAAGGCGCTGTTCAAGGCGCATGGCGATGCAAAGCCGATGGCCTTCTTCGTCGGCCGCGAGATCTACAGCCATCTGGAACGGGTGCTCGACGGCTTCGAGGACGTCGCCAATGAGATCCAAGGCATCGTGATCGACCACGCCTGACGCATGGACGCCGCCCTCGCCTTTCCGCTGCTCGCCGCGCTGATCGGCGTCGCCCTGCTGTTCGATTTCCTCAACGGCCTGCACGATGCTGCCAATTCGATCGCGACCGTGGTGTCGACGCGGGTGCTGCGGCCGCACGTCGCCGTCGCCTGGGCCGCGTTTTTCAATTTCATCGCCTTCCTCTTCTTCGGTCTCCATGTCGCGGAAACCGTCGGCAAGGGCATCGTCGATGCCAGCATCATCGACGCGACCGTCATCTTCGGCGCGCTGATGGGGGCGATCAGCTGGAACGTGATCACGTGGGTGCTGGGCATTCCCTCGAGCAGCAGCCATGCCCTCATCGGCGGGCTGCTCGGCGCGGGTCTCGCCAAGGCGGGCCTCTCGGCGGTGGTCTGGGACGGCGTGATCAAGACCACGGTGGCGATCTTCCTGTCGCCCACCATCGGCATGCTGGTCGCGCTGATCCTGGTGCTGATCACCTCCTGGCTGTTCAAGCGCGTCAACGCCCAGTTCGCCGACCGCACCTTCCGAAGGCTTCAGCTCATCTCCGCGGCGCTCTATTCGCTGGGCCACGGCGGCAACGACGCCCAGAAGACGATGGGCATCATCGCCGTCCTGCTCTTCTCGCAAGGGTTGCTCGGCGGCGAATTCTACGTGCCCTTCTGGGTGGTGATCACGTGCCAGGCCGCGATGGGCCTCGGGACGTTGCTGGGCGGCTGGCGCATCGTCCACACCATGGGCTCCAAGATCACCCGCCTCACCCCCCATCAGGGCTTCTGCGCGGAGACGGGCGGCGCGATCATGCTCTTTTCGGCGACCTGGCTCGGCATCCCCGTCTCGACCACCCACACCATCACCGGCTGCATCGTCGGCGTCGGCGCCGCCCGCCGCGCCACCGCCGTCCGCTGGGGCGTCGCCGGCAACATCGTCATCGCCTGGATCATCACCCTCCCCGCCGCCGCTGCTATCGGGGCGATGGCTTATTATCTGACCCGCGCCTTCGCCTAAGTGTTTTACATGTATGAGAGAAAGTGGCGACGAATTCGAGCCATGACGAAATACAGTGTGGGATTCGGGGGGAAAGCAGGCAACTCGGCAGGCATCCCGCTGTTGGGCCTCGGGATGCTGATCAGGAGCTATTCCGAGGTGGAGAATGAGCACCGTTCGCACTGGGACGCGAAAGCAAACTCGATAGTTTCTGGTCGCGCAGTGGCAGGATGGCAGATCGTCGGGATCGTCGTGGGGACGGTGTTAGTTGTGGCGATCAAGATCTACGAAGTCATCATCAGTATCGCCGACTGACAATGCTGCGAATATTAGTTCTCATCGGGCGCGCCTGTCGTCCTGCCGACTCGTTCCAGACGCGAGCTGATGGTACAGGATAGCTCAGCCTTTTACGCGGTCCAACAGCCCATCGATCGCTTCCACCGCCTCCGGTTCGTCCAGCGTGGGCGCGTGGCCGACGCCGGGGACGGTTACGGTTTCCATGAGGGGCATGGCGGCTGTCATTTTGGCGATGGTCTCGGTCGTGAGCAGGTCGGAAATTTCGCCGTGGACCAAAAGAGACGGGATGGTGTCCAGCCCGGAGAAGGCGCCCCACAGGTCGAAACCGGTAGGGCCGCCGGGTAGCTTGAACGGCTCGGCGATGCGCATGTCATAATCGAGGACGATGCGGCCGTTGGGGTTGAGTCGGCACAGTCGCTTGGCGAAGACCAACCACTGATCGATGGTCCAATGGGGATAGCGGTCCTTCTGCACCTCTCCGAAGAAGCGGGCGGCGTGCAGCCAGGTCGGCCAGCTTTGCGAGCGGCCGACATAGCCGCGAATGCGCTCCAGCCCGCGGGCATCGAGGACGGGGCCGATATCGTTGAGGAGCGCTGCGGCGATGCGGTGGCGGTGATTGCCGGCGAGGAGCATGGTGAGGAGGCCGCCCAATGACGTGCCGAACAGGATGAACCGCTCCAGAGCCAGCTCCCTCAGCAGCGCCTCCAGGTCCTGGAGATAGGTGAGCGGGACATAGGTCATCGGGTCTTTGGCATAGGCGCTCTCGCCCCGGCCCCTGAGCTCCACGCAGATGAGGCGCCAGTCGCCGGCAAGGCGATCGGCAACCCCTTCGAAGTCGCGAGCGTTACGGGTGAGCCCCGGAATGCAGATGATCGGCGGGCGTTTTGGGTCTCCGGCGTAATCGCGATAGTGGAGCCTCAGACCGTCGTTCGACCACCAATAGCCATCGGACCAAGCCGCCATGAACCGCTCCCCTGCTCGCCCTGTCCCTATCGCCCGATGATCCATCGCCCGCAACCCAGTCCTTATCGGCCGGAGAAGACGATCCTGGCGCTCGGCGAAGCTTTCTACGATCAGGTCGAGGCGGCGGAGTTTCCCCAGACGATCCTGAGGTTCCGCAACCAGCGCTGGGCGGAGGCGGTGGGGCTGGGCGGCCTCAGCAACGAGGAGTGGCTGCGGCATTTCGGGCGTTTCGAAGCCTTGCCCGACAATCTGCAACAGCCGCTGGCGCTGCGCTATCACGGCCATCAGTTCCGGGTTTACAACCCGGAGATCGGCGACGGACGCGGCTTCCTGTTCGCGCAGATGCGGGACGGTCCGGCCAAAAATGGAGGACGCCTCCTCGACCTCGGCACCAAGGGTTCGGGCCAGACGCCCTACAGCCGCTTCGGCGACGGACGACTGACGTTGAAGGGCGGCGTCCGCGAAGTGCTGGCGACCGAGATGCTGGAGGCGCTGGGAGTCGAGACCAGCAAGAGCTTCTCCCTAATAGAAACGGGCGAGGCGCTGGAGCGGAACGACGAGCCCTCCCCGACACGTTCCTCGGTGCTGGTCCGCCTCCAGCACAGCCACATCCGCATCGGCACCTTCCAGCGCCCCGCCTATTTCGGCGAGGTCGAGAATTTGCGTACGCTGACCGACTATTGCCTTGAACATTATTACGGGGAGCAACCGCATACTGGTCATTGCGAGGAGCGCAGCGACGAAGCAATCCAGCCCTCGGACGCTGGAGAAGCTGGATTGGTTCCCCCGGATCAAGTCCGGGGTCGCAATGACGAGAGTTCGGACGCGGCAGCTCGGCTGCTCGGCCATGTCGCCAAAGCGGCCGCGAAACTGGCCGCTTCCTACATCGCCGCCGGCTTCGTCCACGGCGTGCTCAACAGCGACAATATCGCCATCACCGCGGAGAGCTTCGACTACGGGCCGTGGCGCTGGACGCCTTATTGGGACGGCACCTTCACCGCCGCCTATTTCGACCATATCGGCCTCTACGCCTTCGGACGACAGGCGGAGGCGATCCATTGGGACGTCGTGCAACTCGCCCGGTCGCTGGCGGCGATCGCGGAGGCGGAGACGCTGACGCCGGTGCTGGAGACCTTCCCCGCCGATTTTCAGGCGGCGCTGGTGGAGACGGTGCTCGGCCGTCTCGGCGTCAAGCCCAAGTGCGATGGGCGTGACACGGACCTGCTGGTCGCGCTGGAGACGGCGCTGGCGAAGAAGACGGTGGAGATCGACCGCTTCTTCTTCGACTGGCGCGGCGGGCGCCGCCGAGGGCCTTCCCCGGCCGATCCGCATTATGAGGCTGAGGAGTTCGCGAACTTATGCAGGCTGATCGAAGATTACGAGCCGGCGGTGTCGCTCGACCATCCCTACTGGTCGGACGAGGCGCCCTGCTCCATGCATATCGACGAGGTGGAGGTGATCTGGGCGCGGATCGACGAGGCCGACGACTGGTCCCTGTTCGAGACGAAGATCGCGGCCGTCCGCCGCATGGGCGAGGCCATGCGGGGCCGCCCTTGACCGGGTGCCGCAAAAATGGTGGGGCATGGACCAGCAGGAGAGCCCTGATCTTATGACGGAAATGCTGATTTCGACCGAGCCGGCGACGGGGGAGACGCTCTGGACCGGCGCCATCGGCGATGCCGACGCGGAAGTCTCGGCCGCCCGCGCCGCCTGGGCCGGCTGGGCGTCGAAGCCGCTCACCGTCCGCGTCGAGACCCTGCGCCGCTTCGCCAATGTCGTCCGCCAACAAAAGGACAAGTTCGCCGACCTCATCGCCCGCGAGACCGGCAAGCCGCTCTGGGAGGCCGCGACCGAGGTCGATGCGGTAGTCAACAAGGTCGACATTTCCATCTCGGCCTATTCGGAGCGCACGGCACAGCGGAAGCAGGAGGGCGCGCTCGGAGCCCGCGTCGCCGTCCGCCACAAGCCGCATGGGGTTCTGGCGGTGCTCGGGCCCTATAATTTTCCGGCGCACCTCCCGAACGGACATATCGTCCCGGCGCTGATCGCGGGCAATGCGGTGGTGTTCAAGCCGTCGGAGAAGACGCCGGCGGTGGGCGAATTTCTCGTGAAGCTGTTCCACGATGCGGGTGTGCCGGAAGGCGTGGTGCGCTGCCTGATCGGCGGGCCGGACCAGGGCCGGACGCTGGCGTCCCATCCGGGTATCGACGGCCTTCTCTTCACCGGCTCGGCGCGGGCCGGCATGGCGCTCCACCGCCAGTTCGCGGATTGCCCACAGAAGATTTTGGCGCTGGAACTGGGCGGCAACAATCCGCTGGTCGTCTGGGACGCGCCCGATGTCCACGCGGCGGCGGTGATCGCAGTGCAGTCCGCGTTCCTCAGCGCCGGCCAGCGCTGCACGGCGGCGCGGCGGCTGATCGTCAAGGACGGCGCGCATGAGGCCATCCTCGGCGAGGTCGGCAAGATCGCCGAACGGCTGATCGTCGATGCGCCGCATTCGACCCCGGCGCCCTTCATGGGGCCGGTGATCGACAACCCGTCGGCCGACCAGCTCCAGGAAGCCTTTCTCGACCTGATGATGAAGGGCGGAAGGCCCCTGAAGCACCTCGACCGGCACGAGAACGACAAGCCGTTCCTGTCACCCGCCATCATCGACGTGACCGACGTCCAGGAGCGGGCGGATGTCGAGCTATTCGGACCGATCCTGCAGGTCATTCGCGTCCCCGATTTCGACGCCGCGCTGGCCGAGGCCGGCGCCACCCGCTTCGGCCTCGCGGCTTCGCTCGTCGGCGGCAGCCCGCAGCTTTACGACAAATTCTGGGCCAATATCCGCGCCGGCGTCGTCAACTGGAACAAGCCCACCAACGGCGCCCCCTCCAACGCCCCCTTCGGCGGCGTCGGCCTCAGCGGCAACCACCGCCCGAGCGCTTATTATGCGGCCGATTACTGCGCCTATCCGGTGACGAGCTCCGAGGCGGATAATGCGCGGGCGTCGATCGGGGTGGGGCTGAGGGACGTCCGCATCGCCGCGAACGAGTTGGAGGGCTAATTCCTCCCCGGAACGGGGAGGATTAATTTACCCCCTCGCCTCGGGCAGGTAGCTGTCCTCGATATAATCCGAGAATTTCGTGATCCGGCTCTCGAACTTGAGCTTGACCTTGCCGGTGGCGCCGTGGCGCTGCTTGGCGATGATCAGCTCGGAGAGGCCGTAGGCACGCTCCATGTCGCGGGCCCAGGCCTCATGCGCCTCGAAGACCTTGGCGTCGTCGCCCTCGATCGGCCGTTTGGGCTCGCGCGATGCGACATAATATTCCTCGCGATAGACGAAGAGGACGATGTCGGCGTCCTGCTCGATCGAGCCGGATTCGCGAAGGTCGGAGAGCTGCGGCCGCTTGTCCTCGCGCTGCTCGACCGCGCGGCTGAGCTGGGAAAGCGCCAGCACCGGTACGTTCAATTCCTTGGCGAGCGTCTTGAGGCCGCGGCTGATCTCGGAGATTTCCTGGACGCGGTTGCCGTCGCCCGCCTTGCCGGTGCCCTGCAGGAGCTGGAGGTAGTCGACGACGATGAAGCCGATGTTACGCTGGCGCTTGAGGCGGCGCGCACGGGTGCGGAGCGCGGCGATGGTCAGGCCGGGCGTGTCGTCGATATAGAGCGGCAGACTTTCGAGATCGACGGCGGCGCGGGCGAGGTTGCGGAAATCCTGCTGGCTGATCTTGCCCATGCGCAGATTCTCGGAGCTGATCCCCGATTGCTCGGACAGGATGCGGGTCGCGAGCTGGTCCGACGACATTTCGAGACTGAAAAACGCGACGGCGGCGCCCGCCGATTTCTCAGGCGCGATCCCGTCCTCCATATCGCGCACCAGCCGCTGGGCGGCGTTGAAGGCGATGTTGGTAGCAAGCGACGTCTTGCCCATGCCGGGGCGCCCGGCGAGGATCAGCAGGTCCGAATGATGGAGGCCGCCGGTCTTGGCGTTGATGCTCTCGAGCCCGGTTGTGACGCCGGAAAGGCCGCCGCCCGTGTTCAGGGCCTTTTCCGCCATCTGCACGGCCATTTTCGTGGCTTGCGCAAAGGTCTTGACCGATCCCTCGCCGCCGCCTTCCTCGGCCACCCGGTAGAGCGCGCTTTCCGCCGCCTCGATCTGAGTGAGCGGATTGACCTCCTCGCTGGTGTCGAGCGCCTGCTCGACAAGGTCGCGGCCGACGCCGATCAGGGCGCGCAGCAAGGCGAGTTCGTAGACCTGATCGGCGAAGTCGCGGGCGCCGATGATGGCGGCGCCGCTGCCGGTGAGCTGGGCCAGGTAGGCGGGTCCGCCCAGTTCCTTCATCTCCTCGTCCGCCTCGAACATCGGGCGGAGAGTCACCGGGCTCGCGATCATGTTGCGGTCGACCAGCTTCAGGATCGATTCGTAGATGCGCGCATGCAGCGGCTCGAAGAAGTGGTCGGGCCGAAGCTTCATCTGAATGTCTTCGGCGAGCCGGTTGTCAATCATCAGCGCGCCGAGCAGCGCCGCTTCCGCCTCCACATTCTGCGGCAGGGCGGGCGTTTCAGGGGTGGGAGTTTCGACGACGGTCAGGGGATGGGCCATATCGGCATCCTACCCGCACTGCCGGCCAACCGGTAGGCGTGGTCGAAAAGTTTTGGTGGAACAGATTGTGGATAAGCCATGCTGCACCCGCTAACAGGGGACATGGGCGAACCGCGCATCATCGATGTCCAGCTCGACGACCGAACGATCATCCGTCGCAACGCCGATGTCGAGCAGGAGCGACGAGTCGCGATCTTCGATCTGCTCGAGGAGAATCATTTCTCGCCCAGCGGTCACGAGGGACCGTTCCAGATCCTGCTGCGGGTCGAGGACAATAGGCTGGCCATCGACCTCAAGAGTGAAGGGGGCGAGCCGCTCGATACCGTTCGCCTCGGCCTCGCCCGCTTCCGTCGGCCGATCCGCGACTATTTCGCCATTTGCGACAGCTATTTCAAAGCGGTCCGCGCCGACAGCGCGAACGGGATCGAGCCGATCGACATGGCCCGCCGCGCGCTTCACAACGACGCGGCCGAGCTGCTGAGGGAATCCCTGGACGGCAAGATCGACATGGATTTCGACACCGCGCGGCGGCTGTTCACCCTGATCTGCGTGCTTCATATCAAATGACGGCCGCGGACTTGCCCTCGGCCGCCATTCCCGCGAAAGCTCCAGCCATGAAGCGACTCCTTCCCCTCACCCTGCTCGCCCTTGCCGCCTGCGCGACGGGAGCCGACGCGCCGTACAGTCCGGTCGGCGCGTTCGAATATGGCGCGATGGGACACGACCCCTTCTGGATGGTGGCGATCGGCGACGACCAGATCGTGCTGACCATGGGTCCTCCGGGGGGACGGGCCGACGGCGAACTCCTGAGTACGAGCTATCCCCGCGTGCTGCCGCGCGAGACGGACGGCGTCCGCCGTTGGGAATCAGGCGAGGGCACGCAAGTGATCGCGATCGAAGCGCGAACGGCGGAGTGCACGACCGGCGGGCGCGCCTATCCGGACCAAGTGACGGTGACGCTCAGCGGCCGGATGCTCAAGGGTTGCGGCGGCGAGGAAGTCGTGGAGAGCCGCGGCTGATGGCAATCATGTCGGACAAGTGGATCCGCGAGCGCTCGCTCAAGGACGGGATGATCGAGCCGTTCGTCGATGGTCAAAAGCGCCAGGGGACGATCAGCTACGGCCTCTCCTCCTATGGCTATGACGCGCGGGTTTCGGACGATTTCAAAATCTTCACCAATGTCGACAACGCGATCGTCGACCCGAAGGACTTCGCCCATAACAGCTTCGTCGACCGCAAGACCGACGTCTGCATCATCCCGCCCAACAGCTTCGTCCTCGCCCATACCGTCGAATATTTCCGCGTGCCGCGCGACGTGCTCGTCATCTGCCTCGGCAAATCGACCTATGCGCGGTGCGGCATCATCGTGAACGTGACGCCGCTGGAGCCGGGCTGGGAAGGCCATGTCACGCTGGAATTCTCCAACACGACGCCGCTGCCCGCCAAGGTCTACGCCAACGAGGGCGCGTGCCAGTTCCTCTTCCTGCAGGGCAACGAACCGTGCGAGATCAGCTATGCCGACCGGGCGGGCAAATATATGGGCCAGCGCGGAGTGACGTTGCCGAAGCTCTGACGGGCGTCGAAGGGGGACGACTTTGGGAACGATGACGCCGACGAAAATCGCGTCTTACGGCCTTTGCGTCGCCGGGCTGCTTCTGTTGCTGGCAGGGCGCGTGGTCGAAGCCGTGCAGGGGAGCTTCTGGGCGGGTGTCGCCCTGCTGCTGCTCGCTTTGTCCTGCTTCGTTGATTCGCTGCTTCCGGGCGGCTCCGAGCTCAGCGATGAGCAGGCGACGATGATCCGGCACATGGGGATCCCCTACCGCGAAGGCGCCGACAAGATCGCCAGCATCATCCTGGGTGTCCTGCTCCTGATCGGCGGTCTCTACCTGATCAGCTAGGGTCAGTTCGCCGGCGACCGTTACTCGTTCGCAAAAGCCCATTGGACGCGGCGGGCTCCGCAACTATGTTACGGTACCGAGATGGTCACAAGAGGAGCAGTTCGCATGAATGCCACGACCCTCCATTCCTGGGCACCGCGCTCGCTCAGCCTACTCCGTATAATCGTCGGCCTCACCTTCCTGGAGCATGGCCTGCAGAAGTTCCTCGGATTCCCACCCGGCGAGCATGCCGGGTCGGGTCTCGCGCTCGATAATCTCGGCGCTTATGCCGGCATCGTCGAGTTGATCGCCGGCGCGCTCGTCGCGCTGGGGCTGTTCACCCGGCCGGCGGCGTTCTTCGCGTCCGGCACGATGGCAGTGGCTTACTGGTATGCGCATGGCTCGCAGAACTTCTTTCCGGTCAACAATGGCGGCGACGCGGCGATCCTCTATTGCTTCGTGTTTCTCTATCTCGTCTTCGCCGGCCCCGGTCCCTGGAGCATCGACGCGATGCGGGGCGCTCGTAACGACGCCGTATGATTGGACGAATCGCCGAAATCATGGGAAGCTCGACCTCGTTCGGGTTTCGCCCGACTCGGCAGCGGTAGTGGAAGAGGAAAATTCGCCATGAAACTGAACAGTCTCGTTTTCTGCATTGTCGGCGCGGCACTCGCCGCGACGTCTGCGTCGGCCCAGGCTCCGGGACGAATCAAGGATGCCGGCGTCATGTCGCTCCCCTTGTCCGCCTATCCTGAAAAAGCGCGCGAGCGCGGCGAGGAAGGTACGGTAGAATATCGGGTCGATGTCGACCGCGACGGCGTCCTTCGCAGCTGCGAGATCGTCAAGAGCAGCGGCCACAACGTCCTGGACCAGGCGACGTGCGAGTTGATGATCCAGCATGTGAAGTTCGCGCCGGACGTGAATGAGGAAGGCCGGCCCCTGGAGTCGATCTTCCAGGGCACGATCGTCTGGAAGCTGCCCGACTCCGAGACGAACGGCTGAGCTTCGTCCGGGTGGCGGCTACCGCCGTCGCCCAGGAGCGCCTCGCCTGCCCGTCCTTCCTGGCGACCGCGGTGGCCGCCGCTCCCGATGTGCGCGCCTATTGCTTGATACGACCGGCATGTCGGGAAGCTCGAAGCGGAGACCGCCGCTGACGGGATTGGCTTCGGCCAGGCGCAGCTTCAGCCGCTGCCCGGACGCGAACCGGACGTTCGTATCATCTCCGGTTAGGGTCTGACTCGCTTCGTCGTAGCGGAAATAGTCGCTGCCTAAGGTGGAGACGGGAACTAGGCCGTCGCCGCCGAGACCCACGACCGTCGCGAAGAAGCCGAAGGG
>NZ_DATCYB010000118.1:0-41537 GCF_036570505.1 Allosphingosinicella sp. | reverse complement strand
AGGAAGGGCGAGCCCTCCGGCGCCTCGCGCAGAGCCGCGGTCGCGCGCCCCAGGGCCAGTGCCGCCCGCGCTTCGGGCCAGGTCGCGAGCGACTCGCTCGGATCGGGGACGAAAGGCGGCGGCTGATCCGCGCCAACGATCGTATTTACGATATCGTCGAGGATCCGCGCCGCGCGCTTGTCCCACGGCTCCATGGCCGGATTGCGCAGCGTGTAGGTGGCGGGCGCCCCCGCCCAGCTGTCCATGCGCTTGCCGCCGAACGGCGCGTAGATGCGGAGCCGTGTCCTGGATTCGGCCCCCAGCCGGTTGAGCAGGGGTTTCCTGGCAGCTGGCGGCGCCGCCTCCAGCGCGGCCGCGATCAGCTTCGCCTCGGTTTCGATCTGCTCCAGCCGCCCTTCGGTCGCGCGGGCGCGGTAGCTGTCGAGGTAGAAAAAGCTGCCCGCAAGGATGACCAAAGCGAAGATGTTGACCGCGAGGATGCGCTGCGTGAGCGACAGCCGCCCCGACCAGCGCAGCGCCAGGTCGCGCTCGTCATTCCTCGGCAAAACGGTAGCCCACGCCGTAAAGCGTCTCGATCGCGCCGAAATCTTCGTCGACGGCCCGGAATTTGCGCCGAAGGCGCTTGATGTGGCTGTCGATGGTACGATCGTCGACATAGATGTCGTCCTGATAGGCTACGTCCATCAGCTGGTTGCGCGATTTGACGACGCCGGGGCGCTGCGCGAGCGCTTCGAGGATCATGAACTCCGTGACGGTAAGCGTCACGTCCTTGCCGCCCCAGGTGACACGGTGCCGCGCCGGATCCATGGCGAGCCGACCCCGGACGATCTGCGCTGGCTCCGCTGCCTCTCCCTCTTCGTCCACAGGGGTGGCGCGCATTTCGGCCCGACGCAGCACCGCGCGGATGCGGGCTATCAGGAGGCGTTGGGAGAAGGGCTTGGCGATATAGTCGTCGGCGCCCATGGCGAGGCCGAGGGCTTCGTCCAGCTCATCGTCCTTGGAGGTGAGGAAGATGACGGGGATGGCGCTCTTCTCGCGGAGACGCCGGAGCAGCTCCATCCCGTCCATCCGGGGCATCTTGACGTCCAGCACCGCCAGGTCGGGCGGATTTTCGGTGAGCGCCTTCAGCGCGGCCTCGCTGTCCGAATAGACGCGGGTGATGAACCCCTCCGCCTGGAGCGCGATCGAAACCGAGGTGAGGATGTTGCGGTCGTCGTCGACGAGAGCGATCACTGTCGACATGTTCACGCCTTTCGCCGCATGGGGGGGGTCTATCCAAAGCGGCGCATGCCCGCAACCGGCGGACGCGCTTCGCTTTTGACGCGCCCCGCGCTCTTATATATGCGGGCCCCCACAGGTCGGCGGCGCGTCTGGGCCGCCATTGTCGATTCAAACAGGAGATTGTCGTGGCCAATCGCGTGCCCGCACACGGGCTTGCCGAACAGGGCATTGAAACGAGCGCCGAGCTGCGCTGGAATCTGGGAATTCCCGCGCTTGTCGAGCAGGCGGTTTGCCGCGGCGAGGGCGTTCTCGCCAAGGACGGCCCGCTGGTCGTCGAGACCGGCAAGCACACCGGCCGCTCCGCCAGGGACAAGTTCATCGTCCGCGATTCGGAGACCGAAGGGACGATCTGGTGGGACAACAACGCCTCGATGACGCCGGCGCATTTCGCGGCGCTGAAGGCGGATTTCCTGGCCGAGGTCGCCAAGAAGGACACGCTGTTCGTCGCCGACCTCTATGGCGGCTCGCAGCCCGAGCACCGCGTCCGCGTGCGCGTCATCAACGAGCTCGCCTGGCACAACCAGTTCATCCGCACCCTCCTGGTCCGCCCCGAGGCGAGCGAGCTTGAAGACTTCGTTCCCGAATTTACGATCATCGCCCTGCCGAGCTTCCGCGCCGATCCGGCGCGTCACGGCTGCCGTTCCGATACGGTGATCGCCGTCAACCTCACCGAGAAGATGATCCTGATCGGCGGCACCCGCTATGCCGGTGAGATGAAGAAGTCGGTGTTCGGCGTCCTCAACTACCAGCTCCCGCCCAAGGGCGTCATGCCGATGCACTGCTCGGCCAATATCGGTCCCAAGGGCGACACCGCCGTCTTCTTCGGCCTTTCCGGCACCGGCAAGACGACCCTGTCGGCCGACGCCAGCCGCACGCTCATCGGAGACGACGAGCATGGCTGGTCGGATACCGCGGTCTTCAACTTCGAGGGCGGCTGTTATGCCAAGATGATCCGCCTCTCGCCCGAGGCGGAGCCCGAGATCTACGCCACCACCAAGCGCTTCGGCACGGTGCTGGAGAATGTGGTGATCGATCCCGTCACCCGCGAGCTCGACCTCGACGACAATTCGAAGGCCGAGAACACGCGCGGCGCCTATCCGATCGACTTCATCCCCAATGCGTCAAAAGAGAATATGGGGCCGGTGCCAAAGAACATCGTCATGCTGACGGCGGACGCGTTCGGCGTGCTGCCACCGATCGCCAGGCTGACGCCCGACCAGGCGATGTATCATTTCCTGTCCGGCTACACGGCGAAAGTGGCGGGCACCGAGATCGGCGTGACCGAGCCGGAAGCGACCTTCTCGACCTGCTTCGGCGCGCCCTTCATGCCGCGCCATCCGTCGGTCTACGGCAACCTCCTCAAGGAGCGGATCGCCAGAGGCAACGTCGATTGCTGGCTGGTCAACACCGGCTGGACGGGCGGCAAATACGGCGTCGGCAAGCGCATGCCGATCAAGGCGACCCGCGCCCTCCTCAACGCCGCGCTCGACGGCAGCCTCAAGAACGCCGAATTCCGCACCGACGAGAATTTCGGCTTCGAGGTGCCGGTGAGCGTGCCAGGCGTCGACGGCGCGATTCTAAACCCGCGCGAGACCTGGGCCGACAAGTCGGATTTCGACGCGACGGCGGCCAAGCTGGTGAAGCTGTTCATCGACAATTTCGCCAAGTTCGAAGCCCATGTCGACCAAGGCGTGAAGGAAGCAGCCCCCAGCGCGGCGTAAAGCTTATCCCATCAAAGTGATACTTTGATGGGGACCCTGAAGAGAGGAAGGAAACAAGAGGGAGCGCTTTGGCGAGGGCCGGGGCGCTCCCTTTTCTATGGGAGGAAAGGAATGAGCGAGACTGACGAGCCGCGGCTGTTTGAAAGCGACGCGGCGGTGCGGCACACCGGGGAGGGGCTCATCGCCTGCTCCCTCGCCAAGGCCGAATGGACCCACGAGGCTCACCTCGCCGCCTGCCTCTGGCTGATCGTCGAGCGGCCCGACGTCGTGCTGGAGCGCGACCTCCGCGCCCTCATCCGCCGCTTTAACGAGAGCGTCGGCGGCATCAACGACGAGACGCAGGGCTATCACGAGACGATCACCCAGTGCTTCATCCGGGGCGTGCGGGGCTGCCTGGCGCGCACGGACGCGGGGTTACCGCTGGCGGAGAAGGTGAATGCATTGCTGCAGGCGCCGGAGGGGCGGCGGGGCTGGCCGCTCAGGTTCTACAGCCGGGAACGGCTGTTCTCGAAAGAGGCGCGGCTGGGGTGGGTGGAGCCTGATTTGGCGGTGTTGCGAGAATAACCGGATAAGTGGCGGCTTGTGGGTCGATAGCGGACCGACTTCTTAGCGGCCTAACCCGCCAAAAGCGCAATGTCCGCTTCCGTTCGACGTTGAAGTGATCGTGGACTTGCCTTGCCCGCGACTGAACTGGCGCTGACCACCACGACCGTCTTACCTTTCAGATTGAGCTCCAACGCGGCACTCCTTGGATGGAATTGCGCTTACTCGGCGAGATAGGTTTCGTACGGATCCTCGTTGATAAGCAGGATCACACAGTGGGTTTCGGAAACGCAGGCGTCGGCGTGCATCTGATCCTTCCTCTGCGTCCAGTAGGCGCCCGGGAGAAGCTCGACTTCCTGGCCCTCGCCGGTCTCGGGCACCCAATGTTTCCATTGGCCTTCGATGACGATGGCGCGGTAATCCGCCGTGTGGGCGTGGATTGGCGCCCGGAAGTCGGCCGGCACCTTGAGCAGTGTTCCGGCAGGCCCTTTGGATCTGACGCCCCAGAGCGGGCCGAGTTGCTGCGGCTGACCCGGTGCCTCAAAGGCAAATGGGATGCTCTCGGCGGCTATATAGGTGTTTTCTGTGGCCAGAGCCGGCGTGGCAAAGATCAGGCACGATAGCAATGTCGTCAGGTTTGCTTTGATTCTCATTCCGTTGCTTCCTCCATGAAATAGATGCTTTTCGCTAGGCGCCGCAAATCGCCCCACACCTCCTCGTCGGCATGACTGGTCATCGACTAGCACGCTCGTCACCGTAACCTTCAACATCAGCTTCCTCCGATGGGCCTTCGGCGACAGGACCGAGCCACATACGCCACAACCGTCGCAATGGCTCACGTTCCAAAAATGGTGCTTCGACCGCGACTTCCACTTCGTGCGGAGTATCCCCGCTTCTTCAAGCACCCCGAGGTGCTTTGTACCCGAATCCGCGGCTCCGCCCGTTCCGCTCTCAAAGAGTTCGGTCATGGCCCATACCTTCGCGTCAGCTCTGTCGGCGCTCTCCGCGCCCTGATAGCCGGACTAGGTGAGGGCGCAGAGTTGGTCTTCCAGATCGGGGAAGTGGTCGGCGAGTTTAGCTCGGCCGGTTTCGAAGCGGAGGGCGATCGGTTTGGCGTCATTCGGACTCATGCCGTGTGGCCCGGCGATGGCGGGGGAAGAGGGGGGATGGGGATGCCGAGGTTGCGGAGCTTCTTTTCGAGGGCTTCCATAGCATCGTCGAAGGTTGCGCGCTGGAGGTGGCGGACTTCGCGCTGGCCGATGGCGCCGCCGCGGCGGTCCCAGCGGGCGAGCAGCTTCATGACGCGGTCGAACTCCCGGGCTGTTTCGCCGGCGAGCACGATCTCCTCGCGCAGCCGCTGGGCCTCCAGGCGCTGGCGCACGCCTCGGCCTCGAGCCGGGGATAGGCCATGTGCAGGGCTTCGTCCATCGGGCGGCGAAGTCGGCGTTGCGGCGGCGGTGGACGTAGACCGTCGCATAGCCGACACCCGCCGCCTCGGCCGCCGCGTAGGCATCGGCCGTGCCGGCGAAATGATCGAGAAAGGTCTGCTGGCGCGCCTCGGTGAAGCGGACTCAGCGCATCCGCCGGCGCTGGAGGAGACGGCTGCCTTGCGGGGCGATGCGCACGGGAGCGTCGCAGGCGGAGGTGGAGCGGCGCGCGGCACTCTCGTCGGCGGCGGAGAGCTCCAGCGCCCAGGCCCAGCCCAGGCGGAAGACGGCGTCGCGGCGGCGGCGTACAGGCTCTTCAGCGGAAAACCGGCCGCCGCTGGCCGGCCTGCGCGTTCTCTTTGCGCTGCTCGACGATTGCTGCGCAATCCTCTCCCTAAGCTCGGGCGCTTGGCTCGACCTTGAGACAGGCTCCATCCGCACCCACGACGCGGACGCGGGCGCCGACTTCGGCGTCGGGGCCGCGGGCGGACCAGACGCTGTCGCCCACCTTCACCCGGCCGTGGCCGTCCTCGATCACGGAGACGACGACCACGGTCTCGCCGACCAGTCGGACGGCGCGGTCGTTGAGCAGGGGGTCGCTGCTTTCGACCGGATTGGCCGTGTACCAGCGGCGGCCGACATAGACGGCGCCGATCGAGAGCAGGCCGAACAGCGCGAACTGGAAGGCGGCCGGCATGTCGAAGAGCAAGGTCGCGAAGCCCGTGATCGCGGCGGCGGCCGCCAGCCAGATGAGGAAGATGCCTGGCATCAGGAGCTCGGCGATGCCAAGCACCGCGGCGGCGATCAGCCAGACCCAGGCCGGGTCGATGCCGTCGAGATTCATTGCGCCGGCCCCTCGAACGGTCCGGGCCGCTTGCCTGCGGGCGGCGGAGGCACGGTGTTTCCGGCCAGTGCGCCGCGCGCGAGTTCGCCGATCCCGCCCAAGGTGCCGATGAGCTGCGTCGCCTCGACCGGGAAGAGGATCGTCTTGGCGTTGGGCGAGGTCGCGAACTTGCCCACCGCCTCGACATATTTCTGCGCGATGAAGTAGTTTAGCGCCTGATTGTTGCCACCGGCGATGGCCTCGGAGACGACCTGCGTCGCCTTGGCTTCGGCCTCGGCCTGACGCTCGCGCGCCTCGGCGTCGCGGAAGGCGGCTTCGCGGCGGCCCTCGGCCTGGAGGATCTGGCCCTGCTTCTCGCCTTCGGCCCTAAGGATTTCGGAGGCGCGCATGCCTTCGGCCTCGAGGATGTTGGCGCGCTTCTCGCGCTCGGCCTTCATCTGCCGCGCCATGGCGTTGACGATGTCGGCGGGCGGGCGGATGTCCTTCACCTCGATGCGGGTGATCTTCACGCCCCACGGCGTGGTGGCGTCGTCGATCACGTGGAGCAGGCGCGCGTTGATCTCGTCGCGCTTCGACAGGGTCTCGTCGAGGTCCATCGAGCCCATGACGGTGCGCAGGTTCGTGGTCACGAGGTTGAGGATGGCATTGTAGAGATCGGACACCTCATAGGCGGCCTTGGCGGCGTCGAGCACGTTGAAGAAGACGACGCCGTCGGTCGAGATCATGGCGTTGTCCTTGGTGATGATCTCCTGGCCGGGGATGTCGAGCACCTGCTCCATCACGTTCACCTTGCGCCCGACGCGATAGAAGAAGGCGGGGTAGAAGTTGAAGCCGGGGCGGGCGACGACGGTGAAGCGCCCGAAATATTCTATCGTATATTGATAGCCTTGCCGCACGATCTTGATACTGGCCATCAGGTAGATGATCACCAGCGCAAGGATGAAGAACAGTGCGGTCGCTTCCATCATCTCAACTCCCCCAAAGCCCCAATGGCTATATAATGTAGACAAGCGGGCCGGCTTCCAAGCAGAATCGATCCATGACGCCTTCGAACCTCCGGCTCTGCCGCTCGCTGCTGTTCCTGCCCGCTTCCAACGCGCGCGCGATAGAGAAGGCGCGAGACCTTCCCGTCGACCTGGTCGTCCTTGACCTCGAGGACGCGGTGAAGGCCGAGGACAAGGAATCGGCGCGCCGCATGGCGGCCGAGGCCGCCGCCCAGGGGTTCGGCGACAAGCCCTCGGCCATCCGTCTCAACGCGGTCGGGAGCCCCTATTTCGGCGACGACGTGGTGGCGGTGAGGCGCGGCGGCGCCGATTATATCGTGCTTCCCAAGGTCGAGAGCCGGCGGCAGGTCCATGACGCGGGACAACTGACCGAAAAGCCGATCCTGGCCATGATAGAGACGGCGGCGGGCGTGCTCGAAGCGCCGGCGATCGCGAAGGAGGCGGTGGGCCTCATCATCGGCACCAACGATCTCGTCGCCGACCTTGGCATCCCCGGCGGAGCGGGGCGCGGGGGGCTGATGCACGCGCTGCAGACGGTCGTGCTGGCGGCGCGCGCCGCCGGCGTGCCGGCGTTCGACGGCGTCTACAACCGGCTGGACGACGAAGAGGACCTGGCGGCCGAATGCCGGGAGGGCCGGTCCTTCGGATATGACGGCAAGTCGCTCATTCACCCGAGCCAGATCGAGACCGCCAATCGCATCTTCGGCCCCAGCGAGGAGGATGTTGCCGCCGCCGAACGCCTGATCGCCGCGGCGACGGGCGGGGCCGAGCGCTTCGAAGGGCGCATGATCGAGGACATGCACGTCACCGAGGCAAGAGCGGTGATCGCCCGGGCGCACCGCTGACGCGCCTTGCCAGCTGCGGCCGGGACCGCCTAAGCGGTTGCATGATTTCCAAGGTTTGGCTTCGCGCCGCGCTCCTCCTCCTCTTCCCTGCCGCTCTCTCCGCCCAGCCGCTCGCCGTCAGCGTCGAGCAGATGCGACGGCATATCGAGGTGCTGGCCAGCGACGCCTTCGAGGGGCGGGAGCCCGGGACCGAGGGGGAGAACAAGACCCTCCGCTACATTGCCGGTCAGTTTCAGGAGATCGGCCTCGAACCGGCCGCCGGCGACGGCGACTGGTATCAGCCGGTCCCGCTGGTCGAGCGGACGCCCTTCGGTCACCTCGCGCTGTGGGCGTCGAAGGGCGCGCCGGTCGAATTCGACCGGAAGGATATCGTCTTTCTCGGCACCGAGGCGCGGGAGACGACAAACGACGCGCCGGTCTGGTTCGTTGGCCAGGCTCTTCCCGAGCAGCTGGCCGGCGTGAATCTGGACGGGGCGGTGGCCCTCATTCTCTACGATGCTCCCGAAGGCGCGCCCGGCTATTCGAAGCGGGCCGAGGCGCTGACGAAGGCGGGCGCCGCCGCCGTTATCGCGATCATGGGCGACGACATTCCCTGGCCAGCCGTCACGGGCTCCTACAAGCGCGGACAGACGAAGCTCGGCACCGACAGCCGCGCGCCCATCACCGGGGCGATGGCGCTCGGGGCGGGGGAGAGGCTCGTGCGGACCGGCGGCGGCGATGTCGCCAGCGCCCGCGCGATAGCCTTTAGGCCCGTGCCGCTCGACCTCACCGCTTCCCTCGATGTCTCGACGCAGGTGCGGCCTTATACGTCGCACAATGTCATCGGTCGCCTGAGCGGCAGCGGCGAGACGGGCGAGAGCGTGCTCTATCTCGGCCACTGGGATCATCTCGGCATCTGCCGGCCGGAGAGTGCCAAAGACCGCATCTGCAACGGCGCCGTCGACAATGCCAGCGGCATCGCCATGCTGATCGAGATCGCCCGCGCTGTCGCCGACGGCCCGAGACCGGTGCGCGACCTGCTCTTCATGGGCACGACGGCCGAGGAGATGGGCTTGCTCGGCGCCGAATATTTCGGCGCGCATCCGACCGTTCCGCTCGAAACCCTGGTGGCCGCCATCAATATCGACACAGTGGCGATCGCCGGGGCCGGCGAGCCGGTCGCGATCGTCGGCCGCGGCACCACGCCGCTCGACCCGCTGGTCGATGCAACGGCGCGCGCGCTCGGCCGCGCCGTCGATACGGACACGGAGGCCAACGCCTTCGTCCAGCGACAAGATGGCTGGGTGCTGACCCGCGCCGGCGTTCCGACGGTGATGGTCGGCGGCTCCTTCGCCAACATGAAGATCCTGGAGGATTTCCTCCGCGGCCCTTACCACAAGCCCGGGGACGACCTGGACCGGCCGCTGGTGCTGGAGGGCGCGGCGGAGGACACCGAGCTTCTGATCGCGCTCGGCCGCAAGCTGGCCGATCCGGAGGAGTATCAGCCGCGGCGCTAGCGCTTGCGGTCTTACCTTCCTATGTAGCGGCACCGAATCCCGACACGCGAGACAATCATATGGACATCAGCCTGGGGCTCACCTTCGACGACGTGCTTCTGAAGCCCGGCGAATCGAGCGTGCTGCCGAGCCAGGCCGATACCAGGACGCGGGTGACCCGGGAGATCGGCCTTAACATCCCGATCCTCTCTTCGGCGATGGACACGGTCACCGAGGCGGACATGGCGATCGTCATGGCCCAGCTCGGCGGTCTCGGCGTGCTCCACCGCAACCTGGAAGTCGACGAGCAGGCGGCGGCCGTTCGCGCCGTGAAGCGCTACGAAAGCGGCATGGTCGTGAACCCTATCACCATGACACGCGACCAGACCTTGGCCGATGCGCTCGAGCTGATGGCGCGCCACCGCATCTCGGGCATCCCGATCACGGAGAAGGACGGACGCCTGGTCGGCATCCTCACCAACCGCGACGTCCGTTTCGCCGAAAACCCCCGGCAGCCGGTGTCGGAGCTGATGACGAGCGAGAACCTCGTCACGGTCGGCCCCGGCGTCACTCAGGAGGAAGCCAAGCGGCAGCTTCACCAGCGCCGGATCGAGAAGCTGCTCGTGGTCGACGAGAACCAGCGGTGCATCGGCCTCATCACCGTCAAGGATATCGAGAAGGCGGTCACCTATCCCTCCGCCACCAAGGACCGCTCGGGCCGCCTGCGGGTCGCCGCCGCGACGACGGTCGGCGACAAGGGGTTCGAGCGGACCGAGGCGCTGATCGACGCCGAGTGCGACCTCATCGTCATCGACACCGCCCACGGCCACAACAAGGACGTCGCCGCCTCGGTCGAGCGGATCAAGAAAATCTCCAACGCCGTCCAGATAATCGCCGGCAACGTCGCCACCGCCGAAGCGACCAAGGTGCTGATCGGCGCCGGCGCGGACGGCGTGAAGGTTGGCATCGGACCCGGCTCGATCTGCACTACGCGCGTCGTCGCCGGCGTCGGCGTGCCCCAGCTCACCGCGATCCTGGATGCGGCGAACGAGGCGGCGAAGAGCGGCACGCCGGTCATCGCCGACGGCGGGCTGCGCACCAGCGGCGACGTCGCCAAGGCGCTCGCGGCGGGGGCTTCCACGGTCATGATCGGATCGCTACTCGCCGGCACGGAGGAAGCGCCGGGCGAGACCTTCCTCTATCAGGGCCGCAGCTACAAAAGCTATCGCGGCATGGGCTCGGTCGGCGCGATGGCACGCGGCTCCGCGGATCGTTATTTCCAGCAGGACATCAAGGACCAGCTGAAACTCGTGCCCGAGGGCATCGAGGGTCAGGTGCCCTATAAGGGTCACGCCAAGGACGTGATCCATCAGCTGGTCGGCGGCGTGAAGGCGGCGATGGGCTATACCGGCGCCGCAACCATCGCGGAACTCCAGACCCGCGCCCAGTTCATCCGCATCACCAATGCGGGCCTTCGCGAAAGCCACGTCCACGACGTTGCCATCACCCGCGAGGCACCCAATTATCCGACGCGGTAAATCTCCCCTCCCGTTTACGGGAGGAGCCGGGGGAGGGCTTGTGGATTCCGAGCCTGGCCCATCTTACATGCCCTCCCCTCGATCCCCTCCCGCAAGCGGGAGGGGAAGGTGACGCCCGCCGGCCGCGCCCAGGCGGCGATCGAGCTGCTCGATGAGATCATCGCTTCCTCCCGAGAAGGCGGCGCGGCGGCGGACACGCTCATCGCCCGCTATTTCAAGACCCGCCGCTATGCAGGCTCCAAGGACCGCCGCGCCGTCCGGGAGCTCGTCTACCGTGCCATCCGACGATCTGGCGAAAGGCCAACCACGGGCCGCGCGGCGATACTAGGCGAGGCCGAGGATGAGCCGGATCTTCTCGCGCTTTTCGACGGGTCGCCTCACGGCCCATCACCGCTGTTGCCCGGCGAAGATGTCTCGCTGGCGACCCGCGCGCCGCGATGGCTGCATGATCGGCTCGACCCCCTAATTGACGAGAGCGACCTCGCTGCCTTGCTGGAGCGCGCGCCGCTCGACCTGCGCGTCAATGCCCTCAAGGGCACCCAGGAGGAGGCTCTTGCCGCGCTCACGGAAGCCGTTCCTACATGCCTCTCGCCGATGGGCCTCCGTTTGCCCGACGGTTTCCAGGTGGAGGCGACCGACGCCTGGCGAGCCGGGCTCGTCGAGATTCAGGACGAGGGCAGCCAACTCCTTGCCATCGCCTGCGACGCCCGTGCGGGAATGACGGTGGTCGATCTGTGCGCGGGGGCAGGGGGCAAGACAATGGCGCTGGCGGCGGAGATGGGAAATAGCGGCCGGCTGATCGCCAGCGATACCGACCGGACCCGCCTCTCGCGGATGACGCCGCGTCTGGAGCGCGCGGGGATAGCGATTGTCGAAATGCGCCTTCTGGACCCGAACAGGGAGATCGCCGCCCTTTCCGATCTGAACGGCGCGGCCGACGTCGTTCTGGTGGATGCGCCCTGCTCCGGGACGGGGACGTGGCGGCGCAACCCGGAGCTTAGGTGGCGGCTGACACCCGAACGGCTCGATCGCCTGGCCGCGCTGCAGGCACGGCTTCTCGACATGGCCGCGGAACTGGTCCGCCCCGGTGGACATTTGGTCTATGCCGTCTGCTCCGTCCTCGCCCGCGAGGGACGGGATCAGGCCGAGGCCCTGGGCGAGCGTCGTTCAGCCTTGGTATCGGAAGCGCCTGTCATGAATGGCGGCAGGCCCGCGGGTCCGGGGCGGCTTCTGACGCCGGCCCATGACGGGACCGACGGCTTTTTCGTCGCACGGTGGCGAGCGTCATGCTAAACTCGCCGACGACAGGAATATGGAGATTTTGATGCGCCTTACCCCTATCGCCCTTTCAGTCGCGATCGCCTTGGCGACCATGGCGAGCGCGGGACACGGACAACGGCCCGACGCCCAGATCGACCCGCAGTCGCTGGCGTTGCTGCAGCAGGGCGAGACGCTTACGGCTTCGGGTGAGTATGACGCGGCGGTAGACGCGCTGGAGACGGCGCTGGTCGTCGATCCCCGCAATCGCGCGGCCTATTCCGCCATGGCCAAGGTGGCCCAGGCGCAGAAGCTGCCCGGCAAAGCGATCAAGCTCTATTCCGAGGCCCTGACCCTGGAGCCCAACGATCTCGGCGCGCTGGCGGGGCAGGGGGAGGCACTGGTTCAGCGCGGCGCCGTCGCGCGGGCCAAGCGCAATCTCGATCGGATCAAGACCCTTTGCGACACGCCGTGCCCGCAGGCCACGACGCTTGCCGCGGTAATCGCCAAGGGTCCGCCGACCGAGGTCATGACCGCGCAGGCGCCCGCGACCAAGATCCCGGAGACGGACGACTAATCCGTCATAGCGCGCGCGACGGCCACGAACTCGGCCACCGCCAGCGTTTCCGCGCGCCGCGCCGGATCGATACCGAGCCGCTCCAGCGCCTCGAGCGCGCCGGGCAGGCTCTTGAGGCTCTGCCGCAGCATCTTCCGGCGCTGGCCGAAGGCGGCGGCGGTCAGCTTTTCCAGCCTTGCCGCGGAAACCCCTGCCGGCGCCTGCCCGGGCACGATGTGGACAACGGCGGACATCACCTTCGGCGGCGGCACGAAGGCCGAACGATGAACCTTCATCGCCAGCTTGGCTTCGCTCCGCCACTGGGCGAGGACGGCGAGCCGGCCATAAGCCGAGTCGCCCGGCCGGGCGACGATCCGCTCCGCCACTTCCTGCTGGAACATCAGGGTCAGCGACTTCCACCAGGGCGGCCAAGCCTCTCCGCCGAGCCAGCGGACGAGCAGCGCCGTGCCGACATTATAGGGAAGGTTGGCGACGATATGCGCGCCCACTCCGACCTCGGCCGCCGCGTCGATGGCGAGCGCGTCGCCCTCGATGATCGTCAACTGGCCGCCGAAGGCCTCGTCGAGCTCCGCCAGTGCCGGCAGGCAGCGCCGGTCGCGCTCGACGGCCGTGACCCGAGCCCCCGTCTTCAGAAGCGCGCGGGTCAGCCCGCCCGGCCCGGGCCCCACCTCGTAGACGCGCTCGCCTTCCAGCGGCCCCGGCACGCGGGCAATGCGGTCGAGGAGCTGGCTGTCGAGTAGGAAATTCTGGCCCAGCGCCTTCGATGCGCTCAAGCCATGCCGCGCTATCACGTCACGGAGCGGTGGTAGGTCCGTCACGCCTCGGCAACGCGCCGGGCGCAGGCGTCGGCTGTCTTGAGCGCCGCCATCATCGCACCGGGCTCCGCCCGACCCTTGCCGGCGATGTCGAACGCGGTGCCGTGGTCGGGGGACGTGCGCACGATGGGGAGGCCCAGCGTCATGTTGACGCCCTCGTCGAAGTGAAGGGTCTTCAAGGGGACCAGCGCCTGATCGTGATACATGCAGAGCGCGGCATCGTAGCTTCGCCTCGCCCGTTCATGGAACAGCGCATCGGCGGGGTAGGGGCCGCCGACATCGCAGCCGTCGTCGCGCAGCTGCTTTATGGCGGGAATGATGATCTCGATTTCTTCCCGCCCCAGGGCGCCACCCTCTCCGGCATGGGGGTTGAGTCCGGCGACGGCGAGGCGGGGCCGCTCAATCCCGAACTGGCGCTGAAGGCCTCGTATCGTCGCGCGCGCCTTGGCGATGATCGCGTCGGTTGTCAGCACCTCGGGGACGTCGCGAAAGGGGACATGGACGGTGACGGGAACCGTCTTCAGCGTCGGCCCCACGAGCATCATCGCCACCAGTTCGCTGGAAACGCCGCAGCGTTCGGCGACGAACTCGGTCTGTCCGGCATGGGTGAAGCCGACCGCATAAAGCTGCGATTTGGAAACCGGCCCGGTGACCAGACCGGAAGCGGCGCCCGAGCGGGCGAGACCCACCGCGAGCTCCAGCGCGTCGAGCGAGCCACGCGCGCCCTCGACGTCCGGCGCGCCCGGCGTAACGCCGCGCCCGCCGCCGATGCGGATGACGGGCAGGGCCTCTCCAAAGCAGTCGAGCGCTTCGCCGGGATCGGTGATCGCCCGCAAGGGTCCGCTCCAAACGACGCCGATCGCGTCACAATCGCCGACGGCGAAGAAGGGCGGAACCTTGTCCGCTTCCCGCCGCTCCCATGACTTGGCGATGATCTCGGGCCCTATGCCGGCGGGATCTCCCAGCGCGACAGCAAGAGGCATCGGCAAGATCAGCTCCTCTTATCGATAATCGACCACGGCGTCGCGGCGAAGATCGCGCAGATAACGCTGGGCCCTGCGATTGACTCGCTCTTCATTGAGCTGCGCGTAGACCTGATCGAACGAAGGACCATCGGTCGCCACCGGATCGTCGCGGCCGCACAGGACGAGGATGCGAACGCCTTCCTCGAACGAGCCGAACGGCGTCGTCGCCTGGCCGATGTTCATGCTGAGCAGCATTTCCTGCAGCGCGCGCGGCAGGTCGCGCGCCTTCACCTGGTCGCTCGACACCACCTCCGCGTCGATCTTCGCGGCCGTTTCCTCGGCGCGGCCGCAGCCGCCCATGGTCCGGCCGGCTTCGGCCAGCCGCTCGACCAGCGGCGCCGCCTGGTCCCGTGTCATGCCCTCCGGAAAGGTGACGGAAAGCTGTTTCAGGCTGAGAACCGCGTCACGCGGATCGCTGGTGAGAACCTGGCGAGCATCCTGAACGGCGATGATGGAATAGCCGCCCGGAATGGCGATCGGATCGCTCACCTGTCCGACCGGGATCGCACGCGCTACCTCGGCCAGCTGGCCGGGCAACTGTTCCGCCTGCACCCAACCGAGATCGCCGCCGACCGCCGCGGTGGACGCTTCGGAAAATTGCCGCGCATAGGCAAGGAAGGACGCGCCGTTCCTCAGCTGCTCGACGATGCGCGCGGCATTGACCTGCGTCTCCGCCGCCGTCTCGGGAGTCGACGACAGGAAAATCTCGGCGATCCGATATTCCTGCTGGCCCTTGGAGGCCTGGAGCCGGTCGATGATCGACTGCACTTCCTCTTCGCCGACATTGACGAAAGGCTCGATCCGACTGCTCTGAAGGCGGGTCCAGGCCATCTCGCCGTGGATCTGCCGTTTGACCGCGCGCGCCGACGATCCCTTCGAATGAAGGAATTCGGCGAACGCCTCGGGCGTACTGCCGAAATTCTGCGCGTATTGCGCGAAATACTGATCGATCTCGCTTTGCTCGACCTTGATGTCGGCGGCCTCGGCGGCCTGGATCTGCAGCGTCTCGTCGACCAGGTTGCGAAGCACCTGGGCGCGCAGCCGCTGCAGTTCCTCGGCCGGAACTTGCGTCGCCTGGTTGGAGAGCAGGATGAGCGCGGTGCGCTGGTCGACGTCGGTGCCGGTGATGACATGGCCGTTGACGATGGCCGTTGCGGTAATGACGGACGGATCGCGTTCGCCGAAAATCTCGGGATTGGCGGGGATGTTGAGCGCGTCGGTCGTGCTGCTGCCCTCGTCGCCAACAGTCTGCGCCACGGCCGCAGCGGCGAAGGCCGACCCGGCCAGCATCAACGCCGCCCTACCAAAAGTGCCGAGCTTCATCATTCCTCCAGTAAATGCAGGCCGCTTATGTGCCGCGATGTTGCTGAACCCAAGCTTAGCAGGCTCTCCTGCATCCGGAACATTAGCGGCCCAAATTCTTGAGCGCCACCCGGAACAGGAAGGTGTTGCCGCGACGGAAGTCCCCGGTGGTCTCATAGTCGCGCCGCCAGGTCACCCCGATTTCTATGCAGTCGTCGTCATAGGCGACGCCCAGCCGGTGCCGGACCGGCTCGAAACCGTCGATGTCGGCCAAGGGGTCTTCCTCCTGATTGGTCAGATCGACGACCGCCGAGCCGAATATCGACCAGTAGTTGGCGAACTTGACCCGTCCGCCGACCCTGACTTCCTCACGGTCCCTGAGATCCTCAATCGTCGGATCGATGTCGCGATCGAGGCGCAGATAGCCGACCGTCGCGTAGGTCTGCCGGCCGCCGACGACGGCGTCGATCTCGTTGCGGCGGATCGCCAGATTGTCCTTGTCCAGCCGGAAGCGGTGGACGAGGTTCAGCTTCCGGCCCAGCTTCACGCTGGTGCGGCCGACGATGTCCGAAAACTGGTCGGAAAGGCCCGTGCCTGGCGGAAAGATGCTGGGCTTCTCGTCGAGGCGATAGCTCTGGCCGATCGTCGTGCGGATCGCCGTCTTCGGAAGGTCGAGCGCCCATTCGAGGCCGTAGGTGACGCGGGTGCCGTCCTCCCAGCGGTCGTAGCCGGGGAAGCGGTTGAGGGCGAAAAGGTTCGAATCCTCCAGGTCGACGGCGCGAGCGTCCTCATTCGGGATCTCGAGATTCGTGGTGGGCGGAGAGGCGACGAACTGGACTCGCGGTGTCAGGCGCTGGGTCCCACCCATGAATTCGCCGATGAACGGCCATTTGAGGTCGGCCGCCACCGCGCCGATCGCGCGGCTGCTCCAACCCTCATCGCCGCGATACGATAGGTTGGAGGTGAGGAGCGTGTCGTCCGTATGGTAGACATCGCCCCGCGCATAAGCGGTAAGGGTCAACTCCTGGCCCATGGCCGTGATGGCCCGCCTGTCCCAGCGAGCGCTGGCGAAGGCGCGCTGCGTGTCCTGCCCCTCCGTGCGGAGGATGGACAGGCTGTTGGCCTGTACCTGGATCGTGCCGTCCCAGACGGGATCGTCGAACCGCCAGCGTGCGTCCACCGCCGGCAGGACCACCGGCTGCTGGCCGGCGACGTCGGTCATGCGGAGGCCCTGGAAGGCCCAGCCGGCGATGGAAATATAACTGTCCTCGCCGATCCTTTCCGCGTTGACGACGCTGCGAAGGCGATCGTCGCGCGATATGTCGTAGCGGCGGAGGAACGTGCGGTCGGTCACGTAGCGCCCCGACGCGGTGATGCTCCATTGCGGATCGAGCTGAAATTTTCCGCTGCCCTCGAGATAGGCGCGGATGCCCTCGTTGCGGTCGGGCGCCGACGAAGCCAGCGGATCGAGCCCGATACGCGAGCTGTGGGTCACATAGGCGCCGAGCTGGAAGGCGCCGAGCTCCGTCAGCTGGCGGTAACGGCCTTCGAGCATCGGCGCCACGTCGGTGTAAACGTGCGGTGTGATCGTCGCGTCACTGTTGGGCGCGACCTTGAAATAATAAGGGAGGCTCAGCTCCAGTCCGTTGCTGCGGCTGATCCTTATGTCCGGAACGAGCAGGCCGGTGCCGCCGCCCTCAGTGCCGTCGGGGTGCGACAGGCCGGGAAGGCCGATGATCGGTATCCCGAACAGGTTGAGCGTCGCCCCTTCATAGCTGATGCGGTTGCGGACCGGGTCGTGGACGACGCGGACGGCGGTGATCTTCCAGGTAGGGTCCTTGGGGCAACCCTCGCTGTCGACCACCGCGCAGGGGGAGTAGGTGGCGCTAAAGAGGGTGGTCCGGCCCTCGTCCCGCTCGGCCCGGTCGGCGGCGAGCCGGCCGCCGTCCTCCAGCACGAGGAGCAGATTGTCGACCATGCCGTCGCGCAAGGTGTCGGTGAGGACGATGCTGTCGCCATAGGCGGCGTCGCCCTGGGGATTGACGATCCGGACATTGCCTTCGGCGCGGACCTCGCCGGTCTGGCGGTTCCAGATGACGCTGTCGGCGCGAAGGTTGTTGCCTTCGGTCGTCATCCGCACGTCGCCGCTCGCGGTGACGATCTCGGCATCGGTGTCGTAGGTCAGCTGGTCGGCGCTGAAATCGACCTGCCGTTCCTCTTCGCCGGGTGCCGCGGCGGGGGTGACCTCCTGCGCCGCTGCTAAGGCCGGCGCGCACAGCAGCAGGGGCAGGGCCGTCCGGCAAAGGAGATTCAGCGTCGTCGACAATTTCCGCAACTTTGGCCCCGCCGCATTGGCACACGCGACGAACGAGCCTATCGCACCCCAAATCGTTCCCTGCAATGGCGGAAGCCGGCGGACCCGCTTTGCCACCGGCCAGCCGTTCGCCTATCAGGTCCGCCAGTTCCTTGACGTCTCCGGGCGTCCGATTCCTGTCCAGGAGGTATTCCACCCATGAAAGTCAGCTTCGTCGATCAGCGCCCCGATGGCCAATATGCGCTCGCCATTCCGGTCTGGAGCGAGGACATGCTGGCGGACAGGCTTGCCGGCCTCGACGAGGCGGGGCGGACGCTGGCGGCGCGCGCGGCCGAGGCCCAGCGCTTCGAACGCGAGGTGGCGGCGATCGCCGAAAGCTTCATCACCGAGGGCGATTCCGCCCGCCGGCTGCTGATCGTCGGCCTAGGCGGCAAGCGCGACGACGAAGCGCTGTACGAGCGCGTCGGCGGGGCGCTGACCGCCCGGCTGCTGACCTCGGGCGAAACCAAGCTGGTGGTGGACCTGACGGGGCTGGACCTGGACGGCGAGGCCGCGGCGCGTCTGGGCTTCGGCGCGGCGGCGCGGGCCTGGCGATACGACGTCTACCGCACCAAGCTCGTCAAGAAGGCGCAGCCGACGCTGGAGGAAGTGGTGATCGTCGGCGGGGGTAAGGGTGCCGACAAGGCCTGGGCGGACGAGGCGGCTCTGCTCGAAGGCATCTCGTTCACCCGCGAGCTCGTCACCGAGCCGGCCAATGTCATCTATCCCGAGACCTTCGTCGAGCGCGCGCGCAAGCATCTCGAACCGCTCGGCGTCGAGATCGAAGTGCTCGACGAAAAGGCGATGACCGAGCTCGGCATGAACGCGCTGATGGGCGTCGCGATCGGCTCCGCCCGTCCGCCGCGCCTCCTCGCCATGCGCTGGAACGGGGGCGGGGACGCCAGGCCCGTGGTCTTCGTCGGCAAGGGCGTCACCTTCGACACGGGCGGCATCTCGATCAAGCCCGCCCAGGGCATGGAGGCGATGAAGTGGGACATGGGCGGCGCCGGCGCCGTCGCGGGCGCGATGAAGGCGCTCGCCATCCGTAAGGCTAGGGCCAACGTCGTCGGAGTCTGCGGTCTCGTCGAGAACATGCCCGACGGCAAGGCGCAGCGCCCCGGCGACGTGGTGACCTCGCTCTCCGGCCAGACCATCGAGGTTATCAACACCGACGCCGAGGGGCGGCTCGTGCTGAGCGACGCCATGGCCTGGACGCAGCGCCGGTACAAACCCGAAGTGATGGTCGACCTCGCCACCCTCACCGGCGCGATGATCATCTCGTTGGGCTATGAATATGGCGGTCTGTTCTCCAACGACGACGGCCTCGCCCAGCAGCTCACCGACGCCGGTCTCAAGACCGGCGACAAGGTCTGGCGGATGCCGCTCGGCGAAGCCTACGACAAGCTGATGGACTCCCCCATCGCCGACATGAAGAACAGCGGCCCGCGCGAAGGCGGCTCGATCACCGCCGCGACCTTCCTCCAGCGTTTCGTCGAGGAGGGCGTCAAATGGGCCCATCTCGACATCGCCGGCATGGTCTGGGCCAACAAGGCCGGCCACCTCTACGACAAGGGCGCCACCGGCTACGGCGTCGCGCTGATCGATAGGTTCGTGAAGGATAACTTCGAAGGCTGATCTCATGACGCCCTCACGTCATCCCGGCGAAAGCCGGGACCCAAGACACCGCCTTTTCCGAAAGCACCTGTGTCCCTGGGCCCCGGATCAAGTCCGGGGTGACGATTACCCGTGCAGTGTCTAGCGGTCCCTCGCGCCTGGTCGCCTGATATGCTCGTAGACTTCTACCATCTCACCGCCTCACCGATCGAGCGCGTCCTTCCACGCATTGGCGAGAAGCTGCTCTCCGAGAAGGAAAGGCTGCTGGTCGTCGCCGAGCCCAACCTCCTCGACCAACTCGACAGCCAGCTCTGGAGCTACGCCCGCGACTCCTTCCTGCTCCATGGCCGCCACGACGGCCCCGCGCCGGGCGAGCAGCCCATCCTCCTGTCTCCCGAACCGGAGCCCCTGAACGGCGCCCAAAACATCGCCCTCGCCGACGGCCGCTGGCGGGACGAAGCCCTGACCTTCGCCCGCGCCTTCTACTTCTTCGACGGCGCCCACATCGAAGATGCCCGCCAAAGCTGGCGCGCGCTCAAGGACAAGCCCGAAGCGGAATGCCGCTATTGGAAGCAGGTTGAGGGGAAGTGGGTGCAAGGGCCGTAGGTCTTGTGATGGGAGTGCGTGACCAGTCATTGCGAACTCTCCGCTGGACTGCGAAGGTGTCGGCATGCGCGGGATCGTTCTGGCCGTTTCGTGTCTGCTGGCCGCTGCGAACTGCGCATCGGCCTGGGAGCGATCCGACGATGCGTTTTTGAAAGAATGCTGGGGCGCAACTCCGCTCGAGAATGGTGCCTATCAGCTTCACTTCGAAGCTCTTGTGATCGCGGCTGTAGAGGGCGGCATCCTCGTTCGCTCCGGAACCTGCCCGGATCATCGAATGGGGTTTGCCCGGACCGACCCTATCCCCGACAGACAGCTTGACCCCATCTGGGACGCTGCTTGGGGTGTGGACGAGGCTCTCGGTTTAGGCATCCGGGGCGTAGTGATCGTGTCCCCTCTAGAGCGGAAGCACGAACACTATCTTGGCTTGCGTGTTATTGCGCTCCCTCGCCTTGAGCCGATGACCGAGCCTGAGACTCAGCGGTTCATCCGACGTTTCAACATAGGATGAGGTCGTAGCCCCGCTTGCGGTTTCGCGCAGCGGCGCCTAGAGAGCGCGCCAAATCAATCCCGCATCAATGGAGCTGTAAACGGCCATGGCGACCGAGCGCACTTTTTCGATCATCAAACCCGATGCCACCCGCCGGAATCTCACCGGCGCGATCACCAAGATGCTGGAGGAGGCGGGGCTTCGCGTCGTCGCCTCCCGCCGCATCCGCATGACGCGGGAGCAGGCTGAGGGGTTCTATGCCGTGCACAAGGAGCGGCCCTTCTTCAACGATCTCGTCGCCTTCATGATCTCCGGCCCGGTCGTCGTGCAGGTGCTGGAGGGCGAGAATGCCGTGGCGAAGAACCGCGAAGTGATGGGCGCCACCAATCCGGCCGACGCCGCCGAGGGCACCATCCGCAAGGTCCACGCCGAATCGATCGAGGCCAACAGCGTCCACGGCTCCGACAGCGCGGAGAATGCCAGGACGGAGATCGACTTCTTCTTCAAGCCCGAAGAGATCGTCGGTTGATAGCTCCTCCCCGAGCTTGTCTCGGGGAGGAATTACTGCCGCGACTTCCAGATCGCGTCGAGGCGGGCCTGGGCGGCGGACGGCTGGGTCCGTTCTATTCTGGAGAGGCCGATAAGCTCGACGTCGGTGTCGAGTATCCCGTTGTCGAGTCGATAACCGACGTCGTAGAGCGTCGTGTCGCTATAGGTCTCGCCATCGCTCACGAAGCGGGTGGTGATGGCGACAGGCAGGCGCAGGTCGCCGCCGGCCGACCCTGAACGATCCATCTCCTCGACCGCCTCGTCGATCCACCGCGCCTCGATCCTGGGCTCGATCACGGCCTCGATCGAACCGACGCCCAACGCTTTCGGGAAGATGAGGGTCTGGCTCTGGATGACCTGACCCGAATCCGCCGGCGCGAGGGCAAGGCTGGTTCCGCCGCCGATCACATGGGCTCTCAGCAACAGCGTTTGCGAACGTTCGGCGGCGTCTTGCTCCGCCTCCGCCGCGGCCGCCTTTTCCGCTGCCCGCTCCGCCTCGGATGCCGTGCGTTCGCTATAGCTGTTCCAGAAGGTGAGGCCGGAAATGATCAGCGCCGCCACCGCGACGATTTCGCCCAGCGTGATCCAGCGGCGGCGGATCGCGGCGGCTTCGGCGGCCTGGGCCTTGGTCTGCTTCTCGGACATGGCTCTCCCGTTACACCTTCCCGTCACTCCCGCGAAAGCGGGAGTCCCGCTTCTTGCAGGGCTCTGCCGCCCGTAGCGGGATTCCCGCTTTCGTGGGAATGACGGCAGTTAGATCACATCGGCCAGCTTGCGGGGCGCGGCCATGCGCCAGCTCTTCAAAAGCCATTCCCCGACATGGTCCCAATCGACATCGCCTTGGTCCAGCCTCAGGCCGATCCAGCCCGATGGCCCGAGATAGGCGGGGCGGAAATAGAGGTCCGGCTCGGCTTCGATCAGCATCGCCTGCTCTTCGGCGCCGCTCGTCTTGACCAGCACCGCGGTGATGCCGTTGCCGTGGTGGTCGTCGCTGAAATAGGCGAACATCTTGCCCCCCGTTACCGCGAAAGCTGGCGTTCCATGCGACAATTTCTCCTCGGCGGCGGGGAGGGTGAGGGCGATTTCGCGCAACCTGTCGAGCAGCGCTTCCGGGCGCGTTTCGCGGGTGACCAGCTCGGCGAGGACGCGCGGGTAGAGCTGGTGCTCGGCGATCAGCACCCGGGCGGCAAGAGTCGCCGGCGTATCGCCCTCGATCACCGCCACTTCCGTCTGGCCCAGTACCGGGCCCGAATCGAGTTCGACGGTGACGAGGTGGACCGAGCAGCCCGCGACCTTGTCGCCGGCCTCCAGCGCGCGGGCGTGGGTGTCGAGGCCCTTGTGTTTGGGGAGGAGAGAGGGATGGATGTTGATCATGCGGCCTTCCCACTTCTCGACGAACTCCGCCGAGAGGAGCCGCATGTGGCCGCCGAGCGCGACATATTGGGCGCCGGCCTTGGCCAGTTCGGCGTCGAGGATGCGGTCGTAGTCGGCCCGCTTCATGCCCTTGTGGCCTAGGGCGAAGGTAGCCACCTCCTCCGCCTCCGCCAGCTTGAGGCCCGCTGCATCGGGATTGTTCGAGGCGACGAGGGCGATCTCGTAGGGGCAATCCGGCTGCCGTGATGCGTAGAGCAGGGCGGCCATGTTGGAGCCGCGCCCGGAAATGAGGACGCCGACCCGCGCCTTCTCAGCCATGATGGGTCGCGGTCCAGGCGGCGCGGGCGCTCCAGGCTTCGGCCGACCCGGAGACGGTGCAGCCCTTCTGGCCGGCTTCGATGCGGCCGATGGTGAAGACGGTTTCGCCCACCCTGTCGAGATCGGCGGCGACGGCTTCAGCCTGATCCGAAGCGGCGACCAGTGCCATGCCGATGCCGCAGTTGAAGGTGCGCGCCATCTCGCCGGGCTCGATATTGCCCTGCGCCTGGAGGAAGGCCATCAGCCGCGGCTGCGCCCAGGCATCGGCGTCGACGAAGGCATGCAGCCCCTCCGGCAGCACGCGCGGGATGTTTTCGAGGAGCCCGCCGCCAGTGATGTGGGCGAGCGCGTGGATGCGCCCGCTGCGGACGATGGGCAGCAGCGCCTTCACATAGATGCGCGTCGGCTCCAGCAGCGCGTCGATGAGCAGCCGGCCCTGCTCGAACGGCGCAGGGCGGTCGAGCTTCCAGCCCTTGTCGGCCGCGAGGCGGCGGACCAGCGAGAAGCCGTTGGAGTGAACGCCGGAGGAGGCGAGGCCGAGGATGATGTCGCCCGCCTTCACCTTGTCGCCCGTGAGCGCTTGCCCACGCTCCACCGCGCCGACGCAGAAGCCGGCGAGGTCGTAGTCGCCCTCGGCATACATGCCCGGCATCTCCGCCGTCTCGCCACCGATGAGGGCGCAGCCGGCCTGGCGGCAGCCCTCGGCGATGCCGGCGATCACGGCTTCCGCGACGCCGCTCTCCAGTCTGCCGGTCGCGAAATAGTCGAGGAAGAAGAGCGGCTCGGCGCCCTGCACGATGAGGTCGTTGACGCACATGGCGACGAGATCGATGCCGACGCCGTCATGGCGCCCGCTGTCGATGGCGAGCTTGAGCTTCGTGCCGACGCCGTCATTGGCCGCGACCAGCAACGGGTCACTGTAGCCCGCGGCCTTCAAGTCGAAGAAGCCGCCGAAACCGCCGAGCGAGGCATCCGCACCCGGCCGCGCGGTCGACTTCGCCAGCGGGCCGATCGCCCTGACCAGGGCGTTGCCGGCCGCGATCGAAACGCCCGCCTTGGCGTAAGTGTATGGCTCAGTCTGCTCGTCCGTTTCACTCATATCAGCGCGCCTAGCGACAACAGGCTTGGATTTCCACGATCAACTCGCCAAAAGGCGCCTTGTGAAGCTTTTCAGACGTCGTGCCCCCCTCATCCTGATGGCCGGCGCCCTCGCCATGGCGGGGGGCGGCGCCCTTTACGCACAGCTCGAGGGCGCCGAGCGGGGCGTGCCGCCGATCGACAGTTCCAGCACCCTGGAGGTGAGCGGCATCGAGGTCGATACCAGCGGCAAGACCTCGGAGGAAGCGCGGCTCGAGGGCTGGCGGCAGGCGCAGCGCCTCGGCTGGGCAGCGCTCTGGGCCAAGTCCACGGGCCGCCCCGCGTCGCAGGCGCCGGATCTCACCGATTCGGTGCTCAACACGATCGTCGCCGGTATCGTCGTCGAGCAGGAGCAGATCGGCCCTAAGCGCTATATCGCCCAACTCGGCATCCTGTTCGATCGCGCCCGCGCCGGCCAGATGCTGGGTGGGACGCAGGGCCCCGTCCGGCGATCGGCGCCGATGCTGGTCATCCCCATCCTGCAGACGGGTTCGACCCGCTACAGCTTCGAATTCCAGAACGAGTGGCAGAAGGCCTGGGCCCGCTTCCGCACCGGCGGCAGCGCCATCGACTATGTCCGCCCGACCGGCCTCGGCATCGATCCGCTCCTTCTCAACGCCGCCGAGACCCGCCGCCCCGGCCGCGCCTGGTGGCGGATGATCCTCGATTCCTACGGTGCGGCCGACGTCGTCGTCCCCGAAGTTCATCTGAAACGACTCTATCCGGGCGGACCCGCCATCGGCACCTTCACCGCGCGCTTCGGGCCCGACAACGCCGTTCTCGACCGCTTCACCCTGCGCGTCGAGAATAGCGGCGCCATACCCCGCCTGCTCGACGAAGGCGTTCGCCGGCTCGACCAAGCCTACACCCGCGCCCTGATGACCGGAATGCTGACGCCCGACCCGTCGCTGATCGTCGAGGAGCCGGACATCGCCGCCGAGCTTGCCGAGCAGATTGAGGCCGCGACCGACGCCTTCACCACGCCGACCACCACGGCACCGGTGCCGGTCGGAGTCGCCAACAGCTTCAATATCCAGGTGGATACACCCACCGCGGCGACGGTGAGCCAGGCCGAGCTGTCGGTGAGCCGCATCAACGGCGTTACCTCGGCGCTGACTACCAGCCTGGCGCTCGGCGGCACCTCGGTCATGCGCGTCACCTTTGTCGGCGATTCGGCGTCGCTCCAGGCCGCGCTCCAGGCGCAGGGCTGGCAGGTGCAGGGGTCGGGGAGCACGCTGCGAATCTCCCGCCCGGGCGGACAATAGGCGCCGGCATGGGCCAGATCGCGCTGCCGCTCGACTGGCCGGTGGCGGACCGCGACGAGGATTTCCTCATCTCCGACGCCAACCGCGCCGCGTTCGACCATTTCAAGCGCTGGTCGCTCTGGCCGGTCATGGCGACGATCCTCACCGGTCCGCGCAAGTCCGGCCGCAGCCTTCTGGGCCGCATCTTCGTCCGCAAGACCGGCGGCCGGCTGTTCGACGACGCCCAAAGTCATGACGAGGAAACGCTCTTTCACGCCTGGAACGAGGCGCAGGAGCGGCGCAAGCCCCTGCTGATCATCGCCGACGAGCCACTGCCTGCCTGGCGGGTGGCGCTGCCCGATTTGCGCTCGCGCCTGACGGCCACCCCGCAAATCCGGATCGAGGAGCCCGACGACGCGCTGCTCGGCGACCTCATCGTCAAGCTGCTCGGCGACCGCGGGGTTGCGGCCCCGCCCGAACTGGCGAAATATCTGATACCCCGGATCGAACGCAGCTACGTAGCCGTTCAGCGGGTCGTCGAAAGTCTCGATAGGGTAATGCTTTTGCAACATAGGCGTATGACGGTGCCGATGGCCCGCCGCGCCCTTGTCGAAGCGGGTCTGATCAAGCGAGCGAAGAATCGAGCTTAAGCATGGACAGTCCCGCCACAGCGCCCGCCAACGATTTCGGCCCTTGCGGCGGCGAGTCGCGCGATCGCTACTTCAACCGGGAGCTGAGCTGGCTGGCCTTCAACCGGCGGGTGCTGGAGGAAGCGAGCAATTCCGCCCATCCGCTGCTCGAGCGGCTGCGCTTCCTCTCCATCTCCGGCAACAACCTCGACGAATTCTTCATGGTCCGCGTGGCCGGCCTCAAGGGCCAGCAATTGCTCAATGTCGAGGAATGCTCCGCGGACGGCCTCACTCCAGCCCAGCAACTCACCGCGATCGGCGAGGAGGCGAATCGCCTCACCGCCGCCCAGCAGGACGTCTGGCGCACCCTGCGCACCGCCCTTGGCGAGGCGGGAATCGAGGTGATCAGCAGCCGGGCCGAGCTGGAGCAGGAAGCGGTCGACTGGCTCGACCGCTATTTCACCGAACAGATCTTTCCGGTGCTGACGCCCCAGGCGATCGATCCGGCGCATCCTTTCCCGTTCATCCCCAATACCGGCTTCTCGCTCGTCTTCGATCTCAAGCGACGCTCCGACGGCGGGCCGATACGCGAGCTGCTGATGGTGCCTTCGACCCTGCCGCGCTTCGTCCGGCTGCCGGGAGACGCGGCGCGCTACGTGCCCGTCGAGTCCCTCATCCGCCGCCACATTTCCACGCTGTTCCCCGATTACGACATGCTCGGCGGCGGCGCCTTCCGCATCATTCGCGACAGCGATATCGAGGTGGAGGAAGAGGCCGAGGACCTCGTCCGCTACTTCCGCAGCGCCATCAAGCGCCGCCGGCGCGGCCGCGTCATTCGCCTGGAACTGGAGGAGGATATACCGGACGCGCTCGAGCTGACGGTGCGCGAAGGCCTGAGAGCCGGCGAGGCCCTGACCTTCGAATCGACCGGCTTCCTCGGCATCGCCGACCTCCAGGCCCTGGTCGAGGAGGACCGGCCCGACCTCAAGTTTCCGCCGTTCTCACCCCGTTTCCCCGAACGAATCCGTGAGCATGGCGGCGATTGTTTCGAGGCGATCAAGGCCAAGGATATCGTCGTCCACCACCCCTATGAGAGCTTCGACGTTGTTATCGCCTTCCTCCGTCAGGCGGCCGAGGATCCGGACGTGGTCGCGATCAAGCAGACGCTCTACCGCGCCGGCAAGCAGTCCGCGATCATCCGCGCCCTCATCGACGCGGCCGAAGCTGGGAAGTCGGTAACCGCGGTGGTCGAGCTCAAGGCCCGCTTCGACGAGGAGCAGAATCTCCTCTGGGCCAATGCGTTGGAGCGGGCCGGCGTGCAGGTCGTCTACGGCTTCATCGACTGGAAGACCCACGCCAAGACGTCGATGGTCGTTCGGCGCGAGGAGAAGGGCTACCGCACCTACTGCCACCTCGGTACGGGCAACTACCATCCGGTCACCGCGCGCATCTATACCGACCTCAGCTTCTTCACCGCCGATCCGCGGATCGGCCGCGATGTGGCGCAGCTGTTCAACTACATCACCGGCTATGTCGAACCGCGCGGGCTGGAACTGCTAACCCTGTCCCCGCACGGCCTGCGCGACGAGCTTTGCCGGCTGATCGACCGCGAGATCGACCATGTCCGGGCGGGGCGCCCGGGCGTGCTCTGGGCCAAGATGAACTCGCTCGTCGACCCGGCCCTTATCGACAAGCTGTACGAGGCGGGCGCCGCCGGCGTGCAGGTGGAGCTTGTCATTCGCGGCATCTGCTGCCTGAGGCCCGGCGTTCCGGGGCTGTCCGAGACCATAAGCGTGAAATCGATCGTCGGCCGTTTCCTGGAGCACAGCCGGATCTGGTGCTTCGGCAATGGCGAGGCGCTGCCGAACCGGGGCGCGGACGTCTATGTCAGCTCCGCCGACTGGATGCAGCGCAACTTCGACCGCCGAGTCGAGTATATGCTGAAGATCGAGAATCCGACGGTCCACGCCCAGATTCTCGACCAGGTGATGGTGGCCAATCTCATCGACACCGAGCAAAGTTGGCGCCTGCTACCCGACGGAAGCTACGAAAGAATCTCCGCTGACGACGGCAGTCCCTTTAATCTTCACCATTATTTCATGACAAATCCGTCGCTCTCTGGCCGTGGCGCGGCACTCCGCGGCGGCGACGCGGTCCCCAAGTTGCGCTTCCGGCGCGGCCACTGACACCAGTGGAAAAGCCGATCGCCATCGTCGACATCGGGTCGAACTCGATACGCCTCGTCGTCTATTCCGGCGCCACCCGCAGCCCGTCGGTCATCTTCAACGAAAAAGTGATGGCCGGTCTCGGGCGCGGCGTGGTCGCCGACGGCGCGCTCGCCGAGGACGATCAGCAGCGCGCCCTCGGCGCCCTCGCCCGATTCCGTATCCTCACCCGGCAGATGGGCGCGCGCCGCGTGCGCGCGGTCGCCACCGCCGCCGTCCGCGACGCCTCCAACGGCGCCGCCTTCCTGGCCAAGGTTCGCGAGCTGGGCTTCGATCCCGAGATTCTTCCCGGGGACCGGGAAGGCTTCATGGCGGGGCAGGGGGTGCTTTCCGGCATTCCCTGGGCGAACGGTCTGGTCGGCGACCTTGGCGGCGGCAGCCTGGAGCTGGTCGAGGTCGCCGATGGCGAGGTCGGGAAAAGCGCCTCCCTCCCGCTCGGCGTGCTCCGTATCGCGCCGCTCGCGAAGCAGGGAAAGGCGGTGCTGGCGAAGCAGGTCGCCAAGGCGCTGGACGGTCGCGGCCTTCGCAAGCGAGGCGAGGGACGGCCCTTCTATCTCGTCGGGGGTTCCTGGCGCGCGCTGGCGCGGCTCGACATGCTGCTCGTCGACTATCCGCTGCCCATCACCCATCAATATCGGATGGAGCCGGGCCGTCTCGACGAACTGGCCGATGGCATGGCCGGCCTCGACATGGCGGTGCTCAAGCGCGTGCCCTCCTTCTCCATGTCCCGCTGGCCGACCCTGCCGGATGCGCACCTGCTCCTCGAGATTCTCGTCAAGGAGCTGCAGCCGAGCGAGCTCATCGTCTCCAGCTTCGGCATTCGCGAGGGGCTGCTTTTCGACGCGCTCGATGGCGATCACCAGCGCCGCGATCCGCTGATCGAGGCGGCGCGGGAGGTCGGCAGCGACCTCGGTCGCTTCCCCGGCCACGGTGCCCTGCTCGATCGCTGGATCGCCCCGATCTTCGAGGACGACACGGAAGCGGCGCGCCTGCGTCTCGCCGCCTGCCTCCTGAGCGATATCGCCTGGCAGGCCCACCCGGACTTCCGCGCCGAGCGCGGGGTCGACATGGCGCTCTACGGCAACTGGGTCGGCATCGACGCCCCGGGCCGGCTGATGCTGGCACAGGCGCTGTTCAGCCATTTCGGCGGAGGCAAGAGCTTCGCGTCGCTGGATGTGGCCCGACTATGCGGCAAGGAGGCGCTCGCCCGGGCCGCGCTCTGGGGTCTCGCCATGCGCCTCGGCCAGCGCCTCAGCGGCGGCGTCGCCGCCAGCCTGGAGCGCAGCCGTCTGGTGCGGAACAATGGAGTTCTTCGTCTGGAGCTTCGCAAAAGGGACGAAGCCTTGTACGGCGAAGCGGTCGAGCGGCGTTTCAATGCTTTGGCGGCGGCGATGGGCTGTAAAGCCGAGATGATCTGCGTCTGACCAAGCCCGTCATCGCGGCGCAAGCCGGGACCCAAGAACGAAGGCGCAGACGAGTGCGCTCGACCTAGTTTTCGAGAATCGGTGTTCTTGGGTTCCGGCTTTCGCCGGAATGACGGTTATCCGCAGGTGATCGCCTCGACGCGGTTCTGGGCGTCCAGCTTGATGTTCAGCCGGTCGGTCCGATAGTCCATCGTCACTGCTTGCCCCGGCTGTATCCAACGCAGGGCCCGCGCGCCGCTGAGGCGCAGCGCCTCGGCGCCGAGCTCTGCGGTTGCCATCTGGCCGACGAGGCCCTGGGCGGCATCGGCGTCGCACTCGCCCACCCCCATCGCCGGGGGCGACCCATCGTCATTGGCCGGGGTCATGCAGCCCGCAGCCGACAGCAGAAGCGCGCTCATGGCAAGTCTCAAAATCATGTTTCAGCCTCCGTTCTGGTCATCGCCAGCTTTCCGTTCCGGATGGCGAAGGCAAGCCGGCCTTCCACGAGGTCGAGCGCGTCATGGCCGAACTGCTCGTATCGCCACCCTTCGAGGATGGAGAGTCCCTGACGCCGGCCGGCGGCGAGAAGTTCTAACTCCTCTGATCGGGCGATGAGCCTCGCCGCGACATTGCTCTCCCGCGAGCGGATCTTGAGGAGCAGCTTCAGAAGGTCCGCGACCAGCGCGCCCTCCTTGCCGAGCCCCGGCTTGTCCTCCCGCTGCGGCATTTCGTCGGCGGGGAGGGGATGGGCGGCGGCGAGCGCGTCCATCAGCCGCGCACCGATGTCGTTCGTCTTCCAGCCTGCCGAAAGCCCGCGTACCCGCGCCAGCGCTTCCTGGCTGGTCGGCGGATGGGCGGCGATGTCGGCCAGCGTCTCGTCCTTCATGATCCGCCCGCGCGGAAGGTTCTTGGAACGCGCCTCGATCTCGCGCCAGGCGGCGATCGCCTTCAAGCGCCCCAGCACCTCCGCCTTTCGGCTCGAGATCCGCACCCTTTTATAGGCTTCGGCGGGGTCGTTGGCATAATTGGCCGGCTCGGCGAGCCGCTCCATTTCCTGATCGAGCCAGGCGCCACGACCGGTCTTGCGCAGGTTCTTCAACATCTTGGGGAAGAGGGCGGCGAGATGGGTGACGTCGCCGATCGCATAGTCGATCTGTCTCTGGTCGAGCGGCCGCCGACCCCAGTCGGTGAAGCGCGCGCCCTTGTCGAGGCTCTCGCCGATGAGGCTTTCGACCAGGTTGGAATAGCCGATCTGCTCCCCGAGCCCGAGCGCCATCGCCGCGACCTGCGTGTCGAACAAAGGGTGCGGCGTGCCGCCCGTCATGTTGAAGATGATCTCCAGATCCTGCCCGCCGGCATGGAAAACCTTGAGCACCTCCTCGTTGTTGACGAGGAGGTTGAGGAGAGGCGTCAGGTCTATGCCTTCCGCCTTGGGGTCGATCGCCGCGGCCTCCTCCTCATTGCCGATCTGGATAAGGCACAGATCGGGCCAATAGGTGTTCTCGCGCATGAATTCGGTGTCGACCGCGATGAATGGGGATTTGGCGAGGCGCTCGCAAAGGGCAAGCAGCGACTCGCTGTCGGTGATTAAAGGATGAATAAGCATCGGCAGGGTCTTAGCGAGGGGCTGATCCCTTGACAAAGGCTTGTATCCCAAGCGAAGCGCTCGCCAGCCTTTTCACCCAAAAGTTGAAATCGGAAGCCGCCTTTATGCACGCCTATCGCACCCACACCTGCGCCGACCTTCGCGCCGCTCATGTCGGCGAGCGCGTCAAGCTGTCGGGCTGGGTCCACCGCAAGCGTGACCATGGCGGCGTGTTGTTCGTCGATCTTCGCGATCATTACGGGCTGACCCAGGTCGTCGCCAATGCCGACAGCGAGGCGCTGAAGGTGCTCGACCGGATTCGCGCCGAATCCGTCGTCACCGTTACCGGCAAGATCGTCTCGCGCGGACCCGAGGCGACCAACCCCAACCTTGCCACCGGCGAGATCGAGGTCGTCGCCGAGGAGGTCGCCGTCCAGTCCGCCGCCGACGAGCTGCCGCTCCCGGTCGCCGGCGAGGCCGACTATCCCGAGGACATCCGCCTCCGCTACCGCTATCTCGACCTCCGCCGCGAGCGCCTCCACCGCAATATCGTCCTCCGCAGCCAAGTGATCAACTCGATCCGCCGCCGCATGATCGATCAGGGTTTCACCGAGTTCCAGACGCCGATCCTGACCGCCTCGTCGCCGGAAGGTGCGCGCGACTATCTGGTGCCGAGCCGCGTCCACCCCGGTAAATTCTACGCGCTCCCGCAGGCGCCGCAGATGTTCAAGCAGCTGATCATGGTGGCGGGCTTCGACAAGTATTTCCAGATCGCCCCCTGCTTTCGCGACGAGGACGCCCGCGCCGACCGGAGCCCGGGCGAGTTCTACCAGCTCGATCTGGAAATGAGCTTCGTCACGCAAGACGATGTTTTCGCGGCATTAGAACCGGTGCTCGGCGGCGTGTTCGAGGAGTTCGCCAATGGCAAGAGCGTGACGCCCGCGCCGTTCCCACGCATCGCCTACAAGGACGCGATGCTGAAATACGGTTCCGACAAGCCGGATCTTCGCAACCCCATCCTCATCTCCGACGTGTCGAAATATTTCGAAGGCTCGGGCTTCGGCCTCTTCGCCAATATGGTCGCGAGCGGCAGCGTCGTTCGCGCCATCCCGGCGCCGGGCACCGCCGAAAAGAGCCGCAAATTCTTCGACGACATGAACGACTGGGCCCGCTCGGAAGGTCATGCCGGATTGGGCTACATCACCCAGAAGAATGGCGAGCTGGGCGGCCCCATCGCCAAGAACCACGGCGAGGAAGCGACGCGCAAGCTCGTCGCCGAGCTGGGCCTCGGCCCCAATGACGGCATCTTCTTCGCCGCCGGCAAGGAAGCGCAGGCCGCCAGGCTCGCCGGTCTCGCCCGCACCCGCGTCGCCGAGCAGCTCGGCCTGATCGACGAGAACCGCTTCGATTTCTGCTGGATCGTCGACTTCCCGATGTTCGAATATGACGAGGACGCGAAGAAGGTCGACTTCTCCCACAACCCCTTCTCGATGCCGCAGGGCGAGCTGGAGGCGCTGGAGACCCAGGACCCACTCGACATCCTCGCCTACCAATACGACATCGTCTGCAACGGCGTGGAACTGTCCTCGGGCGCGATCCGGAATCATCGCCCGGACATCATGTACAAGGCCTTCGAGATCGCCGGCTACACGAAGAGCCAAGTGGACGAAGACTTTTCCGGCATGATCAACGCCTTCAAATATGGCGCTCCGCCGCACGGGGGCTCGGCACCGGGCATCGACCGCATCGTCATGCTGCTGGCCGGCGAGCCCAATATTCGCGAGGTCGTCCTCTTCCCGATGAACCAGCGGGCCGAGGATCTGATGATGAACGCCCCGAGCGAAGTGACGACCAAGCAGCTCCGCGAGCTCCACATCCGCATCGTCGAGCCCGCCGGCACGGCCAGGCAGGACCCCGCCCGCACCGTGGCGCTGGAGTAGCCCAACCTCGTTCGTCCCGAGCGTAGTCGAGGGGCGCTGGCACGGACTCATCACGTACGCCCCTCGACTCCGCTCGGGACGAACGGTTAAGGCTGACGGGTGAGCATCGACCTCTCCGATTACGAGCGGGGCGCCAAGTTCCAGGGCCATTATGGCGACACGCTCGACAAGCTGCAGGAGCGGCTGTCCCGTATCCTCGTCGCCCATGTCGTGCACAAGAAGCGCGCCGTCATCGCCATCGAGGGCTGGGACGCAGCGGGGAAGGGCGGGGCGATCAAGCGCCTCACCGCCGAATGGGACCCGCGCAGCTACAGCGTCTGGCCGATCGGCGCGCCGACCGAAGAGGAGAAGGCCCGCCATTTCCTCTGGCGCTTCTGGCAAAAATTGCCGGGCGCCGGCGAGATCGCCATCTTCGACCGCAGCTGGTACGGCCGCGTCCTCGTCGAGCGGGTCGAAGGCTTGGCGAGCGAGGCGCAATGGCGCCGCGCCTATGACGAGATCAACGAGTTCGAATGCCAGCAGGTGGAAGACGGCACCGCCATGGTGAAGCTCTTCCTCCATGTGACGCAGGAAACCCAGGACGAGCGCCTTCAGGCCCGACTCGACCATCCCTGGAAGCGCTGGAAGGTCCACGCCGAAGACTTCCGCAACCGCGCCCGCCGCGAGGATTATCTGGACGCGTTGAAGGACATGTTCGCGAACACAAACACCCGCTGGGCGCCTTGGCAGGTAATCGACGGCAACAACAAGAAGGCCGCCCGGATCGCGGCTCTGACCGCCGTTGTCGATGCGCTCGAAAAGCAGGTGCCGATGAAGCCGCCCCAGCCTTCACCTGAGATCGAGGCATTGGCGCGCGAGGCCCTTGGAAAAGATGGTTGAAGCCGCGTAACGAGCAACTTTCGCGCTCCCTTATGGTTAACAGCCCATCAACCATAAGGGAGGCCAACCATGCGGAGGATGCGCGTCATCGCGCTGCTGCTGACAGCCGCCGGACTGTCGGCCTGCACAAGCTATTATGGCGATTATGCCTACGGCCCCGGCTATTATCACGGCGACCGGGTGGGCTGGGACGATTTCGACCAATATGGAGATTATCGCTACGACGGCGACTATTATGAGCCGGCCCGCTGGCAGGATCGCGAGGCCTATCTGATCGGAGCCGGCGTCGAGCAGCTCGACCCGTGGCTCGCGCTGACGCCGGAGGGAAGGGACATCGTCACCCTCGGCTTCGACACCGATGACGACGGCTGGATCGCCGAGGGCACGGCGGAGCGGGCGAACATCTGGTTCCGTCGCTATGCCGACACGGACGACGATCGTCGCCTCACCGACCCCGAAATCCGCGTGGCGCTGGTGCAGGGTTCGCGCGACCGGCCTTGGATTCCAGGCGGCTATTGAGGCGCGTCCGCCACGGGATAGCTGATCGCGATTATCTCGAATTCCTTCTCGCCCGAAGGGAGCCGGACGCGCCGCACGTCCCCGGCCCCGCCGCCCCTGATCGCGCGCGCCATGGGCGAGTTCCAGCTGATCCGGCCCACGCTCGCATCCGCTTCGTCCTCGCCGACCAGGGTTACGACGCGCCGATTGTCGTCCTCGTCCGCCAAGGTGACGATGGCGCCGAAGAAGGCATGGGTCCGGTCCGGTTGCTCAGCCGGATTGACCACCGCCGCTTTCGCCATGCGCTTCGATAGCCAGGTGATCCGCCGATCGATCTCGCGCAGCCGCTTGCGGCCGTAGATATAGTCGCCATTCTCGGATCGGTCGCCATTAGCGGCCGCCCAGCTGATCGTCTCGACCAGCCTGGGCCGCTCGACGGCGAACAGCCCCTCATATTCCTCGCGCAGGCGGCGATAGCCTTCGGGCGTGATGTAGTTGGGGCGATCGGTCATGCTCTTACTCCCCCGCGAGACAGCGACAATCAGCCCGGCCTGTTCTTGCGAAGATAGTAGGAAAGCCGTGTCGACTGCTGCGTCCGCGCCCGGTCCGGGTAGAGCGCGTCATAGACGACGGCGTTCTCCAGCACGCGCTGCACATAGCCGCGCGTCTCGGTGAACGGTATCTCCTCGATCCAGCGCACGATATCGATATTGGGCGTCCGGGGATCACCATTGGCGTTGATCCACTTGCCGACATTGCCCGCGCCGGCATTGTAGCTTGCGATCGCCAACGGCGCATAACCGCCCCACCGGTCCATCAGCCGCGCGAAATAGTGGCTGCCGAGCATGATGTTATAGCCGGGATCGGCGGTCAGCCGGGACAGATCATAGGACAGACCCATCTTGCCGCTCGTCTCGCGCGCGGTGCCCGGCATCAACTGCATCATGCCGCGCGCTCCCGCATGACTCACGGCCGCCCGGTCGAAAGAGCTTTCCTGTCGGATGATGCCGTGGGCGAGCGACCAGAGATTGCCCTGTGTCGGCGGAATCTGGACCTCGGGATAGCTGGTCTGAACATAAAAGTCCGAGCCGTCGTTGCGGGCGTCTCGCGCGAGCCAGACCGAAAGGTCGGGCCGCGCCACCTGCCGTGCGAGCTCTGCGGCCAGCGCCCGTTCTCTGTCGTTCGCCGCCTGTTCGGAAAGTGCGCGGATGAAGTCCGTCTGGTCGTCCCGGTTTCCCATCTGGCCCAACAGCCGGATCGCCTGCACCAGATCCTTGGCATAAAAGGCGGTGCGCTCCCCGGGGCTGATCGGAATGGCGGTCACCGGGCGGGGGCGGGGCACCGGACGGCCCAGCTGCTCCAGGGAAAGCTGGCCGTAGAAGAGTTCAGGATAAGCGGCCGCCTTCCCGAAATAGCTTTGCGCCTGGACCATCTGACCCTGGGCTTCCGCCGCCCGGCCGGCCCAGTACATGCCCTTGGTCAGCACCTGCGCCGAGCGTCCGCCATTGGCATAGCGGACGAACATAGCTTCGGCGTCAGCGGGGCGGTTGAGATGGTACAGGGCGGCCGTGCCGGCCAACCAGGCGAGGCTCGTATAATCGTCACGCTCGCCATAGGATTTGGTGCTGATATCGGTGCCGGGCGGATAGGCGCCGTCGATCTGTGAGGCGATCTGGTAGGCCGCCGACCATTGACGGTCGTTGGCGGCGCCCCGGGCCATGCGGAGCAGCGTCTCGTACCATTTCTCCGGATCGTGCGGCAGCGAGCTGAGTTGGCGCGACCGGGCAAGGAGAGCCCGGGCCGCATAGCCCTGGTTGGTGTCGCGCATCCGTTCGGCACGGTCCCTGAGGAGGCCGGGATGGGTGTTGGCGATATCGCCGAGCGCCGCGACCCGCCTATCGACATCGACCGCGCCCGTCTGGAGCGCGATCCTCGCATCGTACACGGCGCGCCGTTGGGGAGAAGTCATCGGCAGGATGCGGCGCGCGCTTACCGTGTCCCGGTTGGCGAGCAGCGTCTCCATCCGCCGGTCGTGATCCACCATGCTCAGCGACGCACCGAACAGCGCCAGCAGCCGATCCTCGTCCGCCTGAGGGAGGATGCCGCTATACCAGGCCTCCCGAGCGGCGGCCCGCGCCGCCTCGATCTGGCCCTGGGCGTGAAGCGCGAAGGCGTGACGCGCGTGGCCGACGCCGGTCAGCGGCGGCATTACCCGAAAGTAGGCGACGACCTCGGCGGCGCGCATGTTGTTGGGATCGATCGCCTGCTCGGCGGTCTTGCGCATCGCAGTCTCGCCCGGCCAGCCGCGATAGCTGGTGAGAAAGGAAGCGTAGGAGGTGAACGGCAGCCTGTCGCTCTGGCGCAGGCTGTTCCAGCGGGCGAGGCCGGTGCTGACCCGGCTGCCGATGGCGGGCGCGGGCGGAACGGCCCGTTGCGTTTGGACGGCGGCCGCCGCGGGGGCGCTCTGGACCGCGGCGGGCAGGGGATTGGCCGGCCCGCTCGTCTTGAGCGCCGCCGCGACCGTTCCGGCGGATGCGAGGAGGACGGCGAAAGCGACGGTATTTTTATGCATGCTGGACATCATGCCGGCCCCCTCCTTATCAGGCCATGAACGATCGCGGACCAGCCTATGTCCGCGCACGCTCCCGAGGTGAAGGAGACTATCATGTTTCGCGGGTCGATACCGGCTCTGGTGACGCCATTTCGCGACGAAGCGTTTGACGAGTCCGCGTATCGGGATTTCGTCGATTGGCAAATTATCGAAGGAAGTCATGGGCTTGTGCCCTGCGGCACGACCGGGGAGTCCGCGACGCTCGTAACCGATGAACATTATCGCGTGATCGAAGTCTGCGTCGATCAGACCGCCGGCCGAATCCCGGTCATCGCCGGCTGCGGCTCGAACGACACGGCGAGCGCAATCCGCAGCATGCAGGCGGCGAAGGCGCGAGGCGCGGACGCGGCGCTGATCGTCCTTCCCTATTACAATCGTCCGAATCAGGAGGGGCTGGTCGCGCACTTCACGGCGCTGGCCGAAGCCTCGGACCTGCCGATCGTCGTCTACAACGTGCCTGGCCGGACGGTGACCGACATCAGGCCCGAGACGCTGGGCCGGATCGCCAAACTGCCGACCGTCGTCGCGATCAAGGATGCGAGCGGCGACCTCCCACGCGTCACCGCCCACCGCCGCCTCTGCGGGACCGATTTCGCGCAACTTTCCGGCAATGACGACATGACTCTAGGCTTCATGGCGATGGGCGGCGTCGGCTGCATCTCGGTCACCGCCAATGTCGCGCCCCGCCTCTGCGCCGATTTCCAGAACGCCTGCCTCCGTGGCGACTGGGTCGGCGCGCTCGCCCTCCAGGACAAGCTCTATCCGCTCCACGCCGCGCTGTTCACGGACGCTTCACCGGGCCCGGTTAAATATGCGCTCTCCCGTGTGCGCCCCGAAATGCCTTCCGACCTTCGCCTGCCGATGACCCCGCCTTCCGAAGCCAGCCGCAAGGCCGTCGACGCCGCGCTCGAACATGCCGGCCTCGTCTGAATGGCCCGTCCGCGCCCCGAGAGTTTCGACAAGAAGAAGGTCGTCGCCGAGAACCGGCGCGCGCGCTACGATTATGCCATCGAGGACAAATATGAAGCCGGCATCGCGCTCACCGGCACCGAGGTGAAGTCGCTCCGCTTCGGCGAAGGCTCGATCGCCGAAAGCTATGCCGAGGTGAAGGAGGAGGAAGTCTGGCTGATCAACGCCAACATACCCGAATTCAGTCACGGCAACCGCTTCAACCATGAGCCCAAGCGCCCTCGCAAGTTGCTCCTTCATCAGCGCGAGATCTCGAAGCTGCATGGCGCCGTCGCCCGCCAGGGCATGACGCTCGTGCCCCTTTCCATCTATTTCAACAGCCGCGGCCGCGCGAAGGTCGAACTGGCGCTGGCCAAAGGGCGCAAGGCCCACGACAAGCGCGAGCATGAAAAAGAGAAGGACTGGAAGAGGGAGCAGGCCCGCCTGATGCGCAACCATGGTTGAGCGGTTCGGCCGGTGGCTGGCGAAGAACGCGCCCAAGCGCGAGGAGCTGGCCGAGCATCGCTGGATGCGCCCCTTCGCCGGCCGTATCCTGAGGAGCGAGCTGTGGCGCTTTACCCGCCGCTCCGTGCCCCGGGGCGTGGCGATCGGCCTCCTGGTCGGCATCTTCCTGATGATCCCGGGGCTTCAGATCATCGGCGCCGCGCTGCTCGCCGTGCCGTTCCGTGCCAACATTCCGGTCGCCGCCGCGATGACCTTCCTCAGCAACCCGGCGACGACGCCCTTCATCCTGCTGGCCTCGATCTTCGTCGGCAACACGCTGGGCTTCCGGGCCGACACGACCGCCTTCTATGACCTCTATGAAAGCTCCGCCTCGGCCAGCGAATGGCTGGCCTGGCTCGCCTCCTCGGCGGCGCCCGCCCTCGTCTGCGGGCTCCTCATTATCGCCGGCGCCGCCGCCGCGATCGGCTATGTGATCGCGGACCTGGCGTGGCGCTGGTGGCAGGGGCGGAAATGGAAGAAGCGCGCGCTGAGGCAGGCCGACGGCCCGAACGACTGATCGGTCGTTTGTGCCGGCCCCGACCTGTTGCTACGCCCACCCAAGCAATGAACCAAGGGGAACCCAAGACGATGAAGCCGTATCTTTTCGCCCTTCTCGCCAGCACCGCGCTCGCCGCCTGCGCCACCACCGCAACGACGTCGCCGGAAATCGCCGAGACGGCGACGGTGGCGGAAGTCGCCGAGACGGCGACAGCGCCGGAAGTCGCTGAACAGACGGCCACGGTGGCGGAGGGCGCTACTGGTCCCGTGACGCCCGCGCCGGCGGGGGCGCCGCAGCTCGGCACGTTCGGCTTCGACCTTGCCGGAATGGACCGCGGCGTCGAGCCCGGCGACAGCTTCTACGATTATGCCAACGGCACCTGGGACAGGACGACGCCGATCCCGCCCGATCGCTCCAATTACGGCATGTTCACCATGCTCGAGGAGCTTTCCAACGAGCGCACGCGTGAGATTCTCGAAGAGCACGCGCAAAAGCCCGGCTCGAAGATTGGCGATTTCTACACCAGCTTCATGGACCGCGAGGCGGCCAACGCGAAAGGCGTCGAACCGCTGGCCCCGGTGCTCCAGTCGATCGACGAGGCTGGCAGCCGCGCCGAGCTCGCCGTCGTCATGGGCCGCCTCAGCCGGCTCGGCCTCGGCACGCCGTTCGGCAACTTCGTCGATTCGGACGACAAGAATCCGGACGCGGCGATCTTCCAGCTCGTCCAGGGCGGCCTCGGCCTTCCTGACCGCGATTATTATCTGAGCGACGACGCCGGCCTCGTCGGGAAGCGCAACGCCTATCGCGACTATCTCGTCCAGCTTCTGACTCTCGCCGGAGAGCCCAACGCGGAAGCGCGGGCCGCGGCCATCCTGACTTTGGAGAGCGACATCGCCGAAGCGCACTGGACGCAGGTCGACAGCCGCGACGCGCAGAAGACCTACAATAAATGGACGCGAGACCAGTTCGCGAAGTCGGCGCCCGGCTTCGCCTGGGACGGCTATTTGGAGGCGGTGGGCGTCGACGCCCAGCCCACCTTCATCGTCCGCCAGCCGTCCGCGATCAGTGGCACCGCCAAGGTCCTTGCCTCCGCGCCGATGGCGGTGCTGAAGGATTATCTGAGGCTGCACACGATCGACGCCTATGCGCCCTATCTCTCGGACCCGTTCGTGGCCGCCAACTTCGCCTTCCACGGCACCGCGCTGAACGGCACGCCCCAGAACCAGGATTTGTGGAAGCGCGGCGTTACTCTCGTCACCAACGCGATGGGCGAGGAGATCGGCAAATATTATGTCGAGCGCTATTTCCCGCCCGAGGCCAAGGCGGCGATGGACGAGCTCGTCCAGAATGTCCTCGCCGCCATGGACCGGCGCATTCAGAATCTCAGCTGGATGGCACCGGAAACGAAGGCGCGGGCCCAAGCCAAGCTGGCGGCCTTCACGCCCAAGATCGGTTATCCCGAAAAGTGGCGCGACTATTCCGCGCTCCAGGTGAAGCGTGACGACCTTGTCGGCAACGTCATCCGCGCCAACCAGTTCGAGCATCAGCGGCAGCTGAATAAGCTGGGAAAGCCGGTCGATCGGGGCGAGTGGGGCATGTATCCGATGACGATCAACGCCTACGCGAACTTCACCTGGAACGAGATCGTCTTTCCGGCCGCGATCCTGCAGCCTCCCTTCTTCGATCCCAATGCCGATCCGGCGATCAATTACGGCGGCATCGGCGCGGTGATCGGGCACGAGGTCAGCCACCATTTCGACGACCAGGGCAGCAAGTACAACGAGCGCGGCGCGCTCGAGGAGTGGTGGACTCCGGGCGACGTCCAGCGTTTCGAGGCGCTCACCAAGCGCCTCGTCGAACAGTATAACGAGTATGAGCCGCTGCCCGGCAAGCACGTCAACGGCGCGTTGACGCTCGGCGAGAATATCGGCGACCTCGCCGGTGTCACCATCGCCTATGACGCCTATCGAACCTCGCTCGACGGCCGGGAGCCGCCGGTGATCGGCGGTCTGACCGGAGACCAGCGCTTCAATCTCGGCTGGGCACAGATCTGGCGCCGCAACTACCGCGAGGACAACCTCCTCCAGCGGCTGATCACCGATCCGCATTCGCCGTCGAAGGCGCGCGTCTCGGTCGTGCGCAATTTCGATCAATGGTATGACGCCTACAACGTTTCCGCCGACAATACGCTCTATCTGTCGCCGGAAGAGCGGGTTCGCATCTGGTAGGCGCTGCTCGCCGCTTGACGGCGGTGAGACGGGCAGGACATGAGTGACGGCATCCATGCCGTCGCTCAGCCCCGCATCTGACCCTGATTTTGGCGCCGCCCGTGCCGCCGGGCGCGGCGGCGGCCGGTCCCTGACCCTCGTGGTCGCGGCCGCCCTCCTGTCCGCCGCCGCCTTGCTTTGGGCGGTGAACGATCCGTTGTTCGCGGGCGCCTTCCTCGCGGGACTTTGCGGGCTGGGCGCCATCCTGCTGCT
>NZ_DATCYB010000117.1:0-3574 GCF_036570505.1 Allosphingosinicella sp. | reverse complement strand
CGCCCTGATCCTAGGATAAGTGCCGCAGCGGCAGATATTGGTGATGGCGGCGTCGATCTCGGCGTCGGTCGGATTGTCATTCCTGGCGATGAGCGCCGCCGCCGCCATGATCATTCCCGGCTGGCAAAATCCGCATTGCGGCACGCTTTCGGCGACCCAGGCCTGCTGGACCGGATGCGAGCGGTCGCGCGACAGCGATTCGATAGTGGTGACGAAGCTGCCCTCGGCGGCGGCGATGGTGATCGTGCAGCTCCGCACCGCCTCGCCGTCGATGTGAACGGTGCAGGCCCCGCAATCGCCGGTGCCGCAGCCATATTTGGTGCCGGTGAGATTGGAGGCGTCGCGCAGCGCCCAGAGGAGGGGGGTGTCGGGGTCCATCCGGTAGTGGACGGGCTGGCCGTTGACGGTGAAGCGGGTCATGGCGCGACCTTAAGCGGCGGCGCCGGGCGCGAAAAGACACAAAGGGCACTCATGTCTGGCGGGAGAATCCTTTGTTTTCTGTGGGTGCTCCTTTCGCCTGCCGCCCAAGCTCCGCCAGCGCCAGATCGAGGGAGCGGGCCGTGTCGCCTGAGCCGAGACCCGCGCCGCGGCGGTCGAGTGCGTTCAGCACCGTCATCGTCAGGCGGCTGTCGTAGCGGTGGCGCTCGCCGACGCAGCGGCCGTCACGCACGATCGGAATGCGCTCGCCGAGCAGGGCGCGTTCGAGCGCCACGTCGACGGTCCGGTCCTGGCCCATCCCAACGCCTTCCCAGGCGGCGGCGCTCTCCGCCCCCGGCCGCTCGCGCAGCCAATAGGCGTTCTTGCGCGTCTTCCCCACGCCCTCCGCCGCGACGGTGATGCAGCCGCCCAGCGCCAGCCGCAGGATGAATCCCTTCTGCCTCGCCACCGTCCAGCCATCGTGCCGCGCGCGAACCGGGACGGGAGCGAAGGCAAGCTCCTCCAGCGGCATGTCGTCGAGGAGCGCGAGCAGGCGAGGCGGGAGCGGATGCGAGTCGGCCATGGCGGAGCATGAAGTGTAATAGGCGGTGTAGGAAAGTTCTTTTTTTGTTCTAGCAACGCAGGAGGATTTTTCGGGAGCGATTGAACCGCTTCGTCCTTTCGGGGCACCTTATACCCGGACGAGCGGGGGACGCATCGATGGCCCTGGAGAAGGCTCGGATTCTGGACGAATATCTGGTCGCCTCGGCGAAAGCGGGCGATCGGGCGGCGTTCGCGCTTCTCGCGCGGCGATGGCACAGGAAGCTGGTCGCCCATGCGTGGCGGCTGACCGGCGACGGCGAGGCTGCGCGGGACGCGGCCCAGACCGGCTGGGGCGAGATCGCGGCTGGCCTGCACCGGCTGCGGGACGAGCGCGCCTTTCCCGCCTGGGCCTACCGGATCGTCTCGCGGGCCTGCGCCGGGCAGATCGGCAGGGCGAAACGGCGACGGGAGCTTGCCGACGCCGTGACGGGCGAGCCCCCCGTCGCGCAACCGGATGCGGGCGCGGGGCTGGACGCCGATCGCCTGCGCGCGGCGGTTCGAGCGCTTCCGCCGGACCAGAGGAGCGCCGTCGCATTGTTTCATTTCGAGGACATGAGCGTCGCCGAAGTGGCGGTCGCTCTCCACGTCCCGGCGGGCACGGTGAAGACCCGCCTGATGCATGCCCGGCGCAAGTTGCGCGCCGCGCTGGAAGGAGAAGAATGATGCGAGACCTCGACGAGATGATTGACCAGGCCCTCGATGCCGAGGAGCGGGACCTGCTTCGCGGCATCGGCGAGGAACCGGGCTTCGTGACACAGGCGCTCGGCCTTTTCAGCGGCCGGACGGGCTGGGTGAGCGTCGTCCTCATGGTCGCGCAGGGCGCGGCGTTCGTCGGCGGTGCCTGGGCGGCGTGGGAGTTTTTCGCCGCGCGGGACCCGTTGACGGCGCTGCGCTGGGGCCTACCCTCGGCGGTGCTGCTGCTGATGTCGCTGACGATCAAGATGGCGATGTGGCCGAGCTTCGAGGCCAACCGGCTGATGCGCGAGCTGAAACGGATCGAGCTTCAGATCGCCCACGGGAAGAATGCCGGATAAGGAACGGGCCGGCCGTACTTTCCTAATAAGGCGCGTGCCCTTCGAGGCTTGAAAATCACCTCGCTCGCTGCTAGCGGACGCCGCAACGGCGCGGGGTGACTCGCGACGAACCTGTTTCTGTGCTATTCATGACCTTGAGAAGCGGTCCGTTTTTTGGGCCGCGCGGGTCTATCGATTGGAGTGACGGCAAGCCTATGCAAATCATCGTTCGCGACAACAATGTCGACCAGGCGCTGCGAGCGCTCAAGAAGAAGCTCCAGCGTGAAGGCGTCTACCGCGAGATGAAGCTGCGCCGCCACTATGAAAAGCCGTCGGAAAAGCGCGCCCGCGAGCGCGCCGCCGCCATCCGCCGCGCCCGCAAGCTCGAGCGCAAGCGGTTGGAGCGCGACGGCATCCGCTAGGCGGCGAAACGCCCCTTCCGCGCACCATTTGCTCTCCGCGCGGGTATTCCGACTTGCCTAGGTAGCCGAGGCGGCGATAGAGCATCATCGCCTTCATTTTCGGGATACTGCCCATGTCCGTCACCGCCGTCCCGATTCGCCCGATCAGAAAGGGTTCGGTGGCCAGGCTGTGGATCGGGCTCGCCGCGCTCAGCCTCGGCGCCGGCGCGCTCGCCTGGGCGGGCACGGCCGGCCAGCATTATACGACCACCGAATCCGGGCTCCAGTTCCGGGTCATCGAGGAGGGCGAGGGGCCGCATCCCGCGCCCACCGACATCGTCCTCATCGACTATACGGGCAGGCTCGAGGACGGCACCGTGTTCGACACCAGCGTGGGCAAGCAGCCCGTGCCGCTCCCCGTCACCGGCTCGATTCCGGGTTTCGCCGAGAGCCTCCAGATGATGCGCAAGGGCGGCACCTACCGCCTGAAGATTCCGTCCGAGCTCGCTTATGGACCCGAGGGCGCCGGCGGCGTCATCCCGCCCGACGCCGATCTCGAATTCGAAGTGGCGCTGATCGATTTCGTGCCCGCTTCCGCCCTGCAGGGCATGGGCATGCCGCCGCCGGGAATGTAACGGCGGGACAGCGGTGATCGACGTCACCCTGAACTTGTTTCAGGGTCCAGTCCTCCACCCTCGCTACGGCTCGACATTGGAATGCTGAAACAAGTTCAGCATGATGGATGGGTTGGGCCTTAGGGCTCCGGCTTTCCTCCGCCGATGCCGCTATCCTCTTCCGATTTCTGCTGAAGCGCGGCCTTGGCCATCGCCATGATCGGGTCGGCCAGCGCCAGCCCCAATATCCCGAACAGCGCGCCGAAGATGAGCTGGGCGCCGAGCACCAGGGCCGGCGCGAGATCCACGGTCTTGCGGGCCACATAGGGCACGATCAGATAGCCATCGACCAGTTGCACGATGGCGTAGACGCCGATCGCCCACAGGCCGGTCTCGGTGCTGACGCTGAAGCCGACGAGGACGATCAGAACGCCCGAGATGATCGCGCCGATATTGGGCAGGAAGGCGAGAATACCGGTGAGGAGGCCAAGCAACGCCGCCATCGGCACCCCGCCGAGCGCGAGCA
>NZ_DATCYB010000116.1:0-1855 GCF_036570505.1 Allosphingosinicella sp. | reverse complement strand
GATGAGCGAAGATCGCGATGAATATGGCTTGCCCGTCGATCCGGCGGAGCGAATGCAGCAAGTGATGCTGTGTCTCTACGATCTCATGGACGAAGCCGGTATGGCCGACTTTCCCGCTGAACTGATCGGCGAACTGAACATTGTCCGGCTCAAATTTATGGACGAATTCGAGGCCCGCTTTCCCGGATATGGAAAGGGTCGTGCCGTTTGGCGCTGACTACCCTTCGACCTTTCGAAACGGGCTCTTATACCAAGGTGCGTTGAGGCTGACTCACGCGGGGGATTTCCAAGCTCATGAAAATCTGATTCGACGTAGCAGGCATGTGGAGGCTTGCGATGGCGGCAGCGATTGGGGTTCGGTCTGACTACACATCGGCGGATTTGCGCCAGTTTGCGCGACGAAGCGATGATGCGGATCAGGTCCGGCGGCTATTGGCGGTGGCTCTGATCCTGGATGGTGGGAGCCGGAGCGAAGCGGCGAAGGTTGCCGGCGTCACGCTGCAAATCGTGCGCGACTGGGTCCTGCGGTTCAACGAAGGCGGTCCCGATGGTCTGGCGACGCGCAAGGCGCCGGGCCGGGCCGCGATCCTCAATGACGAGCAGCGCGCGCGGCTTGCAGCGATAGTCGAGGCCGGACCAATCCCCGCGGCGCATGGCGTGGTGCGCTGGCGGCTTGCCGATCTAGCCCAGTGGATCTGGGACGAGTTCGCGCTCTCGGTCACGCGCCATACCCTCGGGCGTGAGCTTCGCGCGATGGGCTACCGCAAGCTCTCGGCGCGGCCCCGCCATCGGGGGCAGAAGGGCGACGACATTGCCGATTTTAAAAAAGCTTCGCTGCCCGCCTGGCGCAGATCAGGCGGCGCCTCCCGCGAGGAACGCCGATAGAGCTGTGGTGGCAGGACGAGGCTCGCATCGGTCAGCAAACCAAGCTCACCCGGCGCTGGGCGAAGCGCGGCACGCGGCCCTCGGCACCCAAGGATCAGCGACGCTCCTCGGCGTGGCTGTTCGGCGCGATCTGTCCCGCCGAAGGTAAAGCCGCCGGCATCGTCATGCCCCGCTGCAACAGCGAGGCGATGAGCATGCACCTCGAGGAGATCGCCTTCCACGTCGCGCCGGGCGCACATGCCGTTCTGCTGCTCGATCAGGCCGGATGGCATGGATCGGCCGAGCTGGTCGTGCCGCCCAACATCACCTTGATGCCGCTGCCGCCCAGGTGCCCGGAGCTCAACCCGGTCGAGAACGTCTGGCAGTTCATGCGCGACAACTGGCTCTCGAACCGCATCTTCCAATCCTACGATGACATCGTCGATCACTGCTGCTTCGCCTGGAACAAGCTCGTCGAGCAGCCTTGGCGCATCATGTCACTCGGACTGCGCCAATGGGCCTATGGGTTCTGATCAATGCACCTTGGTATTAGGGCCTGTCGAAGAGGCGTATCGAAGGACTGATGCTTCGATATGGGCCTTCGACTTCGCTCGGTTCCTGCTCGGCGAGTTATTGCTCGATGCTGCAAGGACATTCCGGCAATAGCCGTCCTCTCCTTTCCCAGGACTTCAAGGTTCCAGGACGCAAAAAAAGAGGCCCGACATTTGCCGGGCCTCCCTTTCTTTCCTGCGTCAGCGATCAGACGACGATCGGATCGTCTTCCATCGCCTGCTGGATGAGGTGCTTCTTGTCGTCGAACTGCGGCGAAACCTTCAGGTCCATGCCGAGGGTGTTTTCGTCCTCGTCATGGGTGAAGCCCAGGCTGTGGGTCGCTTCGAACATCACGCCGCCCGGGGTACGGACATAGGTGGATTCGAAATAGCCGCGGTTCTTGCGGTCCGAGAAGTCGGTGAAGCCGACGCCCTCGGTG
>NZ_DATCYB010000115.1:0-14052 GCF_036570505.1 Allosphingosinicella sp. | reverse complement strand
TGCTCCGCAAAGCCGCCGAGCGAACCACCGAAAACACATGGAAGCGCATCGGCTCACTCCTCGACACCTTCAGCCCAGCCGAATGCCAGAACTACCTCGCCAACGCCGGATACGCGTCAATGTAATCTCATCCGGCTCTAGGCCCTCTCCCGCGTTGGGGAGAGGGACTCATTCCGGTTTCACGAACTTCAGGGTCATGCGGTCGCTTTCGCCGATGGCTTCGTATTTCGCGCGGTCGACGTCCTTGTTGGTGTAGGTGGGCGGCAGGGCCCAGACGCCGCCGGGATGATCGTGCGTGTCCTTCGGGTTGGCGTTGACGTCGGAGGCCTCGGCGAAGCGGAAGCCGGCCTTCTCCGCCAGCGCCTTGATCGTGGACACTTTCACGTAGCCGCTCTGCTTCTCGCGCGCCGCGTCGGCGTCCTCGGGCAGGCGATGCTCGACCACGCCGAAGGTGCCGCCGGGCTTCAGCACGCGGAACGCCTCGGCGAAGACGGCCTCGGCGATCGGCGTGTTGTTTTCCGAGCCCAGCCAGTTGTGGACGTTGCGGAACGTGAGGACGACGTCGGCGCTGCCAGCGGGGATGGCGCTGGGCTGCTTGCCGGGATCGACCGGCGCGGCCGTGACGTGCGAATAAACGGGATCGCTCGCGATCTTCTTCGCGATGCTGTCGGCGGAGCGGCCGACCGACGGCACGACATAGAGCTTGCCGGCCTCGCCGATATAGGGCGCCAGCACCTCGGTATACCAGCCGCCGCCGGGCCACAGCTCGACCACCGTGTCGCCGGGATCGACTCCGAAAAAGGCGAGCGTCTCGGTCGGGTGCCGATATTTGTCGCGCGCTACGTTGGCGGGCGTGCGGGTCGGCGCGGCGAGGGCGGCAGCGAGCACGCTATCGGCGGCGGGCACCGCTTGCTCGTGGGCGGCCGCCTTGTCCTCCTGCGCCATGCAGGCGCCGGCGGGAATAATGAGCGCGCTCAGCAGCGCGGCGCGAAACAGGGGCGCTTTGATTAGGGTCTGGCGCATCGGGCTTCTCTCCTCCAATCGGGTGCCGTTTCTCATGACGGACCGGAAATGACGACGCAAGCGATACTCTGGACCCTGGCCGGTGCGGCGGCGATGGCGGCGGCGGCCGCGGGCCTCGCCGAATGGCGCCGCTCCAAGCGCCGCGACCTCGACCGACCCGGTTGGATGCCCTGGACGCTGATCCAGGTCCTCGCCGGCCTCGCCGCCGTCATCGCGGCGGCGCTGGCGCTGAAGGTGTGACGGCGCCGAAGATTACAAAGATTACGCCCTAAATACATTCCATTTCATCAAAGACGGCAGTTTGATCGAGCCGATCGATTGGTTCGATCGAGCCTCGAAAGAGGCTGACAGACGAAATCCTACATTGGAAGGGGGTTTTTGGGGCGGCGCGCCAAATTCGTCACGGCCGGCGTTAAGGCCGTCATGCCGGACCTGGCATTCCATATTTTCTTAATCGGAGTCGCAAGGAAGGTGGACCCCGGATCAAGTCCGGGGTGACGGCTTGTGCGTTACAGACAAGCTTCCAAGTAAGGCTGATCAAACCCGAACTGCTTGGCCTTCTCCAGCGTGTAGGGCCTCAACCCCATGCTCCGGTATTCGCCGATGATCTTGCCGTCGGCGGCTTCGTCGAGATATTCGAACTTGAACAGCTCCTGCGTCACGATGACGTCGCCTTCCATGCCGATCACCTCGGTGACGTTGGTGGTGCGGCGGGTGCCGTCGCGGAGGCGCTTCACCTGGACGATGAGATCGACAGAGTCGGCGATCTGACGGGAGATGGCTTCCTTCGGCACCTTGATGTCCGACATCATCACCATGTTCTCCATACGCGCCAGGCATTCGCGTGGGCTATTGGAGTGCAGGGTCGCCATCGAGCCGTCGTGGCCGGTGTTCATGGCGGCCAAGAGATCGAAACATTCACTGCCGCGGATCTCGCCGAGGATGATGCGGTCGGGACGCATGCGGAGCGCGTTGATGACGAGGTCGCGGATGGTGATCGCGCCCTGGCCTTCGAGGTTAGGCGGGCGGGTTTCGAGCGGGAGCCAGTGCGGCTGCTGAAGCCGAAGCTCGGCCGCGTCCTCGATGGTGATGACGCGCTCGCCGGGGTCGATGAGCTTGGAAAGCGCGTTGAGCATCGTCGTCTTGCCCGAGCCGGTGCCGCCCGAAATGACGATGTTCATACGCGACGCGCCGGCGATCTTGAGGCAGGTCGCCATCTTGTCCGACATCGAGCCGAAGCCCTTCATCATGTCGAGCGTGATCGGCTTTTCGGAGAATTTGCGGATCGAGATCGCCGTGCCCTTCAAGGACAGCGGCGGCACGATGACGTTGACGCGGCTGCCGTCCTGGAGGCGGGCGTCGGCGAGCGGCGTGGTCTGGTCGACGCGACGGCCGACCTTGTTGACGATCCGCTGAGCGATCTGGAACAGATGCTCCTCGTCGCGGAACTGGATCTGGGCGAGCTGGAGCTTGCCCTTCTTCTCGATGAAGGTCTGGTTCGGGCCGTTGACCATGATGTCGGAGATGTCGGGGTCGTTCAGCAGCTCTTCGAGCGGTCCGAGGCCGAGCAGCTCGTCGACCAGCACCTTTTCGAGCGCGAACTGCTCGCGGCGGTTGAGATTGATTTTCAGCTCGGCAAGCACCTCGCCGATGATCGGGCGGAATTCCTCGGCCAGCTCGTCCTTGGAGAGGGTGGCGGCGGCCTCGGGATCGACGCGTTCCAGGAGGCGGGGAAGGACCTGCTCCTTGATGCGGTGGATCGAGGCCTCGAAGCCTTCGTTCTTGGACGTGGCTGAGTCGCCCGACAGGGCCATGCGGTCGGCGAGGCGGGACATCGCATCGCCGGGCGCGGGCTCCAGCGGGGCGCCGTCGTCGGAAATGGGGAGCGATTCGAGCGGCGGGAACTGCTCGCCGCCGTCTTCGGGAGCGGGCACGGGCGCCGCGCCGCCGGGGCCGCCCTTCATGGGCCGAGCGACACCGAAAGAGGGACGCTGTCCCGGTCCGCCGCCTCGCCGTCCAAATGCACTCATGCCCGTGCGACCCTCATCTCAATTGCGCGCGACGCTGGTGAATAGGCGGGAAACTTTGACAATTGCCTAACCGGACGGAGGAGCGGATGATCGGCGGGAACACGAGAGGAGAGGCGGCATGAGGATGGGCGGTGTCGCGGCGGCGGTGCTGGCGGGGCTCGCGACCCTCGCCGCGGCGCCAGCGGCGGGGGTGGAGGATCTCATCTGGCTGAGCGGCTCGTGGGCGAGCCGCGAGGGCGATCGGTGGACCGAGGAATGGTGGACCCCGCCCAGGGGCGGCATCATGATCGGCGCGGGTTTCTCAGGGCGCGGCGAGACGGCGACGAGCTTCGAGCATATGCGGATCATGGCGGGGAAGGATGGCGACGTCGCCTTCCACGGCATGCCGGGCGGCGCGCCGGCGGTTCGATTTCCGCTGGTGAAGGGCGGGAAGGGCGAGGCGGTGTTCGAGAACCCGGAGCACGATTATCCGCAGCGGATCAGCTACCGGCTGGAGGGCGAGACGCTGGTGGCGACCACATCGCTGATGGACGGGAGCAAGCCGCAGAGCTGGACGTATCGGCGGATGAACTAGGTCCCCGCGAAAGCCGGGGTCCAGTTTCAGACGCCGTTCTGGGACCCGGCTTTCGCCGGGAACGCTCAGGCCGGAACGTCGGCCTTTTCGGCAAGCACGGTGAGGCCCTTGTCGTTCACTTCCGCGAAGCCGCCTTCGATGGCGATGCGCTCTGGTTGGGCGCCGGCGGTCTTGTAGATGGCGACTTCGCCGTCGCGGATGGTCGACATGAAGGGGGCGTGGCCGGCGAGCACGCCGAATTCGCCCTCGCTGCCGGGGACGACGACCATGTGGACGTCCTCCGAGCGCACGAGCTTTTCGGGGGTGACGAGTTCGAAGTGGAGATCGGCCATTTTTCTATCCTCTCCCCTCCCGCAAGCGGGAGGGGCTGGGGGAGGGAATGTCGATGGGGGAGGTTACAGGCTCTCCCCCGACCCCTCCCGCTTGCGGGAGGGGAGTTGCGTTACGCCGCCTCGGAGGCCAGCTTCTGGGCCTTGGCGACGGCTTCCTCGATGCCGCCGACCATATAGAAGGCGGCTTCGGGGAGGTGGTCGTATTCGCCGTCGACGACTGCCTTGAACGATTTGATCGTGTCCTCGACGGGCACGAACTTGCCGGGGATGCCGGTGAACACCTCGGCGACGTGGAAGGGCTGGGAGAGGAAGCGCTGGATCTTGCGCGCACGGGCGACGGTCAGCTTATCCTCTTCCGAAAGCTCATCCATGCCGAGAATGGCGATGATGTCCTGCAGCGACTTGTACTTCTGCAGCACTTCCTGGACGGCGCGGGCGGTCTCGTAATGCTCCTGGCCGACGGTGCGCGGCTCCAGCACGCGGCTGGTAGAATCGAGCGGGTCGACGGCCGGATAGATGCCGAGTTCGGAGATGGCGCGGTTGAGCACGGTCGTCGCGTCCAAATGCGCGAAGGACGTGGCCGGCGCTGGGTCGGTCAGGTCGTCCGCGGGGACGTAGATGGCCTGGACCGAGGTGATCGAGCCCTTGTTGGTCGAGGTGATGCGTTCCTGAAGGGCGCCCATGTCGGTCGACAGGGTCGGCTGGTAGCCCACCGCCGACGGGATGCGACCGAGCAGCGCCGACACTTCCGAGCCCGCCTGGGTGAAGCGGAAGATGTTGTCGACGAAGAAGAGCACGTCCTGGCCCTCTTGGTCGCGGAAATATTCGGCGATGGTGAGGCCGGAGAGGGCGACGCGGGCGCGGGCGCCCGGCGGCTCGTTCATCTGGCCATAGACGAGGGCGACCTTGGAGCCTTCGGAGATCGCTTCACCGGCCTCGTTCTTGGCGATGACGCCGGCATCAAGGAACTCGTGATAAAGATCGTTGCCCTCGCGGGTGCGCTCGCCGACGCCGGCGAACACCGAGGTGCCGCCATGGCCCTTGGCGATGTTGTTGATCAGCTCCTGGATGAGCACGGTCTTGCCGACGCCGGCGCCGCCGAACAGGCCGATCTTGCCGCCCTTGGCGTAGGGAGCGAGGAGATCGATGACCTTGATGCCGGTGACGAGGATGGCGCTCTCGGTCGACTGGTCGACGAACAAGGGCGCGTCCGCGTGGATGGGGGCCGTGTCGGTGGCGCCGATGGGGCCGCGCTCGTCGATCGGCTCGCCGATGACGTTCATGATGCGGCCGAGCGTCTTGGGGCCGACGGGGACGCGGATCTGCGAACCGGTGTCGGTCACCGTCTGGCCGCGGGTGAGGCCGTCGGTCGAGTCCATCGCGATGGTGCGGACGGTGTTTTCGCCGAGATGCTGGGCGACCTCGAGGACGAGGCGGTTGCCGTTATTGTCGGTCTCGAGCGCGGACAGGATCGCCGGCAGCTCGGCATCGAACGACACGTCGACGACCGCGCCGATGACCTGACTGATGCGGCCGACATTGTTGGTAGTGGTAGCGGGGGCGGTTGCCATGACTTCAGTCCCTTGCCTTCTAACTCATCTCGCCAGTCGCGAACTGGCAGCTTTTGCTTGCTTCGTCCCAGCGGCCGCCGCCGTCGAGACATTTATCAATATCCATCCACTCACTGTTCAAGAACCAGATCAGTGCAGCGGCGAGAGGATCACAACCCGCAAGGCCATCCTCCTCTTCGCCATCTACAGCGCCTCGGCGCCCGAAATGATTTCGACGAGTTCGGTGGTGATCGCGGCCTGGCGGGTGCGGTTGTACTGGATCGACAGGCGGTTGATCATGTCGCCGGCGTTGCGGGTCGCGTTGTCCATCGCGGTCATGCGGCTGCCTTCTTCCGAGGCGGCGTTTTCGAGCATGGCGCGGAAGATCTGGACGGCGACGTTGCGCGGCAGGAGCTCGGCGAGGATTTCCTCCTCGTCCGGCTCATATTCGACGGCGGCGCTGACGCCTTCGGCGGCTTCCGCTTTCTCCGGCATCGGCACGGGGATGATCTGCTGCTCGGTCGGCTCCTGGACCAGCACCGACTGGAAACGGGCGTAGAAGAGATGGGCGACGTCGAAGCGGCCGTTCTCGAAGCGCTCGGCGATGTCGCCGGCGATCGCCTGGGCGACCTCGAAGCTCACCTGTTTGAAGGTGGTCGTGTCATACTGGTGGACGATCTGCTTGGGGAACAGGCGGCCGATCACCGCGCGGCCCTTGCGGCCGACCAGGTAGAAATAGACGGTCTTGCCCTCGGCCTGTAGCGCATCTGCCTTCTTGCGGGCGGCGCGGACGATGTTCGAGTTGAACGCGCCGGCGAGGCCGCGGTCCGACGTGCAGACGACGAGGAGGTGCGTCTGGTCGGAGCCGGTGCCGGCGAGCAGCTTCGGGCTCTCGGGGCCGATCGTCACCTTCGAGGCGAGGCTTGTCATCACCGCTTCGAGGCGCGAGGCATAGGGGCGTCCGGCCTCCGCGGCCTGCTGCGCCCGGCGCAGCTTGGCCGCGGCGACCATCTTCATCGCCTTGGTGATCTTCTGGGTCGACTTGACCGAGGCGATCCGCCCTTTGAGTGCCTTGAGGCTGGCCATTTAGTCTCTCTCGTTTACCGGCGAAGGCCGGTATCCAGTCTGGGCCCCGGCCTTCGCCGGGGAACAATCAAGCGAACGTCTTCACGAAATCGCCGATGATGCTCTTGAGCTTGTCGCTGGTAGCATCGTCGAGCGTCTTGGTGTCGCGGATGGTGGTGAGCACGTCGGCATGATCGTTGCGGACGTGGCTCAAGAGCCCGCTTTCGAAGCGGGTGACGGCGTTCACCGGCACGGTGTCGAGGAAGCCGTTCACACCGGCGAAGATGGAGACGACCTGCTCTTCCATCGGCATCGGGTTGAACTGCGGCTGCTTCAGCAGTTCCGTCAAACGCGCACCGCGGTTGAGCAGCTTCTGGGTCGAGGCGTCGAGGTCCGAGCCGAACTGGGCGAAGGCGGCCATTTCGCGATATTGGGCCAGCTCCAGCTTGATCGAGCCGGCGACCTTCTTCATCGCCTTGGTCTGCGCGGCCGAGCCGACGCGGCTGACCGAGAGGCCGACGTTGATGGCCGGGCGGATGCCCTGGTAGAACAATTCCGTCTCCAGGAAGATCTGGCCGTCGGTGATCGAGATGACGTTGGTCGGGATATAGGCCGACACGTCGCCCGCCTGGGTTTCGATGATCGGCAGGGCAGTCAGCGAGCCGGCGCCATTGTCCTCGTTCATCTTGGCGGCGCGCTCGAGCAGGCGACTGTGGAGATAGAAGACGTCGCCCGGATAGGCTTCGCGGCCCGGCGGACGGCGGAGCAGCAGAGACATCTGGCGATAGGCGACGGCCTGCTTGGACAAATCGTCATAGACGATGACGGCGTGCATGCCGTTGTCGCGGAAATATTCGCCCATCGTGCAGCCGGTATAGGGCGCCAGGAACTGGAGCGGCGCCGGCTCGGACGCGGTGGCGGCGACGACGATGGAATATTCCATCGCGCCATTCTCTTCGAGCGCGCGGACGATCTGGGCGACGGTCGAGCGCTTCTGGCCGATGGCGACGTAGATGCAGTAGAGCTTCTTCGATTCATCGTCGCCTTCGTTCACCGTCTTCTGGTTGATGAAGGTGTCGAGGGCGACGGCGGTCTTGCCGGTCTGGCGGTCGCCGATGATCAGCTCGCGCTGGCCGCGGCCGACGGGGACGAGCGCATCCAGGGCCTTGAGGCCGGTCTGGACCGGCTCGTGCACCGACTTCCTCGGGATGATGCCCGGCGCCTTTGTTTCGACGCGACGGCGATTTTCCGGGAGCTCGGCGCCCTCGATCGGGCCCTTGCCGTCGATCGGATTGCCGAGGCCGTCGACGACGCGGCCGAGCAGGCCCTTGCCGACGGGGACGTCGACTATGGTGCCGGTCCGCTTGACGGTGTCGCCCTCGCCGATCTCGGCGTCCGACCCGAAGATGACGGCGCCGACATTGTCGGCCTCCAGGTTCAGGGCCATGCCCTTCACCCCGTTGGCGAATTCGATCATTTCGCCGGCCTGGACATTGTCGAGGCCGTGGATGCGGGCGATGCCGTCCCCGACCGACAGCACGGTACCGACCTCGGAGACCTGGGCCTCGGTGCCGAAGCTGGCGATCTGGTCGCGGATGACCTTGGAAATTTCAGCGGCGCGGATGTCCATTTTCAGCCTTTCATCGCCTGCGCGAGGGTATTGAGTTTGGTGCGGATGGAGCCGTCGATCATCTGGCTGCCGATCTTGACGACGAGGCCGCCCAATATGGCGGGCTCGACGGTGAGATCGACCGCGACGTCGCGGCCGAGACGGGATTTGAGATTCTTCTTGAGCGCGGCGACCTGGTCGTCGCTGAGCGGATGGGCCGAGGTCACTTCCGCCGTGGTCTCGCCGCGATGGGCGGCGGCCAGCAGGTTGAAGGCGCGGATGACGTTGCCGAGCTGCCCCAGACGGCGGTTCTGGGCGAGCACGCCGAGAAAGTTCGCCGTGATGGGATCGAGTTTCATGGCGCTCGCGGTCGCGCCAACGGCCTTCACCGCCTCGTCGCGTGAGATGAGCGGGCTGGTCGTCAGCCGGCGGAAATTCTCCGATTCGGCTAGCGCCGCCTTCAGCGCGGCGAGACTGCCGCCGACCGCCTGAAGCTGCTTTTCGTCACGGGCGAGCTCGAACAGGGCGGTCGCATAGCGCCCCGCCAAACTTGCCTGTATGCCGCCGGAATTCTCCACGCGCCCCTAAACTCCCAGATCGGATGTCGCCCCATGCGAAAAGGGGGCCTCACGAGGAGCCCCCAGATGGGTCGCGCGGGCCGTAGCAGGGGTCATTTGCGGATGCAAGACGGGCGTTTGCTTGTAGTGATCCCGGCGGAAGCCGGGACCCAAGAACATAAGAGTGGGAGTAGTGAACGCCAGCGCCATCCCTGCATTCCGCCGAGTTCTTCGGTCCCGGCTTTCGCCGGGATGACGGATGCGCTTTGACAGCAAGCTTCGGGGTGTAGCGGCTCTTGAGGAGGCATATATAAGCCTCATGAAACCGCAGAAACTCATCGACGAAGAGGCCGCCTGGAGTGCCGTGATGGCGCGGGATCGGACGGCCGACGGGACGTTCGTCACCGGCGTCCTCACCACCGGGATCTATTGCCGGCCGAGCTGCGCCGCGCGGCATCCTCGCCGAGAGAATGTCCGCTTCTTCGCCAGCGGAGCGGAGGCGGCGGAGGCGGGTCTTCGGGCGTGCCTTCGCTGTAGACCGGACGAGGTGACTCGTGAAGCGGCGGCGCTCGATCGGGTGTACCGGCTGCTGGAGCAGGCGGAAACTCCGCCTTCGCTCGACGAGCTGGCCGCCGCGGCCGGCTATTCGCCCCATCATTTCCACCGACTGTTCAAGCGCGCGACCGGGGTCACTCCGGCGGAATATGCGCGCGGAAAGAGAGCACAGACCATGACGACCAGCCTTGAGACCAACGGCCGTGTTACGGACGCCATCTATGACGCCGGCTATTCCGGGCCGGGCCGCTTCTATGCGGACGCCAAGCAGCGGTTGGGCATGACCCCATCGGCCTGGCGAGACGGCGGACGGGGCGAGACGATCCGCTGGGCGACCGCGGAGACGGATCTCGGCACTATGCTCGTTGCGGCGACGGATAAGGGCATTTGCCGGCTGTCCTTCGACGAGGGCGAGGCGGAGCTTCGTCGCCGTTTCCCGATGGCCACGATTGAGCAGGGCGGTGCGGCGATGGCCGATCTCGTCCGGCGGACGGTGGCGGCGGTGAACGCGCCGGAGAAACCGCATGACCTGCCGCTCGACGTGCGCGGCACGGCCTTCCAGCAGGCGGTGTGGCGGGAGCTCCAGCGCATACCGCCGGGCGAGACGCGAACCTACGCCCAGATCGCCGCGGCGGTCGGCAAGCCGGGCGCGGTGCGGGCGGCGGGCTCAGCCAATGGCGCCAACAATGTCGCCGTGCTCATCCCCTGTCACCGCGTCATCCGCACTGGCGGCGCACTTGGCGGCTACGCTTACGGGCTGGAGCGCAAGGAGAAGCTTCTGGCGAGGGAAGGATCGCGATAATGGGCTACCGCGTCAGCGGCCTGCCGCTTGCCGACTTCGAGCCGCTGTTCGGGCTCGACGACGAGGCGCTGAAGGCGCGCAATGTCCTTCGTGTGACGGCTGACAGTAAGCCGGGCTTTCCCTGTCGAGTCACATTGGAGGACGCCGAGCCCGGCGAAACGCTGCTTCTCCTCAATTACGAGCACCAGGCGGCGGCGACGCCCTACCGCTCCAGCCACGCCATCTTCGTCCGCGAAGCGGCGCGATCGGAAGCCGCGTTCGAGAACGAAGTGCCCCCGCTGCTCAGCGGTCGTCTGCTGTCGGTGCGCGCCTTCGACGGCGGAGACATGATGATAGATGCTGATTGCATCGACGGTTCGGAGCTGGAGCCGTTGATCGAGCGAATGCTCGGCGATGGCGCCGCCTACCTCCACGTCCATAACGCCCGGCGCGGCTGCTTCGCGGCGCGGGTCGATCGGTTGGGCTAGCCAGCGCGGTAAGCGTCAGGCGTCTTCTCTGGATGCCTCGGCGGCCCGCCAGATCTTCAGCGCCGCCTCCATGTCGCCGGCGTCGATCTTTCGCATCACCTGCGCAGCGGCTTCGCCGGCTTCGCCCTCATGGGGATCGTACGCTATCGCCGACAGCACGGCCCGGGCTTCGGCCGCATCGCCCTGCACCAGCAGCTGACTGGCCAGGAGACGCCGCAAGGTCCGGTCGTAAGGGGCCAGAACATAGGCGTATCTTAGACCGGTTACGGCATTTGCGGTCGGATCGATGCCTTGCTCGCCAAAGCTCTCATAAAAGAGGATGAGAGGCCCCGGATGATCGGGATCGAGGTGATTGGCGGTCGCCAGCGATCTTCGCGCTTCACTCCAGACGGACGGGTCCGCCGAATTGGCCGTCACGGCCGCCGCGATCTGGGCGCGGCCCTTGTAGATCCAGGCCGCTATCTCTTTCGGATCGGCGGCGATCGCCCTGTCCGCCGCAGCCTCCGCCGCAGCGAAGTTTTCGGCGTCAAATTCAATCTCGGCAAGCCAGGCCTGCACGACCGGATGGTGAGGATAGGGAGCAGCGACGCGGCGGGCGTCGGGCACCAGTTCCCTCGCGACCTTTTCGGTGACGCCGCGACGCGACACCATGCGAACGCCCATCATCGCCGCTTCGCCCGAGTCCAGCGCGCGGATTTCTATCTCTCCCACGTCGATCATCGCCGGATCGACACGGAGCCCGGCCAACTGGTCGCGCTTCTTGTATTTACGAAGCGCGCTTTCCACCGCACGGAGGTTTCCGAAAACCAGCCTGGCGGCTTCGAGGCTCGACTTTCCCCGATTGATCGCCCGCAGATACAGGGCCAACTGTCCCTTCCGCTCGAGCCGAAGATAATGAGTGAGGAGCCATGCCTTTCCGTACAGGCGCTCGACTTCCAGGCTGCTCAGCTGGGACGGCAGCTTGCCGAGCATTTCCGTCAGGGTCAGCGAACTGCTCCGGACGAAAAGCTCCAAGGCCCGATGCTTTGGAGGCGTTCCGAAAGTGACGCTGCCATCCTCGTCGAAACGGGCGGTGGAATAGAATTCCGCCGAACCCTCCACGAACCAGGCCGGATAGGCCGCGGGGTGGTTCTGGTAGAGAAAATGGTGGGCATATTCGTGGAGCAGGACCGACTGGGCGCTCATATTCTGATAGGAATCGCCGATGCTGCGAGGAACGAAGGCCACGGAGCCACCCGCTCGCGGGACGTAGAAGCCCATCAGGCCTCCCCCCATCCGTCCCAGGCGCCGAACGGCGTCCGCATCGTCGACAGCATAGATCGTGATCCGGTTAGCAGGGCCGGGATCGAGGTCGGGCAAGCCATGGATCGCCCGCATCGCCCCTTCGAAACGCTCGAGACGGGTAGCGAACTGTCTCAGCGCTTCTTCGCTGTCCTTCGAATAGATGATGAAATGACTGGATTGCGCCTGGCGCCACTCCGCGGCGGCTGGGCTGGCCCAAGCCAGGATCGCCAGAAAGATCGGCCAAAGACGCATCGATCGCCCCTGTCCCGCGCGAAGCAGGAACCGCTTGTTTCGCAGCCTCCTAGCCTAGCAGCCGGGACCCGATCGACGCAACTGTCCTGGTTTAGAGAAAACTATAGGGATCGACGTCCACCGCCACGCGCACGCCGCGGGGCCACTCCAGCTTGCCGAGCCAGTCGCGGATCACGTCCTGCACGTCGAGGCTGCGGGCGGCATGGACGAGGAGGCGCTGGCGATGGCGGCCGCGGAGCATGGCGAGGGGAGCGGGGGCGGGGCCGAAGACGGCCATCTGCTCGACCTTGGGCGCGGTGCGGCCGATGAGGCGGGCGGTTTCGGTGGTTTCGGCCAGGTCCTCCGACGAGATGATGATGCCGGCCAGGCGGCCGAACGGAGGCATGGCGGCGTCGCGGCGGGCTTCCGTCTCGGCGGCATAGAAGCCTTCGGCGTCGCCGCTGACGAGAGCGCTGATGACGGGAGCGGCGGGCTCGCGGGTCTGGACGAAGACGCGGCCCGGCTTCTCACCCCTGCCGGCGCGGCCGGAAACCTGCATGATCTGCTGGAAGCTGCGCTCGGCAGCGCGAAGATCGCCGCCGGAGAGGCCGAGATCGGCGTCGACGACCCCCACCAAAGTGAGGTTGGGGAAGTGGTAGCCCTTGGTGACTAGCTGGGTGCCGATGACGATATCGATGTCGCCCGCCTCCATCCTCCCGACGAACTCGGCGGCCTTGGCGGGGGACCAGATGGTGTCGGAGGTGACGATGGCGGTGCGGGCGTCTGGGAACAAAGCCTTCACCTCGTCGGCGATCCGCTCGACGCCGGGACCGACGGGAACCAGGCTGTCCTCCTCCTTGCACTCGGGGCAGGCGCGCGGCGGCGGCATGACGTGGCCGCAATGGTGGCAGGCGAGGCGGGAGACCAGACGATGCTCGACCATCCAGGCCGTGCAATTTGGGCATTGGAAGCGATGCCCGCAATGGCGGCAGAGGGTGAGGGGGGCATAGCCGCGGCGGTTGAGAAAGAGCAGGGTCTGCTCGCCGCGCGCCAGATTGGTCTCGATCTCGCGGACCAGGGTCGGCGCCAGCCACCGGCCGCGCGGAGGCGGGTCGGCGAGGAGGTCGATGGCGGCGATGTCGGGCATCTCCGCTACCCCATAGCGATCAGGGAGCTTCACCTCCGCATAGACGCCGATCTCGGCCATCTGCCGCGTCTCGATGGCGGGCGTGGCGGAGGCGAGGATGGCCGGGACCCGCTCCAGCTTGGATCGCATCACAGCGACGTCGCGGGCGTGATATTGAACGCCGTCCTCCTGCTTGAAGCTGGTTTCGTGGGCCTCGTCGACGACGATCAGACCAAGGTTGCGATAGGGCAGGAACAGGGCTGAGCGGGCGCCGACGACGACCAGCGCCTCGCCCGTGGCGATGGCGCGCCAGGCGCGGCGGCGCTGGGATTGGCGCAGGCCCGAATGCCAGGCGACGGGCTCGCAGCCGAATCGCGCGGCGAAGCGCTTCAGGAACGGTTCCGTGAGGGCGATTTCCGGAAGCAGGACAAGGGTCTGGCGGCCCTCGCGCACGGCCTCGGCGACCGCCTCGAAATAGACCTCGGTCTTCCCCGATCCCGTGACTCCGTCGAGGAGGAAGGGCGCGAACTCTCGGGCATCCACGGCATCAATGAATTGCCGCGCGGCTTCCTGCTGCGCGGCTTCCAGCAGCGGCGGCCGATGGTCGGGATCAGGAACCGGGAAGGGATCGTCGACCGAGACCTCGACCGCCTCGACCGCGCCGGCCTTGACCAGTCCCCGGATGACGCCGTCGGACACGTCCGCCGCCAGCGCCAGCTCGCGCACCAGCCCCTGGCGATCGCCGATCCGCTCCAGCGCCTGCGCCCGCTGCGGCGTCATCCGCTCGGGGGCGAGGCCGGTGGCGCGATATTCGGTGACGGTGCGGGCGCCGTCGAGCGCGCTCGCC
>NZ_DATCYB010000114.1:0-53356 GCF_036570505.1 Allosphingosinicella sp. | reverse complement strand
TCCTGGCGGACCTCGCGCTGATATTCGCGATAGTCGCCCCAGCTCTGCGCGCTGGCGGCGGTGGCCGGAAGTGCGACGGCGGCCAGGGAAGCGGCCAAAACAAGGATACGCATACTCACACTCTCCTCTTCTCGCGCCCGCGACGGGCGGGCGTTTACCCGGAAGAAGCCGTGATACGCGCTCTTTCCTGAACCGTTCGGCTACGGAACGTTCACCCACGGTTCGGGAAAAGCTGAGTGGAAAGGGGCCATGTCGCCATCACGCACAGCGGGCGCAAAGTTCACGAAGTTCACGATGTCGCGGTTTTTTTCCTCTCGCACAGCGATGCACTGAATGAGTCGCCATGCCGGGCCGGAGCCTGCCGACGCACGCTGACACAGAAGACCGGCTGTAGGAAAATGGTTTTTGAACCCATTGAGGGCGCGCACGCTTTCAGTTATGTTATCCTATAACATGACAGGAGGGCCTGATGAAAAAGCGCACGATCCCGCCCTTTGCCGGAGCCGGAGAGGCGCCGATCCACGATCTCAACACGACGCCGCTGATCGACGTCATGCTGGTGCTGCTCATCATGTTCATCGTGACGATCCCGGTCACGACCCACAAGGTGCCGCTGGACCTTCCGCAGGGGCCGCCGACGACGAGCGAGCGCGTCGTGCATCGGCTGGAGTTGGACGCGGGCGGAGCCATCGCTCTCGACGGACGAGCGGTGAGCCAGGCGGAGCTGCCGGCGCTACTCGCCCCCATCGCCGCCTATCCGGCGAGCGACCTTCACCTCCGCGCGGAGGGCGCGACGCCCTACGACCGCTTCGACCATGTGCTGGCGATCGTGAAGCGCGCGGGAATCACCCGGCTTGGCATGGTCGATAACGCCCGGTTCGTGAAGGCGGTGCGTTAGACGCAGGCGGGCGCGGCGCTGGTGCCCACCCAAGGGGTTGACCCGCTTTCAGGATTGAATAGTTTTGTCGTGCCGCTCCTTCGCGGGGCGGCTTGGCGGAGGGGGGCTCTCCGACCCCTCCTGCCCTTTCAGTGGTAACTCAGAGTGGAGGAGACATATGCCATTAAAGCGAAAGGCCGTTCTGGCCGGCCTGGTCTCGCTGGTGCTGGCCGGAACCGCGGTGGCGGCGCCCGGCGCCGCGCGCCTCAACGTCATGAACGTCAGCCTGCCGGACGGTTCGGTGGCGCACATCCATTATCGAGGCGACGCGCCGCCGCGCGTAGTGATCGCCGAGGCGCCGACGCTACGCTGGTTCGTGCCTATGAGCGCTTACCGCGTCGACAGGGCGCCGTTCGCCACCTTCCGGCGGATAGCGGCCGAGATGAACCAGCGAATGGCCGCGATGATGCGGCTGATGGCGGCCGTCCCGACGATCGCGCTGGACGGCGCGCCGGGCCTCAGGCTCGCCAGCGACGGAAGCCTGCCGGGCGGAAGCTACAGATTCGTCTCGCGCAGCGTCACTCAGGGCGGCTGCACCCGCACCGTCCAGATGGCGCGGGCGGCGGGCGACGCCGAGCCCAATGTCGTCACCCGCACGTCGGGCGACTGCGATGGCGCGGCGGAAGTGGCGCCGGCGCCGGCGGTCAGCCGCACGACGATCTGATCGGCCCGTTGCCGGCTTTGGAGGCGCTGGGGTTCAACATTCCGCGCCTCTTCTTCGTGACTTCCACCTTCGCGCTACGACCGCTTCGACCATGTGCCGGCGACCGTGAAGCGCACCACGTCGGCATGGCGGACAATGCCCGGTTCGTAGAGGCGGTGCGCTGGCCTCTCAGCTTTCCGTCGGGGTGCTGAACCGAGCGAATTGCGGCAAAGCGGGATTGGCGGCTTCCCAGGACAGGCGCTCTTCGGTCCAGATCTCCATCGTGGGCGGGCAGGATTCGGGATCGTCCAATGAGGCGGTGGTGACGTCGAACAGGCCGGGACGGTTGGCGCGGGCGTAGGTGAGCGACGTCCCGCAGCGCGCGCAAAAGCCGCGCTCGATGCCCGGCGAGGATTCGTACACCGCAAGTTCGCCGGCGACGATCTCGACCTTGTCCTCCGCAAAGATCGCCCAAGCGAGCGACGGCCCCCCGGTCGCGCGCCGGCAAGATTCGCAGTGGCAGAGCGAAGTCGATTGCGGCGGGGCCGTCACTCGGTAACGGATCGCTCCGCAAAGGCAGCCGCCTGACATGTCCATCAGCCTTCCTTTTCTATCGCGCAAATGTCCCCCTACATCAGATCGCTTTTTGCTGCACTGATCGCGCCTGGGCGGATCGGGAAAGTCGCGACGGGAGCGAAACGGACTTTACTTCCCCGTCCTGCGGGAGTAGGGGCCCCGTCCCGCGCAATTCCGTGCCCGATAAGAGGAGGCCGACAATGCCACGCATCGACCATGACGACCTCCCTTGCTTTCGAGGTCACCTCCAAGCGTCGTAAGGGCTTCCCGTCCGAAACACGGGTGAAGCGCGGTCTGCGCTTCGTGCGCGGCGGAGAAAAGGAGCTGGTCGAAAAACTCGGCCGGCGCGACCCCTGCTCGTGCGGCTCCGGAAAGAGCTTTCAAGCGCTGCTGCCTTAGCACCGGCCGGTTTCGACGGCCGGGAGCGCAAGGACTATTGGCGCGACTGAGCCCGCCCCGGTCCGCACCTTCGCCAATCGCTGAAACCAGCATCCAGCCGGGCCGGTCCGGCGGGAGGATCATCATGTACGTTCGTTTCATCACGCCGTGGTGGCGTTTGCCGCGCGGCACCGACTGTGGCCTGTTCGGCCCGGCCTATGCCTGCGCGCGCGACGCGGAGGTGCCGGCCGTGTTGCGTGCGGCGCTGTGGACCGAGATCGAGTGGTTCGAGCAGAACCTGCCAGTGCCGTCGCGCTTCTGGGTGAAGTCGCGCGGCCGCTGGCTGCCCGACGGCATATGCTGGTTCGTGGACGACGCGTGCGAGATGATCGCCCGTGCATTCGCGCTGGCGGCGCTGATCGGCGAGGCGGGCGTGCCGACCCGCAAGGTCGCGACGCGCCGCCCGGGCACGATCCTGTACCGCGACCCGTGGCAGATTGTCGCAAAGCCGGAGGCGGCGACGCCGACCACCTGGCACTGAGGGCTCCGCCGCAGCCGAAAGGCTGCGGCGGTCTATCGCGATTTATGTGGCAGGCAGCTGTTACATTAGAACTACGTCGCCGTAGAGGCATAAAAGGGCGATTTGAACTGCTGCTTGTCTGTGCGAGTTTATGTCGCTTCCTGCCCCATCGTTCGTCCGAATGAGTACGCGAAGTGCCTCTACGATCTCGCCGCTACCGCTCTCGAGGCGTGATCCGCAATCATCAAACATGATGTTTAGATCATCTGCGATAATCTTCCGCAGACCTGATCCGAGCGGCAGCCCAAATCCAAAACTTGAGCCTGCGCCAAGCACTAGGACGGTGTTGTTACGCACCGTTACCAGTCAGCCTCCAACGTCCCGAGTCCTCCCAGCTACTCCGCCGCCACCCCAGCCCGCGTGAACATGTCGTCGCCGCCTTCTTCCTCGACGGTGTCGTTCGCCTTGGCCTTCTTGCGCCGGTCGAAATTGTCCCAGACCTCGCCCCAGTTCCCGCGGGTCGCGGCCTTGCTGTATTCGGTCGCGCGAGTTTCGAAGAAATTGGCGTGCTCGACGCCGTTGAGGAGCGGCGCCAGCCAGGGCAGCGGGTGGTCGTCGACCATGTAGATGGGCGTGAGGCCGAGCTGGCCGAGGCGCCAGTCGGCGATGTAGCGGATATACTTCTTGATCTCCTTGGGCGTCATGCCGGGGACGGGGCCCTGCTCGAACGCGAGATCGATGAAGGCGTCCTCGAGGCGGACCGTCTTCTGGCAGACGTCCATGATGTCCTCGCGCACCGCCTTGGTCATGCAGTCACGCTCCTTGACGAAGGCGTGGAACAGCTTGGTGATGCCCTCGCAATGGAGGCTCTCGTCGCGCACCGACCAGCTGATGATCTGGCCCATGCCCTTCATCTTGTTGAAGCGCGGGAAGTTCATCAGCATCGCGAAGCTGGCGAAGAGCTGCAAGCCCTCGGTGAAGCCGCCGAACATGGCCAATGTGCGGGCGATGTCCTCGTCGTTGTCGACGCCGAAGGTGGCGAGATAGTCGTGCTTGTCCTTCATCTCCTTATACTGGAGGAACATGCCGTATTCGCTCTCGGGCATGCCGATCGTGTCGAGAAGGTGGCTGTAGGCGGCGATGTGGACCGTCTCCATGTTGGAGAAGGCGGCGAGCATCATCTTGATCTCGGTCGGCTTGAACACGCGGCCGTACTTCTCGTGGTAGCAATCCTGCACCTCGATGTCGGCCTGGGTGAAGAAGCGGAAGATCTGGGTGAGGAGGTTGCGCTCGTGATCGGTGAGCTTCTGCGCCCAGTCGCGGCAATCCTCGCCGAGCGGCACCTCTTCCGGCATCCAGTGGATCTGCTGCTGGCGCTTCCAGAAATCGAACGCCCAGGGGTATTCGAAGGGCTTGTACTGCTTGCGGGCTTCGAGAAGGGGCATCTTACGTCTCCGTCTAATTCGTCATCCCAGCGAAGGCTGGGATCCAAGCTGTGCTGTCCGCGCCACCGCGCTGGTCGGATTCCGTCTGGACCCCGGCCTTCGCCGGGGTGACGGGGAAAAGGGGCCGTTGGCTTCGCGTCACCGCACCCTCACGATGCGGTCGCGGTAGACGATGTGGCTCTTCCTCGCGCCGACGCCCAAAAAGACGACGCCGATGAAATAGCCGAAGTCGTACCACCCGCCATTGTTCGGCACCGCATAGACGGCGACGTCCGGCATGAAGAGCGACAGGATCCAGGCGACCGGGAAGATGAAGCCGTGCCAGAGGCCGTAGAGGAAGCCCGGCGAGCCCGCCTCGACGCCCGCCGAGACCTGCGTCGCGCAGGCGGCGAGGAGGGTTAGCGCGGCGAGAGAGATCAGTGCCCGAGGCCGTTCCCCGGCGAAAGCCGGGGTCCAGTCGGACTTGCCCGCATCTGCCACAGCTTTCCGCTGGGCCCCGGCTTTCGCCGGGGGACGAGAGCTCATCATTGGCACGCTAGACACTCGTCGTAATCCGTCGACTGGAGCTCAATCTGCTTCAGGTCCGGCGTATTGTCGGCCTCGACGCCGCCCGCGAAGCCGGCGCGCTGGACGGACTTGGAGCGCAGGTAATAGAGCGACTTGATGCCGAGCTCCCAGGCGCGGAAGTGGAGCATCAAGAGGTCCCACTTGTCGACGTCGGCGGGGATGAAGAGATTGAGCGAGGTCGCCTGGTCGATGAAGGGCGTGCGATCGGCGGCGAGCTCGAGGAGCCAGCGCTGGTCGATCTCGAAGCTGGTCTTGAAGGTGTCCTTTTCCTCCGGGGTCAGGAAATCGAGATGCTGGACCGAGCCGCCCTTCTCCAGGATCGAGTTCCACACCGCGTTGCTGTCCTTGGACTTTTCCTTGAGCAGCTTTTCGAGGTGCGGGTTCTTGACGATGAAGGAGCCCGACAGCGTCTTGTGGGTGTAGATGTTGGCCGGGATCGGCTCGATGCAGGCAGAGGTGCCGCCGCAGATGATGCTGATCGACGCGGTCGGCGCGATCGCCATCTTGCAGGAAAAGCGCTCCATCACGCCCTGGTCGGCGGCGTCGGGGCAGGGCCCGCGCTCGACCGCGAGCTGCATCGACGCTTCCTGCGCCTGGGCGGCGATGTGCTTGAAGACCTTGAGGTTCCACGATTTCGCCATCGCCCCCTCGAAGGCGATGTTGCGCGCCTGGAGAAAGGAGTGGAAGCCCATGACACCGAGGCCGACCGAGCGCTCGCGGGAGGCCGAATATTTGGCGCGGGCCATCTCTTCGGGCGCGCGCTCGATATAGTCGGAGAGCACGTTGTCGAGGAAGCGCATGACGTCCTCGATGAAGACCTTGTCGCCGTTCCACTCGTCCCAGGTCTCGAGGTTGAGGCTGGAGAGGCAGCAGACGGCGGTGCGGTCGGCGCCGAGATGGTCCTTGCCGGTGGGAAGGGTGATCTCGGAGCAGAGGTTCGAGGTCGTGACCTTGAGGCCCAGGTCGCGGTGGTGCTTGGGCATCGACCGGTTCACCTGGTCGATGAAGATGATGTAGGGCTCACCAGTGGCGAGGCGCGTCTCGACCAGCTTCTGGAAGAGGGCGCGGGCGTCGACGGTGGCCCGGACGCTGTCGTCCTTGGGCGATTTCAGATCCCATTCGGCGCCCTCGCGCACCGCCTCCATGAAGGCGTCGGTGACCAAGACGCCGTGGTGGAGGTTCAAGGCCTTGCGGTTGAAGTCGCCCGAGGGTTTGCGGATTTCGAGGAACTCCTCGATCTCGGGATGCGAGATGTCGAGATAGCAGGCGGCCGAGCCGCGGCGGAGCGAGCCCTGGCTGATCGCGAGGGTGAGCGAGTCCATCACGCGGACGAAGGGGATGATGCCGCTGGTCTTGCCGTTGAGGCCGACCGGCTCGCCGATGCCGCGCACGCCGCCCCAATAGGTGCCGATGCCGCCGCCGCGCGAGGCGAGCCACACATTCTCGTTCCAGGTGCCGACGATGCCCTCCAGGCTGTCGGAGACGGAGTTCAGATAGCAGGAGATGGGAAGGCCGCGACCGGTGCCGCCATTCGACAGCACGGGCGTCGCCGGCATGAACCAGAGCTTCGAGATATAGTCATAGAGCCGCTGGGCGTGCGCGGCGTCGTCGGCATAGGCCGAGGCGACGCGAACGAAGAGGTCCTGGTACGATTCTCCGGGGAGCAGGTAACGGTCCTTCAGCGTCTCCTTGCCGAACTCGGTCAGGAGCTCGTCGCGGCCGTGATCGACCTCGACCGGATAGGGGAGCGGCTTCACGCTCTTCGAGTCTTCCGCCGCCTTTTTGGGTGCCTTCGCGTCTCTCGCCTTCGGCGCCGCATCGAGGGTTGTGGCCATGTCGTTCGTTCCCACTTCGCTGCCGCCTGAAAGGTCCATCGCATTATCCCCTGTTCTTGTTCCGTTCACCAGCGAATTAACGCCAGCTTAGGCGCTTTTCCATGGGGGCGGGGCGCTATTTTCAGCTTGTCCCCGATATCCACAGGGCACGAAAAGCCACTCCCACGAATATGGTGATCGCGGCCAGCGCCTACAACGTCTAGCGTCACCCCCTTGGTTGCGCCACTAGCCATTGTGCCTCAACTGGAATCGGATGCAAGGGCGTTCGGCAAATTTTAATCACTCATTTCGTCGCATTGGCGGATTTCCGCCGTTCCCCGCTGACAAGGCTGACGGGGCTCGGGAGGGACCTTGGATCGGGGCGCGGAAAGGACCGCGATACAAGGTTGACAACGCGTAAGTGTTGCCTTACACGTTAGTGATGGCTTACATGATAAGTGGATGGACCGCCCTTGCCGACCCGACCCGCCGCGCGATCTTCGAGCAGCTGGTCGAGCATCCGTCCTCGGTTGGTGAGCTGGCTCGGGCCTTGCCGGTCAGCCGGCCGGCGGTTTCGCAGCACCTGAAAGTCCTTAAGGAGGCCGGGTTCGTGACCGACACGCCGGCCGGCAAGCAACGCATTTACCGGGTCGATCCCGCGGGGCTGGCGGGCCTTCGCGCCGAGCTCGACCTGTTCTGGAGCAAGACGCTGACGGCCTACAAGGCGGCCGTCGAGCAACTACCGGAGGAGCCCCAATGAGCACCCATGCCGCAGACACGTCCGTGAAACACTCCATCGTGGTCGACGCGCCGATCGAGCACGCATTCAAGGTCTTCACGGAGGATTTCGGCCGCTTCAAACCCGCCGAGCACAACCTGCTCGGCGCCCCGATCGCCGAGACGGTGTTCGAGCCGCGGGTCGGTGGTCATCTTTATGACCGCGGCGTCGACGGCGGCGAGTGCCGCTGGGCACGCGTGCTGGCCTACGACCCGCCCAACCGGGTGCTCCTGAGCTGGAACATCACACCGCAATGGCGGGTCGAAACCGATCCGGACAAGACCAGCGAGTGGGAAGTGTGGTTCACCGCCGAGACGCCGAAACGGACCCGCGTCGAGATCGAGCACCGGAACCTGGAACGCCATGGCGAAGGCTGGGAAAGCGTACGCGACGGCGTTGGCGGCGACCAGGGCTGGCCGCTGTACCTGCGGCGTTTCGCCGACCTACTGGCCCGCCAGGGCTGACGGTCGGTGTCGACACGAAAAGAAAATGGGCCTTACCCGCGGGCCGCCAGCGCGGCTTGGTAGGTGGCCTGGAGGCGTTCGGCGACGGTCGGGCCTTCGTGCTCCAGAAGGAGCCCGAGATGGGCGGCGCGAAGCTCGTCCATGAAGGCGTTCCACATGTCCGGCCCGCCCTCTTCGAGCAGCCTGGCGCGGACCGACAGCTCGTGCGTCACGGGGAGGTGGCGGCGGCCCCAGGCGCCCATGACGACGAACAGCGGAAGGAGCTGGATCGCCTTTTCGGTGAGGCTGTAGATTGCCTTCTGCTTGTGGCTGGGATCGTCGGCGCGGGTGAGGAGGCCGTCCCGCGTGAGCCGTTTCAGACGGTCGGCGAGGATGTTGGAGGCGATACCTTCCTCGGATCGATTCAGCAGCTCGCGGAAATGGCGGCGGTTGCCGAACATCATGTCGCGGAGAATGATGAGGCTCCAGCGATCGCCGAGCACTTCCAGGGTAAGATTGATCGGACATCCCGACCGCATTTCAACCACGCCCACGAACCTCCTGCCGAAAAACCACTTGCAATATACAATCAGTAACGTAATACGCAACCAGTTGCAATCCACAAGCAGATGGGGAGCGGATTATGTCGAAGCTCAGAGTGGCTGCATTCACCGTCTCGATCGACGGCTATGGCGCCGGGCCGGACCAGGGGGTCGAGCATCCTCTCGGTGTGGGCGGCGAGGCTCTTCATGAGTGGATGATCCCGACGAAGACCTTTCAAGGCCTGAACGACAGGCCCGGAACGACCGGCGCGGACGACGATTTCGCGAGGCGCAGCTTCGAGAATATCGGCGCGTGGATCATGGGCCGAAACATGTTCGGGCCGGTGCGCGGCGCCTGGCTGGATGAGTCCTGGCGCGGCTGGTGGGGCGAGACGCCGCCCTATCATGTCCCAGTCTTCGTCCTCACCCACCATGCGCGCCCGCCGCTGGAGATGGACGGCGGCACGACCTTCCACTTCGTGACCGGCGGCATCCATGAGGCGCTGAAGCGCGCGCGAGAGGCAGCGGGCGGCCGCGACATCCGGATTGGCGGCGGCGTCTCGACGATCCGGCAATATCTCGAAACCGATCTCATCGACGAGATGCATCTGGCGGTGTCGCCGATCCTGCTTGGGAGCGGCGAGCCTCTTCTTGCCGGGATCGATCTCAATGCGCTGAGCTTTGAGGTGACCGAGCATGTCGCGACCGATAAAGCGATGCACGTCGTCCTCCAGAAGCGGAGATAGGCCCATGACGATCGAGCTCTTCGCCCACCCCTTCTCGTCGTACTGCCAGAAGGCGATCACGGCCTTTTACGAGAACAGCATTCCGTTCGAATTCCGGATGCTGGAGCCGGGCAGCGCGGCCTCGGATGAACTGGCGCAAATCTGGCCGATCGGCCGCTTCCCGGTGCTGCGCGAGGGCGAGCGGGTCGTGCCGGAGGCGACCAGCATCATCGAATATCTCCACGTCCATCATCCGGGCCCGGTGCGGCTGATCCCCGAGGATGCCGACGCGGGGCTGGAGGTGCGGATGCTCGACCGCTTCTTCGATAATTACATCTCGACGCCGCAGCAGAAGCTGGTGTTCGACCTGATCCGGCCGGAGGCGGAGCGCGACCCGCGCGGCGTCGCCGAGGCACGGGCGATGCTCGACAAGGCCTATGCCTGGCTGGAGACGCATATGGCGGATCGCGAATGGGCGGCGGGCGATTTCAGCCTCGCCGACTGCGCCTCCGGCCCTTTCCTCTTCTACGTAGACTGGAGCCACCCCATGGACGGCCGCTTCCCGAATGTCGCCGCCTATCGCCAGCGCCTGATGGCCCGCCCCGCCTTCAAGCGCTGCATCGAAGAGGCGCGGCCTTATCGGACGTTCTTCCCGGGCGGCGCGCCGGATCGGGATTGACCGACGTGGCGGGCCGGCGGTTCGCGCCGACTCATGACGTGACCGGCAATCTCGACGCCTGGCGGCAGGTAAAGCAGCGTGTCGAGGACAAGTTTGCTGTGAAGGAAATCGCCGCGGCCGTCATCCGGCGCTTCGCACTCGGCCCGGAAGAAGGACGGGTGAGGCGGATAAATGTCAGTGACGCGGACTCCGCGATCGATCTGTTCCAGACGGAGCCAGGCACCGTCCAAGCCTTGCGGGCCACGCGCCTTAATCTCGATCCTCGCCGGTCCGGGCCGCCGGACGACCCGCACGGACGCGCGCGCCAGATTGAGCTCGACCTCACCGCCGGCCGCGATCGGTCCCTCCCAATGCCAATCAGGCGCTTCGGCGCGGGCCGGTGCGGGAAGCGAGCAGGCGAGCGCCAGCAGAAACCACCGCTTCACGCCCGGTCAGCCCGGCAGACGAAGCCGGTATTGGCGACGAGGCGCCTCGCCCGCCTTCCGTCGGGCCCGACATCGGCGAGGCCGGCAAGGGGACAGAAAGGATCGAGCGAAAGACCGGAGAAAAGAAAGGACATGACGGCAGTTCCGTTGTGAAACCCACACGCCTTAAGCCTCGGATATTATACAGCCGCACCCCGCTGACTGCGCTCAAAGCAAGGGCGATAATCTTAACTTGATGCGCAGTCAGGGCGGTTCCGGAGAACAGCATTTCGGTTATAGAGCGTCCCGGTATCCACCAGTTGGGAAGTAGACCCGTTGACCACCATCATCCGTGAGGCGCACCTCGTCGAGAGTGTTGCCGATGCCCTTCAGTACATCTCCTACTACCATCCGATGGATTATATCCGGGCGTTGGGGGAGGCTTACGAAGCCGAGCAGTCGCCGGCGGCGAAGGATGCGATTGCGCAGACTTTGACCAACAGCCGGATGTGCGCCGAGGGGCATCGGCCGATCTGCCAGGATACGGGCATCGTCACCGTGTTCGTGAAATGGGGGCAGGATTGCCGGCTGGAGAGCGGCAAGTCGCTCCAGGAGGTGATCGATGAGGGGGTGCGGCGAGCCTATCGCCATCCGGAGAACCCGCTGCGGGCGTCGATCCTCGCCGATCCGGCGTTCGGGCGGGTCAATACGAAGGATAACACGCCCTCCGTTCTGCATGTCGAGATGGTGCCGGGCAGCAAAGTCTCGATCGACGTCGCGGCCAAGGGTGGGGGCAGCGAGAACAAGTCCAAGTTCAAGATGCTGAACCCCAGCGATTCCATCGTCGACTGGGTGCTGGAGATGGTGCCGCAGATGGGCGCGGGCTGGTGTCCGCCCGGCATGCTGGGCATCGGTATCGGCGGTTCGGCCGAGAAGGCGATGCTGCTCGCCAAGGAAAGCCTGATGGGCGCGATCGATATGGCGCAGCTTAAGGCTCGGGGTCCGCAGAGCAAGATCGAGGAGCTGCGGATCGAGCTGTTCGACAAGGTGAACGCGCTCGGCATCGGCGCGCAGGGGCTGGGTGGGCTGTCGACCATCCTTGACGTCAAGATCCTCGACTGGCCGACCCACGCGGCCTCCAAGCCGGTGGCGATGATCCCCAATTGCGCGGCCACCCGCCACGCGCATTTCACGCTGGACGGCTCAGGGCCCGCTTATCTGGAGACGCCGAACCTTGCGGACTGGCCCGACGTCAACTGGACGCCCGACCAGGCCGCGATCCGGGTCGATCTCGACACGCTCACACCGGAGGTTGTGCGGAGCTGGAAGCATGGCGACCGGCTGCTCCTCAATGGCAAGATGCTGACCGGCCGCGACGCCGCGCACAAGCGGATCAAGGACATGCTGGACCGGGGCGAGACGCTGCCGGTCGAGTTCCGCGGCCGTGTCATCTATTATGTCGGGCCCGTCGATCCGGTCGGCGAGGAAGTGGTTGGCCCGGCCGGCCCCACCACCGCCACCCGCATGGACAAGTTCACCAGCATGATGCTGGAGCAGGGCCTGCTCGCCATGGTCGGCAAGGCCGAGCGCGGCCCCATGGCGATCGATGCCATCCGCGAGCACCGCTCCGCCTATCTGATGGCCGTCGGCGGCGCCGCTTATCTCGTCGCCCGCGCGATCAAGGGCAGCAAGGTCGTCGGCTTCGAGGACCTCGGAATGGAGGCGATCTACGAGTTCGAGGTTCAGGACATGCCGGTGACCGTGGCGGTCGACAGCGAGGGGCAAAGCGTCCACCATCTGGCCCCGCTAGTGTGGCGTGAGAAGATCGCCAAGGCGAAGGCGCTGGAGGGGGCCTGAACGTCACCCCGGCGAAGGCCGGGGTCTCGTGACAATCAAGCGGTCAGCTTCTTCTGCGTGCCGTGGACCAGCTCGGTGGCGCGCTCGAAGTCCATCGGGCGGCCGAACAGATAGCCCTGGATCTGGTGGCAGCCGAGATCGCGCATACGGGTGAAGTCGTCGGCGGTCTCGACCCCTTCGGCGGTCACCGTCATGCGGAAGCTCTTGGCGAGCTGGACGATCGACTGGATGATCGCCACCGTCTCCTTGTTGGTTCCGGCCTCGCGGACGAAGCTGCCGTCGATCTTCAGCTTGTGGAAGACGGCCTTGTTCAGATAGCCCAAGGACGAATAGCCGGTGCCGAAATCGTCGAGCGCGATGCCGACGCCGAGGGCGCGAAGCCGCTTCAGAACGTCCAATGACCCGGGGGTGTCCTCGAGGAACACGCTCTCGGTCACCTCCAGCTCCAGCCGGTTGGCCTGGATGCGATAGCGCGACAGGATCCCACTGACCGTCGCGGGCAGCGCCGGCAGCACGAGCTGGCGCGCCGACAGGTTGACCGCGACCGAGATATGCTCGGGCCAGGAGGCCGCGGCGCGGCAGGCTTCTTCCAGCACCCAGTCGCCGAGATTCATGATCAGGCCGGTTTCCTCGGCGACCGGGATGAATTCGGTCGGCGGCACCACGCCTCGGGTCGGGTGGTGCCAGCGGACGAGCGCCTCGAAGCCGAGGAGGCTCTGGTCGGCGGCGCTGATCAGCGGCTGGTAGAGCAGCCGCAGCTGCCCGGCGCCGATCGCGTGGGCGAGGTCCTGCTCGATCTTCAGCTTGTGCTCGGCGACGCTCTGCATCTCAGCGTTGAAATAGCAGCAGGTGCCGCGGCCCTGGTTCTTCGCCTGGTAAAGGGCGATGTCGGCCTTCTGGATGAGGTCGTCGACGCTCTGCCCGTCGATCGGGCCGAAGGCACAGCCGATCGAAACGCCGATCCGGATCTCGACCTTGTCGATCTGATAGGGGCAGGCGACGGCGGCGATCAGCCGGTCGGCGAGATTCTCGATGACCTTGCGGCCCTGGGCGTCCTTGATGACGATGGCGAATTCGTCGCCGCCCATCCGCCCGACATGGCCGGCATCGCCCACTTCCTTGACGAGGCGCTGCGCGACGCTCTTCAGGACAGCATCGCCCTTGGGATGGCCGAACGTGTCATTGACCGGCTTGAAGCCGTCGAGATCGAGGAACAGGATCGCGCAGGGGACATTGGTCGCCTGCGCGGTCGACAGCGCCTCGCCGAGCAGCTGGCGGACGCGGCCGCGATTGGGGAGGCCCGAGAGCACGTCCATGTTGGCGAGATTGGTGAGGCGCTCTTGCGTCTTCCTGACCTCGGTGATGTCGGAGCCGACGCCGCGAAAGCCCTGGAACTGGCCGGCCATGTCGACGATCGGATCGCCGGCGAGGCTGATCCAGCGCGCGCCGCGGCGGGTGCGAAGCTCCATCTCCAGATTGGCGAAGGGCTGGCGCGCGAGCAGGGTGCGGCCGAGCGCGCTATTGCCGCCGAGGGAAGCGGGCAGCGAATGGCCGATCAACTGGCTGGTCGAGCGGCCGAGCAGCGCCGTCATCCGCGAGGAGATGTAGACCACGCGGTTCTCGCTATCGACCTGCCAGAGCCAGCCGACGCCGCGATGTTCATATTCCCGAAGCAGCAGCCGGACCGATTCCGCCTGGGTCCGGATACGGGCCATCTCCTGCAGCGCGCCATAGGTCCAGCGGGTGAGGCGGGCGATGCCCAATATGGCGATCGAAGCGAAGCCGACGATGGTCATGGCCAGCTTCGGATTGATCGACGGATTGCCGAACCAGTAAGCGAAGCAGAGCGACAAGGTCATCGTCGCGATCCAGGCGACGGCGGCGGCCGGGACCGCGGTGAGCGCGATCGCCGAGACGATCAGCGCGCCCATCGCTCCGGCGATGACGACCTGGATTCCCGGCGGGTTCATGGCGAAGGAATAGACGGGCAGCGACGACCAGATGGCGGCCAGGCAGACCGCCTCGACCACCGGCCGCAATTCTGCCGCGGCCCGAACGCTGCGGCTTCCGGCCGCCGAGCCGGCCTCCACCGCGCGGCGGTAGGTCCACCAATGGGCGAAGACGACGGCGCCCAGCCACGGTATGATGCGCGTCAGATCGCCATGGTCCAGCATCGCCCAGGCAACGAGCAAGGCCGCGCCGACGCCGGCGAGCGCGAAATAGGATGCGAACAAGGCCGTCGCTTCGGCCTGGCCGTTGTGAAGATGCGCCCGTCGCAGACGCTCGTTGCTATCGTCGCAGGGAAGCTCCGCTTCCGGCATTTCGGCCGGTGCGGACTCGCCGGCGGATGCATCTGCGGAAACAGGAGCGTTGTACATGGACATCCGGGCCAGCTGACGGGAGCGATTGTCCTAACCGCAGAGTTTTGATGGAGTATTAAGAACGGCCCGGGTTTCGACGCCCGAACCGCCCCGGGCGGGCGTGGTAACGTTTGCCTAAATGATTGAAATTAAGTGATAATATTCCATAGGATCGCCTGCGTAACATTCGCGCTGGGTCGGTTGACGCCTGGTGGGGAAGGGGCTGGCGGAGGAAGGGGCCGGGTCGGCGACCCCGCCGCTCAGTTCGCCGCCCCGGCCTCGGCGGCCTCATCGCCCGATTCTTCGCTCAGGATCTGATCGACCGTTCCGGTGGTGACCGAATGATAGGCCGGGCGCGCCTTGGCGTAGATGCGGGTCGCGATCGGGCGGCCCCATTCGCCTTGCGCGACCAGGGATTCGAACAGGGGCGCGACGAACTTGCGCCGGCCCTGGGTGGTGAGGAAGCGCTCGAGCGCGGGCACGGCCGGCTGGTAGCGGTTGGCGATCGCCAGCTGCAGCCAGGCGAACAGCACTTCGCTGTTGGTCGATTTCGACAGGCCGAAGGCGGTGTCGAGGGCTGTCAGTCGCTCGGTGGGAAGCTCGCGCGGCAGGGCGTTCAGGAAGCGCACCCGCTCGGCATAGTTCCATTTGGGGAAGGCGAGCGACGCCGCCGGAGAGCCGAGCGCGAAGCCCTGCGCCGCCTGGTCGACCGCGCGGAAGCTTTCCGACCGCACGACCACAGCATTGCCCGGAAGCCCGGGTTCATAGACCCACTCGTCCAACCGAAGCCTTTCCTCCAGCGCCTCGTCGCCCTGGATCAGGTGCTGGCGCAGATCGGCCAGGAACAGCGCGCTGGTGATCGGCTGGAAGGCGTGACGGTCGAAATAGCCGCGCAGCCACTGGTCGAAGCGCTGACGGCCCACAGCCCTATCGATGGTGCGCAGGAAAGCCGCGCCCTTGTCGTAGGCGATAGAGCTCATCCCTTCGTCGGGATCCCGATCGGCGAGATCGAGATGGAGCCGGGTCGACGGCGAATCGACGCCCGCCTCCCGGATCGCGGCTTCCAGCTCCTCCCAGCCGAGCTCGATTAGCTGGGCGGCTCGTTCGCGGCCGTACACCTCCTCCATGATCCGGCTCTCGATATAGGTGGTGACGCCCTCGTTCAGCCAGAAATCCGCCCAGGTCGCGTTGGTGACGAGATTGCCCGACCAGCTATGGGCCAGCTCGTGCGCGATCAGCGAGACGAGGCTCTTGTCGCCGGCGAGGATGGTAGGCGTCAGGAAGGTGAGCCGCGGATTTTCCATCCCGCCGAAGGGGAAAGCCGGCGGCAGCACGATCATGTCGTAGCGCCCCCACTGATAAGGCCCGTAGAGCCGTTCGGCCGCCTCGACCATCTTCTCCGTGTCGACGAGCTCGTTGGCGGCCGCCTTCAGCATCGATGGCTCGGCATAGACGCCGGTGCGAGGGCCCAGCGACTGGAAGGCGATGTCGCCGACGGCGAGCGCGATGAGGTAGGGCGCGACCGGCTTGTCCATCTTGAAATGGAACGCGCGGCCACCTTCCACTTCCTCGCCTTCGGGCATCAGGTTCTGCGCGCTCATCACCGCCTTCAAGGGAGCCGGCACGACGATCCGGGCCTCCCAGGTCTGACGGATGCCGGGGCTGTCCTGGGTCGGAATCCACGTGCGGTTGAGGATCGCCTGGCCCTGGCTGAACAGGAACGGATATTTCTTGCCCGACGTCTGCTCGGGCGCCAGCCATTGCAGCGCCGCGGCATCGGGCGCGCTCCGGTAGGTGACTCGGATCTGTTTGGCGCCATTCAGCTGGACGGTGAGCGGCGCGCCCAGATTCTCGTCGGCGGCGCCGAGCTTCCAGGGGAGCATCTGGCCCTGGCCGTTGGTAACCGACCGCACGTCCAGGCCCTTGGTGTCGAGCACGATCTCGCGCGCGCCCTCGGCCGCCTGGATGTCGAGCGTCGCGGTGCCGCCGATCCTTTTCGCATCGAAGTCGGTGACGAGGTCGAGCGCGACATGGGTCACGCGGGCGATCTCCGGCCGGGCGTAGCTGTGGACGTCCTTCGCATCCTCGGTCGTCAGGATCGGTGCGACCATCCGCTCGTCGGACGCCACCGGCGGCGCGTCGGCCTGCTTTTCCGAGGAGCAGGCGGCGAGGAGGAGGGTAGCCGCGGCGAAGGCCGCTCCGAGAGTACGCGGAAGGGAGAAATGCAACACGGGCGCGGGTCCAATGGCAGCCGAAGGGGTCGGCGCGACGCTAACCGCCCGGCGCGTCGGGGGCAAGGCCGGGCGCCAGATCGGCACGCTACGGCCGCGTGTCCCCTCTGCTGCACGGCCCGCCTTCGCGGCCGGAACGAGAGCCGTCCTTTCCCGTTGATTCACCTTCAGCCCATTCAGCGAAGAGGAGCCCCAAATGGACATCATCCGCCATCTCGAACACGACCATAAGCAGATCCATTCGCTGGGCGAGGACATCGCCAGGAGCGGCGACGGCGCCGATGTCGGCGGCCGCGACAATCAGTTCGACCTTTTCGACCTTCAGCTCCGCCGCCACCTCGCGGTGATCGAGGAAGTATTCTTCACGCCGCTCAAGAAGAGAGAGGATGCGAAGACGGCCGTCGGCGACATAAAGACCCTCCACAAGGAGCTTCGCAAATCCTTATCCGCCCTCGACCGGCCGGACAAAAGCAGCCATGAATGGACCGCCGAGTTCCGCAATACTCTCGAACGGTTCGACGTCATCGCCAAGCGCCATCAGGCGATCGCGGCCCAGTGTGAGGCGGCCGAGCCCGACGTCGCCGACCAATATGAGCAAGCCAAGGTGAGGCGCCTGCAAGGTGGCCACTGGAGCTGGAACAAGGTGGGAATGGGTGTCGCGGGTGTCGCTGGAGCGGCTGCCGTGGCGGGCGCGGCCTATGCCGCCAACCGCTGGTACAACAGCGGCCGGCGCCGCCACGGCCGCGCTGAGGACGATTTCGAGCTCCGCCTCGAGACGGACGAAAATCTCCGCCTCATTTCGTCGAAGAAGGTCGAAGGCACGCCGGTCGTCGGGCGCGACGGCGAGCGGCTCGGGACGATCGTCAACTTCATGGTCGACAAATATTCCGGCCGCGTCGCCTATGCGGTGATGAGCTTCGGCGGCACGATGGGCTTCGGCGCCAGCCTGTTCCCACTGCCTTGGCCTCTGCTCGACTATGACGAGGAAAAGGACGGCTACGGCCTCGACATTTCCAAGGACGAACTTGCCGTCGCGCCGCGCTTCGAGGCTGGTGATGAGCCCGAGTTCACGCCCGAATATCGTCGTCGGATCCTGATCTTCTATCGTCCCTCCGACCTCACGGCGTCGGTTGCGGTCACGGAAGGCCGATCGGCGATCGGAGGCGCCGAGCGGAAGGAGAGGGCGGAGACCAAAACGGCCGAAAGCCGCAAGGCCGATACGACGGCAGCCTAGGCAAATGTCTCTCGGCCTGGGGTCGGCAACCAGGATGAGGCCGTGACGGCGAGACAGGCAAGGCGAGATCAGCCGGCGCTCGTTCCGTCGCGAGCGCCGGGGCGACTATCGCCGCGAACGCCGCGAGGAGCGTCCTGAGTTCCGGCGGGACGGTCGCGACTGGTGGGATTGATCTTCCCGATTGGCCGAAAGGGCGGGAGCGATCCCGCCCTTTTTCGTTCGCGCAACGTTTTTCCGGAACGGCGTCCCTGCAGCCGGCGTTGATTCGATAAGTCCATCGAAGGCCTAGAAAGGAGCTTCGCATGCACCGCCTGTCCCCGATCCGGCGCCGATCCTCGATCAGGCTTGCTCCGCTTGCCGCCCTCATGCTTTTCGCGTGCGCGACGCCCACTCCCTATCAACCGCTTGGCACGCGGGGGACGGGTGCGAGCGGTGGCTACGCCAGCCAGCAGATCGAGCAGAACCGTTTCCGCGTCAGCTTTTCCGGCAATCAGCTCACCTCGCGCGAGCGGGTCGAGAACTATCTTCTCTTCCGCGCCGCCGAGCTGACCGTGCAGAACGGCTATGACGGTTTCACCATTGTCAGGCGCGACACCGACCGCGACGTCGACACGCGCGTCCGCACCGATCCCTTCAGGCCCGGAGCCTTTGGCTATTGGGCGCCTTCCTGGCGCTATTACGGCCCCTATGGCTGGCGGGGATGGAATCCCTGGTTCGGCCGTCCCTTCTTCACCAGCACCGTCGATATCGACACCATCGAACGCTATGAGGCGATGGCCGAGATCGTCATGTTCCGGGGCACGCGGGCGAACGATCCGATGAGCTTCGACGCGCGCGCGGTGATGGCCAACTTGGGTCCGACGATCGAGCTGCCGAGCTGAGGCGCCTACCCTCTGTTAACGCTCCAAGCCTAGAATGACGGAAGATCAGCGGCTCATGGGGCGACGAGATGGCGGATGCCGGCAACAAGGAAGGACCGTCTTCGGTGCACGGCACCGTCGGGCTGGCCGACGAGAATGCGCTGCTCCGCGCATCGCTCGCCGAAATGCGCGAGCGGGTGGGCGAGCTTGAGCAGCGCGACGACTGCGACACGCTGACGCCGCTCCCCAATCGCCGCCGCTTTCTCGCCGAGCTGGGGCGGGTGGCTAGCCATACAAGCCGCCACGGCACGCCCGCGGCACTTCTCCAGATCGAGCTCGATAACCTGAAGGCGATCAACGACCGCCACGGCCGCCTGGCCGGCGATGCGGCGCTCATCCACGCAGCGAAGATCTTGAGCGGACTCATCCGTTCGACGGACATCCTTGCCCGCGTGGGGGGCAACGAGTTCGGCCTCATCCTCGACCATCTCGACCATAACAGCGCGATTGAGACCGCCGAACGGCTTGTCCGATGCATCACGGCCGACCCGCTGGACCTCGGCGGCGCGGTGGTCGCCATCGAAGTGTCGATCGGCGTCGCCACCATCCTTCCCGGCGACGACGCCAACGGCGTGATACGCAGGGCCGACCATAATCTGCGCGCGGCGAAGGAGGAACGCGTCCCCTCCTCGTAGGAGGGCTCAGCGATCCTTCAGATAGTAGCGCTCGCGGGCCGCGAGGCTGTCGTCCAGCTCGTAGATGATCGGCTGGCCGGTGGGGATTTCGAGGCCGGTGATCTCATCGTCCGGAATGTTCGACAGGTGCTTGACCAAAGCCCGGAGCGAATTGCCGTGGGCGGAGATGAGCACCCGCTCGCCCGCCTTCAGCGCCGGCGCGATCCGCTCGTCCCAATAGGGGAGGACGCGCGCGATGGTGTTCTTGAGGCTCTCGGTCCGCGGGACCTCCAGGCCGGCGTAGCGGCGGTCCTGCCCCACATCATATTTACTGCCCGGCTCCAGCGGCGGCGGCGGGATGTCGAAGGAGCGGCGCCAGATATGGACCTGCTCGTCGCCGACCTTCTCCCGCATCTCCTGCTTGTCGAGACCGGTGAGCCCGCCATAATGGCGCTCGTTCAGACGCCAGTGCTTTTCGACCGGAAGCCACAGCCGCCCCATCGCCTCCAGCGCGAGGTGGAGCGTCTTGATGGCGCGGGTCTGGACGGAGGTGAAGCAGAGGTCGAAGTCGAGTCCCCTGGCGGCCATCAGCTCGCCGGCCTCTTTCGCTTCCCTGGCGCCGAGATCGGTCAGGTCGACGTCCCACCAGCCGGTGAAACGGTTCTCGAGATTCCACGCCGACTGGCCGTGGCGGATCAATACGAGCCTCGGCATGTCAGCGGCGCTTCGGCAGCTCATCGATGATCGCGTGGAGCGCATCGAGGCACGAGCGGCCGAGGGCGCGGCTGCGTTCGGGCGACCAGCCATGGTCCGGATCGGGCAGGTCGTCATTGTCCTTGAACGGCATCTCCAGCGTCATCGACACCGCGCCGAAACGCTCGGCGAGTTGGGCGGTGGACATGGAAAGGTTCGCCCGACCGGGGGCGGGTATCTCATAGCCCTTCTCGGTCTGGAAATCGGGCGAGAGCCTGACCAGCGTCTCGCTGAAGCGGTCGAACAGGTCCTGCTGCGCCTGCCTGAACGAGGGGATGCCCTCGAAGCCGGCGAGGAAATTGGCGGCGATCGCCTCGTCCCCATGGATATCCATCGCGAAATCGACGCCGGTTTTGTCCATCTCTCCCAGGACATGGAGCACCTCCGGGCTCTTCTCCGCGCTCGGTTCGTGCCATTCGCGGTTGAGATTGGTGCCGACGGCATTGGTGCGCAAATGGCCGCGACTCGACCCGTCCGGATTCATGTTGGGAACGACGTGGAAGGTCGCCTTCTGGCGGAGGCGGCGCGAGACGGGGTCGTCGTCGTCGAGCAGCTTCTCGAGTGCGCCTTCCATCCACCATTCGGCCATCGTCTCACCGGGATGCTGGCGGGCGTAGAGCCAGATGGAAAGTTCGCCCTCGCCGATGCGGAAATAGTCGAGCTCCTGTCCGTCGAGCGTCTGGCCGAGCGACCTGTATTCGACATCGGGGTAGGCGGCGACGGAGGCGACGAGATCGTGGTGCCGCTCCATCGTATAAGGCGCGAAATAGGCGAACCAGACGCTGTCCGAGGCCGGCGTCACCTTGATGGTGAGGACGCCATTATTGTAGCTCGTTTCGGCCTGCTCCCAATATTCGCGGTCGTAGGAGAGGCGCGCGCGGTAGTTTTTCCAACCGTGGGGATAGGCGGAATCGCCGCAATTGAGCAGCCTGAGCTCGACGGGCTTGCCGCCGGCGCCGGTCAGCCGGAAATAGAACCATTGGTAGAAATCGGACTGGTGATCCTTCGTGATTTCAAGGTCGATACGGTCGCCTTCTATGGCGACCAGATGGATGTTGCCGCCATCGAAGGCGCTCGAAATGCTATAGGTCATTCGACCCTGATAGTGCGGCCCGACTCGCCGGGGAAGTCCCGAAACAGCGCTTCGGCGAGCTTTTGGGTGGCGAAAGCGGGCTGTGCCTGCGGGCTGCCGACGCAGGCTTCGGTGACGGCGCGGCCCTCCCAGAAGACGGTGCCTTCGGAGCGGCGCTTGATCCTGACCTCCATCAAGGTGCCGACGACTTCGCACGATCCGCCACCCAGCAGGCTGTCGAGGCCGAGGCCGACGCCCACGCCTACACCGCTGCTCCAGCCACCCGTATGGCCACCGACGCCGACGCTGACCGGGGAGCGCCGCTGCAGCGTCTCCCGAGTGCCGCGATCGACATGGACGGTCGCGACCTGCTCGGACTGGCCGACAGTGCCCACCACCGTCCAGCCCAGCCGCGCCAGCTCCCGCGCGACCGACGCCGCATGGGTCCTGAATTCGATCGATCCCGCCGCCGCCGGATTGATCGGCTCGACGACGATCTGGCCGCGGGCGATGGGCTGCTGGCCGAGGTGGAAGCGGGTGACTTCGACGCCGCGCGATGCCGGATTGGAGGCGCACGCGGCCAGCGAGGCGACAAAAGCGAGCGCGCAGGCGCGGGAGAAAAGGGCTTTCATTACATCACCTCGTCGTTATGCGGCGTCATATGGGGTCTGAAACGATCCTGACGGGTTTTTGCTGCAACTGGAAGCCTTTGGAGACAGGCGGGAATGAGCGAACGAAGGAATAAAGTTCCGGTCCTCGTGACGGGCGGCGGGGGCTATATCGGCAGCCATGCGGTGCTGGCGCTACTCGACGCCGGCTGGCCTGTGGTGGTGGTCGACAATCTCACGACCGGCTTTCGTTGGGCCGTGCCGGACGCGGCCGTGTTTGTCGAAGGCGACATAGCCGACCAGCCGCTCCTCGCCCGCCTGATCGAGAAGCACGGCATCCAGGCTATCATCCATTTCGCCGGATCGATCATCGTGCCGGAGTCGGTCGAAAACCCGCTCAAATATTATGAGAACAACACGGTGAAGAGCCGCTCGCTTATCGAAAGCGCGGTGAAGGGCGGCGTCAGGCATTTCATCTTCTCCTCGACCGCCGCGACCTATGGCATTCCGGAGCAGGTGCCGGTGCGCGAAGACGCCCGCACCCAGCCGATCAATCCTTATGGCTGGTCGAAGCTGATGACCGAGCGGATGCTGGCCGATACGGCCGCCGCCCATCCGATGAACTTCTGCGCGCTGCGCTATTTCAACGTCGCCGGCGCCGATCCGAAGGGTCGCTCCGGCCAGTCCACCGCCGGTGCCACGCATCTGATCAAGGTCGCCGTAGAGGCCGCGATCGGCAAGCGCGGCCACGTCTCCGTCTACGGCACCGATTACGACACGCCCGACGGAACCGGGGTGCGCGACTATATCCATGTCAGCGACCTCGCCGCCGCCCATATCAATGCGCTGGAAAAGCTGATCGCCGATCCCGGCACGTCGCACACGCTCAACTGCGGCTATGGCCGCGGCTTTTCCGTGCTGGAGGTCCTCGACGCCGTCGACCGCGTCACCAATTTGAAGCTCGACCGCCGCCTCGAACCCCGTCGTCCCGGCGACCCCGACGCGCTGGTGGCGGACAACGGGCGCATTCTTGGCACTCTTCCCTGGCGTCCCCGGCGCGACGACCTTGACATGATCGTCGCCGACGCGCTGGCCTGGGAACGAAGGCTGGCGGAGCGGGATCGCGGCCCGTCGGGAGCGGCGGGTTAATCCTTCCTTTCCGATGAGGCATTAGCGTCTAAGTCTGACCGGAGTCCGGGGGGTCTGATCGTGTTTGAGCGCCTGTTGTTCGTTGCCGCGCTGTTGCTCGCTTCGCGGGCGGCCGAGGCACGTCCGCAAGAGCCGCTCCAGCCCTTGAAGGATCGATACTGCCACGCGGTCACGGCCGCCACGGACCCCATAGTGGCTCCCGCGCCTTCACGGTTTACCTGCGGCGGCGAGCCGAGCGGCTATGAGGACGGACGGCTCTGGCTGAGCGCCGAGGTTCATCCGGACGACGTAGCCGGCGAGGGCGCCACCCTTCTCGTCCACCAGACGCGGTTCGAACGGCTCGACATAATGTTCGGCTATGCCGACGGGTCGGTGATCCGGCACCGGGTCCGGGCCGGAGACTTCGGCTCCTACTGGCGGGTCGGCGGACAGCTGGCCTTCAGCGCGCCCTATCGCGGGGCGCCGCTCGCGTCGGTGAAGCTCGGCATCGACGGGCTGGACGATTATTCGCTGCTCCGCACCCGCCTGCTTCCCGCCGGTGCCGCCGCTCGCGATGCCGCCCTCGCGGCAAGCCTTATCGGCGGCGCGCTGACCCTGCTCCTGCTCAGCAGCTGCTATAACCTGCTGCTGGCCCGGGCGTCCCGCCAGTCCTATGTCGTGTGGCATTCGGCCTGGGTGGCGACGGTGCTCGTCTGGGCCCTGCTCTGGTCGCAGCTTGCGCTGCTGGCGCTACCCATTCTCGCGGGGACGGCGACGGCTAGGCTCTGCACCATGCTGGCGACGCTGGCGATCGCTTTCGCCGCTACCTGCGCCGCGACCTGCCCGGAGGCGGGCTCCACCCCGTGTTGGCTGAGGCGCCTCGTCCTGGCGCTGGGCTGGGGCGTCGCGTTGATGGGGGCGCCCGTCGCCTTCGGTCCAGCAGCCATGATCGATGCGATCGGACCAGTGCTCGGCGTCACGGTTCTCGCCGTGCTGGCGGCCGTCACCCTGATGATCGGCCTCGCCTGGCGAAGGGGGTGCCGCGAGGCGCGATCCTTCTTCCTCGCCTGGGCGATCCCGATGGCGGTGCTGGCCGCGACGCAACTGTTCGACATGGGAACGAGCCTGTTCGGCGGCGGTCCGCAGATCGCGGTGCTGCTGGCATCGGCGCTCCAGACCGTTTGGCTTTCCATCGCGACGACCTTGCACCTCTCCCGATTCCGCGCCGAACGGGATACGGCGCGCGCGGCCCAGGCGGAACTACGCGAACTGGCCGAGCGCGATCCCCTGACCGGCCTCCTCAACCGCCGGGGCTTCGTCGATCGCACCGAGACGGCTCTCGCCGGTGCCGGGCACAGCTTCGGGCTGCTCCTGATCGACGTCGATCATTTCAAGGCGATCAACGATCGATACGGTCATGACGCCGGGGACCGGGTGCTTCGGCGGCTGGCGGATCGCCTCGGCGAGCTGGCCGGCTCGACCGTCCACGCCGCCCGCCTAGGCGGCGAGGAATTCGCGCTGGGCGTCACCGGCCTGGCGCTGCCCGACCTTGTCGACTTCGCAGAAAAGGTTCGGATCAGCCTTGGCAGCCTGGCGCTCGCCGATCTCATCGGCGAGGAAGGAAGGCTGAGCGTCAGCATCGGCGTCGCCGAGGCGGTCGGCCGGTCGAGCTTCCGGACCGTCTACCGGCTCGCCGACCAGGCGCTCTATGCCGCCAAGAATGCCGGCCGCGACCGTGTGGCGTGCGGCCACCTCGGCCGCATGGACAAGCCGGAGCGCCGGATGAAGGCCGCCTAGCTTGCGCTTGCCTCTTCGCGCCGGCTCGGGCAGCCCCCGAGAGTCGAGCCGTGGGAGCATTTGTGGAACAGACATTTTCGGACAGTTCGGCGGCGCTGAGCGCGGCGGAGGTGGAGGCCGATCGGGGGTTGCATCGCTCGCTCGGGACCGGGCAGCTGTCGATGATCGCGATCGGCGGGGCGATCGGAACGGGGCTGTTCCTGGGCAGCGCGTTCGCGATCGGGTTCGCGGGGCCTGCCGTGCTGGTAAGCTATGCGATCGGGGCGGTGGTGACCCTGCTGCTCATGGGCGCGCTGGCCGAGATGACGGTGGTGCTGCCGGCGTCGGGCTCGTTCGGGCTTCATGCCGAGCGCTTCGTCGGGCCGATGGCGGGATTCCTCGTCCGCTACGCCTATTTCTCCTGCCTGGTGCTGGCGATCGGCACGGAAGTGACGGCGATCGCGATCTATATGGGCTACTGGTTTCCGGGCGTCCCCGGCGTGTACTGGATCCTGGGCTTCGCGGCGGCGCTGGTGGCGGTCAACGCGTTCAGCGTGCGCGTGTTCGGATCGATCGAATATGTCTTCTCGATGATCAAGATCGTCGCCATCGTCGGTTTCATCCTGCTCGGCGCCTGGCTGATCGCCGCCGCGGAGCCGGGATCGCCGGTCGGTTTTTCAAACTATGTCTCGGACGGCGGTTTCCTGCCTAACGGCATCGGTGGCATGTGGGTCGCCGTCATCATCGCCATTTTCAGCTATTTCAGCGTCGAGATGATCGCGGTCGCGGCCGGCGAGGCCGAGGAGCCGGAGCGGGCGATCAGGAGCGCGTTCAAGGCGACGGTGTTCCGGCTGGTGCTCTTCTATCTCCTCACCCTCGCCGTCATGCTCGCCATTGTGCCGTGGCGCGAGGCGGGGGCGGGCGGCAGCCCCTTCGTCACCGTCATGGCCGCGACCGGAATCACGGGCGCGGCGGGGATCATCAACTTCGTCATCCTGATCGCGGCTCTGTCGGCGATGAACAGCCAGATCTACGGCGCGACGCGGATGCTGTTCAGCCTGTCGCGCGCCGGTTTCGCACCGGAAGCGCTGGGGCGGGTCAGCGAACGCGGCGTGCCGCTTGCCGCGCTCGCCTTGTCCACGGTCGGGATCGGCCTCGCCGCGATCGTCTATGCGTGGCGACCGGAGACCGCTTTCACCTTCATGATCTCGATCGCGATCTTCGGCGCGCTCTTCACCTGGCTGATGATCTTCGTCACCCATATCCACTTCCGCCGCCGTCATCTCGAGGGCGCGGCAGCGTTCCGCATGTGGGGCGCGCCCTGGACGAGCGCGGCCGGCGCGCTGCTGGTTGTCGCGATCCTCGTCACGACGCTTTTTACCGATGAGTTCCGGATGACCCTGGTCTACGGCCTGCCGCTGCTGGCGCTTTTGAGCGGCCTATATGCCTGGCGCTATGGCTTGGGAGATTCCTCCAACCCAGTCGGGGACGGGGAGTGAGTCGCCTTGCGCCGCTGGGCGTCGAACTTTGTTAACCATGGCGCGCTAGCTTTCCCGCCGATGAAGATCGTCATGCGCGCCATCTCCCTGCTTAAGCAGCCGTACAAAGGCCCCACCGACGGCAAGACACCGCCAACCGGCATGAAAAGGCGGGGCGCCGGTGGGCGTCATCGAGTTTCCACCGAAGGACGATCCTATGGTCCAGCGGCTGCTGGCGCAGCGGGAGGATATCTTCTCTGACTATAGCGACGAGAACTTCCTGTCGCTGCTGGGACAACGGGCCCGCATCGTTCGGACTGAACGCCTCGGCAATTGCGGGCGCCTGCTCGTCTGGTACGACCGTTCGTAGTCCACGCCGGCAGCGGGCGTGATCAGCTCTTAGTCTCGGCTTCGGTTTCCGCGGCGGCCACCGCCGGCGCCGGGAAGGGCGCGGGCGTCCGGTTCAAAGTGCCGAGCCAGGCCAGCAGGTTGGCGCGGCTCTTGGGATTGCGGAGGCCGCCGTAGGACATCTTGTTGCCGGGAACGGCGCGTGCGGGGCTTTCGAGATAGGCGTCGAGCTGCTCGTAGGTCCAGGCGCCGGGATGGCCGGCGAGGGCGTCGGAATAGGCAAAGCCCGGCGCGCTGGCGACCGGGCGGCCGACAATGCCCCAAAGGTTCGGACCGGTGCGATTGGGGCCACCCTGCTCGAACGTGTGGCAGGAGGCGCAGACCTTGCCCACGCTCTCACCTCTCGCCGGGTCGGCGGCGGCGAGGAGGGTGCCGAGATCGACGGGGAGCGCTTGCGCCCCGGTGCCGGTGCCGGCTTCCGAAACCGGCAGGACGGCCTTCTCGATATGGGTCATGTAGCCTCTAAGCTCGGCCGGGTCGCCCGGCTGGTGCATGCCGGCGGGCCAGGCGCGCTGGAGGGCGGCAAGATCGACCGGCACGGCGCCCTCGATGCCGTATCCGCGCGCCTCGGGATAATCGACGTTGATCAGCTCGCCCGCGAACCAGTAGCCGCTCAGCATCACCGCGACGGCGGCGGTGACCGCGGTGCCGACCTTGGTCCATTCCCAGCCGTCCATTCAGCCGCCCCCGTCGAAGAAGAGAATGCGCGTCCAAAAAGTGTAGTCGGATTCGATCCACATCAGCCAGACCAGCGTGCCGAGCGCGAGCGGCGGCACGAGAATCGCGTAGATAAGCGCCATCCGCTCCCACATCATGTGCATGAACACGGCGACGATGAGGCCCGCCTTCAGGATCATGAAGAGGATGATGAGCACCCAGCGCATCGTCCCCTGGATCGCGAAATAATCGACCAGATAGGACATGGTGCTGAGTACGAAGAGCAGCCCCCAGATTTTGAGATAGATGCCGATCGGATGCTGCTGCCCCGGATCGTGCGCCGGCGGCGGCGGCGCCTGGTGGTCGGCCTCCTGAACGGGATGTGTTGCGTGGTTCATGAGCGTCTCACCAGAGGTAGAAGAAAGCGAAGATGAAGACCCAGACGAGGTCGACGAAGTGCCAGTAGAGGCCGGCGATCTCGACGGCCGAATAGTCGCCCGAGCGGTCGTAATGGCCGCGCCAGACCTTGGAGGCGACAATCAGCAGCATGATCACGCCGGCCGAGACGTGGAGGCCGTGAAAGCCGGTGATCATGAAGAAGGAGGCGCCGAACTGCTCCGCGCCCCAGGGATTGCCCCAGGGGCGGACGCCCTCGTGGATGAGCTTGGTCCATTCGAAGGCCTGCATGGACACGAACGTCGCGCCGAGAGCGGCGGTGGCGAGCATCAGGGCGGTCGTGACCTTGCGGTTGCGGCGATATCCATAATTGACCGCCATCGCCATCGTGCCGCTGGAGCTGATGAGGACGAAGGTCATGATCGCGATTAGGAGGAGCGGCACCGATACGCCGCCGACGTCGAGACCGAACACCACGCTGGCATTGGGCCAGGGCACCGTCACCGACGAGCGCATCGTCATGTAGGAGATGAGGAAGGACGAGAAGATGAAGGTGTCGGAGAGGAGGAAGATCCACATCATGGCCTTCCCCCAGTGGACGCCCTTGAAGACCTCCTGGTCGGACGCCCAGTCGTCGGCGAAATCGCGCAGGGCCTCCGGCGGCCCGCCGGCCGCCTCTTCCCCTGGACGGATCACGGTCGACATGCCTTCCCTCTCCTCAGGTCGATACGAACAGTCCCAGCATCAAAATCCAGACGAGCAGCAGGAAATGCCAGTAAGCGGCGGTGAGTTGGATCGGCAGCGCCGCCGCTCCGCCTCCGCGCGCACGCCGCATCGCCAGGCCCCAGAACCACAGGCCCCCGATGAGGTGGAGGCCGTGAAGGGTGGTGATCATGTAGAAGAAGGCGTTGGCCGGGTTCGACTGCAGGAAATAACCTTGGGTAGCGAACTGGCTCCAGAGCAGGAGCTGGCCGCCGAGAAAGAGGACGCCGAGCGCGCCGGCGGCGATGAGACCCGGGCGGACGAGCGCCGTTTCGCCCCGGCGGGTGCCGATCCGGGCCGCTTCCCAGGCGAGGCTGGCGAGCAGCAGGACAGCGGTGTTGATCCAGATGAGCGGCGGCTCGGGCATCGGCCGCCAGTCCATCGCGGCATGGCCCATGCCCGGCATGCCCATCCTCATGAAGTAAGCCGAGGAAACGAGCCCGAACAAGATGGTGATGACGCCGAAATAGACCAGCATCATCACCTGCGCGGCCGGCGGGCGGTAGGTGGCGGGGTCGGGGCGGTCGGAGCCGGGCGTTTCCCAGCTTTTCTCGCCGAGGCGGGTGAAGAGGCTCATGTCGGGTGATGCCTCGCCGAGCCGTCATGCGGCACGTTCTGGGGAATGAAGTCTGTTTCCGCACCCGGAACCGAATAGTCATAGGCCCAGCGGTGGACGACCGGGAGCTTCTCGCCCCAATTGCCGTGCTTGGGCGGTGTATCGGGTGTCTGCCATTCGAGGGAGGCCGCGCCCCAGGGGTTTGGATCGGCCTTCGGCCCGCGGAACAGGCTCCAGATCATGTTCCAGAAGAACAGCATCTGCGCCGCGAAGACGACCAGGGCGGCAATGGTGATCGCCTGATTGGCCAGATGCGCCGAGGGCGGGATGAAGCCCGTCTCGCCCAGCTCGAAATAGCGGCGCGGGACGCCCAGGATGCCGAGATAGTGCATCGGCAGGAAGATGGCGTAGACGCCGAGGAAAGTGATCCAGAAATGGAGCTTGCCGAGCGTCTCGTTCCACATCCGCCCGGTGATCTTCGGATACCAGTGGTAGATGGCGCCGAAGATGACGAGGATCGGCGACACGCCCATCACCATGTGGAAATGGCCGACGACGAAGAAGGTGTCGGAAAGCGGCACGTCGACGCTGACATTGCCGAGGAAAAGTCCTGAAAGCCCGCCGTGGATGAAGGTGAAGAGGAAGGCGATGGCGAACAGCATCGGCACCGTGAAATGGATGTTGCCGCGCCAGAGCGTCAGCAGCCAGTTGTAGACCTTGATCGCGGTCGGGATGGCGATGATGAGGGTCGAGGTCGCGAAGAAGAAGCCGAAATAGGGGTTCATGCCCGATACGTACATGTGGTGCGCCCAGACGAAGAAGCTGAGCGCGCCGATGATGACGATCGCCCAGACCATCATCCGGTAGCCGAAGATGTTCTTGCGGGCGTGGACGCTGACGAGATCGGAGACGATGCCGAAGGCGGGCAGCGCGACGATATAGACCTCGGGGTGGCCGAAGAACCAGAAGAGATGCTGGAAGAGGATCGGCGAGCCGCCCTCATAGCCCATGTCCTCGTTTCCCATGGCCATGATGGCCGGCATGAAGAAGCTGGTGCCGGCGATGCTGTCCAAAAGCATCATGATGCAGGCGACGAACAGGGCCGGGAAGGCGAGCAAAGCCATGATCGAGGCGACGAAGATGCCCCAGACCGAGCAGGGCATCCGCATCAGGGTCATGCCCTTGGCGCGCGCCTGGAGAACGGTCACCACATAGTTGAGTCCCCCCATCGTGAAGCCGACGATGAAGATGGCGAGGCTGGCAAGCATCAGGATGATGCCCCAGTCGTGGCCCGGCGTTCCCTGGAGGATCGTCTGCGGGGGATAGAGCGTCCAGCCGGCGCCGGTGGGCCCGCCGGGGACGAAGAAGCTCGCCACGAGAACGAGCACCGCGAGAAGATAAACCCAGTAGCTCAGCATGTTGACATAGGGGAACACCATGTCCCGCGCGCCGACCATCAGCGGGATCAGATAGTTGCCGAAGCCCCCGAGCAGGATCGCTGTCAGGAGGTAGACCACCATGATCATGCCGTGCATGGTCACGTACTGGAGATAGTTCTCTGGCTGGATGAAGGTGAACGTGTCGGGGAAGCCCAACTGCAGCCGCATCAGCGCCGAGAGGACCAGCGCGACCAGTCCGATCGCGATCGCCGTCAACGCATATTGGATGGCGATGACCTTATGGTCCTGGCTCCAGATATATTTGCCGATGAAAGTCTTGGGGTGGTGGAGGGGCTTCAGGTCGTCGGCTAGCGTCGGATGCGTAACAGTCGCCATTCAGCGTCCCCCGGTCATGGCTGTCGCGCCGGCGTCGGCCAGCTGGATATTCTTCGCCGCTTCGTTCCGGGCCAGGAGCTGGCCGAAGGTCATCTGCTCGGACAGCCAAGTATCGAAGGCTTCGCGGCTCTCGACGACGACGGTGCCGCGCATATTGTGATGGCCGACGCCGCATAGCTCGGCGCACAGAATGTCGTACGTGCCTTCCTTGGTCGGCGTCATCCAGAAATAGGTGACGATACCGGGCACCAGATCCATCTTGGCGCGGAACTGCGGCACATAGAAATCGTGGAGCACGTCCTTGGAGCGGAGCACCATCTTCACCGGCTGGCCCACGGCCATGTGAAGCTCGCTCGTCTCGATGAGGATGTCGTCGCGCCCATAAGGATCGCGCGGGTTGATACCGAAGGGATTGTCCGGCGAGATATGGGCCACAGCGGCCGTGCCGAGCACGCTGTCTCCACCGGGGAAGCGATAGCCCCACTGCCATTGCTGTCCCGTCGCCTCGATTACCGCCGCGTCGGCCGGTACCGTCACATATTCGTTCCAGGCGAGAAGGCCGGGGGCGAGCATTCCGGCAATGCCGATCCCGGTCCAGAGCGTCAGGCGCTTCTCGAGCCTGGCATTTTCAGGCTCGTAATGGGCGCGATGGCCGGCGCGGCTGCGATAGCGCCACAGCGCCAGCGCCAGAAACAGGTTCAGCACGATAAAGGCGACTGCGCAGATGTAGAGGGTGATGATCAGCGCGTTGTCGATCGATCCCCAATTGGAGGCGAGCGGCGTCATCCACCAGGGGCTCACCAAGTGGAAGATTACGGTGCCCAGCACCAGCAGCGCAATGACGATTGCGACAGCCATCACCCCTCCTGTGCATGGCGAAACTCGCCAAACATGCAGGGTGACCTTGGACCTGGTTCAACCCGGCACGCGGGAACTCACCAACCAAACTGGGGCGACCATATAGCGAAAATTCCTCTGGGGAAAGCGTTAGCCGCCCGTGGATGATTTCACTGGGAAATCCGTCACTTCCGCCTGGGAATGGTCCAGAGATAGATGGTGTTGCCGTCTACCTCCTGTGTCACTTCCGGCTCCCATTCGCCCATGCTGAAGGCATGGCTGACCACGCGCGTGCCGGGCTTCAGCTCGCCCAGCAGCTTGGGCCGAAGCTTCTCGTTGAGGCTCTGGAGGAGATAGAGGGTGACGACGCTCGCTTCGCTGATGTCTGACTGGAAGAGATCAGCCTGGCGAATAGTGACCTTATCGGTCACGCCGGCCTCTTTGACATTGGCTCGGGCCTCGGCGATGCGTTCGGGATCGATGTCGATGCCGACGGCACGGATACCGTAGGTCTTCGCCGCCGTAATCGGAATGCGGCCGTCGCCCGACCCGAGATCGTATAGAACGTCGCCCTTCTTGACCTCTGCGAGCTTCAGCATGGCGTCGACTACGGGCTGCGGCGTCGGTACGTAAATGACGTCCGGTTCTCGGCTGGGCGCTTCGGCAGTGGGGGAAGGCGCGTCCTGGACGGGGGCCGGAGCGAGAAGACCGAGGGCGAGAAGAGCGAGCAGGGTTTTCATGATCTTGTCTCCTGATCGGATGGACGCAGGAACAAGAGCAGCAACGCGCCGACGGCGAGGACCGCCACGCCGACGAGCGCGCTGGTGCCCGTATACGCAATGCTCGAATAGAGCAGATAGGCGCTGGTCAGGCAGAAAATGATCGGCAGCACGGGGTAGAGCGGCACGCGGAACGGTCGCTCCGCCTCGGGCTCCCGCCGGCGCAGCACGAACAGGCTGATGCCGACGAGCAGCAGGAACAGCCAGAAGACCGGCGCGGTATATTCGACCGCCATGCGGAAGCCGTCGCGAGCGAAGGCGCCGGCTCCGATCAGCAGCAACGCGATGGCGCCCTGGACCAGCAGGGCGTTTCGGGGTGTGTGGCCGCCGGGGCTCCACCGGCCGAGCCAGCCGAGCTGCGCAAAGCTGCTGCCCAGTGCATAGGTGGTGCGCGCGCCGGTGATCGAGGTGCCGTTGGCCGATGTGAGGGCGGAGACAGCGACGAGAAAGCTGATCAGCACCGCGCCGCCCGATCCCGCGGCTCTTTCGGCAAGATCCGCGGCTACGACATCGGTTCCGGCGATGCCGCCGAGCCCGAGAGCCCGGATGTAGGCGAAGTTGACGAGCAGGTAGAGGAGAGTGACGAGGCCGAGGCTTGCGACCAGCACCGTCGCGATCCGGCGTCTGCCGCCTCGAAGCTCGGCGGACATATAGGCCCCCTCGCTCCAGCCGCCATAGGTCAGCAGCACGAATACCATCATCAGGCCGACCGAGGATTCGGCGGGCGGCGCGGCTGCGCCGGACGGGGTAGGCGCGATGAGGAAACCAGCGGCGATCAGGGTCAGCAGGCCGAGGACCTCGACGACGGTGAGCCAGAGCTGGCTTCCCGTCCCCTGCCGGACATGAATCCAGTTGATCGCGGTGAGGGCGATGACGGCCGCGGCCGCGTAGATGGCCGGACCCTGGGGCCCGAGAGGCAGCAATTCGGACGCATAGTCGCCGAACAGGAAGGCGAGCAGCGTCAGCGAACCGGTCTGGATGACCGACAGCCTTGCCCAGGCATAGAGGAAGCCGAGGCGGCGGCCGAAGGCGCGGCTGAGGAAATGATAGTCGCCGCCGGCGCTCGGAAAGGCGGCCGCGAGCTCGGCATAGCAAAGGGCGCCGATGATGGAGAGGATGCCGCCCGCCAGCCAGGCGACGAGAAAGGCCTCTTCGCTTCCCGCAACTCCCGCCACCAGGGAAGGTGTCCGGAATATCCCCGCGCCGATGACGATGCCGACGACGATCGCCGCGACATGGCGCGCGCCCAGCGTCGGGTGCGGCCCTTCGGCGGGCGGTGCGTCCAGCGCGGGAATATCGGTCCGGTTCACGCTCCTCTCCATGGCGCGGCTGCGCTTGACTTGAGCGGCCCTTCCCCATAGGGGAGCGCCTTCTTTTCCAGCAATCAGAATCGTAAAAAGAACAGGCAGGTCAGTTCGGCCATGAAGATCCGCAACTCTCTCAAGTCCCTCAAGTCGCGCCATCGCGACTGTCGCGTGATCCGTCGCCGGGGCCGCACCTACGTCATCAACAAGACGAATCGCCGCTTCAAGGCGCGCCAGGGCTAAGAGAGCCTTGGCCCCGACCGCCGTCGTCTTCGACGTCGGCAACGTCCTCTACGGCTGGGATCCCGAAAGCTTTCTCGCCCGCCAGATCGCGGATGATGACGCGCGCCTGAAATTCATCGAGGATGTCGACCTGTGGGCCTGGCACGAGAGCTTGGACGGAGGCCGCGCCTACGGCGAGGCCGCTGCGGCACTCAGCGAGACCTTCCCTGAATACGCCCATCTGATCGCGGCATGGGGCGAGCGGTTCGGCGAGACGATCACCGATCCGGTGCCCGGCGTGCACGCGATCGTGGCAGAGCTGGACGAGCGGGGCGTGCCGCTCTTCGCAATCACTAACTTCTCCGCCGACTTGTGGGCGCCGTTCCGTCGGCGGGAAGACGCGTTCTTCCGCCAGTTCCGCGACATCGTCGTGTCGGGCGAGGAGAAGCTCCTGAAGCCCGATCCCGCGCTTTATTATCGCGCGCTCGACCGGTTCGGCCTGAAACCGGCGGAGGCGCTGCTCATCGACGACCGGCTCATCAACGTCGATGGGGCGCGGGCGGTCGGGATGCAGGCGCATCTTTTTACGGACGCGGCGAGCCTCAGGGCGCGGCTGGAAACCGAAAGGCTGCTCTAGACCTCTCGAAGGTCTAGCCGCCTTTGTGCCGCTCCAGCTCGTCACCGACCAGCCGGACAATGTGGATGACGTTGGTCGATCCGGGGGTGCCGAAGGGCACGCCGGCGGTGACGACGACACGGTCGCCTCCCTTGGCGACCCCGTGCCTCAGCGCCATGCGCTTCGACTTTCCGACCATCTCCTCGAAGTTCGCGACGTCGCGCGTGCGCACAGCGTGGGCGCCCCACAGCAGCCCGAGCCGCCGCGCGGTCTTGAGTGAGGGCGTCAGGACGAGGAGGGGCACGGTCGGCCGCTCACGCGCGACGCGGCGAGCGGTGGAGCCCGACGTGGTGAAGCACACGATCGCCGATCCGCCGACGGTACGGACGATATCGCTCGCCGCGCGGGCGATGGCGTCGTTGGTGGTAGCGTCGGGCAATGTCTCGGTGAAGTGGACGCGGGCGGAATGGCTCGGGTCCGCCTCGACGCTGGTCGCGATGCGATTCATGATCGACACCGATTCGAGCGGCCACTGGCCCGATGCGCTTTCGGCCGACAGCATGATCGCGTCGGCGCCGTCATAGACCGCCGTGGCCACGTCCGAGACTTCGGCGCGAGTCGGCGAGGGCGAGGTGATCATCGATTCGAGCATCTGCGTCGCCACCACCACCGGGCGCCCGAGGCGGCGCGCGGCCTCGACGATCTGCTTTTGCAGAGGCGGCACATCCTCGGGCGGAAGTTCGACGCCGAGATCGCCGCGCGCGACCATCACCGCGTCGGCGAGCTCCAATATGCCCTCCAGCCGCTCGACCGCCGCAGGCTTCTCGATCTTGGCGAGCAGGGACGCCCGCCCGGCGATCAGGCGCCGCGCCTCGGCGACGTCCTCCGGCCGCTGGACGAAGGAGAGGGCGATCCAGTCGACATGCTGGTCGAGCGCGAAGGCGAGGTCGGCCCGGTCCTTTTCGGTGAGGGCCGCGACGGGGAGGACGACATCGGGGACGTTGAGGCCTTTTTTGTTGGAAATCTGACCGCCGACTTCAATTAGCGTTTCGATCCGTTCCGGACCGGCGCTGACGACGCGCAACACCAGCTTGCCATCGTCGATGAGGAGCCGCGTCCCATCCTTCACTGCATCGAAAATCTCGGCATGGGGCAGATTGACCCGGGTCGAATCGCCTGGTTTCGCCTCGCGATCGAGGACGAAGGTGTCTCCCTTTACCAAAAGCGCCTTGTCGCCCTTGAACTTGCCGACGCGGAGCTTGGGGCCCTGTAGATCGGCGAGGATGGTGGTCGGGCGGTCGAGCTCCTTTTCGAGGCCGCGGATCGTCTCGATCAGCTTCTTGTGATCCTCGTGCGTCCCATGGCTCATGTTGACGCGGAAGGCATCGGCGCCGGCCTCGGCCAACTGCCGGATCATCTTGGGCGTATTGCTGGCGGGGCCGAGCGTGGCGAGGATGCGGACCTTGCGGCTGCGGGGAACGAACTGGCTCTGCATGGTCTCTCCCGTCGGCGTCGATGGCGGAATAGCCACTATTGGCGGCAGTTCAACCGGAACGTGCCAAGGGCGCTTGAGCCGCGTCCATCGACCCCCTAGAGGCAACCTCTCATCTTGAATCGACGGAGTGTTTTAATGGCGGAAGGAACCGTCGCGGCCGACGAGCTGCGATTGCTGATCGAGCGTATCGAGCGGCTGGAGGAAGAGAAGAAGGCGATCGCCGACGACGTGAAGGACGTCTATCTGGAGGCGAAGTCGCGCGGTTACGACACCAAGACGATCCGCGCGATCGTGCGCCTCAGGAAGATGGAAAGCCATGTTCGCCAGGAAGCGGAGGCGCTGCTGGAGACCTACAAGGCGGCGCTGGGGCTGGAGTAATGGCCCGTCATTGCGAGCGCAGCTTCGTCGCTGCGCTCCTCGCAATGACGCCTGAAACAGAGGGAGGAACGACATGATCGTCACCACGACCACGGCGGTAGAGGGCCACCCGGTTCAGCAATATCTGGGCGTCGTCACCGGCGAGGTCATCGTCGGCGCGAACATCTTCAAGGATCTATTCGCCGGCATCCGCGATATCGTGGGCGGTCGCGCCGGCTCCTATGAAAGCACGCTTCGCGATGCACGCGGCACGGCCTTTGAGGAGCTGGAAGCCGAGGCCGCCCGGCTCGGCGCCAACGCCGTGATCGGCGTCGACATCGACTATGAAGTGATCGGCAAGGAAGGCTCGATGCTGATGGTCACCGTATCAGGGACGGCGGTCCGGCTCGGCTAGGGATGTTCGGTCTTCGGTCAATGCGATAGGCCAGCCTGAAACGGGGGGGGCTTGATCATGAGCGATAGCGCTACCGGCACTTTGGCAATCCCGACGGGGGAGGGTTGGTGAGCTTCCTCGTCGAAGCCGTTAGGAATCTGCGCGATCCGAGGATGCGGCTCCCAGCGGGGCTGCTCCTCGTCATCCTGACGTTGAGCAACATCGTCATTCTCTTCAACATTCCCGAAGCGGGCGCCGTACCGTCCTACGCTTTTCTGGCGGCAGCGTTCGTGCGGATCGGTGGAATACTGGTTCTCTCGGTCGCGATCCTTCGCATCCTCGCGCCTGGCGGGCGTTATCCCTGGCAGCCGGATGGTGCTTTCTGGCTTTACGCGCTTTCGCTCATCGCCAGCTTCGGCATCGCGTCGCTGGTAAGCGGTCTGATCGATTCGCCCGAGACGCTGTCAGGCATCGTTCTTCGGAACATTCTCCTGACCGTGGCTCTGGCGCCGTTGGCGCCCTGGGCCGTCGGAATTGCGGTGGCGACTCCGCTGGGCTGGAATCCGGCTCGCTTCCTGCGCGATTTCGGTCGCTGGCTTCCGCATTTGGTGGCGTGGACGCTGATCCTGGTCGCACCCATGGCCGTTCTCCACGCCATTATCGATCTGCTTCTGATCGACGGTGCCGGCGATTGGTTCTGGCCATTGGCGCTTTTCGATGGCCCGCTCAGCACGGTAATGGCCTTGCTCGGCCTCGGCCTCAATGCCGAAGCCTACAGGCGCGTTGCGCAAAGGTGAGCCACTCGGCTAGCGCGGCGGCACCACAGAAATTTCTCGAAGAGGCGAAACCGGATCCATGGCCGGCCACAGTAAATTCAAGAACATCATGCATCGCAAAGGGGCGCAGGACAAAAAGCGCTCGGCGATGTTTTCCAAGCTGTCGCGCGAGATCACCGTCGCGGCCAAGATGGGCACGCCCGATCCGGACATGAACCCGCGCCTCCGCGCCGCCGTGCTCGCGGCCAAGGCGCAGTCCATGCCCAAGGACAACATCCAGCGCGCGATCGACAAGTCTTCGGCGGGCGAAGGCGATAATTACGAGGAACTGCGCTACGAGGGCTTCGGCCCGGGCGGCGTGTCGCTGATTGTCGAGGCGCTGACCGACAACCGCAACCGCACCGCGACCAACGTGCGCACCATCTTCTCCAAGAATGGCGGCAGCCTGGGCGCGAGCGGATCGGTCAGCCACGGCTTCGACCGATTGGGCCTCATCACCTATCCAAGCTCGGCGGGCAGCCACGACAGGGTGTTCGAGGCGGCGATCGAAGCGGGCGCGGAAGACATGGAGTCGAACGACGAGACCCATGACATCTGGACCGCGCAGGAGGATCTGCACGAGGTCGCCAAGGCGCTCGAGAAGAGCCTCGGCGAGGCGGAGAGCGTTAAGCTCGCCTGGCGGTCGCAGACACCGGTAGAAGTGGGTGAGGACGATGCCGGCTCCCTGCTGAAGCTGATCGACGCGCTCGACGATGACGACGATGTCCAGACGGTCTGGGGCAATTACGATGTCCCGGACGAGGTGATGGAGAAGATCGCCTGATCCTGATCGGCCTCGATCCCGGGCTGGGATGCACCGGCTGGGGCATGATCGCGGCGGAAGGCAATCGCCTCAGCCACGTCGCCAACGGGCAGATCAGGACGGATGCCAAGGCTGAGTTGGCCGTGCGGCTGGTCGACCTTCACGACCGTCTGGCGGATGTGCTGGCCGAATATCGGCCGGAGGGAGCGGCGGTCGAGGAAGTGTTCGTCAACGAAAATCCGCAATCGACCCTGAAGCTTGGCCAGGCACGAGGCGTCGTGCTGCTCGCGGCGGCGCGGAGCGGCATTGCGGTCGGGGAATATGCGCCCCGGCTGGTGAAGAAGGCGCTGGTCGGCACGGGCGCCGCCGAGAAGGCGCAAGTGCACGCGATGGTCCAGCGGCTGCTGCCCGGCGCGAAGGTCGCCGGAGCCGACGCGGCCGACGCCTTGGCGGTAGCGATCACCCACGCCCATCACCTCGCCAGCAACCGGGCGCTGAGGGGACACGCGGCGTGATCGCGAAATTGAGGGGGCTGCTCGACAGCTTCGGCGCCGATCACGCCGTCATCGACGTGGGCGGCGTCGGTTATCTGGTTTCGGCCTCGACGCGGACGCTTTCGGGGCTGGGGGCGATCGGGGACGAAGTGGTGCTCCACACGGAGATGCAGGTTTCGGACGACGCCATCAGGCTTGTCGGCTTCGCCACCGCCGAGGAGCGCGACTGGTTCCGGCTGCTGACGTCGGTCCAGGGCGTCGGCTCCCGCGTTGCTCTCGCGATCCTTTCCGCCCTCACCGGCGATGAGTTGCATCGCGCCATCGCCAGCGGCGACAAGGCGATGGTGGCGCGCTCGCAGGGTGTAGGTCCCAAGCTTGCCCAGCGGATCGTGAACGAGCTGAAGGACAAGACGGGCGGTATCGTGCTTGGCGGCGGCGGGACGGTGCCCGGCCTGGCTCCGGGCGGCTTTAGCGCCGACGCCGTTTCGGCGCTGCAGAATCTCGGCTTCAGGCCGGCCGAAGCCTCCGCCGCCGTTGCAAAGGCGGAAGCGGAGCTCGGGCCGGACGCGACGCTGGACGCCCTGGTGCGCACCGCGCTCAAGAAGGCCGCGCGCTAGGCCTTCCAGACTTCGGTGAAGAGACGGGCGAAATTGTCGCCGAGCAGCTTGTCGACGCGCGCCGAGCTCCAGCCCCTGGCCTTGAGGTCCGCCGCCAGTTGGTCGTAGCGCGTGGCGTCATTATAGCCTTCGACCAGGTTCAGCACGTCCGCCCCCTCGCCCGGAGCGGCGATGCCGCGCTTGGCGCGGTCTTCGTAGAATTCGCGCTGTCGCTTGCGGGTCTCGTCGTTGACCTCATAACCGAGGAAGGGACCATCGGTGCCGATGCCGACATGGTCTTCGCCGCAGACTTTCACGGCATGCTCCAGATGGCGGATTAAGTCCTCGCGGCCGGGCTGTCCCTTGGCCCGGAGGAAAGGCATCAGATAGACTCCGAACACTCCGCCCTTGTCGGCCAGCGCCTTCATTTCGGCATCGTATGTATTGCGCGGGAAATCGACGAGGGCGCGACAGCCGCTGTGGGTGATGGCGGGCGGACGCTTCGCGGCGGCGATGCCTTCGGCCTGGGTGCGCTGTCCCGAGTGACTGAGGTCGAGGAGGACGTTCGCCTTCTCGATCTCGGCGATCGCCTCGCGCCCGAAATCGGAAAGACCCGCATTGGCGGATTCGAGGCAGCCGTCGCCCGCTAGGTTGCGCTTGTTGTAGGTGAGCTGGATGATCTTGACGCCGAGCGTTCCGAACATCGCCGCCTTGGACGGATCGGCTTCGAGCGGCGTCGTGTCCTGGAAATTGTAGATGAGGCCGCATCGGCCCGGCGCGCGGGCGGCGGCGAGATCGGCGGCGCTTTCGACCTTGATCAGCAGGTCCGGATGTTCGCCGATCATCTTGTCCCAGCTGGCGATCGCCTCCATCGCTCCGCGGAAACGATCGGGCCCGTTGCCGACCTCTGCGATGGTCATGCTGACAACGTCGATGCGGCGCTGCTTGAGACCTTCGATCAACTTCTCGGTAGGTGTGTAGCCGCCCTTGCCATCCGGCTCGAATCCGTCGAGGCCGCCTTGGGCGTCGATGTAGAGGGAAGGATGCTGGGGCGGTCTGGGTGCCGCATCCTGCGACCGCGCCATGGCGGGAACGCCGAGAAGGGCGCCCGCCGCGCCCGCCGTCAGAAGAAACTCGCGACGATCCATGATGCCCTCCCTATTTTAGACGAGCCTAGGCGAGGCTGGGGCCAGGCTCAACATGCTCGCTTGTGGACAGGGAATCCCGTTGCGCTAAAGCTGCGCCTTGTGGAGCAGCCCGAACGCATCATCGCCGGCGACCGCCGTCCCGAAGACCTCGACGCGGCGTTGCGGCCCAAGTCGCTCGACGATTTCGTGGGCCAACGCGCGGCGCGGGAGAATCTGCGCGTCTTCATCAACGCGGCCAAGAGCCGGGGCGACGCGCTCGACCACGTGCTGTTCTTCGGGCCGCCGGGACTAGGCAAGACGACGCTGGCGCAGATCATCGCGCGCGAGCTGGGAGTCGGCTTTCGGGCGACGTCGGGACCGGTGATCGCCAAGTCCGGCGACCTTGCCGCCCTGCTCACCAACCTGGAGGATGGCGACGTCCTCTTCATCGACGAGATTCACCGGCTCAATCCGGCGGTCGAGGAGGTGCTCTATCCGGCCATGGAGGATCGGGCGCTGGACCTGATGATCGGCGAGGGACCGTCCGCCCGCTCGGTGCGGATCGACCTGCCGAAGTTCACGCTCGTCGGCGCGACCACGCGGCAGGGGCTGATTACCACGCCGCTCCGCGACCGCTTCGGCATCCCTGTGCGGCTTACCTTCTATTCGGTGGAGGAGCTGGAAAAGGTGGTGCGCCGCGCTGCCGGCCTCATTGGTCTCGACCTCACCGACGATGGCGCCACCGAAATCGCCCGCCGCTCGCGCGGAACGCCGCGCATCGCGGGCAGGTTACTGAGGCGGGTGCGGGATTTCGCCCATGCGACGGCGGACGACCGCGTCGATGCCAAGGTGGCCGACGGCGCGCTCACCCGCATGGAGGTGGACGAGCTCGGCCTCGACGCGATGGACCGGCGCTACCTCACGATGATCGCCGACATCTACAAGGGTGGGCCCGTGGGGGTGGAAACGCTCGCCGCCGGCCTTTCCGAGCCGCGCGACACGATCGAGGAAGTGATCGAGCCCTACCTCATCCAGCTCGGCCTCGTCGCCCGCACCGCGCGCGGCCGCTGCCTCAACGGCCGGGGCTGGACCCATCTCGGCCTGACGCCCCCGCGATCCGCAGCGCAGGACGGGCTGTTCGACGCCAAATAGGCTCGGTTCGCCGAGGATAAGAGTGAAACGGCGTTCGGGCCTTCACCAAAAGGTTAATACTGCTAGAGACGTTGGCATGACCGAGATGCTGCGCGATAGGCCCTATGAGGGCGCCTTCCACGGCCGCACCCATCGCTTCGCCCTCCGCGTCTATTTCGAGGACACGGATACGGCGGGAGTCGTCTATTACGCCAACTATCTTCGCTTCATGGAGCGGGCGCGCTCCGACATGCTGCGCGCGGTCGGCATCGACCAAAGAGCCGCATTGGAAAGCGGCGAGGGCGTCTATGTCGTCGCCGAGGCGAACATCAAATATCGCGGCTCCGCGAAGCTCGACGACGAGCTGGTGGTCGTCAGCCGCGTGTTGGAGGTGCGCTCCGCTTCCTGCGTCATTCATCAGCGAGTCATGCGCGGGGCGGAAGTCTTGACGGACGCGACCGTGACCGCCGCCTTCATCTCGCCCGAAGGCCGGCCGAAGCGACAGCCGCGCGCCTGGGTGGAAAAGTTCGAGAAGCTGAAAGGGGAAAGCGAAGCGTGATGAACCTCAAACTGGCCGGCGGCGCCGAAATGATGTCGCCGGTCGCGCTGTTCATGCAGGCCGATATCGTCGTCAAATCGGTGATGATCGGTCTCATCCTGGCGAGCATCTGGACCTGGGCGATCATCATCGGCCACGCGCTGCGCATCAAGAAGGTCGCGCGGGAGAACGAGCGGTTCGAGCGCGATTTCTGGAAGGCGCAGGACATCGACCGCTTCCATGAAGCGCATGGCCGCGAGGATTGGCCGAGCGCGAAGATATTTTCCGCCGGTATCGCCGAATGGCGACGCTCGACGAGAAGCAAAGCCCTCGACCGTGACGGCACGCGGGCGCGGCTCGCGACTGCGATGCACGGCGCGGTGGCGGCCGAGATCGATCGATTGTCCGAGCGTCTCAACATCCTGGCGACGGTAGGATCGGTGGCGCCCTTCGTCGGCCTGTTCGGCACGGTCTGGGGTATCATGCGCAGCTTCAACGACATCGCCGGGGCCAACAACACCAGCCTCGCGGTCGTGGCGCCGGGTATCGCGGAGGCGCTGTTCGCGACCGCGCTCGGGCTGTTCGCGGCCATCCCGGCGGTCATCGCCTACAACCGCATGACGCACGGGATCAACCGCATGGAGGCGCGCCTCGGCCGCTTCGCCGACGGCTTCCACGCCACCCTGAGCCGGGAACTGGAGCAGGAGGGATGAGGGTGGTGAAAATCCTCCCTGGGACGGGGAGGGGGACCATGCGCAGCATGGTGGAGGGGGTTCGTCGCCCTCCACAGACCCCCCTCCACCACCGCCTGCGGCGGCGGTCCCCCTCCCCATGCGGGGGAGGATTGTAATGGCCATGGGTCCGATCATCGGCGACCATCGCCAGAGGCGCCGCTCGCCGATGGCGGAGATCAACGTCACGCCGATGGTCGACGTGATGCTGGTGCTGCTGATCATCTTCATGGTGACGGCGCCGCTGCTGGTCGCCGGCGTGCCGGTCGACCTGCCGGACAGCAAGGCGGGCGCGCTCGACCAGGAGCAGGAACCGGTGCAGATCTCGCTCGACGCGAATGGCGCGATGTTTATCGACGAGCGGCCGGTGAACGAGTTCGATCTGCCGGCCCGGCTGGCGCAGATCGCGGGCTCGGCGACCGAAGAAGGCGGCCCGCGTATCTTCCTGCGCGCCGACCGCGGGCTGGATTATGGCCGCGTCATGCGGGTGATGGGCGAGATCAATGCGGCCGGCCTCAAGAAGGTCGCGCTGGTCAGCACGCAAGGCGCCGAGGCGAATTGATGGACCGGGCGGAGGCAACCGGCCTCGGCGTGGCGGTGGCGGGGCATCTGGCCCTGCTGGCGGCGCTGTCGCTCGGCCTCGCCTCCGTCACCCGCCCGATGATGCAAAGCGATCCGATCCAGGTGTCCTTCGTCGACGAGGTCGGCCTGCAGGCCGCCGTCACCGAAGCGCAGATGGAAGACCCGGCCGAGGCGATGGCGCCCGAATTGGGGCCGATGGAGGAGGCCGCTCCAACCTCGCCGGAGACGCCGACGCCCGAGCCGACGCCCGTCGAGAAAGCCGCCGAGCCCGCGCCCGCCCCGACACCTAAGGAAGCGAGCAAGCCGGCGCCCTCAAGGCCCGCGCCCAAGGCCAAGCCCAGAGAGAAGCAGCGCTCGTCTCGCCTCGGCGACGATTTCCTGAAAGGGATCACCGACAAGAGCCAGGGCAAGGCGACCAAGCCCCGCGCTGCCGTCAGCAGCCGCGACATGGCGAGTCTCGCCCAGGCCATCATCCGGCAGATCAAACCCTGCTATGTCGTTCCCTCGGGCGGCGTCGATATCGACGAGATCGTCACCGTGTTCAGGCTGCAGCTGAACCGGAACGGGTCGGTCAGGAAGGTCAGCCTGGAAGAGCAGGAGGGGGTGAATTCGGCCAACCGCGACTATGCTCGCCAGATGGCCGAGGCCGCCCGCCGTGCGATTCTGCGCTGCGCGCCGCTCGACCTGCCGGCCGATTTGTACGCAGGCGGATGGGACGACATGGATATCGGCTTCCGGCCGAGCTCACTGGGGTAAGGGGCAAGAGATGCGACGCATGGGAGAGAGTATGAAACGCGCGGCTTTGTTCATTCTGGCGATCGCTGCCGTAGCGGCGCCGGCCGGCGCGCAGGAGCGCCTCAGGGTCGATATCACCGGCGGCATCGCCGCCCCGATGCCGATCGCCATTCCGCCCATGCCGACGCCGAATCCCGCTTCGACGGCGGCCGGGAATACGGCCGAGCTCGGGCGCCAGGTGGCGGCGATCGTCACCAACGACCTCAAGAATAGCGGCCTGTTCAGTCCCTTGCCGCCGGGCTCGCTTCGCCCGGTTTCCTACCCCGAGGTGACCGCACCCAATTTCACCTACTGGTCGGGCAGCGGCGCGCAGGCGCTGGTGCAGGGCTTCGTCCAGGCCAATGGCGACGGATCGCTGACCGTCGGCTGCTATCTCTACGACGTCTTCGCCCGCACCGAGCTCGACCGGCAGGGCTTCGTCGTGACCCCGCAATATTGGCGCCGCGCCGCCCACAAATGCGCCGACACCGTCTATACGCGCCTCACCGGCGAAGGGCCCTATTTCGACAGCCGCGTCGTCTATGTCTCGGAGACCGGCCCCAAGGGCAAGCGCATCAAGCGGCTCGCCATCATGGACCAGGACGGGGCCAACCATCGCTTCCTGACCAACGGCCAGTCGACCGTGCTGACACCGCGCTTCGCGCCCAACATGCAGACGATCACCTACATGAGCTATGACGGCAATCGGCCGCGCGTCTATATCTACGACATAGGTTCGGGGCGGCAGCGGCTATTGGTCAACCAGCCCAACATGACCTTCGCGCCGCGCTTCTCGCCCGACGGCCGCTATGTGATCTTTTCGATGGCGGTCGGCGGCAACACCGATATCTATCGCGTGTCGGCGGGTGGTGGGGCGCCCCAGCGCCTCACCAACGCGCCGGGCATCGACACCGGTGGCAGCTATTCGCCCGACGGCAGCCAGATCGTCTTCGAGAGCGACCGCGGCGGATCGCAGCAGCTCTACGTGATGAACGCCAACGGCTCGAACCAGCGGCGGATCAGCTTCGGTGGCGGCCGCTATGCGACCCCGGTGTGGAGCCCGCGCGGCGACATGATCGCCTTCACCAAGATCGGCGGCGGCTTCAGGATCGGAGTCATGACCCCGAGCGGGTCGGGCGAGAAGATCCTGACCAGCGCCTGGCAGGACGAGGCTCCGACCTGGTCGCCCAACGGCCGCGTCATCATGTTCTTCCGCACCGCCCAGGGCTCGGGCCGCACCGATCTCTGGTCCGTGGACCTCACCGGCGTCAACGAAAGGCGCATCCCGACCCCGCTCGATGGATCCGATCCGGCCTGGTCACCGTTACTGCCCTGAAACTATTTTCGTCCCCTCGTTCAAAGGAGAATAGAATGAACAGGAACGTCCTCAGCACCGCTGCCATCGCCGCGGCGCTCGCGCTCACCGCCGGCTGCGCCAAGAAGGCGCCGGAGGAGCTGCCGCCGCCCCCGCCACCGGTGCCGACCACGCCCACCGACACGATGCCGGGCGACACCGGTCAGGTCGGCACGGGCGTGATCCCAGGCTCGCGCGCCGATTTCATGCAGAACGTGACATCGGACCGGGTCTTCTTCGGCACCGACATCCACACCCTCGACGCCGAGGCGCGGGCGGTGCTCGATACGCAAGCACAGTGGCTGCTCGCCAACCCGTCGGTTCAAGTCACGATCGAGGGTCATGCAGACGAACGCGGCACTCGCGAATACAATCTCGCGCTCGGCGACCGCCGCGCCAATTCGGTGAAGAACTATCTCGCCGGACGCGGCGTGCCGGCCTCGCGGATGAATGTGGTCAGCTGGGGCAAGGAACGGCCCGAGGCGCTGGGCTCGACCGAGGAAGCCTGGGCCCAGAACCGGCGCGCGGTGACCGTTATCCCGCAGTAAGAGGTTGTGCCCCGGCGAAAGCCGGGGCCCAGCTTTTCTTGTTGGGGCTGGACCTCGGCTTACGCCGGGGAGCTACTCATCCCCGAAGATCGCCACCGTCCGGCCCTCTGCGCTGGCCTGGCCGCGATACATGCCCGGCGTGTTGAACGACCAGGTGGCCTCGCCCTTGGGCGAGACGACGATGACGCCGCCGCTGCCGCCCAGTTCCTTCACCTCGGCCATCACCGCGTCGGCGGCCGCCTTGGCGGTGTCGCCCTTCATGCGGATGCGGGCGCAGATTTCGTGGGCCACGCCGGCCCGGATGAAATATTCGCCAGACCCCGTCGCGGAGACGGCGCAGGCGCGGTCGTCGGCATAGGTGCCGGCGCCGATGATCGGGGAATCGCCGATCCGGTCCCAGCGCTTGCCGGTGAGGCCGCCGGTGGATGTCGCGGCGGCGACATGGCCCTCGCTGTCGAGCGCCACCGCGCCGACCGTGCCGTATTTAAGATCGACGTCGAACCAGCTGATCTTCTTCGCCTTCATTTCCTCAAGCTGGCGGCGGCGCTCGGGCGTCGCGAAATATTCGGGCGGCGCCTGCTCCAGGCCCTGCTCGCGGGAGAACTGGTCGGCGCCCGCGCCGCTCAGCATGACGTGGGGGCTGTCCTCCATCACCGCGCGGGCGACGCTGATCGGATTCTTGGTGGCAGTGATACCCGCGACCGCGCCGGCTTCGCGATTCTCGCCGTCCATGATCGCCGCGTCCATCTCGTTGGCGCCGTCATAGGTGAAGACGGCGCCCCGGCCCGCGTTGAAGTGCGGATCGTTCTCGAGGACCTTCACCGTCGCTTCGACCGCATCCAGAGAATCGCCGCCGGCGGCGAGAATCCTCGACCCCGTCTGAAGCGCCAGATCGAGCGCCGCGCGGATTTCCTTCTCCTGCTCGGCCGTCAGCCGGTCCCGCTCGATCACGCCGGCGCCGCCATGGATGACGAGCTTCCAGTCGGTCTTTTCCTGCGCGTGGGCGGCGGTGGTCATCATCAAGGCTCCGATCAGCAAATACAAACGCATATGTCCCTCTCCTTATGCTCACGCGCATAGCAGAAAGCGCGCAAGCCGCCAGCACGCGGGTGCCTCAATCTTGCGCCGGATATACCAGGTTGCCATCGCTCTCGTGCGCCGCAACCGTCATCCTGGTCCGTTCCACCCGGTCGTTGCCCATGAGGTGAAACACCGCTTCGCCGCGCGCCATGAGGTAATCGGCGACGATGCGGCGGTGGCAGCGCCACCAGACGGCTTCCGAGCACATCATCGCCACCCGCCGCTCGCGTCCGAGGTCGACAAGCTGGGCCAGGCCGCGCCTGAATTCGTCGGACATCGCGTAGTCCGCATAATTGTGGAAGCTCTGATTCTCCCACCAACCGTTGACTTCCGGCGGCACGTCGGTGGACTTGCTGCGAAGGCCGCCCAGCTCCTCGATCCGGGTGTGGCCGATCTGGCAGGCGGCAAGCGCCTTCGGCAGCGCGTCGAGATTATATTGCGGATTGGTTCGCGAGCGTGGAACGGTCCGGATATCGACGACCATCGCGACTTCGCCGGCGCGCAGCAGGTCGACGAACGCCTCGATGGAACGGGTCGAGTGGCCGATGGTGAAGAAGGGAAGGTTCATTACGGCGTCCAATTACCAGGCGAGACGTACTGCCCGCTTCAGTAATAGGCGATCAGCCGGCCAAGGGTTCCCACCGCCAGCCAAAGAAGGAGCGACGCGGCCGCCATCAACCGCCCGGCCAGGGGTGGGGACAGGTGCCACTCGGCGATCCGGTCGCGCCACAGCCAACGAAAGGCGGTGGCGTTGGCAAGCGCCAGCGCGATCAGCACCAGCTTGCGCAGGAAAATGTCGGAGGTGACGAGCGTCTTCGCGTCGGCGGCGAACATGATGAAGCCCGTCGGCAACATCACCAGAAGGCCGGCGATGGCGACCGGCGTCAGCGTCCTCGAAAGGGCGGTGGGCGACAGCGAGCGGAACGCGCCCGCCAGGCGGAGGTCGACCACGCCGATCCCGCCGACCAGCATGACGAGGCCGAGCAGGTGAAGGACATTGGCGACGGGATAAGCCAGTGACGACTGCGCCGCCCAGACGCCGAAGGTTGAGGCTTGCAGCGCTTCGGCGAAGCCGGTCAGGCTCTCCACCGGGTCAGCGCAGCTCGATCGTCTTGTCGCCGACGATGATGCGCTCGAGCCGCATCTCGGCGGTACCGTCCTTGCGCGGGTAGCCGACAATCCGGATCCGCTTGCCGGGCGCGATCATGGCTGGGGTGAGGCCGCGCGCCTCCATCCTCGAGACCGGCGCGAGGATCACGTCCCACTCCTTGCCCTGCCAGTTCATCGTCGCGGTGCCGTGCGGGTTGGACCAGCTGACGGAGGTGAACGGCCCGGCCAGCCGGGTCGTCTTATCGGTGTTATAGCTGCTCCAGCCATGATGGGCGAGCGCGGCGGCGGGCAACGCGATGAGCGCGAGCGCGACGGCCATTCGACCTTTGTGCATCCTCATCTCCTCGATCATTCCAGGAGCAGGGCGCGAGTGCCCTGTCTCCGCCTTGGCCTTGATAGCACGAGCCTCTATATGGCGGCCATGTCCATCCGCCCCTGGCGCGACATCGCGCGCCGACCCTCGCGACAGATCATGGTCGGGAACGTCCCCGTCGGCGGCGACGCGCCCGTCACTGTGCAGACGATGACCAACACCCCGACGCCGGACGCGAAGGCGACGATCGACCAGATCAGGCGCTGCGAGGAAGCGGGCGCGGACATCATCCGCGTGTCCTGCCCCGACGAGGAATCGACGGCGGCGCTGAAGGAGATCGTGCGGGCGGCCAACGTGCCGATCGTCGCGGACATCCATTTTCACTACAAGCGGGCGCTCGAAGCGGCCGATGCAGGCGCGGCATGCCTTCGCATCAATCCCGGCAATATCGGTTCGGAGGCGCGGGTCGCCGAGGTGGTGCGCGCGGCCAAGGCCAATGGCTGCGCGATGCGGATCGGCGTCAACGCCGGCAGCCTGGAGAAGGACCTGCTCGAAAAATATGGCGAGCCTTGCCCCGAGGCGCTGGTCGAATCCGCCCTCGACCATATCAAGCTGCTCGAGGATCAGGATTTCCGCGAGTATAAGGTCGCGGTGAAGGCGAGCGACGTCTTCCTCGCCGTCGCCGCCTATCAGCAGCTCGCCGAGGCCGTCGATTGCCCGCTCCATCTCGGCATTACCGAGGCTGGCGGCCTTCGCGGCGGCACGGTCAAGTCGGCGATCGGCATTGGCTCTTTGCTCTGGTTCGGCATCGGCGACACGATTCGCGTTTCGCTGTCGGCCGAGCCCGAAGAGGAAGTGCGCGTCGGCTTCGAAATCCTGAAGGCGATGGGCATCCGCAACCGCGGCGTCCGCGTCGTCTCCTGCCCGTCCTGCGCGCGGCAGGGCTTCGACGTCATTCGCACCGTCGAGAAGCTGGAGGAGCGGCTCTCCCACATCCGCACGCCGATGTCGCTGTCGGTGCTGGGCTGCGTGGTCAACGGCCCCGGCGAGGCGCGCGAGACCGACATCGGCATCACCGGCGGCGGCCAGGGCAAGCACATGGTCTATCTCTCCGGCGTCACCGACCACCATGTCCGCGACGACGAGATGATCGACCACATCGTCAAGCTCGTCGAAGCCAAGGCGGCCGAGATCGAAGCCGGCACTGCCGACGCCGTCGCCCACGCCGCGGAATGAAGCATCAACGTCATCCCGGACTTGATCCGGGATCCAAGAACAATGTCGTTTCCGTCCTGGCCGCGCCGATGTTCTTGGGTCCCGGCTTTCGCCGGGATGACGAGATAGGGCTATGAAGCCGGCCTCCACGGCGACGGCTTTCGGCGTCGCCTCGCTCGGCATCGCGGCTTTCTCCACGATGGACGCCCTGATGAAGGGGCTGTCCATCGAGATGGGCGCCTATAACGCCTTGCTCTGGCGCACGATGGCCGGAGCCCTCATCGGAGGCGCGGTGTTCTTCGCCCGCCGCAGCCCCTGGCCCGGGCGGGAGGCGGCGCGGATCCATCTGCTGCGCGGAGTGCTTTCGGCGGGAATGGCGATCCTCTTCTTCTGGGGGCTCGCGCGCGTGCCGCTGGCGCAGGGGGTGGCGCTGTCCTTTGTTGCGCCGCTGATCGCACTCTATCTCGCCGCCTGGCTCTTGAAGGAGAAGATCGAGCGGCAGGCGATCTTCACCTCCCTGCTCGGCTTTGCCGGCGTGCTCGTCATATTGTCGGGGCAGGCACGTACCGACTTGGGTCCGGAGGCGTTTCGCGGTGCGCTCGCGATACTCGCCTCGGCGGGTCTCTATGCCTACAACATCATCCTTATGCGCCAGCAGGCGCTGGTTGCGAAGCCGCTGGAGGTTGCTTTCTTCATGAGCCTCATCATGAGCACCTGCTTCCTGATCGCTGCGCCGGTGCTGGCGACCCTGCCGACCGCGCCGCAGATGCCAGCGCTGGTCGGAGCGGCCTTCCTCGCCTTCATCTCTCTGATGCTCCTGTCCTGGGCCTATGCGCGAGCTGAGGCGCAGCATCTCGCGCCGGTCGAATATACCGCCTTCATCTGGGCCTCGATCCTGGGCCTCATCGTCTTCTCGGAGCCGGTGCGGCCGATGACCCTGATCGGCGCGGGAATGATCGTCGCGGCCTGCATTATCGCGACACGGCGGAAACCCGTCTCGATCGCGGAAATGGAGGCTGCCTTATGACGATGGCCTGGGTCTGGCTGATCCTCGGCGGCCTGTTCGAGGTCGGTTTCACCACCTGCCTCCGCTTCGTCGATGGGTTCAAAAATGTGCCCTGGACGATTGGCTTCCTCGTCTCGGTGGCCCTATCGATGGCGCTGCTGGAGCTTGCCTCGCGCAATATTTCGATGGGAACCGCCTATGCGGTCTGGGGCGGCATCGGTGCGGTGGGAACCGTCCTGGTCGGCATCGCCTTCTTCCAGGAACCCGCCGGAGCGCTCCGCATCGCCTTCATCTTCGGCATCGTCGCCTGCATCGCGGGCCTGAAGCTGCTCCACTGATGGCGGTGGACGAGGGCCTTTGCGCCTGGGTGCAGGAAGCGCTGGAGCCGCTGGGGCCGGTCACCATGCGCAAGATGATGGGCGGCGCGACGCTCTATCTCGACGGCACCATCTTCGCGATCCTCGACGAAGGCGAGATCTGGTTCAAGGCCGACGCGGAGACGGACACCATCTGGGACGCCGAAGGCTGCGAGCGATTCTCGATGACGTTCAAGGACGGTCGCGTCGACACGATGAACTACAGGCGGGGGCCGAGCGACGTCTATGACGAACCGGAAGCGATGCAACGCTGGGCGAAGCTGGCGGTAGGGGCCGGCCTTCGGGGCGCCGCGAAGAAGAAGCCGCGGAAGAAGCCGTCATGCTGAACTTGTTTCAGCATCCAATCACGAGCCGTCGTGGGCGGCGGAGAGATGGACCCTGAATCAAGTTCAGGGTGACATCTTCTTTCTTACTCCGCCGGCTCCAACAATGGCGCGATATCGAGACTGTCCTCGATGGAGTCGAGAAACTGCGGTTCCACCCGCTTCTGCGTCGCCTGCTCATAATCATAGCCGAGCGACAGGATCAGGGCGTCGGACCATTTGGGGCCGATGAAGCTGAGACCGACGGGGAGCCCTTTTACCTCGCCCATGGGCACGGTGACGTGCGGATAGCCCGCCACCGCGGCGAGGCTGCCCGCGCCGCCGCCGGGGACCTGATCGCCGTTGACGCTGTCGATCAGCCAGGCGGGCGACATGGTCGGGCCGACCAAGGCGATGACGTTATAGTCTTTGAGCAGTCGGTCGATGCCATCGGGGCCTGCGAGGCGCAACGAAGTCTGACGCGCTTTGATATAGCCGGGGTTTTCGAGGCCCTTCGTGGCCTCGGCTTCGACGAACGTGTCCTGACCGAAGAGCGCCAGCTCCCGCTCCGAATGAGCCTCGTTGAAGGCGATGAGGTCGGCGAGGGTGCGCGTCTCCACATTGGGCGGCAGGGTCGCGAGATAGGCGTTGAGGTCGGCCTTGAACTCGGCGAGGAGGACGGTGAACTCGGCCTCGCCCATCTCGTCCCGGCCCTCGAACTTGTCGATGTCGACCAGGATCGCGCCTTCGCGCCGCAAGGCCGACAGTGCCTCCTCAAAAGGCGCGTCTGTGCCGAATCCATCCGCAAAGCCCATGACGCCGATGCGCTTTCCCTCCAGCGCTGTGGTCGAGAGCGCGGTCACGTAATCCGTCTTGAGAGCATCCGCCTCCGCCGTGGCCGGGTCGGCGGGATCGGTGCCGGCCATGGCGGTCAGCACCCGCGCCGTGTCGCGGACCGTGAGGGTCATCGGGCCGGCCGTGTCCTGGCTGTGACTGATCGGCACGATATGGGTGCGGCTGACGAGGCCGATGGTGGGCTTCATTCCGACGATGCCGTTCACCGCCGCCGGGCAGGTAATCGAGCCGTCCGTCTCCGTGCCGATCGCCGCCGGCACCATGCCCGCCGCCACCGCCACCGCGCTGCCGGAGCTGGAACCACAGGGATTGCGGTCGAGCGCGTGCGGATTGCGGGTCTGGCCGCCGATCGCGCTCCAGCCGGAGATCGAGTTGGATGAGCGGAAGTTGGCCCATTCGCTGAGATTCGTCTTGCCGACGATCACAGCGCCCGCCGCGCGGAGGTTCGCCACCAAAGGCGCGTCGCGGTTCGTCACATTGTCCTTGAGCGCCAGACTGCCCGCCGTCGTGGGGAGCGGCCCCTTCGCCTCGATATTGTCCTTGAGGAGAATGGGCATGCCGAACAGCGGCCCGCGCGCCTTCCGTTGCCGGTCAAGCGCCCGCGC
>NZ_DATCYB010000113.1:0-101990 GCF_036570505.1 Allosphingosinicella sp. | reverse complement strand
CGCCTGGATCAATCGCAACCGCCGCCTCGCCAAGGACTTCGAGCACTCCATCCGCTCGGCTACCGCGTTCCTCTACGCCGCTGCCGCTATCGTCCTCGTCAGGCGCCTCGCTCGTTACGCATGAGATTCAAGACGGGCTCTTAGAGCATTCCGCCTTTTAGGTAGACGCATAGCCTGCATTGGCAAGGTAGTTTGCGCATTCACTGGGGGGTGAAGGCGTCGAGGAGTGCTCCGATGCGCCGCCAGGTTACCTCGACGGAGCGCTCGGCCGCTTTTGGCGAAGACCTGTTCGATCGGATTGAGGTCTGGGCTGTAGGGCGGGAGGAGAGCAGCCTGGCGCCGACCGCTCGGATCGCCTTGCGGACCGCCTCGCCTTTGTGGCTGCCGAGATTGTCGAGGCGCCTGTCAGAACCGGAACGGCACGCGAACGCTGAGCACCATGTCGGGGGCGTCACTGGTCATTCCGACGCCGAGGTTGGTTAGCAGGGCGATCTTGTCGGAAAGGGAGAATGTCGCGCCGACATTGAATAGGCCGACATTCGACTGACTGCCGACGATGACTTGACTGCTCCCGCCATCGCGGCGGATCGTCGTTCGCTCACCGAAGCGCTGGGTGAATGAGAGGCTGAGGCTGGATCGCTCGTTGAGGGCGAAGGCGACGCCGGCTCCATATTGTATGGCGTCGCCGATTTTCGTGCTGCCGGGTTGGTTGCCCAAAGCTTCGTCGATGTCGCGGAAATGTTGGCTGAAGTTATAGAAATAGGTAAGGCTGCCGAAGACGACCATCGGATCGAGGGTTTTTAGAACGGAGATGCCGGCCGAGGCGCCCCACACCCCGCTTCCTGTGGAAAGGCGTTCAGGCACTTTGAGATTGCCGGCCGTTCCCGGAATCTCGACCAGTTCTACGCCGAACGGATGCTCGCCCGTCGGCGCCTTCACCCGGGCGTTGAGGACGACGTCCGGGCGCCTGAACGTCTCTCTCAGCAACCGATAGCTCGCGCCCACGCTGATATCGCCCAAGCCGGATCCGGTGACGTCCACTTCCGCAGTTCCGGAGGCGCTTCCGCCCGCCCCGGCGGATTGGAAGTTGGAATGGCGGAAAAGATAAGGAACGCTGACATCGAACTGGAGCCGGTCCGTCAGGCCATAGCGCGTGACGAATTCCGTTGTGATCACGTCGGCAGTGATCTCGTCCAGGCTAATCCGGCCCAGGAAAATGGCGTCCAGGGCCAGGAAGCCGCTGAGATTGATCTGAGCGTCGTCGAAATGCGAGTAGGTAACGCCGGCCTCGAAACTGAGCCGGTCGCCGAAAATGCCTTGTTCGACCTCGGTGACGGTTTCGACCGCTTCGGAGGGCGCTGGCGTCTTCCGATCCGGCTCCTCGACCGCGACTGCGTCCGCTGCGCCTGCCGGCCCTTCGGTCTGGAGCGCCACCGTGTCGCCGTAACGCCGCGGCTGCAGCGAGCGGGGATCGCCGCGCCCGCGAAGGGTTGCCTGATCCTCATCGGAAAGGAGGTCCGCGTCCTGCGTCGCCAGCCCGGTGGCGGCCTCCAATGCCCCCAGCCGCTCCTCAAGAGCCTCGATCCGGGCCTGCGAATCCGCGTTCCGGACCTGCATCTCTTCTAGTTGTCGCCGAAGATCCTCCTCGACGGCTGAAACGACTTGCGCTCCGGCGGGCGCGGCCAATGCAAGTGTGAGGGGCAGGGCGGCTGATAACAGGAATTTGGATGACCGACGCATGCGCACCCCCCAAACTATCATTGTTTTATTATCTAATCGCTCGGCTTTCCATCTTCTTAACTTGACCTTACGGGTTCAAGAGAACCCACAAAGTCGCCGGATCGGGTATACCACTGGGCTGCAGCTTTGCCAAACGCTGAAATTCAGTCAAAGCCGCCTTAGTTGAGGCCGAGAACTTGCCGTCGACTTCGCCACGATATAGTCCCTTTCGGGAGAGCTCAGTCTGGGCTCGCTTCAGAACGGTCTCATAAAGGAGGGCGTTGTCGGCTCCCTCGCCAACTTCCACCATCTTGGAGAAGTCGGCCAGTCGGAACGGTTTCATGGCGAGGACCAGCTTTTGCGCGACCATCGCGAGCGCGTCCTTGGCGTTCTCCTCCTTTTGACAATGTTTGTAGAGGATGAGCGCGAAGGCATTGGCATTGTGCCAGGGCGTGAGGTCGAAGGTGTTTGGCTCATAGCGGTTCGCCGCCGTCAGATAACCTTCGATGAAGCCGACGTAACGGGCATAGGCTTCGGATTTCTCGGCCCGCGCCTTCACGAAGACGGGGCAGAGCGCGCGCCCGGCCTCCTCGACCGCGAAGACGCCGCTCTGCGTGCCGGCCCGCGCCGCCGAGGCCCATCCGAGCAATCCCACACAAATTGCGAGGGTCACCCCTCCTTGGACAATTCGCTTATCAGGCATGTCTTCCCTCCGCCGCTTGCGATTACCTGTCAGAACCCGCGTCCCTTCATCGCGGACAGGGCAGCCTGCGCGCGCAGCGCATCCGCCTGCATCAGCTCGTTGAGGCCGATCGTGATCCCAATGCTGTTGTGGATGCTGTTGAAATCGCTCGCGAGCAGCACATGCTGGGCCGCCTGGCTGAAGACGCCGTCGACCCCTTGCCTGACGGCATCCGGTCCCTGGCCGCTGGACATCGCCAGCATAAGCGAATTGGATCCGAGCAGCACATGAACCGCGTCGCCATCGGAAAAGGTTTCCGATGCGCTGGAGGTCACCTCGGTCAGTCCCTCGGTCGCCTTCAACGTCGGCAACGCGCTCGCCGGCACGACCGCGATCTGCATGTCGTTGCGGACTCTGTTGTCGGAGCCGCTGATATTCTGGCTCTGCACCGCGCCCTGCACCGTGCTGAGGCCGCCGACCGGAAGGCCGCCGGCGGACGTGTCGATCGCGACATAATCATCCGCGGCCGCCGGCCCGAAGGTCGTCACGTCCATCGCGGAATCGCCACAGCCGTCGCAGGCGCGGCTCCAGCCGACCAGCAGCCGAGGCGCGGCGCCTTGAGCCTGGCCGGCCAGTGAGGCGAAATCGACGCTGAACAGGACCGTCGCATAGGTCGTGACCCCGTCGGTTCCCTGCCAACTCGTCTGCAGCTGCAGGCCGAAGAAGGAGACGCCCCTCGAGTTGATGAACTTGCCGCGCATTTCGGCGAGCTCGGCGTCGGGGACCTTCACCCCCAGCCCCTCGATTCCGGTCGAAGGCGGCGCGAAGCCGGCGAGAACAGGAAAGCTGGTCGCCAGGCACAGTAGCCACAGCTTTTTCGCGGGGGCGCGAGGCCGAGGCGGTGGAGACCGATCCGTTCCCCTTCCACAGCCGATCATGATCCCGATCCTTTCACAGCACGAAGTTGAACGCCGGTCCGAAGCCGAAATCGTAAACCTCGGCGTTGGGGACGGGCGATCGCATCTCGAACAAGCGTCGCGCCGACAGGGGCGGCGGCGGGTCCATCAGCACTGTGTTCGGGTTGAAGCCCTCGCCGACGATGACGAAGACGACGCCGTTCCACGCCTCCTCGAAATCGCCGCGCCCCATCACCCGATTCCCGAGCGCCGGATCGGCGATGTGTATGCGATCGTCCTCCGCCTTACGGACGACGACGAAATGCTTGTAATCTTTAATGTTCAGAAGGACGATGGCCGGCACCTTGAGCTGGCGAAGCGCCTCATAGGGTACTTCATAGCCTTCACTCGCCATGCCGATCGCCTGGGTGTAATTCTTCATGTCGAGCAGCGAGAAGCCCTTGTCGCGCACGATTTCGGGGTCCGAGACCTTGAGCATGTTGACGAGAACCTGCTGCTCGGTCGTCTCGCGCCCATAGGCATAGTTGAATATCGTCGCCAGCGCCGCGGCGCCGCAGCTGAAGTCGGTCTGCTGCCGGACGAGATTGGTGAATTTGAGTTCCTTCCAGCTCTTGACCGGCTTGGAGAAGGTCTGCCGGCCTTCGGCGACCTGCCCCATCCATATCCGCGCATCGCCCGCCGGCGCCGTCATGCAGGCCGAGGTGGCGCACGCAAGCAAAAGAGCGGCCGCGCGGCCAGTCGCAATAGGATTGAAAGCAGGAACTTTGTTTGTTGGCATCAAAATACTCTCCCGCCGAAAAAGGAGGGAAGCCGCGGGGGGTGAGCGGCTTCCCTCGATCCATCGCCGATTAGACTGGCGGCGGAGACGGAGGCGGGGGCGGAGGCGGAGGCGGAGGCGTGCCCGTCCCGGCGCCCGACGAGAAGGCGATCGCCAGCGAGTTGATTTGCTGGTTGCCGACGCCGGCCGCCAGGTTCACGCCCAGATTGCCGGTGTTGTTGGTGATCGTCGCCGTCCCGGTGAGGTTCTGGCTGTCCACCGCCAGCACCTCGTTGCCGATGCCCGCCTGAATGACAGCGGCGCTGGCCTCGGCCATCGAGGCGTTCGACGCCGAAGCGATGGCGAGCGCGTTCTTCTGCTGGTTGAACGCGCCGGCCGCGACGTTGACGCCGAGATTGCCGGTGTTGCCGGTGACGTCCGGATTGCCCGCGATGTTGCGGTCGCGGACGTCATTCGCCACGCCGGTGAGCTCGTTACCCTCTGCGTCCCGTTCATTGGTGTCGTCGGACGGCCCCCAGAAGTTGCCGAGGCTGCCTTGGGCGGCCGTGATCGACGCTTCGGCCATGCCACCGGAATCGGGTTCGGCCTCAGAATCGTCGAACTCGGAGGCCGCGATCGCCGCGACGTTCTCCTGCTGGTTGTAATAACCGGCGGCGGCGTTGATGCCGGCATTGCCGGCGCCGTTGCTGACGTCGATGTCACCCACGACGTTGATGATCGGCGAGAAGTGGCCGACATCGGCTTCGCCATTGTCCGCGAGACCGTCATTGTCGTCGTCGAGATCGCCGAAATAACCGCCGTCGTCGTCGACGGTGCCGGAGACACCGCCCTCGGTGTCCGGCTCGCCGTCATTCAATTCGCCTTGGTTGTTTTCATCAACCGTTTCAGTGCGCCCGCCCGTCTGGCTTTCCTCGCGGAACGTGACGGCGTTGTCGATCAGCAGTTGCTTGTTGTCGACCACCGCCACCGCTGCGCTGTTGACGTCGATGTCACCGTCGAGCCTGATTTCGCCCGCGAGGGCCACATTCTTGGTGAAGGTGACGTCGGTCACCACGCTCGTGTCGATGTTGTTGTTGTAGGCGATATGGCCTTCGGCGCTGCCGCTCAGCTGAGCGTTCGCCGTTCCCGAGGCAGTCGCCACGGCGACCGCGGCGATCCCGGTTAAAAGCAGTTCCTTTCTCACTGTCGTTCTCCTTTTGTTAACCGGGCCCTTCGGGCCCCGTCAGTTCGCGCCACCCGGAATGGACAGCGCGAAAACATTGGCGGAAGTGTTCCTTTCGCCCCCGACTAGGTTCACTTGCACAAGACCGCTGCTGCCCTCGAAAGCGCCCGGGCTGATCCCGGTCACGGCCGCGGGGGCCTCGGTTTCGGCAAGCTCGCCGATCGGCTGTTGCGAGGCGCGGGTCTGGCTGAGCGCTGATGCGGTCGCGACCTGCCCCTCTGATCCCAATGCGATAAGCGCCAGATTGGCCTGCTGATTGTCAGAGCCGCCGGCGACGTTGACGGCGATGCGGCCGCTGCTGTTGGCGAAGGCGCCACCTTCGATCAGCGAGGTCGCCGTGCCATTCCGGCCGCGCGACGTCTCGCCCTGATGCTGGATGACGATGCCCGTCGCGATGCTCGTTTCGCCCAGTGCGATTGCGGCGGCGTTGGCCTGCTGGTTGTTGTTGCCGGCGGCAGCATTAACTCCGATGTTCCCGGCGGACCCCTGATGGTCGTGGCCGCCGATGATGGCGGAGTCCGCCGGTTGGGCGAGCGCCACCTCGGGGGGTAAGGCGAGCGCGGCGAACGCCGCCGCCGACAGGAAGAGGCGACGGAACGATGCCGCGCGGCCGATGCGGCCGAGCATCAATTGCCTCCGCCCGGAAGATTCGATAGCGGCGCCATCGCGCCCTGAAGCGCATTCATACCCGCGCCGACGGCGCTGTTCAGCGCTCCCGTCGCACCGCCGATGGCATCGCCGAACGCGCTGCCCGGCATCTGCACCGCATCCGGAACGCCCCTGACCAGCGCGCCGGACAATGACGAATTTAGATCGACGTCGATCGTGCTGCCGGCCGAGGGAAGGGCGGTGGCGAGGGGCAGGCCGGCGCTCATGGTGGCGCTTTTGACGTCGCTTATCGGAATGAGGTCGTCGATCTCGTCGGTGAAGGCCTCCACGCCGGGATCGGTCATGGCGAATGTCACGATTCCGGGCTCATAGGCCTTGGCGATGTTTCGCGTCGGCACGTCGCGCTGAAGGATGATCGACGCACGTGGCGCCACGGTGGTTTGCCCTGACAGTCCGTTGTCCTTCATGCCCTGCGCATGGGCCGGGGCGATGGCGAGCGGCGCGACGGTCACGATCAACACGGAGCCCAGCACCAGCAGCGACCGGCCGATGGCCGGTCGGGCGCGCACAATCGATTGGAGAAGGCTGATCCTCACGAAGTCCTCCCTATTCTCTGGCGGCAGGACAACATTAGGCCGTCGTCGGAGTCCCTATGGACTCCGAATTTATTACGGTCTGACTGGGTAATGGTCCTGACGCTACATTGGGAACTTTATCCGTGATTTACCCGAGTCGCGTCACAATTTGTGGTGAGATGATCTTGATGACGAAATGGCTTGCCGCTGCCCAAACACCCATTGATATCAATAAAGTCCGTGACGCTGCTGCAGAAATGTATCAGCCTGTCGCGGTTTTCCATGTAAAATCAGGTGTATGGCGGACAATCTCTGAAACGGCTCAGTTGAGGCGGTAAGGAGCCAGCCTGTGCCACATCTGCTCGCGCGACGAGACTTGGAGCTTGTCATAGGCATGACGGATATGGGTTCTGATCGTGTCGAGCGACAAACCGTGCATCTCCGCTATCTGCTCCGCACTCGATCCGCCGAGCAGGGACTTCACCACCTGGTCCTCCGCTTGCGTGAGGTGAAAAGCGCGCTTGAGATCGGTCCAGCGCGGGTTGAAGGTGCCGACGACGTTTCGGATCGCGATTCCGACAAGTCTCTTGCCCCTGCTTTCGGAGATTTTCACGGCCTGAAGGATAAGGTGCCCGCAGCCATGGCTTCCGTTCAGGCATAATGATTCGCTGCTGGACTTCGACAACATCAAATCCTCAAATGCTGGAAGATCCGCGGCGTTGGCGGGTTCAACTCGGCGGTCGCGCAGTCTCAGTCCGCCGCCGGGTCTCAGCACCAACCTGCCGCGCTTGTCGGCGCAGAGTAGAGTCCGCGTTCCGTCGACGACGAGCCGTGCCCGATCGTCCAACGTGCTCCAGCATTTGAGCCAGTCTTCCGGAGCGATGCCCTCTAGGACATGATCTTGATCCGTCCCCGGCGTTGGCGACAAATGAAGAGACGCGATCGTCCAATCGTTTACGATTCCGTTGTCCGATCGTGTTCCAAAGAAAATCCTTGAATTGGCCATAGCACGTCCTCCCACCCGAGCGATTCCGCCAAGGCGCGCTTTCACGCTAAGCTACTAATTGAACCCCGGTCAGAATGTTGACCGAAGCAAACAGGTTATCACATTACAAAACCGAGAGGAATAGGCTCTCGTCCCTCATCGTTAGCTCTATCGGACGGTGAGCGGTACCAATCAAGGCGAGCAGTACAAACAAAGATACCGCGCGCATTCGACAAAGAGTCATCATGGCGTGGCGCGATCGGAAGCGGCGCTGCAGAGGTCGGATTAATGTCGCGTCGGCGTCAGGCAAGACGTGGCTATTTCAGAAGGTCGTAACGACCGCAATGTGATAACAAGTTCGCACGAGAACGAGTCTACCGCAGCAGCAAGATGACTCGCGCTCACATGCCGGAATTCGCTGCTGTCAAAGAAGATTGAGGTTCCTTCTGTCAGCGTTGCTCGAACACCTCGTTAGCGACCTGGGTAGTGCGAAAGCAGGAACCCCGCGCCCATGGCGATCCACCCAGCTGGTCCAAAGATGCGCCGAATTTCCGGGGTTAACGGCCGATTTGCGCTTTGGGGATATAGCGGCCCGGGATATCCGACTCATTGTCGCAGGGAAAGGCGGGTGGGATTACAAAGATGGGGCCGTAGGGAGAGAGGCATGAACCCCAAGCGTTTAACTCGCCGCGCTATTGAAAAGCCATGGGGCCGGCGCGATCTGCCACCCTGCTTCGCGTCCATGGCCGACGGCGCGCACCCGATCGGCGAAATCTGGTTCGAGGACAACGCTGGCTCCCATCGGCCGCTCCTCGTCAAATATCTCTTCACCTCGGAGCGGCTGTCGATCCAGGTCCATCCGGGGAACGAGGCGGGGCAGGCGGCCGGCAATGCCGGCGGCAAGGACGAGGCCTGGTTCATCACCGAGGCGGATGAGGATGCCATGATCGGGCTCGGCCTCAAGAAAAGCACCTCGCGGGCCGCGCTGCGCCTGGCAGCGATGGACGGGTCGATCATGGAGCTTGTCGACTGGCGGCCGGCCGCGGCGGGCGACTTCTATTATTCGCCGGCCGGCACCATTCACGCGTTGGGAGCCAGCCTCGTCCTGGTCGAAGTGCAGCAAAATGTCGACGCAACCTACCGGCTGTACGATTATGGCCGCGAGCGAGAGCTGCACCTCGACGAAGCCGTAGCGGTCGCCGACCCTGTTCCGTTCGAACCGTCGGAAGCCAGCCGTGACCTGGGTAGCGGCCGTGCCGTCTTGGCCGAAGGGGGGGCTTTCGTCGTCGAACGCTGGAGCCACGGCATAAGCGGTGTGCTGAAGGCAAGCGCGACCCTGCCGATCTGGATCATCCCTCTTGCAGACGGTGGAGAAATCGGCGGCGAGCCGCTCGAGACGGGGCATGTATGGATAGCGGATCGACCCGCTCGATTGGAGATCGGCGCAGGCGACATCCTGGTCGCCTATGAGGCGAGCGACTATATTCCGGACCTGATCGGCTAGCTGGAGCCGGGCCCTGCGTCCGGAGGGCGCTTGGCCACAAGATCGGCTATTTCCTTTACCTTCTGGCTTTCTCCGCGCGGCAAGACGAGAACGGACTCTCCGCTGACCAGGATCAGCAGGTCCTTGACGCCTATCGCGGCGACGGTGGGTCCGTCCGAATGGATCAACGAGCCTTCCGCGCCGAGCGCCAAGATATTGCCGGAGAGGGCATTTCCCTCCGCATCCTTGTCGCTGAAGTCGTAGACCGCATCCCAGCTGCCGATATCGGACCAGCCCATGTCGACCGGCGCGACCGCCACACGATCAGCCTTCTCGATGACGGCATAGTCTATGGAGAGGGAGGGGGCGGCGCCGAACGCTTCCGGGTCGGGGCGGATATGGATGCCGTCCCTTCGGGCGAACTCGAGCGACCTTTGCGCAGCCTCCAGTATCGCAGGGCCATGACGGGCTAGCGCGGCCAGATAGTCGCCGGCGCGGAACAGGAAAATGCCCGCGTTCCACAGATATCCGCCTTCAGCCAGAAAGGCCTCGGCCTTCATGAGGTTCGGTTTTTCGACGAACCCGTCTGTCGTGTGCACGCCGACGGAGAGCCTGCCGCCGATGCGAATATAGCCATAGCCGATTTCCGGCCGTGTCGGCTCGATGCCGAAGGTGATGATCCGGCCATCGAGCGCCGCGGTAAGGGCGAGATCGACGGCGCGTCGGAACGGCTCGGTTTTTTCCACCACATGGTCGCTGGGCATCACCAGCAGCGGTGTGTCGGCCGCGACGCTGGCGGCGGCCAGCGCGATCGCTGGTGCCGTATTTCGGCCGACCGGTTCGACGATCATCATGGCCGGCGCGGAGCCTGCTTCGGCAAGCTGATCCTCGACCTGCCGCGCATGCGGGGCGCCGCAGACGATAATCGGCGCGCCGTAGCGCGTGCGGTCGTTCACCCGGTCGGCCGTGCGCTGAAGCATCGTTCTTTCGCCGACCAAGGGCAGCAGCGGCTTCGGCTTTTCCGGGCGGGAAAGCGGCCATAGACGCTGCCCGGCGCCGCCGCACAGGATCACCGGCTGGATCAGCGGCCTCGGCATGGTCCACTCCGCCTGTCGGTCATGCCAGCGCCGCCTGCACCGGGCCCGCCAGCGCCGGCGGACAGATCAAAAGGTCCGGCAAGCGCGGGTCCGGCCGGTTATATTCCAGCGGCGCTCCGTCGAGGCGTGTAGCATTGAGGCCCGCCGAAAGCGCGACGGCGGCGGGGGCGCAATTGTCCCACTCATATTGGCCGCCCGCATGAAGATAGACGTCGCCGGTCCCGAGCAGGACTGCCATCGCCTTCGCCCCCGCCGAGCCCATCGGCACCAGCTCTGCCCCCAGCGCCGCCGCTACCCGGTCGGCCTCCGACGGTGGACGGGTGCGGCTGACGAGAAGGCGCAGCGGCCCCGACGGCGCCTTCGGCACGACGGGAGGCGCGTCCGATCGGAAAAGTATCCCTTGGGCGGGCAGTGCGACGGCCCCGACCGCGGGGTCGCCGTTGATGCTGAGGGCAATATGAACCGCCCAGTCCGCGCGCCCTTCGCGATATTCGCGCGTGCCATCGAGCGGGTCGATGATCCAGACCCGCTCATGGGTCAAGCGCTCCGTGGTGTCGACGCTCTCTTCGGACAGGATGCCGTCGTCGGGACGCTGGGCCCGGAGGGCGTCGAGAATATAGTGATTGGCTATCTTGTCGCCGGCGATACCGAGCGCGCGCCCGTGCAGGAGGCCCGCCTTCCTGATCGCCAGCAGGATTTCGCCGGTCGATCCTGCCAGCTCGGCGGCGAGCTCCGCATCGGTCATGCCAAGAGCCTGTCGACGATGAGGTCCGCGGCCTGCTCGGCCGATAGCCGGGTCGTGTCGATCCGTATCTCCGCCCGCTCGGGCGGCTCATAGGGACTGTCGATGCCAGTGAAGTTGGCGAGCTCGCCGCGCCGGGCCTTCTTGTAGAGGCCCTTCTCGTCGCGTTTCTCGGCCTCGGCTAGCGGCGTGTCGACGAATACCTCCATGAACTCGTCTTCCTTCATCATCTCGCGCACCATGCGGCGTTCCGCCCGGAAGGGCGAGATGAAGGCGCACAGAACGATGAGGCCGGCGTCGGCCATGAGCTTCGCGACCTCCCCGACGCGGCGGATATTCTCGACGCGATCGACGTCGGTGAAGCCGAGATCCTTGTTAAGTCCGTGGCGGACATTGTCGCCGTCGAGCAGGAAAGTGTGCCGTCCCAAGCCGTGCAGCTTCTTCTCGACCAAATTGGCTATGGTCGATTTGCCAGCGCCGGAGAGGCCGGTGAACCACAGCACGCGCGGACCCTGATTCTTGAGGCGGGCATGCGCCGCCCGATCGACCTCCAGATGCTGCCAATGGATGTTGTGCGCGCGCCTCAGCGCGAAATGGATCATGCCGGCGCCCACCGTGGCGTTGGTCAGGCGATCGATGAGGATGAAACCGCCGAGATCGTGGTTCTCTGCATAGGGTGTGAAGGGCAGGGGGCGGTCGGTGGAGAGGGTGGCGACGCCGATGCCGTTCAGCGAAAGCGTCTTCGCCGCGCGCCGCTCCAGCGTGTTGACGTTCACTTCGTGCTTGAGCTCGTTGACCGAGGCGATCACCGTGGTCGCGCCGATCTTCAGCCAGTAGGAGCGGCCGGGGAGCAGCGGCTCCTCTCCCATCCAGACGATCGTCGCCTCGAACTGGTCGGCGATCTCGGGCGGCGCGTCGGCGGCCGCGATCAGGTCGCCACGCGAGCAATCCAGTTCGTCCGCCAAGGTGAGGGTGATCGACTGGCCTGCGACGGCAGCGTCCAGATCGCCGTCCATCGTGACGATGCGGCTGATCGTCGATGTGCGTCCGGAGGGGAGGAGGCGGACGGCGTCACCCGGTCTGATACTGCCGCTGGCGATCAGTCCGCTGAAGCCGCGGAATTCATGGTTCGGACGGTTCACCCATTGCACGGCCATGCGAAAGGGCGCGGAGCGGAGGGCGTCCTGGTCGAGTGATATCGATTCCAGATGGTCGAGGAGGGCCGGGCCGCGATACCAGGGTGTGGCGTCGGAGAGGGCGGTGATATTGTCGCCCCTGAGACCCGAGACGGGAAAGGCGGCGAACTGGTCGATGCCGATCTGCTCCGCGAAGGCGCGATAGTCGGCGACGATCTCCTCGAAACGAGCCTGGTCATAGCCGACCAGATCCATCTTGTTCACCGCCAGCGCGATGTTGCGGATGCCGAGCAGGTTCGCGAGATAGCTGTGTCGACGAGTCTGAGTCAGCACCCCCTTGCGCGCGTCGACGAGGATGACGGCAAGGTCGGCGGTGGAGGCGCCGGTCACCATGTTGCGCGTATATTGCTCGTGGCCGGGCGTGTCGGCGACGATGAACTTGCGCTTGTCGGTGGCGAAAAAGCGATAAGCGACGTCGATGGTGATGCCCTGCTCGCGCTCCGCGGCGAGGCCGTCGACCAGGAGGGCGAAGTCGATCTCCTGCCCTTGCGTCCCGTGCCGCCGCGAGTCCGCCTCCAGAGCGGCGAGTTGATCCTCGAAGATCATTTTGGAATCGTAGAGAAGCCGGCCGATCAGCGTCGATTTGCCGTCGTCGACGCTGCCGCAGGTGATGAAGCGGAGAAGGCTCTTATGCTGATGCTGCTCGAGATAGGCGTCGATGTTGTCGTCCATCCGGTCGGCTGATCCGAAAAACTGAAGGGTCATCAGAAATAGCCCTCCTGCTTCTTCTTCTCCATGCCGGCCTCGTCTTGGTCGATGGCGCGGCCCTGACGCTCCGAGGTGGTGGTAAGCAGCATCTCCTGGATAATCTCGGGAAGGGTCGCTGCGCGGCTCTCGATAGCGCCGGTCAAGGGATAGCAGCCGAGCGTGCGGAACCGGATCGAGCGGATCACCGGCTCCTCGCCCTTCCCCAAGGGGAACCGCTCGTCGTCGACCATGAGAATGAGGCCGTCGCGCTCCACCGTGGGCCGCGGCGCCGTGAAATAGAGCGGCACGATGGGAATCCCTTCCAGATGGATGTATTCCCATACGTCGAGCTCGGTCCAGTTGGAGAGGGGGAAGACGCGGATGCTCTCGCCCCTGGACTTGCGGGCATTGTAGAGACGCCAGAGCTCCGGCCGCTGATTTTTCGGGTCCCAGCGGTGGTTGGCCGAGCGGAAGGAGAAAATCCGCTCCTTGGCCCGGCTCTTCTCCTCGTCCCGCCGGGCGCCGCCGAAGGCCGCGTCGAACCCGTAGCGATCCAGCGCCTGCTTGAGACCTTCCGTCTTCCACATGACGGTGTGGAGCGGGCCATGGTCGAACGGGTTGATGCCCTTGGCTTCGGCGTCGGGATTGCGGTGGACGATGAGCTCCATGCCCGCTTCCGCCGCCATACGGTCGCGCATCTCGTACATGGCGCGAAACTTCCACATCGTATCGACATGAAGCAGCGGAAAGGGCGGCGGGGCCGGATAGAAGGCCTTGCGGGCGAGGTGCAGCATGACCGCGCTGTCCTTGCCGATCGAATAGAGCATTGCAGGCTTGGCCGCCTCGGCGGCGACCTCACGGAAGATGTGGATGCTCTCCGCCTCAAGCCGCTGCAAATGGGTGAGGGGTTTCGTCTCGGGCTCCGGGATCATGAAGGGTTCACATTATCGGTGAGATGTTTCGCGAGCATCGGCTGACGGCACATTCGAAGCAAGCAGTTTCCGGACGACGGTCCCTGACCGGCCGAAGAAGCGGTATATTCCCCGGCTTACGTACTCGATTGGACCGGAATGCCGCCCGTGCTGCGCCGAAAAGGCGCATCCGGCGCTTTGACACTGCCGTGCGTAGGGCTAATAGGCGGACTCAAAAAGGGGGCTGCTCGGGCGGCCGCACATGGACCAACAACGATGAAACGCCGGCAGCTTAGAGACACAGCAGGATCGCTGATAGACTGGCTGAGAAGCCTGAGGCGCCCGTCGAAGGTGCTGATAGTAATCGGGTTCGATTGTGGCGCCTGTATTCTGGCGATGCTTCTCGCGATATATCTTCGTGTTGGGTATATTCCCATGGCATCGACGCCGCTGGTCGTAGCGACGCTGGTCGCCATGATGATAAGCATCCCGACTCTTGCGATGCTTGGCAGCTACAGGGCCGTTTTCCGCCACATCGGCTCGGCCGCCATCCTGCGCCTTGCCCGGGCGAGCGCTTTCTTCGCGATCCCCTATTCGACGATCTTCACGCTATGGGGAATTGAAGGCGTTCCCCGAACGATCGGGCTGCTGCTTCCGATCATCCTGTTCCTGTTGCTTGTCGCTGGTCGCCTGGTCGCAAGCGAGATTTTTCGCGGTTACGGCCGGATTGGCAGGGAGACTTCGCGTGTATTGATCTACGGCGCGGGCATGGCGGGGCGGCAACTGGCTTCGGCGGCGCGGTCGGGCCGTGAAATGACGGTGATCGGTTACATCGACGACAATCCCGATCTGGCGGGCCGGACGATCGACGCCTATCCGGTCTTTTCTATGCCCGAGGTGGCGGAAGTCGTCGCCAGCCGCAGGATCACGCACATAATGCTTGCGGTTCCTTCGGTGGGACGGCGGCGTCGGGCCGAGATCATCGAGAGTCTGAAGAGCCTTCCCGTCAAGGTTCAGTCGCTACCGGGCGTCATGGACCTGGCGCATGGCAAAGTCCAGGTCAGCGATTTGCATGATCTCGATATCGAAGACCTGCTCGGGCGCGGCGCGGTGAAGCCGGACCGCGCGCTTCTTGAAGAGAATATTCTCGGCAAGGTCGTTCTCATAACCGGGGCCGGAGGGTCGATCGGCGGCGAGTTGTGCAGGCAGGTGCTGGCCTTCGCGCCCAAATGTCTGATGCTCGTCGATCATAGCGAATTCGCGCTTTATCAGATTGATGGAGAGCTCCGGCGGTTGGCTGAGGCAGCGCAGATCGACGTGGACATCGTGCCATTTCTCGGATCGGTATGTGATGCCAGCCGAATGGATCGCCTGCTGCGCTCCCGTCCGCCGCATATCATTCTGCATGCGGCAGCCTATAAGCATGTGCCGCTGGTCGAGCATAATCCCGGCGAGGGAATAAGGGTCAATGTATTCGGCACCCTTACGATGGCCCGACTGGCCGACGCTCTGTCGGTCCCGAATTTCGTTCTCATATCCACGGACAAGGCAGTGCGCCCCACCAACGTCATGGGCGCGAGCAAGCGGCTGGCCGAGATGGTGCTCCAGGCGCTTGCAGCCTCGGGAAGCGCAACCCGTTTCTCCATGGTCCGGTTCGGCAATGTGCTGGGATCAAGCGGATCGGTGGTGCCTCTCTTTCGCAGGCAGATCGCCGAAGGCGGACCCATCACTATTACCCATCGGAACATGACTCGCTATTTCATGCTCATTCCGGAGGCCGCACAGCTTGTGGTCCAAGCGGGCGCCATGGCGAAAGGGGGCGAGGTTTTCCTGCTGGATATGGGTGACCCCATTCGCATTCGGGACCTCGCCAGAAACATGATCGAGCTTTCGGGGCTGACGGTCAGGGACGACGAGAATCCCGATGGGGACATCGAAATTCATGAAATTGGCCTTCGCCCCGGCGAGAAGCTGTTCGAGGAACTTCTTATCAGCGGCGATCCTGCCCGGACAAGTCACCCGCTCATCATGAAGGGGAATGAAGCCTATGTGCTTTGGGACACCCTAAGAATGGAGCTGGACGAGCTCGATGCCGTCATCGCGGCGCAGGCCGACGCGGACGCGATCGCAATATTGCAACGCCTCATCCCGGATTTTCATCGTGCATCGGATGTGCACCAGAACCAGCCAATGTCTGTCGATATCGCGGCCGAATAGCTTGATTTTCAATCCTTCCGAAGTGGTCCTTAAGAATCGTGCGTAGATCGATCCAGGCCTCCTACCCCATGTGGGTAGCTGTCTTCTTTTTGATGGCCGTCTTCCTGATGGGGGGCGGCGCACGAGCCGACATCCAGTCGCTCATCATATTGCGGCCATTGGCGGCAATATGCATGGGAATAGCCGTTTGGGGGCTTAGGCGGGAGCAGATCGCCGCCGTCCGCGCTCCTTTGTTGTTGGCGGCAATGGTGCCCTTGATTATGATCCTGCAACTGGTCCCACTGCCACCCGCTATCTGGACCGAATTGCCGGGGCGAGAACTCTATGCTTTGGCGGCGCCGTTAGCCGGAATCGAGCAACCGTGGCGGCCGATCAGCTTGGTGCCATTCCGAACCTGGAACAGCTTGTTTGCCTGGCTAATCCCCATCACTACGATTTTGCTTATAGCTCGATTGGGTCGAGAGCAGCGGTTAGCGCTTCTGCCCGTCCTGATTGGTCTCGGATTGATGAGCGGAGTTCTAGGACTCGCGCAGGCGATCGGCCCGCGTGACGGTCCGCTCTATCTCTATGAAATCACGAACAACGGATCGGCCGTGGGACTGTTCGCCAATCGAAACCATCAGGCGGCACTGCTTGCGTGTCTATTTCCCATGCTAGCTGTCTATGCCTCGATCGATCATCCATCGGCGGAGCGCATGCGACTGAAGTTTGCTCTCTGCGCCAGCGTCGCCCTTTTTATTCTGCCGCTTCTTCTCGTGACCGGATCGAGGGCTGGGCTGGTTCTGGGGGTGATCGGGCTGTTGGCCGGGGCTCTCCTTTATCGTCACCCCCGCAGGCATCAACCGAAGGCATGGGCGTCGCGCCAATTTCGTTTGCAGTACGTCATCGGCGGCGCCGCAGTCCTCGGTCTAGGCGGTGTGACTGCTCTCCTGTCGCGGGCAGAAGCCATCGATCGACTGCTGATGAAAGACGAAACCGAAGAACTGCGTCTTCAGCTGTTGCAACCGATTTGGGAGATAATCGGAACCTATTTTCCTTTTGGAGCAGGCTTGGGGACCTTTCCCGATGTCTACAAGGTGCACGAGCCCTTCGAGCTTTTATCCGTGGCTTACGTCAATCACGCCCATAACGATCTTCTCGAATTCGTACTGGAAGGCGGACTGGCGGCGGTAGTGGTGCTTTTGATAGGCATCGTCGCGTGGGTGATTGGCGTGACCCGTCTGCGCAGTGGGGAGGCGGAGGTGGGCCGGTCCATCCTTCTGGGGCGCCTAGGCGCGGCCATCATTTTGATACTGGGGATCGCCAGCATCGTCGATTACCCGCTGCGGGTGCCATCATTGTCGGCTGTCTTCATTATCGCCATGATATGGATGGCATTCGCGGCCCGACCGTCTATTAGTCGCGAAGTTCGGGACGATGCGGCGGGACACATATCTCGCGCTATCCATGACTGAACTAGATGCCAAGGGATTATGATGAAGCTAAAGGTTTTGACAGCTGCCGCGGTCGTTTGCGTGGCCTCATGCGGAAGTCCGGGGCCGTTCGGCACGAGTGAGGATATCGAGCTTGTAGAGCTGGGTCGCCTTCCCCCACCCACGCGCGCCGACCTCTCCGTAGATAGTCGACCGTATCTCATCGGACCTTTTGACAAGCTTCGGGTCGACGTGTTCGGTGTCGAAGAGTTGAGCGGCGAGGTCCAGGCCGATGCGAGTGGACGCATTTCCGTGCCACTCGCGGGAACGATTGAGGCGGCAGGCAAGACCCCCGGAGAACTCGCAGACGAGATTGCGCTGCGGTTGCGCGACGGCTACGTCAAGGATCCCCAAGTTTCTGTTAATCTGATGGAAACAGTAAGTCAGGTCGTCACCGTCTCGGGAGAGGTGAGGAAGCCGGGCCTCTATCCAGTGCTGGGCAAGATGACGCTGATGCGAGCGATCGCGCAGGCCGAGGGTTCGACGGAGTTCGCGGACGCTGACAATGTGGTAGTCTTTAGGACTGTCAGCGGCCAGGATATGGCGGCTGTTTACAATCTCGGTGCGATACGTCGTGGCAACTACAACGACCCTGAAGTATATGCGAACGATGTCGTTGTGGTCGGTGAATCCGGCACTCGCCGCTTGTTCAAGGATATTCTCCAGGCGGCTCCGGCGGTAATGACTCCATTGGTCTATGTGTTGACACGGTAAGGCGAGATGAATTTCGTGAATAATTTCAGTAGCACGATTGTGAGTGAGCGCCTCCCGGGCGACGTCGACGCGGGAGTGTCGCCGCCCTTCGGCCGCGCGGGCGTCGGCATTCCTCTTTTGAGGCAGTATTGGCGGATTGCTGTACGCAGAAAGTGGGTCATCGCCGGGGTGATCGCTGCCTCTTTCATGTTGGGGCTCATTATAACGCTGCTGATGACACCCCTGTACACTGCCACGGCGACGATGGAGATTGCGCGACAAGGAGAGAACATAGTCGATATTGACGGTGCTGACGTCGGAAGCAGGCCGGCGGCCGCTGACCTCGAGTTCTACCAAACGCAGTATTCCTTGCTCGAAGCCCGGTCCCTAGCCGAGAGGGTCGCCGCCGAGTTGCGGCTTGCTGAGAATGAGCAATATTTCGAAATGTTTGGGGAAGATCCGAACGCTCGCGGTTTGTTCGCGGAACAGGTAGGGAGGGACCTTACCTCCGAGCAGCGCGCAGCGCGCCAGAAGATCGCCGTCGACATACTTCTCGAAAATATAAGCATCTCTCCCATCCGCGGATCGAGTCTCGTCGACGTAAGCTTCACCAGTCCCGACCCCACCTTATCCATGAGAGTAGTGAACAGCTGGGCTGAGCATTTCATTGGATCGAATCTGGATCGCCGCTTCGAGGCCACGTCCTATGCGCGCAAGTTCCTCGAAGATCGGTTGGAACAGCTTCGGCAGCGGTTGGAGGCTTCTGAGCGGAGGCTAGTCACTTACGCAGCTCAACAGGGTATCGTTAATGTTGCCTCGGAGGAACGTAGTGCTGGAGGAAATATCGTTAGAGAGCGCTCGCTTCTCAGCGAAGAACTTTTGAGCCTGAGCAACGAATTGGCGGAAGCCACGGCCGATCGCATTCGCGACCAAAGCCTCGTAAACGGCGACCCCGGAGCTAGTGCTCGAGCGCTCGACAATGTCGCCATCGGCGCGTTGCGGCAGAAGCGTGCCGAGGTGTCCTCTGAATACTCCAATATGATGGCGCGATTCGAACCAGAATATCCGCCGGCAAAAGCTCTCGCTGAGCAATTGGCAGCCCTCGACAGGAGTATAATACGAGAGGAAACGCGAGTAGGTCAAAGTATTCAGAATCAATATCGTGATGCCGTTCAGAGGGAGACTGCTTTGGCGGATCGCGTCGAGGATCTCAAGTCACAAATGGTCGATCTGCGCCGTAGAAATATTGAGTATAATATTTTTCAACGCGACGTTGACACGAACCGCGAACTGTACAACGGTCTCTTGCAAAGGTACAAAGAAGTAGGCATTGCCGGGGGTGTTGGTACCAACAATATTTCAGTTGTGGATGCCGCGATATTACCGGAGCAGCCATCCAGCCCAAATCTTGTGTTGAATCTTTTGCTTGCACTCTTAGCCGGCTGTGCGTTGGCGGCAGTCGCGGTGTTCGCCCTCGAGCAGATTGATGAAGCACTGAAAGATCCGGCTGACGTGACGAATGCCTTGGGTGCCCCCGTCCTTGGAGTGATTCCGGCATCCGAAGAAAACCCCCTTGACCTTCTTGGAGATCGTAAGTCGGATCTCGCCGAGGCTTATCTATCACTCCAGACGAGCCTGCAGTTCTCCACGGACCATGGCCTGCCTCGTGCGCTGGCAGTGACGAGTACGCGCGCTTCGGAGGGCAAATCGACGACAAGCTACGCCATCGCTCAGTCGTTGGCACGGACCGGCCGTTCGGTCGTGCTTATGGATGGCGATATGCGGTCGCCGTCATTGGCTCAGTTTGCTGGAATACCCAACGATCATGGGACAAGCAATTTCCTGGCCGGCGACGACAATGTGGACAGATTGATCAGAACGCCGGAGGGACTGGGCTTTTCGATCGTACCAGCGGGGCCAAACCCGCCTAACGCGGCTGAATTGCTGACGGGATCGAGGCTCAAGCTCCTGATCGATGAGCTCCTGAAACGCCACGATCATGTCGTGATTGATTCGCCGCCGGTCTTGGGCCTGGCTGATGCTCCCTTGATCGCGAGCCAAGTGGAGGGTGTGGTCTATGCCGTCGAGTCGGGGGGGGCTCGGTCGAGCATGATCCGGTCCGCGCTCAGCCGCCTCGCGGCCGCTAATGCTAATGTTCTTGGCATTGTTCTCACCAAGTTCGAGGCTAAGCGCGCGGGTTACGGGTATGGCTATGATTATGGCTATGGCTACGGGCGCGACCGGTCGAAGGCGGGGTAGACGACTGGAGAGCAGCGAAGGTGGCGCGCCAAAAGACCCGGGTTAAACGTTGGGGCATAATCCGCGGCCTGATCATCACGATCGCGGCTTTGGCGGTGGGGGTGACGGCCGCCGGTCACAGCATAGCCAATATAACGGCGGACTATGCTCCCGACGTGGCGCTAAAGTTCGCGCCGGATCACCCGGTCGCTCTTGCCAACAAGGCTGACGTTCAGTTTCGCCGTGCTCGGCCCGAAGAGGCGATGCGGCTCGCCCGGCGTTCCATCCGCGCAACAGCATTGTCCAGTGAGGGTTTTCAGGTACTTGGGCTAGTCCAGTCAGCCGAATTCGAGGCGGACAGGGCCGCGCCTGTCTTCGAGTACAGCAGCCGCCTCAGCCGGCGCGAGATTCCCGTGCAGGTCTGGCTGCTTCAGCAGGGCTTGCTCAACGGCGATGTTGAAGGCGCTTTGGGGCGCCTTGATGGTGCGATGCGCGTGTCCGAACGCAGCCGGCCAAGTCTCTATCCGATATTGGCGAGCGCGATCGCGGCCGATGACCTCGTTGGTCCGGTTAGGGAGCTATTCGCCGCGGATCCCGTATGGCTGCAGGGGTTTCTCCTCTATGCCGTTCAAAATAGCGCCTCCCTTCCGAACCTTGCTCGGATCATCATCGCCCTTCCGCCGGACTCGGCGGCGCGCACCGTAGACAGGCAATCGATGGTGTTGCGCGGCTTGGTCGCAGCGGGCGAATTCTCCTCCGCCCGGACGTTCATGCAAGCGGTCGCGCCGGTCCGCGCAAGCGAGCTCGTGCGAGACCCCTCATTCGTGATCAATGGGCCCTATGCGCCGTTTGACTGGGCCTATACCGCCGGAGTGACTCTCGGAGCTTCGCCCAGAGGCAAGACTAAAGGGGGGCTTCGCTATTACGCCGACACCGGCCAAGGCGGCTTGGTCGCCGCCCAGCTCATCGCCCTCGGTCCCGGGTCCTATCAGCTCGTAAGTAAGGGCCGTACATTGTCGTCTCATCGTGAAGGCGGGGCGGTCTGGAGCGTCCAGTGCACCGGCGGCGAGGCGCTGGAACTCGCACAAATGCAAATGCGAAAGAGCGCGGGCGGCGATGCGGAAATTAGTAGCGAGATATTCAGCGTTCCCCTGTCGGACTGCGCGGCCCAGTGGCTTCATTTGAACGTTCAAGCAACTTTTTCCCCAGGTGGAGTGGAAGGTGTCATCAATGGTGTTGAAATAGGCCTGCCTATCGCGAACGAGAGGTAGCTCACCTCATCGAGGCGCGCTGCGCAGTGTTGCGAGATCGAGGCCGCGACCCCCTGCCCACTATTTTTGGTCTGGAAATGCCTGGGGACAGTATATGACCCCGTATCGGTTCCCTGTGGCTTCATCGCATCCTCGAGGAATGGTGACCGTACCAAGCCGTGGAATTCGGGAGTGCGCCAGGGGAGAAGATGGAACTCGGGGATTGCAGGTGGCGTCCAAGGCAGTTTTTGATATGAGCCGCGGGTCGGTAGTAGGAACGATCAGCAGCGAGAATGCCTAATGATTTGGGAAACCTCAATAGATTCGAATAATGCCGAGCAGAGCTTCCGGGAACTCGTCGACGCGTGGAAGCAGGATCGGGCGAAGGTATTCGTGTTGCGCGGCCAGGATATCGGGGCCAATCCCCGCGCCTTCTACGATAGCCATTTCGCCGATATAGGCCGTCCGGTCGCGCTTGCGGAGGATGTGATATTGGGCAGCCGCGATCAGCAGCGGACAGGCGAAATCTGGATGGAGGTGAGGTACGATCCTCAGCACCCCGACGCCTATCGGCATTCGGCCAATGCCCAGCCGCTCCACACGGATGGTTCCTATATTCCCTCCTTTCCCAACGCGACCCTGATGGCTTGCGTCGCCAATGCCGGCGAAGGAGGCGAAACGACCTTTATCGATGCGGACGATCTGGTCGCCTGCCTGGAGCAGGAGGCGCCGGACCTGCTCGATGAACTCGAATCGCGGACGATGCCGCACGCTCGTTCCGGCGATCGACGCGAGGAAAAGGTCATTGAGCGATCGGGCGATTCGACGCTCGTCAGCTGGAATTACTATTGCGTCGATCCGAACGTCGATGCGGAAGGCCGGGCGCTGGCAGATCGGTTTTTCAATTATTTGCGGGCGTCGCCGCTGGTGAAGGAACGCACACACGCCGTGAAGCTGGGGCCGGGGGATGCGGTCACATGGAAGGATCGACGGGTCCTTCACGGGCGCAACAGCTTCATGGCCAGCCGCGAGTCGGAGCGCTTTCTATGGAAGTGCGCAATCGACGTCGGGAATTTCGATGGCGACTGAAGCGTTCCGGCCAAGCCGGGCGAAAAGACTGATTCTTGGAACTATGCGCCTGCACGAGATCGACCGCACCGTCGATCAGTGGCTCGGCTTTTTCGCCACGGCCTTTCGCCTGGGGGTCAGGACCATTCATAGTTCACTGGAATATGATAGCTTTCCCTTGCTCCGCGAAATTCTGGGCCGATTGAGGCGAGAGCATCGCGACGTGGAATTCCGTCACATGGTCAAGCTGGGCGATCCTCATTTCGATGAGGAATCGTTTGACGCTGAGCGCTTTTCTGCCCGCGTCGATGGCTACCGTTCCGCGCTGGGCACAGAGCGTGTCGACGATGTCCAGTGGATGTGGCGCGGCGGCTTGGATGCGGATGGTGAACGGATAGACCGATTTCGCAAAGCCATGGACCAAATCGGGTCAGCGGCCGACAAGCTCAAGGCAGCCGGGCGGATCGGCCGATTGTTCTGCTTTCCTTACACTCCTGGGTTCGCCGAGGCGGCGCTGGACGAGCAGGCGATCGATGGCTTGGCGGTGTATCGCAATGCACAGGAGAGCGACTACGATCGGGCGATCGACCGCGCAGGCGAGGTTGGCAAGCCCTGCATCATCATTCGCCCCTTCAATGCCGGCAAGGTTTTTGAAGGCGCGGACACCGGGCCGACCACGGCCATTCGGTCAGCCTTGGCGAAGCCGGCCATCGAGGCGGCGGTGCTGTCCACGTCGAATATCGGCCACCTTCAGCAGCTTTTGCGCGTTATCTGAAGATGAAACGCCTGTTCGACCTTCTTTTTCTTCTTCTTCTGCTGCCATTTGTGCTGCCGCTGTTCGCGCTGATCTATGCTGCGGCGCGCGTGAATCTCGGGCCGGGTGTGTTCTTCGCACAGGAAAGGGGTGGCTATAAGGGCCGGCGTTTCACCTTGTGGAAGTTCCGTTCGATGACCGATGATCGCAATGCCCATGGCGAGTTGCTTCCTGACGCGGAGAGGATCACGCCGTTCGGGCATTTCCTGCGCTCGACCAGCCTCGACGAGCTTCCATGCCTGCTGAATGTTGCGAAGGGCGAGATGAGCTTCGTCGGACCCCGTCCGTTCATGGCGGATTATCTGCCGCTCTATACGCCCGAGCAAATGCGCCGACACGCAGTCATGCCCGGGATTACCGGATGGGCCCAGGTGAACGGCCGCAATTCGCTGAGCTGGGAGCAGAAATTCCTGTTAGACCTGTGGTACGTGGACCACCAATCATTCCTCCTCGATCTCAAAATCCTGGCGTTGACGGTCCGCAAGGTCGTCGCGCGCCACGGCATCAGCGCAGAAGGCGAGAGCACGATGCCCCGGTTCCGCGGGACCGGCGAATGAGCAGTCTCTTCGGCCTGTATGGCGCGAGCGGCTGCGGCCGCGGGATCATGCCGCTGGCACGCGAGAGCTTGGGGGCATCGCCGACGGCTCGGTTGGTTTTCATCGACGATGCGCTTGCCGGCCAGCGTCTGAACGGTCACGAGGTAATGGATTTTGACACCTTCTGCCGCGAGCCCGCCGATAAGCGCCATGTCGCGGTCGCCATCGCCAATCCATCGACGCGGGCTGCTGTAGTGTTGAAGTGCGCAGACGCCGGGCTCGATTTCTTCGGCGTGGCCGCCACCAATTGCGTTCGGATGGATGAGGTAGAGGTCGGGACGGGCGCATTGATATCGCCGTTCGTGACGCTCACCAGCAACATCCGGATCGGACGCCATTTCCATGCCAATCTCTATTCCTATGTCGAGCATGACTGTGTGATTGGCGATTTCGTCACCTTCGCGCCGGCGGTGCGGTGCAACGGTAATGTTCACATCGAGGACGGCGTCTACGTCGGTGCCGGAGCATTAATCCGTCAGGGAAAGCCCGAGGCCCCGCTGCGCATCGGCGCCGGGGCGGTCATCGGCATGGGCGCGGTTGTGACTAAGGACGTGCCGGCGGGAGCGACGGTCGTCGGCAACCCCGCCCGGCCGCTCGCCGCGCGACGCGGCTGAAGCACAATAAGGGGTATGGCGAGAATGTCGCGAACGGAGGAACGCAGGTGCCCCTGATTGGACGCATGCAGCGCGACAAGGTTGTAGGCCTTCATCCGGAGGTTCGCGCCGATAATTTCACAGCACTTGACTGTGACCTGTGCTTCTATTCCTTCGTGCGCTCGCTCTATCATAGATACACCGTCAAGCGTGTGCTGGACTATGGGGGCGGCCGCAACCGGTATGAGCAGGATTTCAATCCTGACGTGGACTCATGCCTCATCCGCGACCTGCGCGACCTTCGCTTCGGGAGCGCCGAGGTGACGGCTGTCGACATCGATCCCGAAGTACTAAGCCACCCGACTTCCCATCATCAGCATGTTCTAGACGCGTCCGGGAAGCTGCCGTTTGAGGCGGATGCCTTCGATCTCATCGTCTCCGACTATGTTTTCGAACATGTCGACGATGCCAGCGCCGTCGCGAGGGAGCTGCAGCGCGTCCTGCGGCCGGGCGGCTGGATTGCGGTGAGGACGCCTAATCGGTTCGGCTATTTGAAGCTTGCCGCGTCCCTCGTTCCCAATAAGTGGCATGACGCCGTGCTGGGCTTCGTTCAGCCGCATCGAAAGACTGTTGATACGTTTCCCACCCGATATCGGCTCAATTCGCGCGCCGATATCGAACGGCATTTCGATCGCTGCCGTGTCGCGACTATCACCGATAGCTGGGAACCGGCCTATTTTTTCGGGCGGCCATGGCTCTACCGGCTCTTCCTCGTCCTCCATAAGGTCTTGCCCAGGAAAATGGGGACCGCCAGCATCTTCCTTCTGCAAAAGACCTGATCCAAGGAAACGCCGGTCGACGACCCTGCGAATACGGCCGCCCCAATTCGCGGCCTCAGTCGGCGGCGGCGTCTTTCAATACGTGCGCGACGATTTCACATACCCGTTCGACCTCTTCGTCGCAGAGCGTCGGGTGGGTAAGAAACATCAGGCTGGTCTCGCCGAGCTGCAGCGCGTTCGGCAGGCGCTGCGCCGGTCGCCAAGGCGTCCCGTCGAACGCCTTCTCGAGATAAACTTCCGAGCAGCTGCCCTGGTACAGCGGCACGCCGCGCGACACGACTTCTGCGACGATCCGATCCCTGTCCCAATCCGGTCTAAGCCCTTCGGGGCACACATAGGCGTAAAGACGATAATAAGCGTGCTGCATCCCTACCGGCCGAGGAATCCGAATGGCCCCCGGGAAGGCTTCCAGCATCTCTGTGAGGCGCGTCGCGATTTCGGTCCGGCGAGCCGTCCAGGCCGCCATCCTGCCGAGCTGGATTCGGCCGATCGCCGCCTGTACCTCGAGCATGCGCCAGTTCGTGCCGAAACTTTCGTGCAGCCAGCGAAAACCGGGCGGATGCTCACGCCGGTAAACGGCTTCCCAGCTTTTCCCGTGATCCTTATAGGACCACATGCGCGACCAGAGTTCGGGGTCGTCGGTGGTGACCATCCCTCCCTCCCCGCCTGTCGTCATGATCTTGTCCTGGCAGAAGGACCAGGCGCCGGCATCGCCGAAGCTGCCGACCATGCGGGAGTCTATCGCGGCGCCATGCGCTTGCGCGCAATCCTCAATGACTTTGATATTGCGGGGGCCGGCTAAGGCCATAATTCCCAGCATGTCTGCAGGCCAGCCGGCAAGGTGGACCGGAATGATGGCGCGCGTCCGATCGGTGAGGACGGCGGCGATCGTCTCGGGCGAGATGTTGCCGCTGTCGCGATCGACATCGGCAAAGACCGGAGTGGCGCCCGCAGTGACGACGCAGGAAATCGAAGCGATGAAAGTGCGTGGTGTGACGATCACTTCGTCACCAGGTCCGATACCGAGGCCCCGCAGCGCCAAATCGAGGGCGAGCGTCCCATTCGACACGGAAACCGCATGATGGCTCCCCACCCAGCTCGCGAACTCACGTTCGAACGCCCGGCCTTCCTCGCCAGTCCAGTAATTCACGTGGCCCGATGCGATCACCCTGGCAGCGGCTTGCGCCTCTTCTTCCGAATAGGCGGGCCAGGGAGACAAAGACGTGTTGAGCATCGCGCTCGTTCCTCGATGAATAATCCGAGAGATTCGGAGGCGCTGTGTATCGCCTGTGTCGGCGCGAGGCCAGTGGAGGGAGGCGCTCTTCCTGGAACACGCATAGCGGCTGGCATCGTGATGGGGTTTATGGCAGGGCGGCCAGGGCAGGGGCTGCGGACCGCCGATGGAAACTCCGTCGCCGCAGATTCGCTTCATGCCCGTGCCGCATCTGCCGTTCCCGCGGCCGCAGCTTAAGGTTCAGGATTCTTCATGGCAGCCAAAATCCTCACCGTCTTCGGGACCAGGCCCGAGGCTATCAAGATGGCGCCACTAGCCCTGCTGCTCGCGCGTGATCCTCGTTTCGAAAGTCGGATTTGCGTCACCGGCCAGCACCGCGAAATGCTCGACCAGGTGCTGGACCTGTTTCGGATCAGGGCCGATCTCGATCTCAACGTAATGAAGCCCGGCCAGGATCTGACCGACCTCGCCTGCTCGATCCTGATCGGCATGCGGGAGGTATTCACCTCTTTCCGGCCGGACCTGATGCTCGTCCACGGCGATACCTCGACCACGCTCATCGCTACGCTCGCGGCCTATTATCATCAGATCCCCGTCGCCCACGTCGAGGCGGGGCTGCGCACCGGCAACCTCTATTCGCCTTGGCCCGAGGAGGCGAACCGCAAGCTTACCGGCGCGCTCGCCGAACTCAATTTCGCGCCCACCGACGTCGCCGCTCGGAATCTTCACCTCGAGGGCGTCCCCGCCGACAGAATAGTAATCACCGGAAACACGGTAATTGACGCGCTGCTTGAGGTAGTGAACCGGCTCAGGGCCGACGACGGCCTGCGTGCGGAGATCGCAGGTTCGTTTCCTTTCGATCTCGGCGAGCGGCGCCTGATACTGGTCACCGGTCATCGGCGGGAGAGCTTCGGCGAAGGCTTCGAGCGGATCTGCCAAGCCTTGAGCGAAATCGCGACACGTTTCCCGGACGTCGACATCGTCTATCCGGTCCACCTCAACCCCAACGTTCGCGAGCCGGTGATGCGCTGGCTCTCCGGGATCGACAACATTCATCTAATCGAACCGCTGGACTATCTGCCGTTCGTCTTCCTGATGGATCGGGCCCATCTGATCCTCACCGATTCCGGCGGCATACAGGAGGAAGCGCCGTCGCTCGGCAAGCCGGTGCTGGTGATGCGCGACACGACCGAGCGGCCGGAGGCAGTCGCCGCGGGCACCGTCAAGCTAGTCGGCACGGACCTAGAGGCGATCGTTGCCGATACGGCACTGCTGCTCACCGACAATCAAGCCTATGACCGGATGAGCTTCGCCCACAACCCGTATGGCGACGGCAAGGCCTGTGCGCGGATCGTGGAGGCGCTTGACGCATGGGTCACCCGGAACTCTCCAAACCTGTAATGGAATGTTTTGAATCATGAAACTGGACACGATTTCAGTAATCGGCCTCGGCTATATCGGCCTGCCGACGGCGGCGGTGCTCGCCTCCGGCGGGCGAAAGGTGATCGGGGTCGACATCGATGCCAAGACGGTAGCCACGATCAACCGCGGCGAAATCCACATCGTGGAGCCCTTTCTCGATGCGCTGGTGAGTCGCGTGGTCGCCGACGGTTTCCTGAAGGCGACGTCGACCCCGGAGCCGGCCGATGCGTTCCTGATCGCCGTGCCGACTCCGTTCAAAGAGGACCATGAACCGGACCTGCACTATATCGAGAGCGCCAGCCGTTCGATCGCGCCGGTGCTGAAGCGCGGGGATGTCATCATACTTGAGTCCACGTCGCCCGTCGGCGCGACCGAGCAGATGGCAAGGTGGCTCGCCGAACAGCGCTCCGACCTTCGCTTCCCTGCGAACGGCGAGGAGTGGGGTGAGGCAGACGTTGCTATCGCGCATTGCCCCGAGCGGGTTCTGCCGGGCAATATCTTGCACGAAATAGTCCATAACGACCGCGTGGTCGGCGGGCTGACGCCGGCATGCTCCGAAGCGGCCGTCGCCCTCTACAGCAGCTTCGTCAAGGGCGAGTGCATTGTCACGGACGCCCGAACGGCGGAGATGTGCAAGCTCACCGAAAACAGCTTCCGCGACGTCAACATTGCCTTCGCCAACGAATTGTCGGTCATCTGCGAAAAGCTCGGTATCAATGTCTGGGAGCTGACCCGGCTGGCCAACCGTCACCCGCGGGTCAATATCCTTCAGCCGGGGCCTGGTGTGGGCGGGCATTGCATCGCCGTCGATCCGTGGTTCATCGTCCACTCCGCGCCGGAGGAGGCGCGTCTGATCCACACGGCCCGCATGGTCAACGATTTGAAGCCGCATTGGGTCATCGAGAAGGTCGCCGATCTCGCCCGTGGAATGAAGCAGCCGGTCATCGCGTGCATGGGACTGGCGTACAAGCCGGACGTGGACGACCTGCGCGAGAGCCCGTCACTCGAAATCTGTCTTGCGCTGGCGGAGCAAGGGCTGGGCCGGGTTGTCGCCTGCGACCCCTTCGTCGACGCCCTTCCGGACGCCCTGACGGCTAAGGACGTCCGGCTGGTCGAACTTGACGAGGCGATCACGGCGGACATCGTCTTGTTTCTGACCGCCCACGGTCCATTCCGAGCCATCGACGCAGGACTGCTCGACGGAAGGATCGTCTATGACGCGTGCGGTCTTCTACGATAGGTTCGCCGGATACTGCCGCGGCGCCTGAATCGGCCAGGCCTTCGACGAGGCGTCGCGGCGGATTGAGCAGCCGTCTATCTCAGGTTCGAGATGCTCACGCGGCCCTGCGCAATACCGCTTTCACGACCGCCTCGATAATCTTCGGCTGATCCGCCTCAACATACGGGTGCATGGGCAGGCTGAACACCGACGTGGCAAGCGCTTCCGAGATCGGCAGGCCGCGAGGGTCCGTCGGGAAAGCCGAGTAGGCGGTCTGCTGGTGCAGTGGGCGCGGGTAATAGACGGCGGTCGGCACCCCCTGATTCTTCAGTTCCGCCATTATGTCATCACGGCTCTGGCCCGGCCGCGCTTTAACCGTATACTGAGCCCAGACCGAATTGCAGCCTTCCGGCACCGCCGGCACGTCGAGATAGGGAGCGAGTTCGCGCGCATAGGTCTGGGCCACCCGTTCCCGCGTTTCGAGCTCGTCGGCATAGATGGCGAGCTTCTCGATCAGGATCGCGGCCTGAAGCGTGTCGAGACGCGAATTGAGGCCAATGCGTTCATTATCGTATTTGTGGCTGCCCTTGCCGTGGACCCGATAGGATTCCATGAGGGTCCGCAATTCCTCGTTGGCGGTGAAAACCGCGCCACCGTCGCCGTAGCAGCCGAGCGGCTTGGCCGGGAAGAACGAGGTCGTGGCGATATCGCCGATCGATCCGGTAATCCGGCCCTTATAGCTGGCGCCGAAGCCTTGAGCGCTGTCCGCCACAATCCACATGCCGTTTTCGTGCGCGATCGCCTCGATCGCATCATAGTCGGCAGGCAGGCCGAACAGGTCCACCGGAATCACGCCCGCCGGTCGCAGGCCGCTTTCACCCGCGTGGACAATAGCTCGCTTCAGGCTTTCGACGTCGAGGTTGAACGTGTCTGGAAGGACATCGACGAACACGGGGGTGGCGCCGGTCATCGGCACGATTTCCGCTGTCGAGGCGAAGGTGAAGCTGGGGCAGAATACGGCATCTCCCGGCTTGGCCGCGAGCGCCATTAGCGCCAGTTGCAGCGCGTCGGTGCCGTTGGCGCAACCCAGCGCGAAACGGGCGCCGCAGAAGGCGGCGAGCTGCTGCTCAAGCTTGGAAACTTCGGGCCCCATAATGTAGTTGCCGGCATCGAGCACGGCGGCGATGCGCGCGTCGAGCTTGTCGCGGATACGGCGCTGCTGCGCGGCCAGGTCGATGAATGCGATCGTCATTTGGTGTTCCTGAGTTGAAGTTGGTCGTCGAGCTCTTCGTACTGCTCTCCGGTACGTGGGCATTTAAGGTCCGGTCCAAGCCGGTCGCCGGCGCGAGACACCCAGCCAATGCGGCGGGCGGGAACGCCGGCGACTAGGGCATAATCCGGCACGTCATGGGTGACGACAGCGCCGGCGGCCACCATCGCATATTCGCCGATCGAATGGCCGCAGACGATCGTGGCATTGGCGCCGATCGTCGCACCACGGCCGACCGGCGTCCTTGCGAACTCGTCCTTGCGCTCGACTTCGGCGCGTGGCGTCAGAACGTTGGTGAAGACGCAGGAAGGTCCACAGAACACGCCATCGGCAAGCTCCACGCCCTTGTAGAGCGCCACATTGTTTTGGATCTTGCAGTTGTCGCCGATCCGCACATTCGGGCCGGCCATGACATTTTGGCCGAGCACGCAATTCTCTCCAATGTGGGTATTCGGAAGAATGTGCGTGAAGTGCCAGATCTTGGTCCCCGCCCCGATCGTGGACGGGCTGTCGACATAGGCGCTTTCATGAATGAAGGGCGGAGGACGGTCGGTCATAAGTCAATCTTTTCCCATCGAAGCGGCCAGCTCGGCCTCGGCCCTGCTGAGGACTTCGAGCACCCGCAATCCCTCGTCTCCATCGGTTAAAGGCGTGCCACCGGTTTCGATCGCTTCGACGAAATGTCGGCATTCGTTCCTCAGCGGCTCGCCGCGGGGCACCGATAGATATTCGGCCGCGTTCGCATGTGGAACGGGTACCGGACCGGACGTATCGATGCGATGGCGGTATAACGCGAGCTTCTTGTCCCAGTCCGGAATGCTGTCCTCGAAGACGAGCATTCCATGTTCGCCGATCACGACCAGCCGCTGTTCCTTGAACGGATGCAGCCAGCTCGAGGTGACGTGCCCCGCGATGCCGGAAGGAAAACGCATATGGCAGATGCACCAGTCGGCGATGCCGGGCGTGACGTACGACGCGCCTTGTGCGGTAACGGTAGACGGCGCCTCGTCTACGAGAGCCAGAATCATCGAGAGGTCGTGAGGCGCGAACGACCACATCACATTTTCCTCGACCCGGAATTTTCCGAGGCTCAGCCGATTGGAATAGACGTAGCGCAATGCGCCGAGTTCGCCCGCCGCGGTGATCCGCCGCGCCTCGTTGAAGACCGGATGATATTGGAGGAGATGGCCCACCATCAGGCGAACGCCGGCATTTTCAGCCGCCGCTATCACCCGCCGCGCATCCTCGGGATCAAGCGCGAGCGGCTTTTCGACGTAAACATGCTTCCCCGCGGCGATCGCGCGTTCGGCGAGCCGCGCATGGCTCTCGGCGGGAGTGGCCAAGGATACTCCGTCTATCGACGCATCAACAAGCACGGAATCGAACGTGGTGGCGGGGACGCGATATTGCACGGCCATCGCCTCGGCCGTCGGCGGATGTCCATCGACGACCGCTGCGAGCACGCCGAGCTCGGCGAAGTTTCGCGTGAGATTGCGACCCCAATGGCCGCAGCCGACCTGAGCGATACGAGTCATGTGATCACGCTCGGATGACATGGGCCGCGTGACGGAACTTGCCTCTGGTATCGATCAGCAGCGGCGCATGCTCCTGGATCATCTCATAATCGAAGGCGCTGTGGTCGGTGAGCAAAACGACCGCATCATAGGATGCGAGCGTGTCCGGCGTGACCGCCACGGACGCGAGATCGAATCGATGCTGGCGCATTTTGGGGAAGGTTTTCCAGTAGGGATCGGAATAATCCACATGGGCGCCGCCGTCGCGCAGCCGTTCCATCACTGTTACCGATGGGCTTTCGCGCATGTCGTCGACATCGCGCTTATAGGCGATGCCCAACGCCAGCACACGGCTACCGTTAAGTGCCTTGCGTTGTCGATTGAGCGCCGCGACGACGCGGTCAACGACATATTGCGGCATCGCGGCGTTCACCTCGCCGGCAAGTTCGATGAAGCGCGTGTGGACGCCGAATTCGCGCGCCTTCCACGTCAGATAGAAAGGATCGATAGGAATGCAGTGGCCGCCGATGCCCGGACCCGGATAATAAGCGGTGAAGCCGAACGGCTTCGTCTTCGCCGCATCGATGATCTCGAAGACGTCGAGCCCCATCCGCTCCGAGATGATCTTCATCTCGTTGACCAGCCCAATATTGACGGAGCGGTGGATGTTTTCGAGCAGCTTGACCATTTCCGCTGCGCGCGTCGAACTGACCGGGACGACATGGTCGATGAAACGGCCATATAGGGCGAGGCCGGCATTGAGGCAGGCCGGCGTCGTGCCGCCAACAATTTTGGGAATGCTGCCCGTCGAAAAATCGGGATTGCCCGGATCCTCTCGCTCCGGCGAATATACGAGGTGAAAGTCCTTGCCGGGAACCAGGCCGGCGCGGGTCACGTAAGGCAGCAACACTTCGTCTGTCGTGCCCGGCCAGGTCGTGCTCTCGAGCGAGAGAAGCTGACCCGCCCGCAAATGAGGCGCGAGGGCGTCCATGGTGGCGGTAACGAACTGCAGGTCCGGCTCCTGCATCTTGCTTAGCGGGGTGGGGACGCAGATGACCAGCGCGTCGCATTCCGCCGCGCGCGAGAAATCGTCGGTTGCCTCGAAGCCCCCGCCAACGAGAGCTGTGATCGCCGCGTCCCCGATATGCGTTAGCGGACTTTTCCCTTGGTTGAGCGAGGCGATGCGATCCTGATCCACGTCGAAACCGATGACCTTGAGACCGGCATCGTGCATGCTGATCGCCAGTGGTATTCCGACATACCCCAGTCCGATGATTCCCGCAGTCGTAGGTCCGGATTCGCTTTGCATTGTTCCCCGCTCTTCTGGCGCACGGCGCGGGGTCCCTTTACAGCCTCTTCAGGATAATTAAAGGGGTGTCTCAGCGACCATATGTTCCGAGACCTGAGATAAGCTGCTCGGCCGGTCCAAGTAACTGAAGGGCAATTCTGATAGTCCTAAACCTAGGACTAGGAAAAATTCCGTCAAGCGGCCAGATTTTTTACAGTCGGATAGGCAAAGATTAGAGGTTCACCAGTCTGTCATGCGCGAATACCGGATTTGTTCAAATTGTGTGATGGATACGACCGATTCACGTATCACCTTCGATGTAGATGGTCTCTGCGATCATTGCCGCACGTTCCGCGATGACGTTCTCCCCAACTGGCATCCCGACGAACGCGGCGAAGCGGAGCTGATACGGATCGCGGACAAGATACGTGCCGATGGCAAAAATCGGGGGTTCGACTGCATTCTCGGGATGAGCGGGGGGTTCGATAGCTCCTATATGCTGCATATTGCCGTCACTCAGATGAAGCTGCGGCCGCTTGTCTTCCATGTCGACGGAGGTTGGAATACCCGGGTCGCCGTCCAGAATATCGAAAATGTCGTGGAGAAGCTTGGGCTGGACCTGTTCACCGAGGTAATCGACTGGGAGGAGATGAAAGACCTGCAGCTTGCCTTCTTCAAGTCGGGTGTTTCACATATTGATATCCCGCAGGACCATGCGTTCATCGCGACCCTCTACAGGTTCGCGGCCAAGCACAATATTAAATATATCCTCAACGGGTTCAACTATTCTACCGAATGTGTGCGTAATCCACTTGAATGGATCTATCACGGATCCGACATGAGGCAGTTCTGGGACATACAAAAGAAGTTCGGTACTAGATCGCTCAAAAATTATCCGATTAGCAGCATATGGTACCACAAGCTATATTTGCGATATATTCGGCGGATCGAGATGGTGCGCCCGCTTAATTACGTGCCCTATGTCAAGGAAGAGGCGCGCCGGGTGATGGCGGACCTCTATGGGTGGGAAGCGTATCCTCAGAAGCACTTCGAGTCCCGCTTTACTCGCTTCTATGAAGGATATTGGCTGCCGACGCGGTTCGGCTACGATACGAGGCGTGTTCAGTTTTCCAGTCTCATACTCACTAATCAGATGACGCGAGAAGACGCGCTGAAGGAGCTGGAAAAGCCGGCTATTCCGGTCGATCAGGTTCCGCATGAAATCGAATTTGTCGCTACCAAGCTCGGCATAACCCCGGAGGAACTGATCACTTATCGCGACATGCCGATCAAAAGCTATCAGGACTACAAGTCGCAGGAGAAGTTGTTTGAGATCGGAGGCAAATTCCTCCATCTGATCGGTAAAGAGCGGACGCTCAAGCGATGATCAGCATCCTCGACTACGGCTCGGGCAATATCAATGCGATTGCCACGCTCGTGAAGCTGTCTAACATTTCTTATGAGATTGTCACGCATCCTGGGCAGCTCGCATCGGCGACGAAAATTCTCCTTCCGGGCGTCGGCGCTTTCGATCGTACTATGTCGACTTTCCGGGCATCCGGCATGGCCAACGCTGTGCGCATGCGCCTTGAAGACCGGTCCGTAGCCTGTCTTGGCATCTGTGTGGGAATGCACGTGCTCGCCAATTCCAGCGAAGAAGGAAGCTTGGAGGGCATGGGCCTCGTTCCCGGCCAAGTGCGCCGATTTCACCCGGAAGATATTCCGGAGAGCCCGAAGGTGCCGCACATGGGCTGGAATACCATTGAGGTGCACAAACCGCACCCGCTCCTGGCGGGCATCGATATGGCGCAGGGGTTCTATTTCCTCCACAGCTATCATTACGAGTGCGACAGCGCTGACGACGTGATCGCGACCGCTCGGCACGGGCGCGATTTCGACGCGGTGGTGGGAACTGATCGCGTCTTCGGGGTCCAGTTCCACCCCGAAAAGAGCCACGACAACGGCATCCGGCTGGTCCGGAATTTCGTGGATCTTTGAATATGCTCCGCTCGCGGATCATTCCCTGCCTGCTCATCAGGCGAAATGGGTTGGTCAAGACCGTCGGGTTCGGCGATGGCAAATATGTTGGCGATCCGATCAACGCGGTTCGGATATTCAACGAGAAGCGCGTCGACGAACTGACGGTGTTCGACATTGACGCGACCGTCGAAGGGCGCGAGCCGAACTATTCGGTGATCCGCAATCTCGCTGCAGAATGCCGCATGCCGCTCAGCTATGGTGGCGGAATCACTACCGCGGAGCAGGCCGCGAAGATCATTTCGCTCGGTGTCGAGAAGATCACGATCAGCGCGGCAGCTATCGCCAGGCCGGAGCTTATCAGCGAGGTCGCCGAGGCCGTGGGCAGTCAGAGCACTGCGGTGGTGCTCGATGTCAAAAAGGGCGGGTTGCTTCGCGGCGGCACTCACCTCGTCACACATAATGCGACCCGACGCACCAAGCTCGATCCGGTCGAGTTTACGCGCATTGCCGACAGCCACGGCGCCGGCGAAATTGTCGTCAATTCGGTCGATCGGGATGGCCAGATGGGGGGATATGATCTTGATCTCGCCGGGGAGATTCGGCGGGCGACGACGCTTCCCATGACGGTGCTCGGCGGTGCCGGCAACATCGGTCATATGGAAGCGCTGATCGATCGGGTGGGCGTCGTCGGGGCGGCGGCGGGAAGTCTGTTCGTGTTCAAGGGGCCCTATAAGGCCGTCCTCATCAGCTATGCCCGGCCTGCGAATGCCAGTCCGCGCTGAGGCTCGTCTCCAGCCCATCATCGGCCCCGCCACAGCTATCGTCTTCCCGCTGGCAGCGGCCGCGCCGTACCCTTACCCATCCTCGCGCCGGGTCGAGGCTTCGCCCGAGCAACCACTGGAGGCGCCGTCGCTGTGAAGATTTTGATGATTTGCGAGTTCTTCGACCCTAACCTGGAGTTTCAGGAGAACCAACTCGTCAAATATTATCGAAAGGCCGGTCACGAGGTTCTGCTCCTGACGTCCACGTTCGAATCGGTATTCGATTATTATGGCGACCGCCATGACAAGGCTAAGCCCGCCTCACGCTTCGAAGTGCACGGAGCGACCGTCCAGCGCCTTCCGTATAAATGGAACATCAAGAATCGGTTGCGCGCCTATCGTGGCGTGACGGAGCAGGTGGAGGCGTTTGCGCCCGATCTGATCTATATTCACGACATCAGCCCCAATATTCCGGAACTGGTCCGTTACAAGCGCCGTCATCCGTCCTGCAGGATGATTATGGACATCCACATGGATTATTCCAATTCAGGCAAGAGCTTCGTCGCCCTTCGCATCCTGCACGGGGCGATTCGTCGCTTTTTCCTCGATTGGGCACGGCCTCACCTCGACAGGATATATCCGGTCGTTCCCGTCAGCTTCCCGTTCATGCGCGAGATTTACGGCGTGCCAGACAGCGAGATGGAGCTGTTGCCGTTGGGCGCTGACATGGACCTAATCGAAGAAACTCAGGCCAGGTGCGACCGCGACGCGTTGCGCGCTGAACTTGGGATCGGACCCGAGGATTTCGTCATCTTCACCGGCGGTAAGATCACGCCGCGCAAGCGCACCGAGGACATTATCGCGGCAATCGATACGCCCGAGCTTGACCGCGCGCACGTCCTCATCGCCGGAGGCGTGCCGGACAGCGAGCCCGAATATGCCTCGCTCCTTCGGACCGCCGCCGACAAGACGGGCGGTCGAGTTCATTTCGTGGGATGGCAGCGACCTGAAGGTGTTTACCGGCACATGCACGTCGCCGATGTCGCGGTCTTTCCGGCTAGCCAATCGGTCATGTGGCAGCAGTCGATTGGCTCCGGTCTCCCGCTCATAGTCGGCGATGCCGGCGGGCAGGACCCCTCCTATCTCAATCTGCATGACAATCTGCGCATCCTCGCCAAGGACGAGATCGGGCCGGATAATCTCCGTGCGGCCCTGACCGACCTGCTCGATCGCCCGGAGAAGCGCGCACGCATGGCGGCCGGTGCGCGGCAGACTGCTCGGGAGATGCTGGACTGGAACCGGCTCGTGAAGCGGACTCTGACCTTCAGCGAGTGACCGTCATCGGCGATCGCCCGGCGTGGCGCATCACCGTGCGGTTCACCGCATGATTCAGCAACAGCCAATAAATCGAATATGTGACGAGTTGAGATGCGGTCAGTATCTGAACGAATTCGATCAGGTCGAGCCGGTAGTGCGTCTGGATAGCGAAAATAACGGCAATCGCGCTGATGCTCGTAAAGTCATAGACCAGCTTCAACTCCTGCGCGTGCAGCAACGGCACCAGGCGACTGTTGGTGTTGATCAGCACGATCATAGCCACCCAAGGCGCGATCACCACGCAAATCCGCGCGAACTCGCGCAGCTTCTCGCCGGCCACGGCCGTCACTGCCGGCTCGATCAGGAAATAGGCCGCCACGCATCCGACGAGTCCCAATAAGCCGATCAGAAGCGACGAGCGACGGAACAGGTGCGCGAAGGCGTCGACGCGACGATTGCGCAGAAGCTCCGCGTAATGCGCCTGCAAGGCTTCGGTCAAAGCCAAGGCGAGCTGCCCCACAGGCACTGCCATGGCGCGGTACGCGAGGCCGAAACTGGCGGTCGCCGCAATTCCGAAAAAATGGGTAACGAGATAAATCGGCGCATTGACCGCAATGCTGTTCACCAGCGTAGATGGCGCTTCGAGTGTAGGAAACTTCCAATTGCGCTTGACGGCGGATCGTAGCGCATGAAAGCGACGGCGGCGGGCGATCCATCCGCCCGGGATCCGGGGAGCTACGCTTAGGGCGAAGCCGGCGCCGATCAGGAGCTCGCATGTTAAAAGGAGCATTCCCTGGTGAGCGTAGACGAAGCCGCTGGCATGGCTAACAAGAAGCGCAATGAGGACCCCGCGCAGCATAGCGACCAAGCCCGCGCGGATATAAGTGCCGCGCTCGATGCGGACGATCGCCTTGAAACGGATTTGAAAGTAGCGACCTACTTGACCAGCAGCGACGATCAAGGTGAGCAGGGCCGTCATGACGATACCGGCGATCGGGACGGTATCGAGCTCGAACAAGTCGAGGCCGCGAGCTCCCAGGGCCAGCAGGAATACCAAAGCCGAAGACATCAGCGTGGCGGCGCCAGCACACACCAGCAAAGCGCCAAGCTCAACCCTGGACCGGGCAGCCGGCAAGGCCGAGTCGAAGCGGAGGGTCGCGACCGCAGAGAAGGTTTGTGCGATCGACTGACAGAGGAGGAACAGGCCGAGATCCGGACCGCGCATGACCACGCCCAAAGCAAGCATGGTTACGATCTGCGACACCAGCATCACAGCATTCGCGGAGCCAAGCCGCAACAGGCTATTGCGAAGAGTCATCTCCAGTCACTCTTTGCCGCTAACTGCCGCAGGACGCCGCTAAGACTGGCTCGAGACAATATTTCATTGGCGTCGCCTTCAGTTTGAGTCAGATCGCCGCCGCCTATTGTCTAAGCTGAGCCCGAATTAACAGAGATCTGTATGCACTCGTATAAGGCATGCGAAGCACAACAGGGCGACCGATCAAACGCTTCACGACATTTTTGATGAAAGGAATGAAGCCATCTGTCTTCACTTTACGAATTTTCACCACGTCAAAGCCGCCGCGATCTAAAAACTGGCGAAGCTGCGGCTCGCCCGCAAATACGAGGTGATCAGGCAGCCCCAGCTCACCAGGAAAATCGCTCCTCCGTTCCATGTCTGCTAAGTTACCCGTTTCGATAAAGAGTTGGCCGTTGGGCTTAAGAACGGAGCGCACTAGCGAAAGGAACTCATCGAACTCTGGGATGTGCGAAAACACATTTACCACGGATATGATGTCGGCTTTCGGGTGATTTGGTTGGAGATAATCCTCGACTATGTTCAAACCACGCGCACGGGCGGCATTCGCCTTCGGCCGCATAGGTTCCAGACCTTCCACGTAACTGCCCGCTGGCGCAATCGATGAGACCGCTTCGATGACCTCGCCATAGCCGGCCCCCACGTCCACCCAACTAACCGGCTTTCCCGCGCGCCAGACGTCCTGGAAAATTGCGCCCAAATGCCGGCGATAGAATTCCACTTTGCCCGGAGCATGACGTGCCGTGACGACCAGACCGTCCGCCTCCGCACTGTGTGCGCCGGTCTTCACCGCCTCGTGGATGAGTTCGGGATTAGGGCGGGGATTGACGTATAGGAGCCGACATTCCGAGCATCGAACGGTGGAGAAGCCGCGCTCCTCACCCCAGAAAACATACTCGTCTGTCTTGCAGTTCGGGCAAACCGTTTCCGACACTTTCGATGTACTCGCCATTGGCTCCTTTCTCCCTGGGCCAAATCGGCCAACCAGGCGCGCGAACGCATTTCACAGGTCGCGCTTGCGCGCAAGGCCAGCCGTTTGGCATAGTTAGTCAGGGCTTTCCAGCCACAGTCTGCACCCGACCATTTCGGAAGTTGAGTGCTCGACCCTCGAGCAGGGCGCCCGCGATGGCGCCGCCCACATCGACATTGGCGACGTCCCAATTGGCCGGGCCGTTGTCCGGATCGTAGAGAATATAGGTCAAGTTCGTGCCCGTCCCATTCTGCCGGTATCGCACATTGTCCAGCTGGACGAACATCGGGCCGCTGGAACCGAACGCAGGGTTGTACCGAACGCCCGCTCTTGCCCCGCCAAGGCTTCCCGTCCGGATATCAACAGACGTGCCGTAAAGGCGGCCGGATTGTCCCACCGTCAGCGCCTCGAGGCCCTGATTGGATATCATTATCTGGTCCGCGCGCAGGGTGGCGTCGCTGACGACCACGGGTCGCCTACCGCCGCTGATCTCGATCCTGCCGCACGACAATTCTCCAGATAACAAGGCAACGCCGAACTCGCCCGAACATTGGGCCTCGACGGCCATCATGGAGTTTGAGCCGATCGCGACTGCTGTGCTCTCGGCATGCTGAATGATCGCGGCATCCGCTGAAGCCCCGGTAGAAGGAAAGGTGCCGCGAAGAGAACCCAGTTGGTTCCCATCGACGGCAAAACCCGCATCGCTGCTATAACGCGTGATATTATAGCCGCATACGAAGCCGGTGCCGACGGCTCCCGCAAAGGTGCAGCCGCGCCCGGACCGGAGGGCGATCAACGAACTTTCAAGCGATCGCCGAGCGGATGTTCCTGTTACCAGCCCAAAGACGCAATTCTCGTTATCGATGGCCCTTCCCTGTGCATCCTTCGCCACCGAGCAATAAAGGACAGGCTTATAGTTTTCAGTTGAATCGATCCTGCCGAAGGTCGTTCGGCGACTGCCGATCACAACCAGGGCGGTACCCGCAGTGCCGTTGCCGAAGGTCTGGCGGCCGTTCATTCCGGAAGCCTGCACATCTCCGAAAATGCCGTCGTCGCACCACATCACGGAACAACCCACGGCCATGTTGTCGTATCGCACGCTGGCCTGGACCCGCGCCCTGTTACAATGGTCGAAGACCATTCCTGCAAGGCGTGTGGAGCCGGCCATGCCGTCACCCCTGCAATGCACAGCGCCGGAAAGTCGAAGGTCGTCGGCATGCTGGAAAAGAATGCCGATCCGTCCGCGCGCGCCATTAGACAGGGTTCCGATGCCTCCTCTGCCGGACACGTCGAATATAGCGTTGTCGAAATGGAAACTCGCGCGGTTCGTTATGGTGGCGCAATCGACCAGTCGATATCTTCCCGAGAAAGTTACGACGGCATCATTTTCGGCGGACCATCTCGCCGCCGCGACCAAGGCGCGCGAACAATCATCGTTCGGATCATGGCCGGCGGCCATGAAGTCTTCGAACGATCGCGAACTACCAGCCGCCGACCCGGTGCAACCAAAAGGCACGAGAAGAAGCGGGCTTCCCATCGCTCCGGCGATGAGCTTTCGCCTCGAGAGTTGCAGACCGTTCATACGGTGACTCTACAATGCTATGATGAGCGCAACGTGAAGCACGTGCCCCGTCGCGGCTCAATACCCTATCTTTCCGATCCTATTCGGCGCGAGTGGCAGGGCCATGAAGGGAGTAAGAGGCGGCAGGCCGGCTATGCGGCCAAGCGCGGGAGCATGGCGGATTGTTGAACCGGCACATGTTCCTCGTCCTTTATAAAAATGGCCAGAAGAGGGACCATCACCCCGCCGTAGCTCATGAAAGCCGTGAGCGTGTCCGAGGAAGCGAAAAACACGGAGATGAACAAGTGCGATGTCATGGCGCCCGCAGCCGCGAATCCGAGCTTCTTCTGCAGGACGTTGGCGAAACTCAGCAAGCCGGAAATGAGCAGGCCATAAATAGCCATGCCGAGGAGACCCGCGTGCGCATATCCAGCGCCGAGGAAGCCGGTATTTGCATTAGCCGACCCCATGGTGGCGACGCCATGTCGCATTATTTCATTGAGGTCCGAATAGACGTACATGATCAATTGGGGGACGGACATCCCGTAAGGATTGTGAACGAGCCCTAGAGATATCCGGCTGTCAGCCCAGTACATATGAGAACTGACCGAGAAGAAGTCATGATACAGGAAATTGGCGTACGCCGGAACGAAAAACATGCGGCGCGTCGTCAATGTTGCAAGGAAGGCTGTCTGTTCGTCTACCAAGTACATCAAGACAGATATCAAAATAGTGGCACTTGCCCCTAAGAGAAGAGCACTCGCCCCAAGGCGACTGCGCAAACAGTAGTAGAAGAGAAAAACGAACACAGGAATAAATGCGTAGCTCTTCTGCGAAGACAGGCCAAAGAGGAGCAGGGTAAGGGCAACCAAAGCAAAGAATCTAGTGAAATCTCTATGCTTCAATAACATAGCTAGAGAGAAGGGTACGAGCAATCCCGTGAGATAGAGCATCAGGCGCTCCAGTTGCGGGCTACGCAAGGATGTCGCTTCTCGCCGATATTCATAAACCTCGGTAAAGTCGAAGTTAAGGACCGATAGATTGCCTTGATAAATAGAGGTTAGGATAAAGAAAATAGTTAGGCCTATGCTTATATTTATGAACCTTCTAGAAGGGATGAAGGCCCATTTTTTCGGCGTACGGATTTGGATATTTAGTTTCTGGAATATCCACATACCAATATAGATGGCCATGATCATCGCCACATAATCTGGCGCGGAGCCTCGGTACGAGTAGAGCGCGATCATCGGGAGTATGGGGAAGACGGCCAACATGGTGAGCATCGCATCGCCAACCCTGCGTCTTCCCGTACCGCAAAGATGTGCGATTACCAGGACGCAGACGATTGAAATCGGGCCCTTATGCGGGCTCTCTATTCCGGCAAGCCAGTTTCGCTCGAGGAAGTCGTTCACATAGAGATCGAGCATGAAGTAGTGCATGCCGAAGAGCAGGCTGCCGTAGACCGCCCAAATGCCCAGGAAAGCCCGGATATAGTTGCGTGGATTAATGGGCGTCGTCAGGAACGGGTCGGCGTGAGGGTTTGCTTGCATGGCGGACTCCATTGACGGACTCCTCAGGCCGCTGCAAGTCCCGGCGCGAGTCGGCTCCTCCTGGTAACGGGGGTGGCGCCGCGGGGTAATCGGCGATAGCGTTAGCGTTGGCTGGGCAGGAGACACAGGCGGAGTTTTCGGCGCGGTCCTTATCACGATTAAATTGGGTTTCGGAGGTGCAGGCGAAGGGCCGCTTCGGCATCCGGCGAAGCCGACGCTATGCCTAAGAAACTTGAGACGGAACGTCCTTGGAGGAAAATGAAGCAAGTTGTTCAAAGACTGGATAGCGGGGAGACGCAGATCATCGAGGCGCCGGCGCCGGCCAACGCCGCCGGGCACCTCCTTATCCGCACGACCGCCACGCTAATTTCCGCCGGCACTGAGCGCATGCTCGTGGACTTCGGAAAATCGTCGATGCTTGCCAAGGCCCGTCAGCAGCCCGAGCGAGTTAAGGAGGTGCTCGCGAAAGTCCGCACCGACGGTCTGGTGACGACTTTGGACGCGGTTCGATCCAAGCTCGGACAGCCGATTCCCCTCGGTTATTGCAACGTCGGCGAGGTAATCGCGGTGGGTGAAGACATCGACGGTTTCACGGTCGGGGACCGCGTTGTCTCGAATGGGCCACACGCAGACATCGTTCGTGTCCCGCACAACCTATGCGCGCGGATTCCTGATGGTGTCGACGACGAGGCGGCGGCATTCACCGTCGTCGCCAGCATCGGGCTCCAGGGTGTTCGTCTGGCTGGACCGACGCTCGGCGAGGTCTTCGTCGTTACCGGCGCGGGCCTGATCGGGCTGCTCACGATACAGCTTCTGCGGGCACAAGGGTGCCGAGTGATGGCGATTGATTTCGACGAGGCGAAGCTGGCGTTGGCCCGTGCGTTCGGCGCCAAAACCTGCAACCCCTCGCTAGGTATCGATCCGGTGGCAGCCGGAATGGCGTTTAGCCGCGGACGCGGTGTCGACGGTGTGATCGTCACCGCATCCACTCAATCCAGCGATCCCATGAGACAAGCCGCGCAGATGTGCCGCAAGCGCGGGAGGATCGTGCTCGTAGGGGTAACAGGGCTCAACCTTAATCGCGCCGACTTCTACGAAAAGGAACTCAGCTTCCAGGTATCCTGCTCCTACGGGCCGGGACGATATGATCCGGAATATGAGGACAAGGGGCGGGATTATCCGATCGGCTTCGTGCGTTGGACCGAAGGGCGGAATTTCGAGGCGGTGCTTGACATGATCTCGGAGCAGCGGCTCGACACGGCTCCTCTGATCTCCAAGTGCTTTCCGTTCGAGGAAGTGGCGCAGGCTTATCGAACGCTGACCGAGGATAAGTCGGCGCTCGGGCTGCTGCTCAAATATGAGTCACCCCTCGAAGAGCGGCTGACTAGAAAGACAATGCTCCTCCCGAACATCGCTCTGGATACTACGAGATCGGTGATGGGCGTCATCGGCGCGGGCAATTATGCCACGCGGATGCTCATCCCGGCGTTAAAGCAGGCCGGAGCGCAACTCCACACGATCGCGACGCCGGGTGGATTGAGCAGCGCTATCACTGGCGGGGGATCGGGGTTCCTAGCCGCAAGCAGCGATGTCAGCGCGGTGCTGGCCTCGCCCGAGATCAACGCCGTCGCCATCGTCACACGGCACGACAGCCACGCTTCGCTTGTCTCGGAAGCCCTTTTCGCGGGCAAACACGTGTTTGTGGAAAAGCCGCTGGCGCTGAATTTCGATGAGTTGGAGCAGGTCGAAAGCGCGTATCGTCAGGCTGTCCAAACGCTCGGAGGGCGGCAGTTGATGGTGGGTTTCAACCGTCGGTTCGCGCCCCAAGTCCGAAGGGTGAAGCAGCTTCTCGGCGGAGTGCAGGCACCGAAGACTTTTCTCATAACTATGAATGCCGGGGCGATTCCCAAGGGTCACTGGACCCAGGACCGGAATGTCGGCGGGGGCCGGATTATCGGCGAGGCCTGTCATATGATCGATCTCATGCGCTTCCTTGCGGATAATCCAATAGTCTCGATTCAGGCGCGGAGGATGGGCGACGCGCCGGGCGTTGAAATGGCTGAGGACAAAGCCTCTATCACGCTCGGTTTTGAGGACGGCTCATTCGGCACGATCATGTATCTTGCGAACGGCGCTTCGACTTTTCCGAAGGAACGGGTTGAGGTGTTTACTGCTGGTCGCACGCTCCAACTCGACAATTTCCGGCGCCTTACCGGATTCGGCTGGCCGGGCTTCAAGAAGTATAATCTCATGCGCCAGGACAAAGGGCAGCAAGCGTGCGCCGCCGCGTTTCTTGACAGCCTAGGATCGGGTACGGCCGCGATCCCACCGGAGGAGATTTTCGAGGTGTCTCGAGCGACGATAGAGGCAGCGCTGATTCTCCGCGCCCAATGAGCAAATCGTCATCGAGGTTGCGGGTCACCCTGGCGATCGGCCCGGGAAACGTGGCGCGAGTAGTGCTCTACCGGGCGGCCTTGAAATTGGGTGTTCATCCGGCGCAGCGTCTTAGGGCAGCGCCGGTTCGGGGACCATTTTTCGCAGCGCCTAGCGCGCCGCCGGTAAACGCAGTCATGGCCTCCGATTGGCAGGAGCGGGCCAGGCTGTTCGGATTTCTTGAAATCGAGGTGGGCCAGCGGCCGCCCGACTGGTTGCGCAACGCCATAACGAAGGGGAGAGTGCCCGACGCGACGCGTCAGTGGTGGGAGATACCCGATTTCTCGGACGCCGTCGGCGACATCAAGTGCGTATGGGAGCTTTCGCGATTCGATTGGGTAGTCAACTTGGCCCAGCGCGCCCGCAATAGTGATCGCGAAAGCCTCGACCGCCTTAACATGTGGCTGGAAGACTGGTGCGTCCGCAATCCGCCCTATCGCGGGCCGAACTGGAAGTGCGCCCAAGAGGCATCGATCCGGCTCCTTCACTTGGCTACGGCCGGCCTGATTCTTGGGCAGGTTCGCGAGACCAGCGTGCCACTAAGGGCGCTTGTATTGACGCATTTGCGCCGGATCGCCGCCACGATGTCCTATGCCGTAGCGCAGGCCAACAATCATGCCACGTCGGAAGCCGCAGCGTTGTTTATCGGTGGCAGCTGGCTGGCCGCGAACGGCAGTCGAGCGGGGGAATCCCTTGTCAGGCGCGGCCGCCAGCACCTTGAAAAGCAGGTTGCCCGGCTCGTCGAGGAGGATGGCAGCTTTAGCCAATATTCGCTGAACTACCACCGGGTGCTGCTGGACACGCTGTCGATCGTGGAAATATGGCGCCGGCACCTCGACCTCGCGCCATTCTCCGCACTTTGGCGAAAGCGGGCGGCCGCCGCGACCGATTGGCTGATGACCATGGTCGAGCCGGCAAACGGCGACGCCCCCAATCTGGGCGCGAACGACGGCGCGCGATTACTCCAGCTGACCGCTACCGGCTACCGTGACTTTAGGCCGTCGGTGCAGTTGGCTGCTTCTCTGTTCCGCGATGAGAGGATATACGGGCCGGGCGCGCATGATGACACTCTGGAATGGTTGGACATCAAGCCCGGATCGCGGCCCGCCGCCGCTCCTCGAAGCCGGCTGTTCGATCAAGGCGGCTACGCGGTCCTGAAGCGCGGAACGGCGACCGCGGTCTTGCGCTATCCGCGCTTCCACTTTCGGCCGAGCCAGGCGGACGCGCTGCATCTCGATCTGTGGATCGACGGGGAAAACATGCTGCGCGACGGAGGCAGTTACAGCTACAATAGAGGCGCCCACTGGATCGACTATTTCGGTGGCGTCGCTTCCCATAATAGCGTGCAGTTCGACGATGCCGATCAGATGCCGCGCCTCGGTCGCTTCCTGCTCGGGGACTGGCTGACGACATCGCGCCGGACGCCGCTAGGGGAGGACAACAGCAGTACTCGTTTCGCCGTCGGCTACGAAAACCGCGCCGGCCACAGACACGAGCGCTGCGTTCGACTGACTGACGGTCGGCTGAATGTGATGGACGAGATCGGGGGTTTCGCGCACAAGGCGGTGCTCCGATGGCGGCTGGCACCTGGGCTGTGGCGGCTGGAAGGCGAAACCGTCATCAACGGTAATCACAGTCTCAGCGTCTCCTCGAGCGTTCCCATCGTTCGTATGGAGATCGTCACCGGTTTTGAATCGCGCCACTATCTCGAGCTGAGCGAGATTCCAGTCCTGGAACTCGAAGTGGCCCGCGCGGGAACGCTCGAAAGCGAATATCGGTGGGCGCAATGAGAGTTCTGTATTTCCACCAGCATTTCTCGACTCCCGAGGGGGCGGGCGGCATCCGATCTTATAAGATGGCTCGCAAGCTGATCGAGCGCGGGCACGAGGTCACCATGGTATGCGGTCGCCATACCCGTGGTCAGACGGGCCTTCAGGGCGCTTTTCGCGGCGGGCTGCGGCGGGGACACGTTGACGGGATTGACCTGATAGAAGTCGATCTCGCCTATTCGAACCGAGATGGCTTCTTTCGTCGGTCGGCTACCTTTCTCAAATTTGTCCTGCGTACCGTCCGACTGATATTCACCGAACGATACGACCTGCTGTTCGCGACAACCACGCCGCTGACAGTGGGAGTGCCGGGGATCGCCGCACGCTGGCTGCTGCGCAAGCCATTCGTGTTCGAAGTTCGCGATCTTTGGCCGGAGCTCCCAAGGTCCATGGGTGTCATTCGGAACCCAATCGTCTTGAGCGCACTGTCCCTGCTCGAGTGGTGCAGCTATCGATCGGCGGATCGGCTGGTGGGACTATCTCCCGGGATGGTCGCCGGTATCAGGAAGCGTGGTGTTCCCGATGCGCGAATTGCCTTGGTACCCAACGGATGTGATCTCGACATTTTTACGGCCGATGCTGACCCGTGGCGGCCGAAAGGCATAACTGACACGGACGTGCTGGCATTGTTCTCGGGAACGCACGGCATCGCCAATGGCCTCGACGCTGTTCTTGACGCGGCAGCGGAACTCCGGCGCCGCCATCGCGACGATATCAAGATCCTCCTGATCGGAGATGGCATGTTGAAGCCGCGACTGCGCGAGCGCGCGGACCGGGAGGCACTCACCAACGTGATTTTTCACGACCCCATTGAGAAACATCGACTAGCGGGTTTGTTGGCGGGCGCCGACATTGGCCTCCAGACTCTCTTGAACGTTCCGGCCTTCTACCAAGGGACATCACCGAACAAATTTTTTGATTACATCGCTGCCGGGCTCCCTGTGCTCAACAACTATCCAGGTTGGCTCGCCGACTTGATTACCGAGAACGGCTGCGGATGCGCAGTCCCACCCGACGATCCCGTCGCCTTCGCCGACGCACTGGAACATATGGCGGATGACGTTATGGCTCTAAGTGAGATGAGCAAGAACGCGCGGGCGCTGGCCGAGCGGAGCTTTGATCGAGACCGTCTCGGGAATCGCTGGGTCGATTGGGTGGTGAATGCCGACGAGGCAGCGCGCACACATGATGATTGACCGTTGATCCCGCCTGTAAGACGTCATGCCTATATTTTGCCGGCTCTAGCCAGCCGACAGGTGCCTCGCCTTCCTTGACCGCTTCCCCTCGTCGCGCCGCCTCGGTTCCTCCTTGCGGACCCGCGGACGCGCCATCAGCGCGCAGCAGGCGGCGAAGACGGCGCTGAGCGCGGCCGTGCGGAGAGGATAGCCGACGGCGCTCTGAACGAGGATCGCGGCCGATGCGATCGTCGCCGCGCGCTGGAGCGGCCCGGACTCGTTCGAAAGCCAAATCGCGTGGGTCCGGCGAACCCACCACAGCAGGAAGGCGACGATCAGCGCCAGACCGGGAAGGCCCATCTCGAGGAGGAGTTCGACATAATCGTTGTGGACGTGGTTGAGGTAGATTCGGTCGACCGCGCCGGCTTCCTCGTAGCGCCGGTAGACGTCTGCGAAAGTGCCTATGCCGGAGCCCAGCGGCTGGAAATCGACGGCGGCGCCGATGCTGGTGCCGACCGCACCGTGGCGCGAATTCGGTCCGGCGACGGCCTCTTCCCAAATATAGGCGTTCTGAAAGGAGGTGAAGGAGACGACGCCGACATAGAGTAGGGCCAGCAGCCCCAAAGCGAGGGCCCAGATCCGGGAAATTCTGCGCTTGCGACGGCGGAACATCGCGATGCTGGCGATGAGGACCGGCACGAGAAGCGCGAGGGCGATGAGCGAAGCGCTGAGGATGAGACCGGCGACGACCGCGAGCAGCGCCAGGAGCACCAGCAGCTTTCGCCGGTAGATGTCGCCTTCGGTCTCCTGCTGGGACGCGGCGGACAGGTAAAGCGCGACGAGCAGCGGAACGGCGACCAGCAGCAGCAATGCAAGATGCGCGGCATTGGCGAAGAGACCGGTATAGAGGCCGAAATCGCTGATCTCATAGATGTAGAAGAACGACCCGGCGGTCACCTGGAGGAGGCCGAGCGGGAGCGACAGCGCCGCCACGACCGCGATCGACCAGGCGAGCCCGCTCCGCCCGAATCCTAACCTCAACATCCCGAGCAGGACGGCCAGCGACGGCAGAAGCCAGAGCGCCGAGGAGACGGTGTCGTAAGGGGCGAGCGAGATCGGGAGCCAGGGAAGATCGAGTCCCAGCAGCGTGTAGCCGTCGACGATCGCGCCGCGGCCCGGGAACAGCGTCCACAGGAAGGGCGGCAGGGGAATGAGCTGAACAGCGACCAGGGCGACGGCCAGCCAGGCCAGGAGCAGCAGACGACGCGCCGGCGGCGAGAGCGGCGTCTCCGGTCGGCTGAGCAGCGACCACAGGATGATCGGGATGGCGAGCAGTTGGAGCAGCATGTTGGCCCAGAGGCCGGCCGCACTGGCACCGCCCAGGATGAGGCAAAGCAGCAGATAGGCCGGGACAAGCCCTTCGCGGACGCGCTCCATCACAAGGAATCCGCCTGTTCGATCGACAGGTCGGTGATGGCGATATTCGGCGTGCCCACTCCCCGACCCGGGCGGCCCACAAGCCTGATCCATTGCGCCGGGCAACCGGCGGGCACCGCGAATGCGCCATTGTTCGACTGCGGGATTACGGCCGAAGGCTTGACGGCGATAGTTGTCAGGCGCGCGTTTGAACCCTGGCATGTCAGCGTCCAGGCGAGACCGCTTCCCGCCGCTCCGGCTTCGCCCTTCGCCTCGAAGGAAAGCGTGTAGGAGCCGGAGGGAAGCAAGAGAAGTTGTTCGGCGAACTCCGCCCGCGCATCACCCGGATAAGCGATCCTGAGGCCATTGCCGAGCTGCGCGGAGCCCGCCTCGCCGCTGACGAGATGCCAGTTGAAGGGCGGGCCAGCGGGAAGATCTTCAAACCCCGGGTTGAACAGGTCCCCCGGCGCGCGCCCCGCGGGGAAGCCTGCGAAACGGCGCCACTGCGCATAGGCCTGCTCGACATCGCCCCGCTCCGCCAGGGCGGCGACCAGGACATCGGGCCATTTCGCTTCCGGGCCGGGTCGTTTGCCCCTGGACAGCCCCAGGATCAAGTCGGGCGACGCTCCCGTGGCGGCCAGGTGCTCCAGCACGGCGCTCTGGGCGGCCGGGTCGCCCTCCAGCACCTGCGCGATCGCGGCGCTCTCCGGGGTGCTTTCGGCGAAGCGGGCGAGGCCGGCGATCAGCAGCGGACGGGCGTCGGGCATGAGCCGTGTAAGGACGGCCATCTCCCCGGCTGCTTCCTTGGCCTGACCGTTACGCACATAATGTTCGAGCAGAAGGAAGCGGGCGGTGCGGGAACGGGGATTTCGTTCGCGAGCCTCGACCAGCAGCGGTTCCGCTTGCTCTCCCATGCCGCCACGGAGCGCGCTCGCGCCAGCCAGGAGGAAGGGCGTTTCATGGAGCGGCGCGCGGAGCGACGCGGCGAGAGCGCTGTCCACGGTCGCTTGGGCCACCGCGCCCCTTTCCTGCCGGACGATGGCGTCAGTCAACGCCAGGGCTACGCGGGGATCATTCGGAGCGACGAGGGCCGCAGCGGCAGGGTCGCTCTCGACAAGCGCGTTCACCGCCGCCGATCGGACGACCAGCCACGCGAGTAGGACCGCCGCGACGATGGCGAGGACCAGCTTCAGGATGTCGTGCCGGATGCGCGCGCCGGCGGACGCTTCAACCCCGTTCGGCATCGTTGTCGGCGGCCTCGGCGACGATATAGCGGCGGCGATCATCCTCAACCACCAGCGCCGTCAAGCGCCCGGTCTGATAGGCGCCGGTGTCGATTCCTATCCGGTTGGGCCGTTCGTCCACCTCGTCGACGATCGTGTGTCCATGGACGACCATGAACCCGTGTGCCTTTTGCTCGCTGAGGAACGGTTCGCGTATCCAGCGGAGGTCGGAAAGGTTCTGCTCCTCAAGGTCGATGCCGGGGCGGATGCCCGCATGGACGAAGAGATAGTCGCCGAAACTGAACGTGTCGGCCAGCCCCTCCAGAAACTCCCTATGCGCTGGCGGCACGCGGTCCTGGACGAGCCTGATGCCCGCCTTCTCGTCCATTCGTCGCAGTTCCTTGGGATCGATCCCATAGCTTTGCGCGCATTCCGCGCCGCCGAACTTGAGCCAGGAGGGCAGGATGCCCGTCTCGCCCTGGAGGATGCGAAGCAGCACTTCCTCATGATTGCCGGCGAGGAAGACCGGTCTGGCCGATGCGGGGCGGTAGACGCGCAGGCGCTCGATCACGCCTGCGGAATCGGGGCCGCGGTCGATGAAATCGCCGAGAAACACGATGAATGTCTTGCGAGCGTCCAGCGATGCCATGTCCGCTTCGATCCGGCGAAGCAGGATGTCGAGGAGGTCGAGCCTGCCGTGCACGTCGCCGATCGCATAAGCGCGCGCGCCGGCCTTGCCGCTCACGGCCGCCGCCGGCTCCTGCTTTCCAAGTATCTTCCTGAAGAAAAACATTTATCTTCCGCGATAACCGTTCTTGAGCTGAGTCTTGCCGCCAGCCGACCAACGGCGATGATGCCCGCGCTCTCGCGGCAGCCCTTATATTCGCCGGGGTCGCGAGGCAAATATTGGATCGCGCCCGCAGAGCCATTAAATAGATGGACGGGCATATTGTTGCGCCATGCACTTCCAGTTCAGGCTCAATATGTTGATCGAGGAACTGCCTGTCTTGCCCAGGCATTTTACGGGCAAAGGTGGCCGGCGAACGCCGACCGGCATAAATGACGACAGGGACGCCATGTTCAGATTATCTCGACTAGCCTTGATCCTTTCCAGCGCGCTCGTTGCCGCGCCTGCCGCGGCGCAGCTTGTGCCGGGCGAAACTCCGACCGAAGATCAGGTCACCTCCGGCGAGGTGCTGGCCGCCGAGCCGGCGCCGCCCGCCGTCGAAGCCGTTCCTGTCATCGCCCTGCCGCCCATGCCGGTGGCGGAGTGGGGTCGCGAGGATGTCGAGGAGCTGCTCGCCTATGTCGAACGAGTCGGCGAGGAGGGGCTCGATCCCGCCGATTACCAGCCGGAGCGACTTCGCGCCGCTCTCGCCGGCGCCGATGAAATCGAGCTCGGCCGTGCCGCGACCGACGTCTTCCTTCGGCTCTCCTCCGATCTCAGCCTTGGCCATGCGCGCGGCGACGCCCGGCTCGGCTGGCACATCAAGGACGACGAGATCAACGGCAACCAGCAATATGCCCTGATGGCGACGGCCACCCGGGACAATACGGTGCGGGACACGCTGTCGTCGCTGCTGCCGACGCATCCGCAATATGCCGAGCTGAAGACGGTGCTCGCCGCGACGCCGAAGAGCGACCGCGCGACGATCGACAAGGTCCGGGCCAATCTCGACCGCTGGCGCTGGATGCCTCGCGACCTGGGGCAGAAATATGTGATCGTGAACGTTCCCGCTTACACGGTGGCGCTGGTCGAACATGGCCAGGTCGTATCGAGGCACCGCGCCGTGGTCGGCAAGCCCAAGACCGCGACGCCGCAGCTCAGCGCGACCATCAGCGGCGTGATCTTCAATCCCTGGTGGAATCTGCCCCAGAGCATCGTCAAGGAAGTCGGAGCCGGTGCCAAAGGCTATGTGACCAAGCGCGGCGAGGACGGGACGGTGTATATGCGGCAGCGGCCGGGGCCCAATAACGCGCTCGGCAGAATGAAGATCGTGATGCCGAACGATTACGCCATCTATCTCCACGACACGCCGGCCAAGAACCTGTTCGCCAAGAATCGGCGGGCGTTCAGCCATGGCTGCATCCGTACCCAGGACGCGCTCGGCTTCGCGGAGTTGCTGCTGGCGCCCACGGGCGAATGGGACAAGGCTCGGATCGACGAGACGGTGGCGTCCGGCGAAACGGTGCAGGCAGACACCGCGGTGCCGATCCCGGTCTACATCACTTACTTCACCGCCGCGGCGGCGAAGGACAGCGGCGGCATCATCGCCTATGACGATCTGTACAGCCGCGACGGACCGGTCGCCCTCGCCTTGAACGACGGCGGCGACACGGCCTTAGCGTCGACGGTTAGCGGATCGGATTAGACCTTGTCGGCGTAGAGAAGGCGGCCGGGGCCGAGGCGCCCCAGCATCTCGGCGTGGCTGGCGGCACCGAAAGCGAAGCAGCCCTCGCTGCGGCCGAGCTTGCCCTGCTCACGCGCGATCTCCGGCTCCGCATACCAGGCGGAGTGAACGACGATAGCACGCCCCAGGGCGTTGCTGTTGGTCGGGTCGAGCCCCGAGAGACGCAGCGAATAACCATATTTGCCGTTGTAGAAGTCGCCCGTCACATAGGCGCCCCGCGATGTCGCCAGCGATTCATATTCGTTGGAGAAGTTCTGCAACCAACCGCAATGGGTCGGATCGGACCCCCGGCCATGGGCGACATGATGCGCTGTCATCCGACCGCTCATCACGTCGAGAAGGTAGAAACGCGGATCGCCTGAAGGCCGCGAGAAATCGGCGATGCCGATCACGTCGGCATTGCGGATGCTCGACCGCTTGGCGGCGAGAGCGAGCAGCGCGCGGGCCTTGAGGCGCGGATCGATCTGCGGCGCGAAGGACGCGGCGGCCGTGATCGCCGGGCGACCGGCGATCCCCAGAAGACCGGCAGCGGCGCCGGCATGAAGAAAGTGTCTGCGTGAAAGTGTCAGTTTCCCCTCCCGGTGCCAAGGGATCCTTCTATCGCTTTTGTCATGCGGTCTCAATGAATTGACCTCGGCGAGGCTGGGTTTCATCGCAGCTCAGTCGCGCTTCGCCGCATTATGCGGAACCAAATATTAACGAACAATTGCCGCTTTCGGATGCGGAACAAGCGGGTGTGGACCCGCGTCTTCCCGCCATGGATGCGTTCGATCGACTGCCGGTGAAACCGGGCCTGGCGCCGATGGAAGCGAAGCTCGTCGATGCCCTGCCTGAAAGCCCGGACTGGTGGTTCGAACCCAAATGGGACGGCTTCCGCTGCCTCGTCTTTCGCGACGGCGATGATGTCGCGCTCCAGTCCAAAAGCGGCAAGCCGCTCGCCCGCTATTTTCCAGAAGTGGAAGCGATCATCGCGGGCTTGGAGACCAAGAGGCTGGTGGTGGATGGAGAGCTGATCATCCCGGTCGGCGGCGTGCTCTCCTTCGAAGCTTTGCAGCTGCGCCTTCATCCGGCCGAGAGCCGCGTCAAGAAATTGGCGGCGGAGACGCCGGCCGAGCTCATGCTGTTCGACTGCCTGGTTTCGGCCGACGGCGAAAGCCTGTTGGAGCGACCCCTGGCGGAGCGCCGGGAAGCCCTGGAAGCCTTTCATGCCGCCGAAAGCCGGAGATCTCTGCATCTCTCGCCCGGCACCGCCGACCGCGCGCTGGCCGAGCAATGGCTCGAAGAGTCGGGGGCAGCGCTGGATGGCGTTGTCGCCAAGCGCCGCGACGGCATCTACGAAGCCGGCGAGCGGGCTATGCTGAAGGTGAAGCAGATCAGGAGCGCGGACTGCGTTGTCGGCGGCTTCCGCTACGCCGCGAAGGGCAGGAAGGTCGGATCGCTGCTCCTGGGTCTTTATAATACCGAGGGCAAGCTCGACCATGTCGGCTTCACCTCCGCCATTCCCGGCGCCGATCGGGCGGAGCTGACGAAGCGACTCGAGGCGCTGGTCGCGCCGCCCGGCTTCACGGGCCGTGCGCCCGGCGGCCCCAGCCGCTGGAGCACCGAGCGAAGCGGCGAGTGGCAGCCGTTGAAGCCGGAGCTCGTCGTCGAAGTGGCCTACGACCAGATCACGGGCGATAGATTCCGGCACGGAACCCGCCTGTTGCGCTGGCGCCCGGACAAGGCGCCGGCTCAGTGCCGGATGGAGCAGCTCCAGCCTGAGGCGGCACCCGCAAATTTGGACGCCATGCTCGCTCGCCGATAATAGATGCATAACTTGTTGAAAAGGCAGAAATCGGCACCTTTTCGACTGATCCATGTTAGAAATGCCCTGCGGTTACTACCGTATAGGTTCCACTTGATTTCGCATCCCGGCCAATGTCTATTTCGACCCGCATCAACTGGTCCTGATGCACAAAAGGCGGCGGGACCCCCACTCCCGCCGCCGCATTTGTCGCCCTAGGGCGAATTTCCTTGATCCCGATCAGTCACCCGTTGACTCGGGACCCCAAAATCACCTTATTTGGGGATATCTGGACGATAACGCCTGTCCCGAAGGAAATTACCCTGTCTTCTCAGCATGTTCATGTAGTGGACGATGATCGCGACGTCCGCCGGTCGATCAGCTTCATGCTTGGCACCGCCGAGCTCAGCTCCCGCCCCTTCGGTAGCGGGGCTGATTTTCTGGAAAGCCTCGGTGAGCTCCAGCCGGGCTGCATCCTGCTCGACATCCGGATGCCGGAGATCGACGGTTTCGAAGTGATGGCGGAGCTTTCCCGTCGCGGAATCGACTGGCCGGTGATCGTGATGACGGGCCATGGCGAAGTTTCGATCGCGGTCCGCGCGATGAAGCTGGGCGCGGTCGACTTCATTGAAAAGCCGTTCGACGAGGGGCTCCTGCTCAGCAGCCTCGAACGCGCCTTCGGGCTGTTGAAGGACAGAGGAGAGAGAGCGGAGCGCAAGCGGCAGGCGCAGGACCGGATCGGCGCGCTGACGACCCGCGAGCATGAAGTGCTTCAGGGCCTGATGGCGGGGCTCCCCAACAAGGTGCTTGCCCGCCGACTCGGCATCAGCCTGCGCACGGTCGAAATGCACCGCGCGAACATGATGGACCGTCTCCAGGCCGGCAGCCTCGCCGAGGCGCTGACCCTGGCGGTGCAGGCCGAGATCGAGCCGCTTGAGCCCGTGGGCGGCCAATAGGACTCCGCCCCTCGATGCGCGGGTGTTTCGGGCCGATCCCGAAATTCAGGCGCGCTTGTCGAAGGTAGAATGACCAAACCGGGTTTCGCCATTCTGGCGCCGCCGTCAGACGGCAAGCTCATCGAGCAGATACTCTGCGACTATAACCACCCTTGCGCGCTGATCGAACCGGACGAGCTCGTTGGACTGGTCCGGCGTGGCGAGATCGGCGTGCTCGTCGTGGCAGAAGTCATGCTGGAGCGGTTCGACCATGTGGCGTTAAGGCACGCGATCGAGGAGCAACCGACATGGTCGGACCTTCCCATCCTCCTGTTGGTGGAGCGGTGCGACGTGCCTCGATACGCTCCCCTCCTCGACAAGCTGGGGCAGGTGAGAATCGTCGAGCGGCCGATCGAAGCTTCGATTGTCGAGCGGTCGGCCCTCACCGCCTTGCGCTCCCGCGACAAGCAGCGTGGATCGCAGATCCTGCTGAAGCAGCTGGGAGAGGCGCAGGAAAGCTATCGCCAGCTCAGCGAAACGCTGGAGCATAGGATCGCGGAGCGCACGCGCCAGCTCGAAGCGGCCTATGATCGGTTGGTGCGCGAAGGCGAGGAGCGTTTTGCAGCGGAGGAACGGCTTCGCGAAAGCGAGGAACTGTACCGCTGTACCATCGAGCTCAGCGAGCAGCTCGCCTGGACCGCCGACCCGAACGGCACAATCCTGTCGATCGGCCCCCGCTTCGCCGTGCTGACCGGGCTCGGCGGCGACCTGCTCGCGCACGACCGCTGGATGCAGGCCATGCATCCCGACGATGTGGAGCCGGTAATGGCCCATTGGCGCTCTCGGCTGGCTTCCGGCGAGGCGAGCTCGATCGAATTCAGGATGAGGGTCGCCGATGGATCCTATCGCATGTTCCGCGCGCGCGCCGCGCCGCGCCGCGACGAGAGCGGACGCATCATCCGCTGGTACGGAACGACCGAGGATATCGAGGAACAGACCCGGGCCGACGAGGAGCGGCGGGCGGCGGAAGAGCGCTATCGGCTCGCCGCTCACGCCGCCAACGACGCCATCTGGGAGCTCGATCTTTCCTGCAACCAGGTCCATCGGGCGCCGTCGGTCGACGGCTTCCTCGGCCATCCCCAGGTCGAGGCGACATTGCCCTTGTCCTGGTGGGAAGAGCAGCTCCATCCGGACGACAGGAAGCGCGTGGCATCCGGACTTGCCGCGGCCATAGAGGGCCGGGCGAGCCACTGGTCCGACTCCTATCGCATCCGGCGTGCCGACGGCGACTATGCCGACGTCCAGGACCAGGGATTCATCGTCCGCGACAAGGACGGCCGGCCTTTGCGGGCGGTGGGCGCCATGACCGACATCACCGAACGGCGCCGCGCGGAGGCGGCGCTCAGCAAGCTGCAAGCGGACCTGATTCACGTCTCGCGTCTCAGCGCCATGGGCGCGATGGCCTCCACCCTGGCGCATGAGATCAATCAGCCGCTTACCGCTATCACCAACTATGTCCGGGGCAGCCGGCGCATGGTCGACACGCTTCAGGGGGGAAGCTTGCCGGAGCTGAGTCAAGCGCTGGAAGCGGCTGAGACGGCGGCCCTTCGAGCCGGGCAGATTGTCCGGCGCCTGCGCGAGCTGGTCGCGCGCGGCAACGTCACGATGCGTACCGAGGATCTGCCCCGGCTGATCGACGAAGCGAGCGTCCTTGGATTTGTCGACTCGCAGCTGCTGGGCATTTCCCATCAGGTCCGAACAGACCCGGCGGCGCGATGGGTCTATGCGGACCGCATCCAGGTCCAGCAGGTGTTGATCAATCTCATCCGCAATTCCGTTCAGGCGATGATGGGAGAGCCGAGACGGGAAATCCGGATAAGCACGTCCCTATCATCCGGCGACATGGTCGAAGTGTCGGTGGCGGATACGGGGGTCGGCCTTTCCCGCGACATACGCGAGGCGCTTTTCTCGCCTTTTCAGAGCACCAAGGCGGAAGGCATGGGCATCGGGCTTTCCATCAGCCGCACCATCGTCGAGGCGCATGGCGGTCGCATCTGGGCCGAGGACCGCGACGGCGGCGGCGCCATCTTCCGCTTCACCCTGCCGCTTGCCGAGGAAGGCCGGGAGCGCGAGTCGGAGGCCGCCCAAATGTCCGCGGACCCATTATAATCCCAGTCCAGGCCGCCTATCTGGTGGCGAGACAGTCGAGCGAGGTGATCATGGCCGAGGAACGGGCGACATTGGCGGGCGGGTGCTTCTGGTGCACCGAGGCGATCTACGACGACGTGATCGGCATCTCCGGTGTCGAGAGCGGCTATACGGGCGGCACTGTCGCCAATCCCAGCTACAAGCAGGTCTGCGGCGGCGACACCGGCCACGCCGAAGCCGTGCGGCTGACCTTCGATCCCGATGTCATCTCCTATGACGACATCCTCGCCATCTTCTTCGCCACTCACGACCCCACCCAGCTCAATCGCCAAGGGAACGACATCGGCACCCAGTATCGCTCCGCCATCTTCCCGCATTCGCCGGAGCAGGAAGCCTCCGCGCGGGCGGCGATCGAGCGTGCGCAGGGCGACTGGGAGAACCCGATCGTTACAGCCATCGAGCCGCTTTCCGACTGGTATCCAGCCGAGGATTATCACCAGGAATATTTCGAGCGCGAGGGCGACACCAACCCCTATTGCATGGCCGTGGTGGCGCCCAAGCTCCAGAAATTCAGGAAGAGCTTCGCCGAGCGGTTGAAGAGATCACCGGCGGCGCTCTAAACAGTCGCGACGGCGCCGAGGTAGTGATGCCCAGGGAGCGCATGCGGCCCCTTCCTTGCTGTCGACGCCGTTGAGGAGCTTGCGGGCAAGCCTCAGGGGGTGAAGGCTCTACAAGGCCGAATGATCAACGGGCGCCTGTCGGTCGAGCCTGAGGGAGCGATCGCGCATCGGGTATTTGAGCCCTGTCGCGCAGTTGAATAGCACGACCCTGTCCGATGCGCCGACCAATCCCTGCTTCAGAGCCTTGTGACACGCCGCCAGCGTCGCGCCGCCCTCCGGGCAAAGCAGCAATCCGTCGTCACGCACGGTCTCGTCGACCGCGATTGTCAGTTCGGCGTCGGACACGGCCATGGCGAAGCCGCCACTCTCCCGCACGGCGCGGAGGATCAGAAAATCCCCGATCGCCTTCGGTACCCGGATGCCGGCGGCGACGGTATGCGCGTCTTCCCATCGGGGGGCATGCTCCTCGCCGTTGTCGAAAGCCCTGACGATCGGCGCGCAACCTTCGGCCTGGACGGCAACCATGCGCGGCCGTTCGGGCCCGATGAAGCCGAGCGCCTCCAGCTCTTCAAAGGCTTTCCACATGCCGATAAGGCCGGTGCCGCCGCCGGTGGGATAGAAGATGACGTCGGGCATCTCCCAGCCAAGCTGCTCGGCCAGCTCCAGGCCCATCGTCTTCTTGCCCTCGATCCGATAGGGCTCTTTCAACGTCGAGAGGTCGAACCATTCCCCCTTCTTCGCGCCCTCGGCGACGATCTTGCCGCAATCGTCGATGAGGCCGTTGACGCGGTAGACCCGTGCCCCTTGAGCGGCGATCTCCCGGACATTGATCTCTGGCGTGTCCTCGGGACACAGCACGATCGTCTCGATCCCGGCGCGGCTGCCGTAGGCGGCAAGGGCGGCGCCGGCGTTGCCGTTGGTCGGCATGGCGATCTTCGTGACGCCCAGTTCCTTGGCCATGGAGACGGCCATGACCAGGCCGCGCGCCTTGAAAGAGCCGGTAGGAAGACGTCCTTCGTCCTTCACCAGCAGGGTGTTCAGCCCGAGGCGCTTTCCAGTAGCGGCGAGCGCCACGATCGGCGTCGCCGTCTCGCCGAGGCTGGCAATGTTCCCGGCGCGGCGCACCGGAAGCAGCTCGCGATAGCGCCATAGATCCATGGGCCGCTCGGCAATCGTTTCCCGGGTCAGAGACCGGCGAACCCCCTCCAGGTCGTATCGGACGAGCAGTGGCCAACCGGCGTCGGACAGGCCGTGGAGCCGGTCCGCCTCGTGGCGCTCGCCCGACATCGAACATTCGAGGTGAGTGACGAAAGTTTCCCTGGGAGGGGACAGGTTGTCGTCCCACATGAGCGTCATCGGGCTGCTCCTAAAAATTCTATCGTGGCGCCGCGGCGCGGCGGAGGCGGTCGTTGATGGCGATTCCGAGCCCTTCGTCCGGGACGGGCGCGACTGCGATGGCCGCACGAGCGGATGCTTCGGCCTCATGCAGCCGGTCGAACAGGGCGGCGGCGGCTTCAACGAGGTCGCCGGAGCGGCTGAGGCTGCTGTCGCCTGCTATGTCGCCGAAGCCGATCAGCCATTCGCCATCGCGCTCGTCGACTGCATCGAGGCGCAGCGGCTTCAGCGGAGCATAATGACTGGCGAGCTGGCCCGGCGCCTCGATCGCCTCCGAGCGGTTTGAGGAAACCGGAACTCCGAAATTCGAGATAGGTCCCGGACGCAGCAGCCGAATCTCGCCCCCGGTGACGGCGACGATAGTGGATTCAAGGCCGTGGCCTGTCGCGCCCCCGTCGACGATCAGTGGAATCCGCCCGCCGAGGCTTGCGGCGACATGGCTTGCGCGTGTGGGGCTGATCCGGCCGCTGGCGTTGGCGGAAGGGGCGGCGAGGGGCTTTCCCACCGCCGCCAGGAGGTCGCGCATCGCCGGATGGGCGGGCGAACGAATCGCTATGGTGGGCAGGCCGGCCGTGACTATCGCGGCGATGCCGCCCTCCGGCCTCAACGGGAGGACGAGCGTGAGCGGCCCGGGCCAGAAACGATCGGCGAGCGATCGGGCCGCGTCGTCGAATTGCGCGATACGTTCAGCCTCTTCCAGCGACAGGACATGGACGATGAGCGGGTTGAAGGTCGGTCGCCCCTTCGCTTCGTAGATTCGCGCGACCGCCTCGCCGTTGGTCGCGTCGGCGGCGAGTCCGTAGACGGTTTCGGTCGGCACCGCGACCGGAAGGCCCGTCTCGATCAGCCGCGCGGCATCGGCGATCGCGGCCTTGCCGTAGGGGCGGATTTCCGTTGCAAAAGGCGGGTTTGGCGGGCTCACCACCTAGCGCTATAGCCGGGGTTCAACCGACGCAATACCGGGACCATCGCATCTTGACCTACACGCCGCCCGTCGCCGAACAGCGCTTCCTCCTTCGCCACATCGTCAAGCTTGACGAGCTGGCGGGTCACAACGCCTATGCCGAGGCGACGCCGGATGTGGTCGACGCGATCCTGGAGGGTGCGGGGCAATTCGCCGCCGGCGAGTTCGCGCCGCTGAACCGGATCGGCGACCAGGTAGGCTCGAAATGGTCGGACGGGCGTGTCATCACGCCGCCGGGCTTCAAGGAGGCCTATCGGGCCTATGTCGAAGGCGGCTGGGGAACGCTGACCGGTCCCGCCGAATATGGCGGGCAGGAGCTTCCGCTCAGTCTCGCCAGCGTGGTGATGGAAGACCTTGGCAGCGCCAATATGGGCTTCTCCCTCATCATGATGCTGAGTCCGGCCGCGGTCGAGGCGCTAAAGTGGCACGGCACCGAGGAGCAAAGGCAGACCTGGATGCCGAAGCTAGTGACGGGCGAATGGAACGGCACGATGAACCTCACGGAGCCCCAGGCCGGCTCGGACGTGGGGGCGCTCAAGACCCGCGCGGTGCCACAGGGCGATGGCAGCTATCGCATCAAGGGACAGAAGATATTCATCACTTTTGGTGAGCACGACCTCACCGACAATATCGTCCACCTCGTGCTGGCCCGCACCCCGGACGCGCCGGCGGGGAGCCGGGGCATTTCGCTCTTCCTGGTGCCCAAGTTCCGGCTCAAGACCGACGGGTCGCCGGGCGAGTTCAACGACGTCCGCTGCGTCTCGATCGAGCACAAGATGGGCATCCACGCCTCGCCGACCTGCGTCATGTCCTATGGCGATCATGACGATTGCGTCGGCTGGCTGGTCGGCGAGGAACAGGGCGGCATGCGGGCCATGTTCACGATGATGAACAATGCCCGCCTCAATGTCGGCTTGCAGGGCGTCTCGGTAGCGGAAGCCGCCACGCAGAGGGCGGTCGCTTATGCGCGGGATCGCGTCCAGTCGGCCAAGGCGGGCAGCGCCACCCGGGAGCCGGTGGCGATCATCGAGCATGCCGACGTGCGCCGCATGCTGATGAGGATGAAGGCGCTGACCCAGGCGGCGCGAGCGCTAGCCTATTATGCCGCAGGCCTCACCGACCGCGCCCATTTGGGGGACGAGGCTGCCCAGGCGCGCGTCGATCTGCTGACGCCGCTGGTGAAGGCCTACGGCACCGATGTCGGCGTCGAGGTCACCAGCCTCGGCGTCCAGGTCCATGGCGGCATGGGCTATATCGAGGAAACGGGCGCCGCCCAGCATTATCGCGACGCCCGCATCTCACCCATCTACGAGGGCACCAACGGCATCCAAGCCGCCGACCTGGTCGGACGCAAGCTCGGCCTGGAGGGCGGTGCCGTCTTCGCCTCGCTCCTCGCCGACATCCGCGCGGACGCCGCAAGCGAGGCGGCGCTGATGGCGCTCGTCGATGCCTGCGAAGACATTGCAGCCCATCTCGCTTCGGTCGACGCCGACGACCGCATGGCCGGCGCCTATCCCTTCCTCACCATACTGTCGGTCGCCGTGTGCGGCTGGCTGATGGCGATACAATTTCGAGCGGCGGCGGCCAGCAACGGCGATCCGGCCTTCCTCGCCATGAAGAAGGCCTCGGCGCGCTTCTATCTCGACCAGATCGTGCCGGAAGCGGGTGGACTCAAGGCCGCGGCGATGGCCCCGGCCGATATTCTCTATGCGGTTAAAAAAGAGGCGTTCGCCGCCTGAGCGTCAGGCGAGGGCGCGTTCGATCAGGTCTTCGGCGTCGAGATTGAGACGCCGAATCTGGGCGGCGATGGCGGGCCAGCGGTTGTCGAGAAAGTCCTTGCGTTCGCTGGCGCGGAGCCTGGCGGTGGCGCCCTCGGCGACGAACATGCCGACACCCCGCTTCACCAAGATCAGTCCTTCGTCCTGGAAGGTCTGGTAGGCTTTGGCGACGGTCAGCGGATTGGCGCCATATTCTGCCGCGAGGCTTCGGACCGAGGGAAGGGGATCCCCGTCGCGCGCCTCGCCGTCAAGAATGGTTGCGGCGATGATGTCGCGGAGCTTGAGGTAAACGGGACGGTCGTCGCTGTGCATAGCCGACATAGTGCACTAATACAGCTATACGGGTCAAGCGAATTAGTCCCGGTCGGCTACCGGTCCGGCGTCCATTCCGAAGAAACCTCCGAAAGTTCGGGCCGCGGCCGCTCCTCGAGCGGGACATCGGGCGTACCCAGGAAGATGAAGGCCGCGATCCGTTCGTCGGTCGATCCAAAGGCGTCGCGGACCGCTTCGGAATAGGCGGCCCAGCCCGTCACCCAGCCGCCCGCGAAGCCGAGGGCATGCGCGCCGGCCAGCAGCGCAAGGCAGGCCGCGCCGCAGGAAAGCTGCTGTTCCCATACCGGTATCTTGTGCGGGACCACGGGGCAGGAGAGCGCGACGATCAGCGTGGGCGCCTGGTGCGCGAATTTTTCCGTCGCCTCGATCTCCAGCCGGCCCGGATCGGGACGTTCTTCGCGATAGGCGCGATGCAACAGCTCCGCGAACGCTGCTCGCGTCTCTCGCGGCACGTGCACGAAGCGCCAGGGATGCAGCTTGCCATGGTCGGGAATCCGGCTCGCAATGCGAAGGATCGTCTCCAGCTGGTCCGCGTCGGGGCCCGGCGCGACGAGGTCGCGGGGTCGCGCCGATCGTCGGGTCTGGAGGAAGGAGAGGGGCGTCGAAAGGTCGTTGAGCATGGTGGGACCGGTAGCAGCGTCGCGGTTCGGCAACAATTGGCTTCACAAGAGCGTTTATCGCGCTAGTCTGCCGCTCCAACGAGGCTGCCCCTTACTGAGAGCGGCCGTTCATCTGTTGGAGTTGTAATCCTGTGGCCACCGATGCAATCAACGCCGGGGTGGGCGGAAAGACCTTTCTTGGTCATCCCCGCGGCCTCTTCGTCCTGTTTTTCGCCGAGATGTGGGAACGCTTCTCCTATTACGGGATGCGCGCCCTCCTGATCTTCTATCTGATGCAGCACTGGCTCTTCGCGGAAGACAAGGCCTACGTGATCTACGGCGCCTATACGGCGCTCGTCTATATCACGCCGGTGATCGGCGGTTATCTCGCCGATCGCTATATCGGGCAGCGAAAGGCGGTCCAGTTCGGCGCCGTCCTCCTCACCATCGGCCACGGCCTGATGGCGTTCGAGGGGGTGGGCGGCCAGGATTCGCCGATGATCAATGTCTTCTGGCTGGCGCTCGCCTTCATCATCATGGGCGTCGGGTTCCTCAAGGCCAACATCTCCGCCATCGTCGGCCAGCTCTACGGCCAGGGCGACCCCCGCCGCGATCCGGCCTTCACGATCTTCTACATGGGCATCAATGTCGGCGCGGCGACGGGCGCCATCATCGCCGGCTATCTCGGCCAGACCTATGGCTGGTCGTATGGCTTCGGCGCCGCGGGCGTCGGCATGTTCCTGGGCCTCGTCGTCTTCGTCTGGGGACGGCCGGCCTTGCTGGGGCGCGGCGAAGCGAGTGACCCGGCGATCCTCAAAAAGCCGGTAATGGGTATTCCGCTTGAATATACGATCTACCTGTGGGGCCTCGTCGGCGTTCTCCTATGCTGGGCGCTCGTCCAGTATCAGGCGGTGGTCGGATATCTACTGGGCGCGTGCGGCCTTATCGTCGTGCTCTATCTGCTCGGAAGCGCCGTCTTCAAGCTCGACCGGGTCGACCGCGACCGCATCCTGGCGGCGCTGTTCCTGATCGCGCTGCAGCCGCTCTTCTGGGCCTTGTTCGAGCAGGCGGGTTCGTCTCTCAACGTCTATACGGACGAACAGGTCGACCGGACCTTCCTCGGCATGGACGTGCCCGCATCGGTGTTCCAGTCGATCAATCCTATCTACATCGTGCTCCTGGGGCCGATCTTCGCGGGCCTGTGGCTATGGCTCAATCGCAAGGGCTGGGAACCCTCGACGCCGGCGAAATTCGGCATCGGCATCATCCTGCTCGGCTCGGGCTTTCTCGTGCTGGTCGCTGGCGCGGCCGCCAGCGGGCCGGCGCTGACGCCCGTCCTCTTCATCTTTCTTATCTATCTGCTCCACACGATGGGCGAGCTCTGCCTTTCCCCCGTGGGCCTGTCGGCGATGACCAAGCTCGCGCCGGCCCGGATGGTGGGTCTGATGATGGGCACCTGGTTCCTCTCCACCGCAGGCGGCAATTTTATCGGCGGCCTGATCGCCCAGGCGACCGGCGGACATGGCGCCGAAGCGCCCGTGGGGGCCGGCGCGACGCCAGTGATGGATGTCTACTCGACGATCGGCTGGGTCGCGGTCGGCGTCGGCGTTGCGGTTATCGCGGTATCGCCTTTCATCAAGCGTCTGATGCATGAAGATGTCGACAACGCGCATCACGATCGCGTGCTGGCGGGACAGCGTGAAGTCGGAGAACCCGCCGCGGCCGGGGTGCACACGGAGCAGGAACTGAAGCCGGGAGAGGCGCGCTAATAATGAAAATAAGACTGGTCGCGGGGCTGCTCGCCGCAGCCTCGCTCGCCGGCGCCTGTGCCGGGGGGAATGCCGAGCCGGAAAGCGCGAGCGCATCCATCGAACGCTATTCGCGCAATCCTTACCCTTCGACCTACCAGCCCTATCCGGGCGTCCCCACGCTCGTGACCAATGTCACCATCTATGATGGAGAGGGCGGCCGGATCGACAACGGTTCGGTTCTCTTCGCGGACGGCAAAATCGTCGAACTCGGCCAGACGGTCGCCGCGCCCGAGGGGGCGACGGTGATAGACGGCACCGGCAAATGGGTGACCCCCGGCATCATCGATGTCCACAGCCATCTCGGCAACTATCCCTCACCGTCGGTCGAGGCGCATTCGGACGGCAACGAGGCGACCAATCCGGTTCATCCCGACGTCTGGGCCGAACATGGCGTCTGGCCGCAGGACCCGGGCTTTTCGCGCGCGCTCGCCAATGGCGGGGTGACGTCGCTCCAGATCCTGCCCGGCTCCGCCGACCTGTTCGGTGGCCGCTCCGTAACGCTGAAGAACGTCCCGGCGCGCACCATGCAGGGGATGAAATTCCCCGGCGCGCCCTATGGACTCAAAATGGCCTGCGGCGAGAATCCCAAGCGGGTCTACGGCAATCGCAACCAGATGCCGGCGAGCCGCATGGGCAATGTCGCGCTCAACCGCGCGACCTGGGCCAAGGCGGTCGAATATGACCGCAAGTGGGACAAATACGAAGAAGACGGCGGCGATCCGCCCGAGCGCAATATCGGCATGGATACGCTGCGCGGCGTGCTCGATGGCGACATCGCGGTCCACAACCACTGCTACCGCGCCGACGAGATGGCCGTCGTCATGGATATGGCCAAGGAGTTCGGTTACGAGGTCTCCACCTTCCACCACGCCGTCGAAAGCTACAAGATCGCGGACATCCTGCGCGAGAACGGCGTCTGCTCGGCGATGTGGGCCGATTGGTGGGGCTTCAAGATGGAAGCCTATGACGCGATCGAGGCCAATATCCCGCTGGTCCACAATGCCGGCGCTTGCGCCATCGTCCATTCCGACGACGCCAACGGCATCCAGCGCCTCAACCAGGAGGCGGCCAAGGCGCTCGCCGTTGGTCGCGCTGCCGGAATCCAGATCCCGGACGAGGTCGCCTGGACCTGGCTCAGCTACAATCCCGCCAAGGCGATCGGCGTCGACGAGATGACCGGCAGCCTGAAGCCCGGCAAGATGGCTGACGTGGTTCTGTGGAATGGCGACCCGTTCAGCGTCTACACGCGGCCCGAAAAGGTCTGGATAGACGGCGCGCTGCTCTACGACGCGCTCGATCCCGACCGCCGCCCGGTCAGCGACTTTGAGCTCGGCCAGCCGGGCCAGGGGGACACGAAATGAGGAAGTCCGTCTCGACCCGCCTGGGCATCGTCCTTTTCGGCCTCCTCGCCAGTACCGCCGCCGCTCAGACGGTGGCCATCACCGGCGGTACCGTGGCCTTGGGCGACGGCTCCGCGCCGATCGAAGGCGGCACCGTCGTCATCCGCGACGGCCGCATCGCGGCCGCCGGGGCAGGGGTGGCGGTGCCCGCCGACGCCACGATTGTCGATGCCACCGGCAAGTGGGTGGCACCGGGCCTCGTTGCCGGCTTCTCGCGCGTCGGTCTGGTCGAGGTCGATGCGGTCGATCCCACCAATGACACGCAAGCCAACGGCTCGCCGTTCAGTGCCGCCATCGATATCGAACCGGCGATCAACCCGAAGGCCTCCGCCATCGCGGTCAGCCGCGCTGCCGGTGTCACCCGGGCGGTCGTCGCACCGGTCAGTGCGAAGAACATCTTCGCCGGTCAGGGCGCCGTCATCGACCTCGGGGCCGACATGCAGTCGATCACCCGCGCCCGCGCCTTCCAGTTCGTCGAGCTCGGCGAGGAGGGCGCCGAGGAAGCCGGCGGAAGCCGAGCGTCCGCGCATACTTTGTTCCGCAACGCGCTCCGGGAGGCGCGCGACCTAGGCCGCGACATTCGCGGCACGAGTAGCCGCGAAAGCGGGCTCGCCGCCGACGAACCGGTGCAGCAGCAGGATCTGCCGCTGGAGGAGATTCCGGAAAATCCGCTGCTTTCCTCGGCGCTCGATCGTCCGCAGGACGTTCTGCTCACCCGCTTCGATGCCGCGGCGCTGGTGCCGGTGCTTCGCGGCCGGCAGCTCCTGCTCGTCCATGTCGAGCGGGCCAGCGACATCCTCGAGACGTTGGAGCTGAAGCGGGAATTCCCCAATCTGCGCCTCGTGCTGGTCGGCGCCGCGGAAGGCTGGACCGTCGCGGACAGGATCGCCGCGGCTGGCGTTCCCGTGATCGCCAATGCGCTCACTGACCTGCCCTCCAGCTTCGAGCAGCTTGCCGCCACCCAGTCCAATATCGGCCGCATGGTGGAAGCGGGCGTCGAGGTCGGCATCGGCATGCTGGGCGAGGACGAGGCGCGCCAGGTGCGGCTCTCCACGCAGAATGCAGGCAATCTCGTCGCGCTGAACGATATTCCGGGAGCGAACGGGTTAACCTGGGGCGAGGCTTTCGCCGCGATCAGCTCCGCCCCGGCCAAAGCCGTCGGCCTTGGGGGCGAAATCGGATCGCTCCAGCCCGGCCGACGCGCCGACGTGGTGATCTGGAACGATGACCCGCTCGAGTTGTCGAGCCAGGTCGAATCGGTGTGGATCGATGGCGTGCCGCAGCCTTTGGAGACGCGCCAGACGCTGCTGCGCGATCGCTATCTGGAGATCGATCGCGGGGCTCTGCCGGAGGCCTACGACCATTGAGGCCAATGGCCGCGCGCCGGTAGCCCCGCTTCTAAAGTTCGCGCTCGCCTCGCGCCCGCGCCGGGCTCAGTCAGGCCGAGCTGGCCGAGCGCATGAACACCAGCCAGAGCGTCGTCGCCGCCTCGAAAGCGGCCGCTTCCGCCCCTCGACCCGGACGCTGGAGAAGCTCGCGGGCGGCGACCGGCTCGAAGCTGCGGATCGTGCTTGAGCCGGGAGATGGCAAGCGAGCGGCTTGATGCAACCTGCTAAAGAAGGCGAAGGTTAGGGCTGCAGACAACCGAGGCGGTCCAACTCGATAGCTTACGATCCTTGAAATTCCCGGGACACAAACTCAATTGCCGTCTAGATCGGCCGCCGCTCCGGGTCCGAGAACAAGTGGATATACGGCGTATACTGATAAATCCGATACCGCTCCCGCCCCGTCACCTCTACTAGAATGTCGGCCTCCACGAACCTCCGGACCAGCTCGCTTGCCGGCGGAAAGCTGATCTCCAATCGATCCCTGATTTGGCTAACCGTGACATAGGGCCTCTTATATAGACCTTCCAATATCCTCAGCCCGTTGCCGGCCGCGCGCCCGAACGTGTCGGTGATGATCGAACGGTGCGCTTCTCGAAGCCCCACGATCGCCCGCGCCGTCTCAGTCGCCTCTAGGCTGACCGTCGCCACCCCTTGCAGGAAGAACTTGATCCATTCCTCCCAGGCGCCCTCGTCCCTGACCTTCTGCAGAAGCTCGTAATAGAGTTGCCTGTGTTCTTTGAAATAGTGCGAGAGATAGAGAACGGGCTTCTGCAGGATCTCATTCTGGCAGAGAAAGAAGGTTATCAGCAGGCGCCCGATCCTGCCGTTGCCGTCCAGGAAGGGATGGATCGTCTCGAACTGCGCGTGAACCAACCCGATCTTCACGAGCGGAGGGATGAATTCTTCGCTGTGGATGAATTTCTCTAGGTCGGAGAGCAGGCGCTCGACCTCGTGGGGCGGCGGTGGCACGAAGACGGCATTGTTCAGTGAGGAACCGCCGGGCCCGATCCAGTTCTGGCTCCGCCGAATCTCGCCGGGGCTCATGCGCTTGCCGCGCACGCCTGCCAGAAGCTTCTCATGAATCTCTCTAATCAGCCGGGTGGAGATCGGGAGTTCAGGCAGGCGCGCCAGCCCATGGTTCATCGCGTTTACATAATTCAGAACCTCGCCCACGTCGCTAGGCCGGTGGCTGTCCGAGATGGCTGCCTCCGCTTCCAGCAGATCGTTCAATGAGGATTGTGTGCCCTCGATCTGACTCGAAAGAACAGCCTCCTTCCTGACGTACATGAAGACGAACAGGTCCGGGTCGGGGAGCGTCTGGATCGATCCGTCTAGTCGGCCCAACGCCCTGTCGGCTTTTGAGAGCAAAGTTTGAAGCTCGCTGTCCCATTTCAGGGGTGGAGTTGGAGGCAGGGGCTCCGGGACGAATGCCGAGTAATGGCTGGCTTGCCTCACATACCGTCCGGCACGGTACTGCGTGTCTGCTTCGGCCATTCTGGCTCCTTGATTTAGGGCTAGCCTGAATTAAAGCTAAATTTATGTGCTAGTCAATGCCTACCTAAATTTAGAGACGGCTTTCTGGCCTCGCTAAGGCCTACCTATATCCACTTGAATGACGGCAGCTCCATGTAGGCTAGCCCTAACCTAACGATCAAAGCGGGCGTGCCCTAGGCGCCGCGCGCCAGATTCTCCGCCACGGCCTCGCGGATAAGCGCCTTCAGCGCCTCTCCGTCGATTGCCTCGCCTTCACGCATATCGATGGCGCGCCGCGTGTTGCCTTCCAGGCTGGAGTTGAACAGGCCCGAGGGGTCCTCCAGCGCGGCGCCCCTCGCGAAGGTCAGCTTCACTTTGTCCCGGTACGTCTCGCCGGTGCACAGGATCCCGGCATGCTCCCATGTCGGCACCCCCATCGGGTTCGACGGCTTGCGCCATTTGACCGCCTCGATCACTTGCCCGTCGGCCGCCTGGATCAGCGCCCGCACCCGCGCCAGCGTCTCGCCTCGCCAGTCGCCCAGCGCCTCGATCTTTGCGTCGATCAATCGGGAGGGAGAGTCCGCGTCCGCGAGTCGATCAGCCATTCCTGAAGGCCCTCCATTCCGTCATCCGCTCTTCAATGAGCGTCGCCCGCTTCCGATCGTCGCGGCCGTCCATCACGCCTATGTCGTCCGGGTCGGCGCGCCAATAGACGCCCACCGTCCGCGCCTTCAAATTCGGATCGGAATCAGATCGGGTGGTGAAGTAGCCGGAGGCGCGGTCATCGAATTCCAGCTTGATCTCGCCGGTTCCGTGCAGCTGTGGCGCATCCGGGTCCAGCGGCCGCTCGCCCTTCCAGTAATAGAAGAGGCCCGAGGACCCTTCCTTCTCCTTCGCCGCCTCGCTCCAATATCGTGCCGACAGGCGTCCATCCTCCCGCCACGCGCGGCCCGTCATTTCGAGCACGCCGCCGCGATCTCGCGAAATCTTGAGGAGGCCCAGGGTGGAAGGCTCCTTCGCGGTGCGCTCCGTCAGCGAGAATTGCCACCAGCAACCCTCGATGCGGGTAAGGCGGTCCTCGGTCTCGATGGCCTTGCGGATTTTCTGGTTGACGGCCCTCATCTCCGCCGGCGTCATCTCGCCGGGATAGCGCACGCAGGTGAGGCCGAGCAGGTCGGTCGGAAGCTTCGCCCCACTGGCATGGAGGATGAAGGTCCGGCGCATGCCCAGGACGCCGCCGAAAAGGCCGGCTTCGAACACGACATTGTCCCGCGGCGACGCCTGACCGGGCTGAGGCTCGGACGAAGCCGGCGGACTGCCCGTCGTCCAGTCGTCCTGCGCGAAGACGAACGCCGCGAAATCGACCTCCCGGGTAAGCTCGAGCAGGCGCTCCAGCGTCGACGTCCCCGGATTGAAGACCGCCGTCCAGGGCTCCACCCGCGCGATGTCGCTGAGCCCGCGCGTCAGCGCCTGAAGCAGCTTCTCCTGTTTCCCCGACGATCCCAAAAAGAGTCGAGGCTTGTCCATCGCTGCCTCCGAGTCCGCCGCTGCTGCCTTGGTCGATACACATGCAGGAACCACGATGCGCTGTCACGGCACTTCATGTATTTCCGGCCTCGCGATTTCGCCGGCTGCGGAGAAGGATTGCCATGACCGTGAAGGAGGTCCTCGCCAGGCTCGAGGCGCTCGGCACCGACAAGATGCGTGCCCAGAACGCGAGGCGCGGCGTCACGGGCGAGCAATACGGCGTGAAGATGGGCGACATCCGCAAGGTCGCCAAGGAGATCGAGGCGAACCACCCGCTGGCGCTGGAGCTTTGGGACACGGGCAATCTCGACGCGCGGCTGCTGGCGATCCTGCTGATGAAGCCGAAGGAGCTTTCCACCGAGGACCTGGACAGGAAGGTCCGCTCCAACGATCTCGCTCAGGTGGCGGACTGGCTCATGTCCTATGTCGTGAAGCAGCATCCCGAAAAGGAGAAGCTCAGGCAGCAATGGATGGTGACCGACCACAAGTCACCTGCCGATCGGATGGCCGCCCGCGCCGGCTGGAGCCTCACCGCCGACGGGATAGAGAAGAGGCCCGACGGTCTCGACCTGGCGGCCCTGCTCGACCGCATCGAACGGGAAATGCCGGATGGCGCGCCGGAAACGCAATGGACGATGAATTTCGCGCTCGCCTTCATCGGTATCCACCATCCCGAGCACCGGGCGCGGGCGCGGGCGCTGGCGATCGGCGAGGCGCTCGGCGTCTACCGCGACTATCCGACCACGCCCGGCTGCACCTCGCCCTTCGCCCCGACCTGGATCAACGAGATGGTCCGCCGGCGATCGGCCGCCGGATAGGTTCGTGCCGGCCTACATCTTCTCATTGGGCAGCTGGCTGGCCTGGCGAACCCAGTCGGCGAACCGGGCCTCGTCGAGCTCGTCGTCCTCGTGGATGTGGAAATAGCGCACGTCCGGATATTTGGATGTCTCGGGCGGGGTCGGGTGCAGCGAGGAGCCTTGGAAGAAGGTCACCTTCACATAGCGGTCGAAGCAATGGAAGCTGAGGAACCAATGGTCCGGCGGGGCATCCGGGGCGCCGTAGAGCGGCGAATTCCACTTCACCGCCTTGCGGACGTCGGGGACGGTACGCTCGACCAGCGCGTCCAGCCGCCGCCCGACACCCTGCTTCCACCCCGGCATCGCATCGAGATACGCCCGCACCGGCGCCTCGCCATGGCCTTTCGGAATCTGCGGGTTGCCGCCCGAGAGGAGGACAGGCTTGGAGCCGTCGCCCTTCTTCGCGGCCTTCTTCGGCTTGTTGGATGCCTTGCCGACCATCGCTCTCACTCCTGCGCGCTGGTGCGCCGCCCGCCGCGCCACCTGGAGGCATAGGGCAGCATGAACATGTACAGGCCGGTGAGCATGAGCAAGGCGAGCGGAAACAGCGGCACGAAATATACCCATTCGGCAGGTTCCTTCCCCGCGCCCAACATGACGAAGATGCCGACGACGACCGCCGTGAAGATGATAGACAGCCAGCGGTGGACCTGCCGAATCCATAGGCTCCAGTTCAATGGGACCTCCATTGAAGACGAGTGCGGGCGGGCTTCAGTCAACCCGCGCCAAAACCTGCTCCAGCTTGGCAACGAATTGCGACCACCCGGCCTTGGCGCCCCCGAATGCCTGCTTCTGATCCGGCCGGAAGCCCGACTGCTCCATGCGCAAATGCGTCCCCGTGCTCGTTGGCGTCAGCGTGAAGGTCACCACGCTCTCCAGATCGTAGGCCGCGTCGTCGTGCGCGAAATTTCAGGTGTAGGACAGTTCTTTGTTCGGCTCGACTTCAAGAACCTCGCAGTCCAGCACGCCGCCCCAGTCTCCGCGAAGATTGAAACGGTGACCCACGACAGGCCTGAAGTCGCTTTTCATCAGCCACTCCTCGATCAGGTGCGGCTCGGTCAGCGCGCGCCAGAGCTTTTCCGGCGGATGCGGGATCTCACGTTCGACAATGACGGAGCGCGTTTCGGTCGATGTTACGTTCATTGATCCATCCTTTTCAGCAGGTCTTCGAGGTCGTCGAACCGGCTCTGCCAGAACCCGGTCATCTGGCTTGTCCAGTCGATCAGCGGGGCCAGGGCGCCGAGCTGCGCGCCATAGTGCGTCTGGCGCCCTTCGTGGCGGCCCTGCACCAGCCCGGCCCGCTTCAGAACGCCGAGATGCTTCGACACGGCCGGTTGCGAGACCCCGGCCCGGGCCGTCAGAGCCGCGACCGTCTGCTCTCCTTCACGACACAGTTGCTCGAAGATGGCCCGCCGAGTCGGATCGGCGAGCGTCTTGAAGAGCCTATCGTGAGCATTCGGCATCGGGATATATAACTCGTTGGCTATCGATTTGACTCATAACCAACGGGATATGCATTAGTCAAGAACGCGTGGGGAGGTGGCTGTTGCCGTTATCCGGACTCCAGATCGACCTTTGCGGGCACGGATAGATATCATCCGCCTAGCAATGGGTTCGGATGTTCCGCGCTCAACCCGCCGCTGCCGTACGGGAGCGTGATGATCTCCAGCAGATGACCATTCGGGTCGTCGAAATACACGCCACGGCCATCATCCCAGCGATTGATCTCGCCAGGTCTCTTGCGGAACGGATCGGCCCAGAAGGGAAGTCCCCGCTTCTGGATGCGGCCGAAAATGTCATCGAACTCGGCTTCGCTTACCAGAAAGGCGAAATGCCGGGACGAGATGGGCTCGTCCGTCTGGATGAGGTCGAGCGACGTTTCGCCCACCTGCACGACCGTGAAGTGGGACAATTCCCTATGGGCGGGGAGCCCGATGATCGACGTCAGGAATTCCGCCGTCGCCTTCTTGTCCCGGGCATGGACGATCGTGTGATTCAGCGTCACTGGCATTGGGCTACTCCCCTCGATATCCGGGGACAATATACGAATGGCGACGTGCCATGGCTCCAACTCTTCGTGTACCTCGGCGATGCGTCCTATCAGTGCGGCCCGGCGCTGATCGCGGGGCCGCCGCTACTCGACAATCCACCCGCCGCGTGAAACAGGGCGTTCATGCCCCATTATCTCCTCAGCTACGATCTCGCCCCCGATTATCTCGACCGCCGCGGCGCCTTCCGAGAGGCGCACCTCGGCCTCGCATGGAAGGCCGCGGATAAAGGCGACCTCCTGCTCGGCGGCGCGGTCGGCGACCCTGTCGAATCCGCGCTGCTGCTCTTCACAGGCGCGGACGCCGCCCGCGCCTTCGCCGAGGCCGATCCTTACGTTCGCGAGGGATTGGTCCGCACCTGGCGCGTCGTCCCCTGGACCACCGTCGTCGGCCCAGAAGCCGCGACGCCTGTCCGACTGTGAGGAATTGCCGCGATATTTGAACCTGATCCTAGGCTCGTGCTAGTCGTCGAGCCTCCCCAGTGCCAGGAAGTCACGATGAGCGAGAGCTTGATCGAGCGTCAGGAGCGGGTGATCGTGGAGCATTGGGCGACCTAGTCGGCGCACGACATGGATCGCATGGTGGCGCTCTTCACGCGAGACCTCCGCTACCGCGACGTGGCGATGGGCGTGACGAACCGCACCGCCGCCGAGCTTTGCGCCTTTGGCGAAAGCCTTTTCGCCTCCTTTCCCGACGCCACGTTCGAGCTGTGCTCGAGCGTTGCCAACGGCTATCGCGACACCGCCGAATGGATCATGCGCGGCACGCACAAGGGCGACGTGCCGGGCGCGCCGGCCACCGGCAAAGCCGTCGAGATCTCGGGTGCCTCCGTCTTCGAATTCGAACGCGACCGGATCCGAGGCTGTTCCGATTACTGGGACATGGCGAGGTTCCTGAAGGATCTCGCCTGCCGCCGCCGCGCCCCGTCGCCGCGCGTTCGCGCGAAGCCGAGCTGGCTGCCCAGGACGTGGACTAGCCGGCCGGCTATCTTTTCTTCACGAACTCCGCGCGCAGCACGAGGCCCTTGATGCCTTCGTAGCGGCAGTCGATCTCCTGCGGGTCGCCGGTGAGGCGAATGCTTTTGATGAGCGTGCCGCGTTTCAAAGTCTGGCCCGCGCCCTTGACTTTCAGGTCCTTGATCAGCGTCACCTGGTCGCCGTCCGCGAGGAGGTTGCCGACCGCATCGCGCACCTCGACCGCGCCAGCGGCGGACGCTGCCTCCGCCTCGCCGGCGCTGACCCATTCGCCGGTAGCCTCGTCGTAGACATATTCGTCATTTCCGCCCATCGAAGTCCCGTCTCCTTGTCGCCGCTACGAGCGGCCGCACCGTGCCGGAGCCCCTATAGCGTGGCCCGCAGCACTACCAGCAGGAATGCGAGCCCCGCCGTAGCCGACGCCCGCCATTATCCTTCCTGTCGAAATCGGCGTCATTCCGGCCTTGCCGGGTCATGAAAGCCGTGCAGGATGCCGATCGAACCACGCCTCTAGGGAGAGACCAATGCATCGTCGCCAGTTCCTGTCCACTGCCGCCGCCTTGGCCGCCGCCGCTTCCTTCCCGACGATCGGGAAGGCGCGATCCACCTCCCGCCTTCGCCTCGGCGTCATCGGCACAGGCATGCGCGGACAGGTGCTGCTGGAGGAGCTGGTCCGCCGTGACGATGTCGAGGTCGCGGCACTGTGCGACATCGAAAAGTTCATGCTCGACCGGGCGCTGAAAGAGGTCGCGGAGGCGGGGAAGCCGGCGCCCCGGATCTTCACCGGAAGCGACCAGGCTTGGCGCGAGATGCTCGCGAAGGCCAGGCTGGACGGCGTCATCATAGCCACCCCCTGGGAATGGCATGCGCCGATGGCGATCGAGGCGATGAAGGCCAGGGTCGCGGTCGGCTGCGAGGTCGTCGCCGGTATCACGCTCGACGATCACTGGGACGTGCTGCGCGCCCAGCTCGCCACCGGCACGCCCTACATGCTGCTCGAAAATGTCTGCTACCGGCGCGACGTCCTCGCCGTGCTCAACATGGTGCGCCAAAGGCTGTTCGGCGAGATCGTGCATCTGGAGGGCGGCTATCAGCATGACCTTCGCGCCGTGAAGTTCAATTCGGGCGTGCCGGGCAAGGCCTATGGCGGCGGCGCCGAGTTCGGCGAGAAAGGTTGGTCGGAGGCGCGTTGGCGGACGGATCACGGCGTCACCCGCAACGGCGATCTCTATCCCAGCCACGGCATCGGCCCCTGCGCGATGCAGGCGAACATCCATCGCGGCAATCGCTTCACGCGCCTCACCAGCTACGCCAGCAAGGCGCGCGGCCTCCATGATTATGTCGTCGACCAAGCCGGCCCCGATCACCCCAACGCGAAGGTCAGGTTCGCGCTCGGGGACATCGTCCAGACGCAGATCGCCTGCGCCAACGGCGAGACGATCCTCTTGACCCTCGATACGTCGCTGCCGCGCCCCTATTCGTTGGGCTTTCGTGTCCAGGGGACGGAAGGCATCTGGATGGACGTCAATGAGTCCATCTACATAGAGGGCAAGAGTCCGAAGCCGCATGAGTGGGAGCCGGCCCAGCCCTGGCTCGACAGATACGACCATCCGCTCTGGAAGCGGTTTGGCGCCCAGGCCAAGGGTGCCGGCCATGGCGGCATGGACTTCTTCGTGATCCACGCCTTCATCGAGGCGCTGAAGGCCGGCGATCCGATGCCGATCGACATTTACGACGCCGTCGCCTGGAGTGCGATCACACCGCTTTCCGAGCAATCGATCGCGGCCGACAATCGGACGCTCGATTTCCCCGATTTCACGGCCGGCAAATGGAAGGATCGGAAGCCGATCTTCGCTCTCAACGATCGCTATTAGCGAACAGCCTCTCGTCCCACGGCCAGCGGCTGCTCTCCTCGATCCGCACCTTGGCAGCGGCATCGTGTCCCGGGTTCAGTAACCAGTTGGCGCCATGCGGCGCGACGATCGAAGGAACGCGAGCGAGCGGCGTCGCGGCCGCTTCCAGCCAGGCATCGCCCCAGGCTCGCGTCGCGGCCGCGTCGCGCGGATCCTCGCCTTCAGGCCAGAGAGCATGATCGAGGCCGTCGGGGACGCCCACCTTCAGAAGCTGGAAGGACGGGGGCAGAGTCTCGATTTCCAGATGGACGAGCATTTCCAGCATCGCCAGCGCGCTCGAATCGGCGAGATAGACGATCGGCCGCCCCTTGCTGTGCCACCGTCCGCCGACGATCAACCCGCCCGCGCCATCCAGCGTCGCAAATTCGGAGACACGCCAGAGGATCATGTCTTGAGATCAGGCCGCGAAGCCGTGCCGTGCCTGCTCCAGAACCTCCTCGACCAGCCGCGTGCCCGCGTCCGTGGTCAAAAGGTCCAGCGGTTTCTCGCTCTCGAACCGGCGTTTGGGTGCGCCCAGCCACTGCATCGCCGCGACGCGGCTGCCGAAGATGGCGGTCGCCTGCGCCAGCACCGTGACGAACCGTGCGAAGCGGTCGCTCTGGTCGGGAGAGAGGGGCTTGTTCTCCTTGAGCCGCCGGTCGATCGTCCGCCGCGGGCCCACGATCCGCGCCACGTCCGCCAGGGTGATCGCCGGATCGGCGACAAGATCGCGCACCGCCTTGGCGGGCAACCCCGCGCTCACCGCATGCGCGCGCTCCAGCAGCGGCGCCGCTGCAAATTCGTCGAGGGAGAAAGCTGTCGCCATATGGCGTATATAGCATAGCCAAATGGCTGAGGCAATGGTGAGCTCGATCCATTGCATGTGTTTACCATTTGTTCTATTGCTGGCACAAGGCTGCGACATGACCGAACATCGCCTATTTCTTCTCGCTTACCCGCCTGTCGGCGTTGCCGGTGAAATCAGTCGATTCCGCGATGCATCCGGGCTGGTGCGAAGGCCCGTGCCCGACGAGCGGCTGCATACAACCATCGGTATGGCGGGCACGTTCGATAAATCTCCGCGCGTCTTGATCGCCCGAATCCGTGATCGGCTAACGGGCTGTTCGCTGCCGTCCTGTCGCATCGTTCTGGACACGATCATCGGCGGACCGAAATCCGCCCTGCTCAAGCCGAGCGAGCGCTTGCCGGGGTTCGAGGCCCTGCAGGCTGGACTTGCCCGGCGGCTTGCAGCGACGCTTGCCGATCTCGGCATGGACGTGGCGCTGTGGGTCAGGCGCATCAAGCCGCATGTCACCATCGGTTATGACGGCCCGCCGGTGCCCGCCCAGCCGGTCGAGCCCGTCAGCTGGACGATCGACCGGGTTTTTCTCGTGGAGAGCCTCCACGGGCGCGGTAAGCATATCGTCCACGCAACGCACCCGCTGACAACCGATTAGTGCATGCTTTTGCGTCCACCTCGGCTCACATCGAAGACACTGACGCAGGAAGCGTCCACTCGATCGGCGTCATGCCGCGGCTCTCAAGAAAAGCATTGGCCTTGGAGAAATGGCGGCAGCCGAAGAAGCCGTTATTGGCGGAAAGCGGGGAGGGATGGGGCGCCTTCAGCACCAGGTGGCGCCCGCCCTTGTCGATACTGTCGACGAAGGCCGCCTTTCGTTGCGCGTAGCTGCCCCAGAGCATGAAGACCACTGGCTCCTCGCGGTCGTTGATCCGCTGGATGACCGCGTCGGTGAATCGTTCCCAGCCCTTGCCCTGGTGCGACGCGGCGCGGCCCATCTCGACCGTCAGCACGCTGTTGAGGAGCAGTACGCCCTGCCGCGCCCAATGCTCCAGGAAGCCATGACGCGAGGGCGCTATGCCTAGGTCGCTTTCGAGTTCCTTGAAGATGTTGACCAGGCTGGGCGGCGGCCGGACGCCCGGTTGCACGCTGAAGCACAGGCCATGCGCCTGGCCGGCACCGTGATAGGGATCCTGTCCCAGGATCACGACCCGCACCTCATCGAGCGGCGTCAGGTCGAGCGCCCGGAACCACTCGCCGCCCTTGGGGAAGACGCGTTTCCCGCCGGCTTTCTCGGCGACGAGGAAGCTCTTCAGCGACTGCATATACGGGCTCTGGAACTCGCCCGCGAGCGGTGTCCGCCAGCTTTCATGGAGTTTGACGTCGGTCGCCATGATCGGGACGGTGGGACAACATCCAGTCGTCCGTCAACAGCGCGTGGCAATGTCCGCTGGCGCCGCGGGACTTTTACCGACTCCGATGGTTCGGGTAAGGCGGCCCTCTATTGCAAGGAGTTGCCATGACGGTGGATTCGGAGGAGGCGGCGCGCGAAGCGGCGGCGGCGGCCGAGCGGGCCGGCGCCATCGCCCGGGTCGCCTTGATCATTTCCTGCATGGCGATCGCCGTCGCCATCCTGGGGCTCTTCTTGCCGCTGTGACCGTGCGGCCTTCCTACAAGGCGGCCGCGAACAAAGCGGCGGAAGCGAACAGCGGTTCGCGGGCGTCGGCGGGAAGGAGGTCGCTCAGCAACCGGTCGAAGCCGGGCCGGTCGTCGCGGCTGGCAACGCGGATCATGTCGAGCACCAGCGCCTCGTCATGGCTGAGGCGAGGGCAGCAGGGCGGGTTCACGCAGAAGGGTTCGGGCCAGGCGGCGCCGATTTCCTCGAGCATCAGATGGAGGTGCGCGGCGGCGCGGCGCGAATCGAGCTTTTCGCCCATCGCGGCCAGCGGGCAGCGGCCGAGCTTGTTCATCACCACCCATAGCCTCAGCGTCATCGCTACGCGGGCCTCCGCCGCCTCGAGTTCGCGAAGGTCGGGCGTGCGCGCCAGCAGGTCGATGTCGAACGTCATGAATCTCTCCTCAACCCCGATAGTATTGCGAGTAGTTCGCATTAGCAAGAATGAAAGGACACCTCATGGAGAAGGAGAAGGTGCGATGACTGTCCGGGGAAGCTGCCATTGCGGCAAGATCGCCTACACACTCGACGAAGAGGCGCCGACCAGGGCGCTGGAATGCAATTGCTCGATCTGCCGGCGAAAGGGCTATCTGCATCACTTCACGACGCCGGAGAAATTCACGCTCCAGGGCTCGCGCGACGACATCACGGTCTACACGTTCAACAAGCACAATATCCGCCATCAATTCTGCAAGACCTGCGGCTGCGCGCCCTTCGCGGAAGGGAATGGCCCGGACGGTACGCCGATGGTCGAGATCAACCTGGGTTGCGCCGAGGGCATCGATCCCAACGCGCTCGAGATCATTCCCTATGACGGCGCCAGCGCATGAGCGGCGGCGCCATTCGGGTCGGCATCGGGGGATGGACCTACGAGCCGTGGCGGGGTGTCTTCTATCCGGACGACCTGCCCAAGGCGCGCGAGCTTGAATATGCCGCGACCCATGTGACCGCGATCGAGATCAACGCCACTTATTACGGCAGCCAGAAGCCGGCGACCTTCGAGCGCTGGGGAAAGGCAGCGCCGCCCGGCTTCGTCTTCGCGGTCAAGGCGTCGCGCTTCTGCACCAATCGCAAGGTGCTGGCCGAGGCGGGGGAGTCGATCGAGCGCTTCTGCTCCCAGGGCATTACCGAGCTCGGCGACAAGCTGGGGCCGATCCTGTGGCAGTTCGCCGGCACCAAGAAGTTCGATCCCGACGATTTCGCGGCGTTCCTCAAGTTACTTCCCGCGAAGCAGGACGGGGTGCCCCTACGTCATGCACTGGAGGTACGGCACGAGAGCTTCCGCGATCCGGGCTTTGTCACGCTCGCCCGTGAAGCACGTGCGGCTCTCGTCTTCGCCGACTCCGAGACCTATCCGGAGATCGCCGATGTGACGGCGGATTTCGTCTATGCCCGCCTCCAGCAAGCGAGGGAGGACGAACCGACCGGCTATGATCCCGGCGAGTTGGACCGCTGGACCGAACTTGCCAAGGCTTGGGCGGCGGGCGAGGCGCCGGCGGGGCTCGCTTATGCCGACGCCGGGTCGCCACCGAAGAAGGCCCGGGACGTGTTCATGTTCATGATCAACGGCGCCAAGGTTCGCGCCCCGGCCGCCGCCCAGGCGGTGATTGATCGTCTCAAATAGGGAGCAAAGGCGGGCAGGGTGCGTTCGTTACGGCTCTCGCTCATGTTTTTGGAGAGTTTCCATGCGTCATTCGACATTCGCCACGTCGCTCGCCGCAGCCCTGCTCCTTGGCGCCTGCTCATCGGAGCAAGCGGCGGACAATGAAGCCGGCGGTAATGAGATGGAGGTGGCGGGAGATGAGAGCCTCGTCTTCAATGCATCGGATGACGAATTGGCCGACATTCCGCCGCCGCCGCCGCTCCCGGACGAAGAGGGCAGCGACAACACCTTGGATGACGAAGGCGACAATGGCTCGGATGATGAAGTGGCGACAGCCATCCCCGTTCGCTTCCACGGCGAATGGAATCAGGATTTGTCCGCCTGCGGCACCGGTTCAAGCGAAACGCGGCTGAGGATCAGCGCGGACAGGCTGCGCTTCTATGAAAGTGCCGGCAAAGTGCGCGAGATCGATATTGTGAGCGACCGGGTGATCGAGGTGACTGCCGCCTATAGCGGCGAAGGCCAGACTTGGAGCAATGAGCGCCGGCTCAGCCTGTCTCCGGACGGGGACACGCTGACCGTGACCGGCGAAGGGGCAACGATGACTCGTTCGCGCTGTCCCTGAGGTTTCGCGAGGGGCGAAAGGTCGCTATAGGCGCGGCCATGATGGATGAAAGCATGGACGCGGTTCTCGAGAAGACAGCAACCGCCCCCGCCGACGACGACAGCTGGTCGGTCGCCGGCCGGACCTTCCGGTCGCGGCTGATCGTCGGCACCGGCAAGTATAGGAGCTTCGAGCAGAATGCCGCCGCCGTCGAGGCATCGGGCGCGGAGATCGTCACGGTGGCGGTGCGGCGGGTGAACATCGCCGACCCGAAGCAGCCGATGCTGACCGACTTCATCGATCCGAAGAAGATCACCTATCTCCCCAACACCGCCGGCTGCTTCACCGCGGAGGAGGCGATCCGCACCCTTCGGCTTGCGCGCGAAGCCGGCGGATGGAGCCTGGTGAAGCTCGAAGTGCTGGGCGAGGCGAAGACGCTCTATCCGGACATGATCGAGACGTTGCGGGCCACCGAAGTGCTCGCCAACGAAGGCTTTCAGCCGATGGTCTATTGCGCGGACGATCCCATCGCCGCGAAGAAGCTGGAGGATGCGGGGGCGGTCGCGATCATGCCCCTGGGCGCGCCGATCGGCTCCGGCCTCGGTCTTCAGAACCAGGTGATGATCCGCATCATGGTAGAAAATGCCCAGGTGCCCGTGCTGGTCGACGCGGGCGTCGGCACGGCGTCGGACGCGACGGTCGCGATGGAGCTCGGCTGCGACGGCGTCCTCATGAACACCGCCATCGCCGAGGCGAAGGATCCGATCCTGATGGCGCGCGCGATGAAGGCCGCGGTGGAAGCCGGTCGCCTCGCCTATCGCGCTGGCCGCATGGGCAAGCGCCGCTACGCCGACCCGTCGAGCCCCTTGGCCGGCCTCATTTAGGAGCTGACTCCTTCCACCCGGTCCAGCCCGGCCCTCGTACGAAGCGGCCCGGAGTGGCGCCGGTGTGCTCGCCTTCGCTGATCACCGGCGTCCCGTTCACCAGGACGTGCTCGACGCCCACCGCATATTGATGCGGCTTGTCGTAGGTCGCCTTGTCGACGATGGTGGCGGGATCGAACACCACGACATCGGCAAGATAGCCCTCCGCCAGCCGCCCACGCCCATGCAGCTTCAGCTGCTCGGCGGGCAAGCCTGTGAGGCGGTGAATGGCCTCTTCGAGCGGAATTACCGTCTCCTCCCGCACATACTTTCCAAGGAAGCGGGCGAAGGTGCCATAGGCGCGGGGATGGGGGTTGCTTTCCAGGAAGACGCCCTCGGCCGAAACACTGCCCGCGTCGGAGCCGACCATCGTCCAGGGCCAGGCGATGTTGCGGCGGATATTCTCTTCGGTCATCAGAAAATAAATGGCGTCGACCCGGCTGTCGTCCTCGATGACGAGGTCGATGATCGTGTCCTCTGGGCTGGTGCCGCGCATCCTGGCGACCTCCGCCAGCGTCTTGCCGGTAAGCGGCTTCAGCTTGTCGTTCTTGAAGCCGGTCAGCAGGACATTTTCGGGTCCGCCGGCGTGATGCAGAAGGTTCTCCCAGCCGACGGCGGGCGCGCGCATTTCTGCGATCACCCGCGCCCGGATTTCAGGGTCCTTGAGTCGCGCCACCCAGGCGTCATGTCCGCCTTCCTGCACCCATAAGGGCATGGTCGCGTAGAGGCCGGTCGAGCCCGCCGTATAGGGATAGATGTTGGCGGTGACGTCGATGCCGTTTTCCCGCGCGTCCGACAGCTTCTTCAGCATGGGGATGGACTTGTCCCAATTGTCCTTCCCCGCCGGCTTCATATGATAGATCTGGACGGGCGCGCCCGTGCGGCGGCCGATCTCGAGGATTTCGTCGATGGCCTGCTCGTAGCGCTCGGCCTCACTCCTGAGGTGCGAGATGTAGGTGCCGCCAAACTCATGCGCTGCGGCGGTCAGCGCGACCAGCTCGTCGGTATCGGCGAAATTGGCGGGCGCGTAGATGAGCGAGGAGCCGACGCCGAGCGCGCCCTCGCGCATCGCCTGCCGCACCAGTTCCTGCATGCGCTCGGTCTGCTCGGGCGTCGCTTTCTTGTTGTCGCGGCCGACCTCGTGGACGCGCAAGGTCGTCGCGCCGACGAAGGAGGCGACGTTGGTGGAGACTCCCTTCTTCTCCAGGAAATCAAGATATTCGCCGAGCGTGGTCCAGCTGACATCGAATTTGATGTCGCCCTGGTCCTCCTCCATCTCCGCCTTCATCTCTTGTGTGAGCGGGCCCATCGACCAGCCTTCGCCGAACACCTCCAGGGTCACGCCCTGACGGATATCGCTTTGCGAACGGCCGTCCTCGATCAGCGACTGGGTCGCCCAGCTCAGCATGTTGATGAAGCCGGGCGCGACGGCGAGCCCCTCCGCCTCGATTTCCCGCTCGGCGGTGGCGCCGTCCAGATCACCGATCGCGGCGATCCGGTCCGCCTCGATCGCCACGTCGGCGGGGTAGGGAGCGCCGCCCTGGCCGTCATAGACCATGCCGTCGCGGATGATGATATCATAGTCCTGGGCGGCGGCCGGTGCGCACAGAGCCAGCAGGACGCCGGCCAATGCAGCCTGAAATCTACGGAACATCGCACTCCCCTTTTTTCTGAATGGGAAGCTTAGCGGCCCGTTCCGGGAGTGCAATCAATCGCGGTAGGAGATTTCGATCTTGCGGGCCGTTTCGGAGGTCCGACCTGACGCCAGCGCCACGGCCATCCGTCGGTAAGGTCTGGTCACGGGCTTGCCGAAGACGCGCACATCCACCTCTTCCCCCTTTCCGCCGAGGGCAAGTGCCTCGGCGAGACCGCCGATCTCGAACCTTTCCGAAGCGCGACCGGCGAGGATGACGGCCGAGGCGCCGGCTGGATGGCGGAGTGTGATCTCCGGGATCGGAAGGCCGAGCACGGTGCGCGCGTGAAGGTCGAACTCGGACAGGTTCTGTGAAATCAGTGTCACCATGCCCGTGTCGTGCGGCCGGGGGGAGAGTTCGGAAAAGATGACGTCCTCTCCGGCGACGAAGAACTCGACGCCGAAGATGCCGTAGCCGCCGAGATCGTCGACCACCTTGCGCGCCATATCCTGGGCGTCGGCCAGCGCCTTGGCGGACATGCCCGTCGGCTGCCAGCTTTCCATATAGTCGCCGCGCTCCTGCCGGTGGCCGATGGGCGGGCAGAAGAGGACGCCCTCTCGCGTGCGGACGGTGAGCAGGGTAATTTCATAGTCGAAGTCGACAAACTCCTCGACGATCACCCGCGCCCGATCGCCTCGCATGTTGGCGACGGCGTAATCCCAGGCGGCTTCCAGCTCCGCGGCGGTGCGGACCGTGCTCTGGCCCTTGCCGGAAGATGACATGACCGGCTTGATGACGCAGGGGAGGCCGGTGTGGGCGGCGCCCGCCTCCACCTCCTCCAGGCTCTCGGCGAAACGGAATTTCGAGGTTCGGAGGCCCAGCGTCTCGGCGGCGAGCTCCCTTATATTGTCCCGGTTCATCGTCATCATAGTCGCCCGCGCCGAGGGAACCACGGTGGTGCCGGCCGCCTCGATCTCCTGCAGAACTTCGGTGCGGATCGCCTCGATCTCCGGCACGACGAAATCGGGCTTGTGTCGCTTCACCGCCGCGCGGAGCTTGTCGCCGTCGAGCATGGAGAAGACTTCCGCCTCGTCCGCCATCTGCATGGCCGGGGCGCCTGCGTAGCTGTCGCAGGCGACGACGTGGCAGCCGAGGCGCTTGGCGGAGATGGTGAATTCCTTGCCGAGCTCACCCGAGCCGAGCAGCAGGATCCTGGCCGTATGATTCATGTCCGGCGCCTATCGCGGGCGCGCCGCTGGCTCAAGCGTTCGCGTGGAGCGGGAAGAAGTGGCTCAACTCCTCCAGCGTCGCGTCGACGCTCCGGTGATGGATGAAGATACCGCCCGCTTCTTCCCAAAGATGGCGGTGCGTCAGCGTATCGTCGACGAGCACGTCGCCGGGCACGCAGTGGGTGCGCTTGTTGACGGCCATACAGGTAATGATGCGGGTTCCGGGGAAATGCTCGGCCGCCCAGCGCACCTTCTGCTCCGCCGCCCAACTGCCGCGCGGCAGGCCCGTCAGGATGACCGGGTCGAGATGCTTGACCGCGCCGAACAGCTCCATGGCGCCCGGCATCAGGGGAAGGGTGCCGTAAAAATCGGGCGCATTCGCCAGCTTCGCCCACATCCGGCCGATATTGTATCGCTGCTCGAACGCCTTCGGCCTCATGCCGAGTATCGCTTCGGCGCCGCGGTCGAAATCGGCGAGCACGCCGTCGCAATCGAGATAAAGCTGCCGCCTCACGGCCAGCGCCTCGGGATGAGCTTGATCGGCATGGGTAGATCGATCGGGATCCAGCCAAGCCGCGCGATCACGTCGTTGCTTTCCTTCGCTCGCCGGCCCTTCGCTTTCTCCAGCGACCAGGTGACATGATAGGTGCTGCCGTCCGGCCGGTCGGTCGTGCCGTCGATGCTGACGATCAGCGCCTCGACGCCTTCGCCGTCGTTGATGCGGCCCACGATGTCGCCCAGCGTTTCGCTGGGGAGTTCCGCATCCGGACTGGCCGTCGCTGCCAGGGTCACATGATCCGCCACGACATCCACGAACTTGGGCGGAAATTGCTGAAGCAGCTCCGCGCGCTGGTCGCGATCCAGCGCCCAGCCGATGACGCTGGGTCCCTCGCCTGCCTTGGTGGCGGCTTCTTTCGCCGACAAATCCATGGCGGCCCAACCGTTTCGGGGCGGACACGTTCCTGCGCGGGAAAGAAGGGCGCGACGGGACGTTACAGACGCGAGGAGAACGGCCATGGACCGGCGAGATAAGCAGGCTCCGCGCGACAAGGATCGTGCCGCGCACGACAAGGGGATTGCCCGCGAAGGCGAAGAGAACCGGCGCAAGATGGACAGGATTCCGGCGCCGGGCACCGACCCGTTGCACGAAGGGCCCTAGGCGAGGAAGCGGGCGACCGCCTCTCGCTCGGCGGCGCTCATATGCAGCCCGATCTTCGTCCGCCGCCAGAGAATGTCCTCGTCCGTCCGCGCGAACTCGTATGTTGTCAGATAGCGGACTTCCGCCTCGTATAACCCGGCGCCGAAATGCCGGCCGAGGTCTTTGAGCGAGGTCGCGTCGCCCATCACGTCCTTGAGGCGGGTTCCGTAGGAGCGGGCGAGGCGGCCGAGCAGGGGCTGGGGCATCCACGTCGACAGCTCGCGCAGATAGTCGTTGTAGGCCGGATAGATGTCGCCGCCGGGCAGCGCGGCCCAGCCAGTCGATTTCCGTCCCTTGATGCCGAGCCGGTCGAGCGCCTCCGACGCGAGCGCCCGCGCCGTGGTGATCTTCCCGCCGAATACGGACAGGAGCTTGGCGCCCGGATCGTCGTCCAGCTCCAGCCGATAGTCGCGCGTCACGGCCTTGGGGTCGATTTCGCCGTCGTCGTAGAGTGAGCGGATGCCGGAATAGCTCCACACCACATCCGCCGGAGCGATGGGTTTGTTAAAGTAGCGATTGGCGGCGGCGCAAAGATAGTCGGTCTCCGTTTCCGTGATAGTCGCGTCTTCCGGCGAGGAGACGGGCACTTCGGTCGTCCCGATCAGGGTGAACCGCCCTTCATAGGGAATGGCGAAGACGACGCGGCCGTCCGGTTGCTGCAGGATGTAGGCCTGTTCCCCCTCCCATATGGCCGGGACCAGGATATGGCTGCCCTTGATCAGCCGTGCTCGGCTTTCGCTGCTTTCGCTGAGCCGCCCGCCCAACACTTCGGCCACCCACGGGCCGGCGGCGTTGACGATGATCTTGGCTAAAACCGTCCGCCCTCCCGACAGGGTGGCGCGCCAGACATCACCCTCGCGCTCCGCCGACACCAATTCCGTCCGGGTCGCGATCTCGGCGGCCCGTTCAGCCGCGTCCACCGCGTTGAGGACGACGAGGCGGGCATCGTCCACCACGGCATCGGCATAAAGGGCGATGCGGCGCCCTGCCTCCGGCTTCAGCGGCGCGCGATAGTCGCTTCGGCCGGGCCTCGGCAAGCTGCTGCCCCACGCGAGCAGGCGATAGAGGAGGAGACCCGCCCGAACCATCCACCAGGGCCGCATGCCCCTTGCATGGGGGAGGACGAAGGACAGCGGCCGGACGATGTGCGGCGCTGTCTGGAGCAGGATTTCCCGCTCCTTCAGCGCCTCGCGGACCAGCCGGAACTCATAATATTCGAGATAGCGCAGCCCGCCGTGAATCAGCTTGGAGGAGGCCGAACTGGTATGCTGGGCGAGATCGTCCTTTTCGACCAGGAGCACCTTCAACTCGCGGATCGCGGCGTCGCGGGCGATGGCGGTGCCGTTGATGCCGCCGCCTATGATGAGGAGATCGAAGCTTTCCATCGCCGCTACCTACGTCATTCCAGCGGATTCGTAGAAGAGCGTCAGCTCAACGCTGGAATCCAGAGCGCCTTCGTGCCACCAACTCGGCATGGACCCTGGCCTCCGCCGGGGTGACGGAAGGGCAGTGGACCAATTGCTTCTAGTCATCGATGCGGGGACGACCAGCACTCGTGCGATGCTGTTCGCTGCGGACGGCGCCTGTTTTGGCAGCGAGCAGCGCGATTTGACTCAGCATTACCCGGCCCCCGGACTCGTCGAGCATGATGCCGAGGAAATCTGGGCACGTAGCCTTGAGTGCGCCGAGGCGATGGTCGCCAAAGCCGGCGGCGCGGATCGGATCGCGGCGGTCGGGATCACCAACCAGCGCGAGACGATCGTCTTCTGGAGCCGGAGAACGGGGAGGGCGCTCGCCCCGGCCATTGTCTGGCAGGACCGCCGCACGGCCGAGCTTTGCCGTTCATTGAAGGAAGCGGGGCACGAGGAGGCGCTGCGGCAATGCACCGGCCTTCTCCTCGACCCCTATTTCAGTGCCAGCAAGATTGCCTGGGCGATGGCGAACTGGCCGGAGTTGAGGGACGCGGGCGACGATCTTCGGGTCGGCACCGTCGAAAGCTGGCTTATCCATCGCCTCACTGGCGGCCTCCACATCACCGATGCCACCAACGCTTCGCGCACGGCGCTGATGGATATCGTCACCGGCCGGTGGGATGATGCGCTTCTCGGCCTGTTCGACGTTCCTCGCACCGCTCTTCCCGAAATCGTCGATTGTGCGGGCCGTTTCGGCGAGACGAGCCTGTTCGGCGCGCCCATTCCGATCTGCGGCATGGCCGGCGACCAGCAGTCCGCCGCCATCGGCCAGGCCTGTATCGCGCCCGGCGACACCAAGGCGACCTACGGCACCGGCGCCTTCGTCCTTACCCATACAGGGGCGGAGCGGCCGGTCTCGCATCACCGCCTGCTCTCCACCATCGCCTGGCAGCTGGGCGGCGCCCGTGCTTATGCGCTGGAAGGCTCGGTCTTTGTCGCCGGCAGCCTGATCCAGTGGCTTCGCGACGACCTGAAGCTGCTGGGCTTCGCGGCGGAGAGCGAGGCGCTCGCCCGTTCCGTCTCCGACAATGGCGGCGCCTATATCGTGCCCGCCCTGTCCGGTCTCGGTGCGCCTTACTGGGAGCCGTCGGCCCGCGGCGCCATCTCCGGCCTCAGCTTCGCCACCGGCCGCGCCCATATCGTCCGCGCAGCGTTGGAGGCCATGGCGCACCAGACGCACGACCTGATGACCGCCTTCGCCTCCGACGGCGCCGCATGGGAATGCCTGAAGGTCGACGGCGGCATGGTGGCCAACGACTGGCTGGCACAGGATCTGGCGGACATGTTGAACCTGGCGGTTGAGCGTCCCGCCTTCGTCGAAACGACCGCCCTGGGCGCCGCGATGCTGGCCGGCGTTGGCTGCGGGATGTTCTCTTCGCTTGAAGAGGCTGTCCCCATGCGCGGCAATGTGGTGTTGTTCGAGCCCCGCATGGCCGAGGCCGAGCGCAAGCGACGGCTTCACGGCTGGAGAAGGGCCCTGGACGCTATACTGGCGAGTTGAACATCAGTCTTTCAACTGAACGCCCGGCGGGGGAGGAGGTACGGAGCCTTCGCCCTGCCAACTGTCGTCGATCATCTTGATGATGCCGGAAAAATCCTTGCCCGATCCGCCGAGCTTCTCGGCGAAGCGGGTGTAGAGCTCCTCGGCATGGCTTCCCATCGGCGTGTAGCTGTCGACGCTCCGCGCGGCTTCCATCGCAAGCCGCAGATCCTTCAGCATCAGCGCCGCCGCGAAGCCGCCTTCATAGTCCCGGTCGGCGGGCGTTTCCGGGCCGACGTCGGGAACGGGGCAGTAGCTCGTCATTGACCAGCACTGGCCGGATGCCTGGCTGGCGATATCGAAGAAGGTCTGCGGATCGAGCCCCAGCTTCTGGGCGAGCACGAACGTTTCGCAGGTCGCGATCATCGAGGCGCCGAGCAGCATGTTGTTGCAGATCTTGGCCGCCTGGCCCGCGCCCGGCCCGCCTGCGTGGATGACGGCCTTGCCCATCACGTCCAGAAATAGCTCTGCCCGCTTGAAGGCCTCCTCGGTGCCGCCCGCCATGAAGGTGAGGGTGCCAGCCTCCGCCGCAGCGATGCCGCCCGAGACCGGGGCGTCCACCATCTTGTAGCCCTTGGCCTGGGCGTCGGCGATCACCTCGCGGGCCGTGGCGACGTCGATCGTCGAGCAGTCCATCAGAATGGCGGTCGCCGGCGCCTTGCCGAGGATGTGGTTTTCGTAGACGTCCCGGACGTGCTTGCCGGCCGGGAGCATGGTCACGACCGCCTCGGCTTTCTCTACGGCGGCGGCGGTGGAGCCGACGGGAAGGCACCCGGCCTTCTTCGCCCGCTCCAGCGCCTCGGCGGAAAGGTCGAAGGCACGCACGTCATGCCCCGCCTTCGCGAGGTTCGCGGCCATGCCGCTGCCCATGTTGCCGAGACCGATAAATGCTACCCGTGCCATCTTACTTGCCCTTCCAATCGGCCTTACGCTTGTCGACGAAAGCGGCCATGCCTTCTTTCTGGTCTTCGGTTCCGAAGAGACCGTGGAACAGGCGGCGCTCATAGGCGATGCCCTGCGCCAGCGGCATTTCGAAGGCGGCGTTGATCTGCTCCTTGGTCGCCATCGCGGCGAGCGGCGCCATCGACGCGATCGTCCCGGCGGTTTTCATCGTCTCATCGAGAAGCTGGTCTGCTGGCACAACGCGCGCCACGAGGCCCGAGCGCTCGGCCTCTTCCGCGCCCATCATGCGGCCGGTAAGGCACATCTCCATCGCCTTCGCCTTGCCGACGGCGCGGGTGAAGCGCTGCGAGCCTCCCATGCCGGGCGTAACGCCGAGCTTGATCTCCGGCTGGCCGAACTGGGCGGTGTCCGCGGCGATGATGCAGTCGGCCATCATCGCGACCTCGCAGCCGCCGCCGAGCGCGTAGCCCGCCACCGCCGCGATCCACGGCTTGCGCGTCGCCGTCACCTTCTCCCAGCCGGCGAAGAAGTTGGACGCATACATGCTGGCGAAGCCTTGGTCCGACATCTCCTTGATGTCCGCCCCCGCCGCGAAGGCCTTCTCGCTCCCCGTCAGCACGGCGCAGCGCTGGGTATCGTCGGCATCAAAGGCGGCGAAGGCGTCGATCAGCTCCTTCAGCACCACCGCGTTGAGCGCGTTGAGCGCCTTCGGGCGGTTGAGCGTGATCAGCGTCACCGCGCCGCGCTGCTCGACGAGGATGTTCTCGTAATTCACTGCTGGCCTCCGTCGACGGATAAGGGTGTCCATTCGTCCCCTTCGGGCATGGGCGCGAAGATGGTGTCGATCATGTGATCGGTGACGCCTTCCGGCGTCGCGGGATTCCATTTGGGTGCATTGTCCTTGTCGATCAGCACCGCGCGCACGCCCTCGAGAAAGTCCGGCCGCTGCACGACCTTGGCGGCGACCGCATATTCCTGCCGCATCTCGTCGGCGAAATCCTGCATCTTCGTGCCTTCCGCCAGGAGACGGAGGGACACTTTGCACGCCTGCGGGCTCTTCGAGCGCAGCGTGGCAAGCTCCGCGTCGGCCCAATCGGAATCGCCCTTCTGGAGAGCCGCAAAAATTTCTTCCAGCCGATCGGAGCCGAATATCTTGTTGATGTGGATCATGCTGTCCGCGATCCGGGGTTCAGGCGCCGTCACGCTCGCCTGGCCGAGGGCCCCTTCGATCCGGTCGGAGTGCTCGATGATCCGGGCCTTCGCCTCTTCGATCGCGCCGTGCGGGATATAATGGGTGGCAAGGCCGAGATAGCGACACTCGGCGCCATCCATCCGCGCGCCGGTGAGCGCCAGGAACTGGCCCGTGCGTCCCGGCAGCCGCGACAGATACCAGCCGCCGCCCACGTCCGGGAACAGCCCGATCGCCGTCTCGGGCATGGCGAAGCGGGTATTTTCGGTCGCGATGCGGTATTTTGCCGGCTGCGAGATGCCGACGCCTCCGCCCATGGTGATGCCGTCCATGAAGGCGACGACCGGCTTGGCATAGGTGAAGAGCAGGTGGTTGAGCCGATATTCCTCATGGAAGAAGGCGCGCGCCTCCGCGCCGTCGACCGCGCCGCTCTCGGCGAGCATGCGCACGTCGCCGCCGGCGCAGAAGCCGCGTCCCTCGGCGTGGTCGATCATCACCGCCTGGATGCCGCCGTCACCGCGCCATTCGACAAGGGCGGCGATCATCGCCGTGCACATATCCTTGGTCAGCGCATGTATAGCCTTCGGCCGATTGAGCCTGATCCGCCCGACCTGGCCTTCGACTTTCGTGATCACATCGCTCATGGGCAATTCCGTTCTCCGGCGAAAGCCGAGGTCCAGTTTCGGCCGCTGATTAGCGCCCTGGCTTCCGCCGGCGACCGCGTGAATGGCCGCATCATTGCCTCAGCATATCCCGCGAAATGATGACGCGCATGATCTGGTTGGTTCCTTCCAGGATCGAATGGACGCGAAGGTCGCGCCAGAAGCGTTCGATCGGATAATCCTGCAAATAGCCGTAGCCGCCGTGCAGCTGAAGCGCACGGTCGACGACCGAGCTGCCGGAGTCGGTCGCGAGCCGCTTGGCCATGGCGGCGAAGCGAGTCTTGTCGGGCGCGTTCTCGGTCACCTTCACGGCCGCCGCATAGAGCAGCATCCGCGCCGCCTGAAGCTCGGTTTCCATGTCCGCGAGGGTGAACTGCGTCGCCTGGAAATCGGCGATCGGCGTGCCGAACTGCTTGCGCTCCTTGGTATAGGCCACCGCCTCGTCGAGGCAGCGCTGGGCGCCGCCCAGGGAGCAAGCGCCGATGTTTAGCCGGCCGCCGTCGAGACCCATCATGGCGATGCGGAATCCCTCGCCCTCGCCGCCGACCAGGTTCTCAGCCGGCACGCGCACCTCGTCGAAATTGACCTGCGCCGTGGGCTGCGAATGCCAGCCGAGCTTCTTCTCCTGCGCGCCGAAGCTCACGCCGGGCATGTCCTTCTCGATGACGAGGCAGGAGATGCCCTTCGGCCCTTCTTCGCCGGTGCGGCACATGGTGACGTAGATCTCATTCTCGCCGCCCCCCGAGATGAAGGCCTTGGAGCCGGAGACGACATAATGGTCGCCGTCCCTGACCGCCTTGGTCTTGAGCGCCGCCGCGTCGGAGCCGGAGGAGGGCTCGGTGAGGCAGTAGGAGCCCATCCGCTCCATCGTCACCATCGAAGGGAGATATTTCTCCTTCACGCCCGCCGAGCCGAAGCGGTCGATCATCCAGGCGGCCATGTTGTGGATCGAGATGAAGGCCGATGTGGAGGGGCAGCCATAAGCCATCGCCTCCATGATCAGCGCCGCCTCCAGCCGCCCGAGCCCGATGCCCCCGCTCTCCTCGGACACATAGATGGATCCGAACCCCAGCTCCGCCGCCTGCCGGATCGTATCGCGCGGAAAGATATGCTTCTCGTCCCACTCCGCCGCGTGGGGCGTAATGGCATCTGCGGTAAACTGCCGCGCCAACTCCTGAATCTGGCGCTGCTCGTCGGTGAGGTCGAATTGGGTAGTCATTGCACCCCCATAACGTCATGCTGAACTTGATTCAGCATCCATGAACACGGCCATCTGCCGCGAGAAGCAACTGAAGAGCTGGCGCCGAGCTTGGAAGATAGCGCTGATCGAGCAATACAATCCGTTCTAGGAGGGATCGGGCGATTGAGCTTGGGTTCGATCCTCTTCCGCCGCATCCAGCATTTCTCAAACCGTCATCCCGGACTTGATCCGGGATCCATGAACACGGATTGCGACAATCCGGTACCCCCGTGTTCATAGGTCCTGACTTTCGTCAGGATGACGTAGCGAGCTCACCTGCTCCGCGTCCTACCCCATGGTCGGGATGACGAAGGCGTTTTCACCCGTCGCCGATCCATCGGGCCAGCGCTGGGTGATGGTCTTGGTCTTGGTCCAGAACCTCACGCCTTCCATGCCGTGCTGGTTGATGTCGCCGAAGGCCGAGCGCTTCCAGCCCCCGAAGCTGTGGTAGGCGACCGGCACCGGGATCGGCACGTTGATGCCGACCATGCCGACATTGACGCGGTGGGCGAACTCGCGGGCGGCGTGGCCGTTGCGGGTGAAGATGGCGACGCCGTTGCCGTACTGGTGCTCGCTGGGAAGGCGGACCGCCTCTTCGAAATTCTCGGCGCGGACGATCTGGAGGACGGGGCCGAAAATCTCCTCCTGGTAGGTCTGCATCGTCGGCTTCACGTGGTCGAACAGGGTTGGGCCGACGAAGAAGCCGTTCTCATGCCCCTGGAGCGTGAAGCCGCGGCCGTCGACGACCAGTTCGGCGCCTTCATCGACACCCATCTGGATGTAATTCTCGATCCGCTGCTTGTGCGCCGCGTTGACCACCGGCCCGTAATGGGCGTCCGGATCGGTCGAGACCCCGACGCGCAGCTTGGCGATGGCGGGGAGCAGCGCCTCGCGCAGCTCGTTGGCCGTCTTGTCACCGACCGGCACGACGACCGGCAGCGCCATGCAGCGCTCGCCGGCCGAGCCGAAGGCGGCGCCGGAGAGGTCGTTCACAACCTGGTCGAGATCGGCGTCGGGCATGACGATGCCGTGATTCTTGGCGCCGCCCATGGCCTGCACGCGCTTCCCGTTGGCGACGCCCCGCTTATAGACATAATGGGCGATGTCGGACGAGCCGACGAAGCTCACGGCCTTGATGTCGTCATGGTCGAGGATGGCGTCGACCATTTCCTTGTCGCCGTGGACGACCTGAAGGATGCCCTCGGGCAGCCCGGCCTCCAGCATGATCTCGGCGAGGCGGACCGGCACCGAGGGGTCGCGCTCGGACGGCTTCAGGATGAAGGCGTTGCCGACTGCGATGGCGACGCCGAACATCCACATCGGGATCATCGCCGGGAAGTTGAACGGCGTGATGCCCGCGACCACGCCCAAGGGCTGGCGCATCGAATAGACGTCGATGCCGGGGCCCGCGCCTTGAGTGTATTCGCCCTTGAGGGCATGCGGGATGCCGCAGGCGAATTCGATGACGTCTAGGCCACGCTGCACGTCGCCGCGCGCGTCGGCGATCACCTTGCCGTGCTCGGAGGCGAGGAGGAGGGCGAGCTCCTCGATATTCTTCTCGACCAGCTCCTTATATTTGAACATGACGCGGGCGCGCCGCTGCGGGTTGGTCGCCGCCCAGCCATGCTGCGCCTCCACCGCGATCTTCACGGCCTTGTCGAGGTCGGCGGCGGTGCCGAAGCCCACCTTCGCCTGCACGGAGCCGCTATTGGGGTCGAATATCTCGCCCTGGCGCTCGCCGGTGGCATGAGCGCCGCCGCCAATGAAATGATCGATGTTGCGCATGGAACTCGTCCTTGAAGTCGGGAATGCGGTGATGTGTGGATGCCCCTAGCCAATGCGCGGCCGAAATGCCAGTTGCCACTTGCCGTCATCCCGGCGCAGGCCGGGATTTCAGGACAAGAAGTCACGGCGGTCTCCATGAGATCCCGGCCTTCGGGGTCCCCGCAAAGTACTATTTTGTGGGGTGCCCCTTCGCCGGGATGACGAAAGGAAGAATATGAAGCTCGGATCTCTGAAGCTCGGCCGCGATGGCCGCTTGGTGGTCGTCAGCCACGACCTTGCCTGGTGCGCGGATGCGCGCCATATCGCGCCCACCTTGCAGGCCGCGCTCGACAATTGGGCCGAGGCCGCGCCGCGACTGGAGCTTCTGGCGACCGACCTTGCCCACGACGCCATTCCCAAGGAGCGTTTCCACGAGCGTGACGCCGACGCGCCGCTGCCGCGCGCCTATCAATGGGCGGACGGCTCGGCCTATGTGAACCATGTGAAGCTGGTCCGACAGGCGCGCGGGGCGGAGCTACCTGAGAGCTTCTGGACCGATCCGCTGATGTACCAAGGCGCCTCTGACGAGATGCTGGCGCCGCGCGACCCCATTCCGCTGGCCGACGAAAGCTGGGGCTGCGACCTCGAAGCCGAGGTGATCGTGGTCACCGATGACGTGCCGCGCGGCATTTCCCGCGAGGAGGCGCTTGAGCACATCAAGCTGATCGGCCTCGTCAACGATGTGAGCCTTCGCGGCCTCATCCCCGCCGAACTCGCCAAGGGCTTCGGGTTCCTCCAGTCCAAACCCGCCTCGGCGCTGTCGCCGGTGCTCGTCACCCCCGACGAATTGGGCGAGCGCTGGAAGGATGGCAAGCTGCACGGTCCGCTGATGGTGGACCTCAATGGAGAGCCGTTCGGTCGTGCGGATGCCGGCGAGGACATGACGTTCGATTTCGGCACCCTCGTTGCGCATCTCGCCAAGACCCGCAATTTGGGAGCGGGATCGATCGTCGGCTCCGGCACAGTCTCCAATCGCGATACCGATGGCGGCCCCGGCAAGCCCATCGCACGCGGCGGCCGCGGCTATTCCTGCCTCGCCGAGGTTCGCACCGTCGAGACTATCCTCGATGGCAAGGCCGCCACGCCCTTCCTCAAGGCCGGCGACAGCATCCGCATCTGGATGGAGGACGAGCACGGCCACGCCATCTTCGGCACCATCGAGCAGACGGTGGTAAACGGCTAGCCGTTACCCCGAGGGATGACGGGCTAGGCCCGTCACTCCGCGACGTAGCGCCAGGGATCGTTTGGGCTGTCGCGGCGCCAGATGGTGAAGAAGGGCATGGAAGCCGGCTTGCCGGCCTCCGGCTCCTTCTGGTGGATGGTGCCGATAGTGACGCCGAGATCGCCGCTGGAGGCCACGAGCGTCTTCTCCGCCGACCAATAGAGGGGGCTGGTCGTCTCGGCCGGAAAGCTTGCCGTGATCGCGTCGAGGCCTACAGCGAAGGCGGCGCCCTCATAGATGTTCATGGCGTCGGACCGGCCATATTTACGGAAAGCGGCCTTGAGGCCGATCGTTTGCGCTTCGTCGGAAAATGCCTGCTCCGTTTCGGCCAGGCTGCGTGCGTGCGCCGCGATGACGGTCGGATCGGCGACGGGGGCGGTCAGGCTCGCGGGGAGCGAGGGCGGCAGCAGATCGTAGGCGACTTCGCCGGCCGGGCGGGGCATCTGCTTGAAGACGGCGACGCGCCATCCTTCCGGGCGCTTGATCCAATAAGACAGATATTTCTGCGCCGTGACCCGAGGATCGCCACCTTCGAGCGTCAGATAGCCGAAGGTGAAGCCGTGCGTTCCATCCGCGGAGACGCCCCCGCGAATGGGCGTCCAGCCGATCTTGTCCCCTCTTGCCAAGAGACTGGAACGAAGGACCGCGGTCACGGCGTCCCGGCCCTCGACAATGCCTTTGCCCGGCACCGGCGTGACCGCGTCGGCGTCGAGCATAGTGGCAAGGCCGGACGCGGGGTCGGTGGCGGCCGCCGCGGATGAAAAGGAGCGATCGACGTTAAGCAAATCGTCCACCACCGTCTGCGGTGTGGCGGGCGTCGTGAACAACGCGGCCGCGAACAACATTGGATTCAAGAACATGATCCTGGCGACTCCTGATTTGGACCTAGGACGCTGGCCTTGGGGTTGCCCTGGCGCCCGACCCCTTCGACCAATCCACTGCCTTGCTCGACCAGCCTCGCATCATGCTGGCTCGGACGTGGGGCCGCTCAGTCGGCCATCCGCGTGTCCGTGGCGATCCAGTTCACTTCCCAGGCTTCTCCGCCGTCATCCGAGAATGCCTGTTCGAAACGGGCCGAAGTCGGGGTGATGTCCGAGATCACGAACCGGACCAGGATCGACCGGCCATCGAGGGTTTCCCGCGCGAAGAATTCGCCCCGGCCATCCCGGAACCCGCCGATCGTGGGTGGGGTCATGGTCCCGCCCGCGCTGCTGGCGAAATTGAGGCTCCACTGGCGAGTCTTCGGGTTGTACAGCCGCAGCGACAGACCCTCGATGCGGCCGGCGGGGCCCTGAACGTCAAGCTCCACCAGGTTGGCACGGCCGTCCCAGACTTTCCGGACGTGGGACGTTCCCTGATATTCGACCCATTCGTCGGAGCCCGTCAAAGGGCGCAGCCGCCGTTTGAGCTCGGTCTTCCAGGTGCCGATCTCCCAATCGAAGTCGTGCTGCCCGTCCCGTTCCGCGCGTGGTTCGGCCGTCGGCTCCACGGGACTGGGCTGGGCGCTTGCTGGCATGGATTGCAACGCCAGGCCCAGGCCGAGCAGCAGCATGAACGTTCCGTCGATTTGAAGCTTCGCCATGGTTTTGCCCCCGCGATTCAGATGGAATCATTATCGGCTATTCGGAACCGGGACGACATTGCCCGATGCTTCGACGAAGTGCCATGTGGGTTCGACCGGCGTCGGAGGACGCTCGCCTTGCCAAGCGGGTCCGCGCCGGTCCATGAATAGTGTCGATGACAAAATTCGCGCTCCTGCTCGCCGCCGCGATGCTTCCCGTCGCGGCCACCGCCGCCACCCCCCAACAGATTGCCGACGACGTCTCGCGGCAACAGCTTCGCGCCAATGTCGAGAAGCTGGTGAGCTTCGGCACGCGCCATACGCTTTCGTCGCAGACGGACCCGAAGCGCGGCATCGGCGCGGCCCTCGACTGGGCGGAGGAGGAGTTCGAGCGCTACTCGCAAGCGTGCGGAGGATGCCTCACCATCGCGACGCCGTCCGACACGGTGACTGGCCGCCGCGTGCCCAACCCGACCAAGGTCACCGACGTTCTCGCCATTCAGCGCGGCACGATCGAGCCGAACCGTGTGATCATCATCTCCGGCCATATCGACAGCCGCGTCACCGATGTGATGGATTCCACTTCGGATGCCCCCGGCGCCAATGACGACGGTTCCGGCACCGCGGCCGTCATCGAAGCCGCCCGCGTCCTTTCGAAATACAAATTCCCGGCGACCATCGTCTACGCGGCGCTGATGGGCGAGGAGCAGGGGCTGCTCGGCGGCAAGATCCTCGCCGATTATGCCAAGGCGCAGGGCTGGCAGGTCGAGGCGGTGCTCAACAACGACATCATCGGCAACAGCTGCGGCTCCGACGGCTATTGCGACGACGACCATGTCCGCGTCCTCTCGGAAGGCGTGCGCGGCGACTGGACTAAGGAGCTGATCGCCGCGCAGCGCAGCCGGGGCGGCTTCAACGATTCGCCGTCGCGCAACATCTCGCGCTTCGTCGAGGAACTGGCCGACGAGCTCGCCCTCGGGCTCGACGTCAGGCAGATATGGCGCACCGACCGCTTCGGGCGGGGCGGCGACCATATTGCGTTTCAGGAACTGGGTTATCCAGCGGTGCGGTTCACCGTCGCGGTCGAGGATTATGAACACCAACACCAGGATTTGAGGACCGACAATGGCATCAAATATGGCGACACGGTCGACGAGATGGATTTCTCCTATCTCACCAAGGTGACGAAGCTGAACGTCGCCGCCCTCGCCGCCCTCTCGCGCGCGCCGATGCCGCCGGAGCCGACGGCGGAAGGCGCTGTTTCGATCGACACCACCATCAGCTGGAAATCGGTGCCGAACGCGGCCGCCTATATCATCCGCTGGCGTCCGACCGATACCGCCGATTGGGAGCACAGCCTGCGTCTCCCAGGCACAGCCACCAATCATGCGCTGGAGGGCGTTCGCGTCGACGATTGGGTGTTCGGCGTCTCGTCGGTTTCGGCGGACGGCTATGAGAGCCCGGTTGCATCCGCCGTGCCGGGTGGCGCGTTCAAGCCCTGGACACCGCCGCCGGCAGAATGACCTTGTCGCCGGCGTAACGAACGTCGAGATGGGGTAGATGGCCAAGAAGAACACGCCGGGACTCCCGACCCGCCAGCAGATTCTCGATTTCATCGAGAGCTCCGACCAGCCGGCGGGGAAGCGCGAAATCGCGCGCGCGTTCGGCCTCAGGGGCCATGACAAGATCGCGCTCAAGCAATTGCTGCGCGACATGGGCGACGAGGGACTGATCGACAGCGCTCCCGGTCGCGCGTTTCACAGGATGGGCGGGGTGCCGAAGGTGACGGTGCTGCGCGTCACCGATGTCGACGATAGCGGGCAGGTCTGGGCGGTGCCGGAGCGGTGGGAAGCCGATGCGCCGGAGCCGCGGCTTCGAGTGCAGGAGCGGGGGCGGAAAGGGGCGCTCGGCCCCGGCGATCGCATCTTGGCCCGCACGGAGGAAAAGGGCACCGGCCATATCGCCCATCCGATGAAGAAGCTGCTGAAGGGCAGCGAACTGGTGCTGGGCGTCGTCCACAAGGAGGGGGAGGGATACTGGCTCCGCCCCGTCGACAAAAAGGAGCGGCGCGAGCTACCCATTTCCGACAAGGCCAAGGCGGAGGTCGGCGATCTGGTTCTCGCGGAGAAGACCGGCCGCCCGCCGCGCATCACGGGCCGCGTCACCGACATCCTCGGCGACCCCTTCGCGCCGCGCAGTTTCAGCCTCATCGCCATCCACAAGCACGGCATTCCGCATGAATTTCCGGAAGGCGTGCTGGAGGAAGCCGAGCGCGTCGCGAAACAGTCGCTCGGCGATCGTGAAGACCTCACTCACATCCCCATCGTCGCCATCGACCCCGCCGACGCGCGCGACCATGACGACGCGGTCTGGGCCGCGCCGGACGATGACCCCGCCAATTCCGGCGGCTGGAAGGCAATCGTCGCCATCGCCGATGTCAGCTTCTACGTCCGCCCCGGCTCCGCCCTCGACAAGGAGGCGCGAAAGCGCGGCAACAGCGTTTATTTCCCTGACCGCGTCGTGCCGATGCTGCCGGAGACGCTGTCGGCCCATGTCTGCTCGCTGAAGCAGGGCGAGGACCGCGCCGCGCTCGCCTGTCATCTCCAGATCGCGAAGGACGGCCAGATCAAGAACTGGCGCTTCACCCGCGCCAAGATCCGCATAGCCGCCAATATCGCCTACGAAGATGCGCAAACGGCGATCGATCTGGTTGAGCAGGAAACCCAACATGGGGATCTTGATGAAATAATCGAAGTCTCCTCCTCACCCTGCTCCTTTTCCGAAGCCGATATGAACCAGCCCGAGGCGTCGGTGCCGCACGAACTGGTCGAATCGACCCTAAGGCCGCTCTGGGCTTGCTGGCGCGCCCTTTATGCCGCGCGTGAGAAGCGGGCGCCGCTCGATCTCGACCTGCCGGAGCGGCGCGTCATGCTCGACGAGAAGGGCCGCATCCTCTCGGTCGCGCCGCGCGAGCGGCTCGATGCGCACAAGCTGATCGAGGATTACATGATCGCCGCCAACGTCGCGGCGGCGAAAGCGCTGGAGATGAAGAAGGCGCCGGTCATGTACCGCGATCACGAACCGCCGAGCCGCGAAAAGCTGGTCGCGCTCAAGGATTATCTCAAGACCTTCGAGGTCGAGTTCGCGCTCGGCCAGGTGGTCCGGCCCGCCACTTTCAACCGCATCATCGAGCGGGTCGGGGAGGCGGATTTCAAGCCGCAGATCATGGAGCAGATCCTCCGCACCCAGACGCAGGCCTATTACAGCCCCGAAAATCACGGCCATTTCGGCTTGGCGCTCGGCAGCTACGCGCATTTCACCAGCCCCATCCGCCGCTACGCCGACCTCGTCGTCCATCGCTCGCTGGTCCGCAGCTACAGGCTGGGCGACGGCGCCCTCACCGACCACGAGGCGGAGGCGATGGAAGTGACCGGAGAGCTTATCTCCACGCTGGAACGCCGCGCCATGGAAGCGGAGCGGTACACGATCGACCGCTATGTCGCCGCCTATCTG
>NZ_DATCYB010000112.1:0-69371 GCF_036570505.1 Allosphingosinicella sp. | reverse complement strand
CGAGATCGTGCGCGGAGAGGCCGATGCGCCGCTCCAGGCTCGGCAGGCCGAGCTCGGCCCGAATGCGCGGCGCCAGCCACGGATCGGGCGTCGGCAGGGCGGGCCAGGTGCCTTCGTTGAGGCCGGCAAGGATCATCAGGTCGGCATGCTGGAGCCGCGCTTCCAGCAGGCCCCAGATGAAGATGCGCGGATGCTGGCCATAAGGCGGGCGGACGGCGACGCCGCTCATCAACTGTTCGAGCAAGGAGGGGAGGCTGGCGAGATCGAGCCGTGCCGGACCCAGCTCCGCGGCGCCCTCGATCGAGGCGAAAAGATCGGCGGCGGCACGGCCGGCCGGCCCGGCCCACACATGGTCGCCGCTAAGCGCCGACGCGGCCTCGCGCAGCGCGGCAAGAAAGGCGGGGATCCCGTCTCCCGGCCGATCGAGAGGCGCGACGAGCGCGACCGCCGTCTTCCACCAGGCCAGCGCCTTCTTGCGGAGCGGGCCTTCGCGGCCGGTCCAGTCGGACAGGAAAACGGAGACTCCGTCGAGCCCAGCGGGCGGCCGAGGCCCGCGGAGCGCGAGATCGAGGGCGCGGACACCTTCCAGCCAGTCGAGGCGCCTCTCACCCTTCATCACCAACGGATGCTTGAGCAAGGCGAGGAGGGCCACCGGCGAAAAGGCCTGCGACGCAGCATCGGCCAGGGCGAGGAGCAACGTGCCGGGCGCTGTCTCGGACAAGGGGCGGCCGGCACTGTCGTCGGCCTCGATGCCCCAGCGCTTGAGGTGCACGGACACCCGGCGGGCGAGCGCCCGATCGGGGGTGACCAGAGCGCCGGTGCGGCCGGGCGTCTCCAGCACCTCGCGCAGCGCGATGGCGATGGTCTGCGCCTCCTCCGCCGGATCGGCGAGTTCCAGCGCGCGCACTCCGGTGAGGCGTCGCTCGGCGGGCTTAAGCGCCTGCCATTTGCCAGTGAAGCGGGCGGGCTTCATCGCGTTGGCGATGGCGCGGGTGCGGACGGCGGGCGCGTCGCGACCTCCTGCCCAGCGCCATCGCTCGACCTCCGCTCGACCGACGCCCATCCGATCCAGGAGGAGCTTCAGATGGAATTGCGGATGGGTTTCGATCGAACGCCGGCGGCGACCAGTGACCGGATCGGGATCGTGCGGCCCGAGCGCTCGCCATTCCTCTTCATCCATCTCCGCGTCGAGCGCGGGGAGGATGACCATACCGTCCGGTAGACGCGCGACGGTCCGAAGCAGCCCCGCGACTGCGGGGGCGATGGTGGTGACGCCCGCGGCGACGACGAAGCCCGTGGGTGGCTTCTCCCGCCATCGCCGCGCCACGGCGGCGAGGAGCCGGTTGCGGCGCTCGGCGAGATCGATGCGGCCCCGGTCCCGGAGCAGCTTCGGCCAATCGGAGAGGATGACGCCGAGCCTGTCGAGCGACTTCTGCCAATGGAGCGAAAGATCGGGGATATCGGCGACGATCTCGCCGAGGCGGGAGGGATCGACCTGCTCGACCAGCAGCTGATCGAGGGTGCGCGCCAGATCCTGGGCCAGGCGGAAGGCTTCCGCGGCATCGACGCCGCCATGCGTCTGCACGAGGCGGGCGAGCAGCATCATCCGTTCCATGGGGTCGATCGCGGGCGGAACCGGTTCGCCCCGCAGCGGTTCCAGTGCTCCGCCGATCCGTTCGTCGAGCTCCGGATCGCCGATCGGCACGAGGCGCGGGAGCAACAGCCCGCCGCCGGAGCGGCGCACGAACGCGTCCGTGATAGCGCGGGCGGCACGGTTGTTGGGAACGAGGATCAGCCCCTGGGCGAGGCCGGTCTTCTCTTTGCCGTAGCGGGCGATGATGCCGGCAGCGAGCGCATCGGCGAAGGCGCGGTGCGGCGGGATGGTGTAGACGGAGGGGTGGGAAGCGGAGGCCACTGGTCGAGACTAGCCGTTCGGCATTCCGATATCAAAGCTCGCCCAGAATCGCTTCCGTCTTCCTGATGCTCGCCGGGGCGCCGACGTCGAACCAGAGGCCCTGATGGACCGCGCCGAAGCAGCGGCCCGACTTCATGGCACGATCCCACAGGATGTTGGTGGAGAACGGCCCTTCGGGCACCTCACCTTCGAACAGCCGCTTCGAGACCATCTGGATGCCGGTATAGACATAGGGCGCGACGGTGCCGGGCTTCTTGCGGCGGATCACACCGGTCGCCGCCATGTGGAAATCGCCCTGCCCGGCGTGGCAATTGGCGCGGGCGAGTGGGACCAGAAGGAGGAGCGCGTCCATTCGCTCCTCATCCCAGTTGGAGGCGAGCAGCCGGAGCGTGTCGACAGGGCCGTCGATCCACAGATTGTCGGAATTGACGACGAGGAAGGGGTTGGCGTCGATCAGGGGCAGCGCCTTTACCAGGCCTCCCCCGGTTTCGAGCAGCCGGTCGCGCTCATCGGAAACCGCGATCTCTATGCCTTTGACACGGTTCTTGAGATGCGCTTCGAGCGCGTCGGCGAGATAGTGGACGTTAACCACCGCTCTCTTCACGCCGGCGGCGCGGAGACGGTCCAGGCTGTGGTCCAGGAGCGTGCGGCCCGCCACCTCGATCAGCGGCTTGGGGCGCGTGGCGGTAAGCGGCCGCATGCGCTTTCCGAGCCCTGCCGCCATGACCATGGCGACCGTCGGAGCCGAAGCGGCGGGATCGGGACGGAGCGCCAGCGGCGCATTGTAGCGGCTCACGCCGCGGCGTCCTTGGTCCACGCGGCGGCGCGCTTTCCCGCGGGTACGTTCCGGTCGAACCACTCACGGACCGGCGCCAGCGCCGGGTGCGTGAGGTTGCGCTCCAGATAGCCCCAGACGCGAGGCTGGAGCGGCAAATAATGCGGCTTGCCGTCCCGCTTCCACAGCCGGGTGAAGATGCCGAGGATCTTGGTGTTCCGCTGCGCGCCGAGTATCTCATAGTGGGCGCGAAAAGCCGCGGGGTCGTCCACGCCCGCCGCAGCACAGTAGCGGGCGAGCATCGCCTCCTCCAGCGCTGGAGCGACGTCGCGACGGGCATCCTGGAGGAGTGAAACCAGATCGTAGGCGGGATGGCCGGCGAGCGCGTCCTGGAAGTCGAGCAGGCCGAGCGTGTCGCGGCCGGGAAGGACCATCAGATTGTCCGCATGGTAGTCGCGAAGGACCAGTACGGGTTTCGCTTCGACCTCGGCCAGAACGCCGGCCCAAGCCTGCCTCCAGGCGGCAAGGAAGCTCGCCTCGTCGACCTCGATCCCCAGCGCCGGCGCATACCATTCGGTGAAGAGGGCCACCTCGCGCGTCATGGCGGCATCGTCATAGGATGGGATGTCGCCCGGCGCCGGATCGCGGCCGAGGGCGGCGAGAATGTCGACGGCGGTTTCGTAGATGGCGCGTTCGCGCCCCGGCTCGCGCGCCAGAAGCGGCCCAACCCGGTCGTCGCCGAAATCCTCAAGCAGGAGCAGGCCCTTGTCCCGATCCACCGCGATCGGGCGCGGCGGCGCGAAACCCCGGTCAAGGAGGTGATAGGCGACCTTAAGGAACGGCCCCACGTCCTCATGCTCGGGCGGCGCGTCCATGAGGACGGCGCTCTCGCCATTCCGCACGACCCGAAAGTAGCGGCGGAAGCTGGCGTCACCGGCGAGCGGCAGTATCTCGGCGCCTTCCCAGCCATGGGCGGCAAGGAAAGCGGGTGCGGCGGCGGGCGGAATCATCGGGGGGGCCATCGCCCTTCCCAAGCGGGCGGCACCCGGGCTGTCAAGACGCGCTCGCCCTTGTCGGCGATGGACAGGGCGAGACGGAGGCTGTCGGGCCACAGGGCTGGGCCGAAGCGCTCCGGCCATTCGATGACCAGCGCACCCTCGCCACGCGCTTCGTCCAGGGCAAGCTCTTCCAGCTCCTGGGCGTCTTCAATGCGATAGAGATCGACGTGCCAGAGGGTCAGACGGACGTCGGGCGGATCATAGGTCTGGACGATCGGGAAAGTCGGGCTGGCCACCTCGCCCTTGAAGCCGAGGCCTTGGAGGATGCCGCGGCTCAGCGTCGTCTTTCCCGCCCCCAGTTCGCCGAACAGGGCGATCGTGTCTCCAGCGCGGAGTTGCCGCCCCAGCCGCGCGCCCAGGGCCTCGGTGGCGGCGGGATTCGACAGCATGATCACTGACCGCTCTCAATCCGCCCGCGGCAGGCGGATGGTGACCGTAGTGCCGATGCCGACCTCCGACTCCAGCTCTATGCGGCCGCCATGGGCTTCGATGAACTGGCGGGCGAGCGGAAGGCCGAGGCCCAACGCCCCCTCCTCGCCACTGCGCGGGGTGACGGTGCGCTGGAATCGGTCGAACACCCGGTCGCGATCGGTGGGCGTGATGCCCCTGCCATTGTCGGAGATGGTGATTTCCGCCTCCACCGTATTTCCGTCGGCCTTCAGAAGAACTCGACCGCCGCCCTCGGTATAGGCGACGGCATTCTTGAGGATATGTTCGAGAGCCTGATGAAGGCGGCTGCGATCGCCGATGACGACGCCGACGGACGGGCTGAGCTCGAGCACGAACTCGATATTCTTCCTCTCGGCTCCCGCGCGCGCCACCTCCGCCGACTCGGCGCACAACGTCTCGAGATCGACCTGCTCCTCGGCCAGAAGGAGGCTGCCGCTGTCGCTCTGGGTGAGGTCCAGCACGTCGTCGATCAGCACGCTGAGGCGCGCCACCGCTTCCATGATCGCGTTCACATATTCGTCGGCGGTGCCGCCGAGCTCGCCCGCATAGCCGCCCGCCAGCATCTCGGCGAAGCCGGCGATTGACGTGAGCGGCGTCCTCAGCTCGTAACTCATGTTGGAGACGAAGGCGGTCTTGAGGCGGTCCGCATCCTCCAGAGCCTCGTTGCGTTCGCGGAGCGCCGTCTCGATCTTCCGGCTGTCGGTGACGTCGAGCATGGTGAAGAGGGCGTTGCCGTCGGGGAGTGGCACGGCGGCGAACTCGAAATCCCGGCCGTTGGTGAGCGAGACGCGCCCGCTCCTCTGCTTGCGTTCGACCGTGGCGCTGCGCACCAGCTCCCGGACGATCCCGGCGTGGTTCGGATTCTTGAGCTTCTTGGCGATATGCCCGGTCATCGCATCGACGCGGGGATGGGCGGCGAGTTGTTCCTCCTCGAAATCCCACAGCTCGCGGAAGCGGTTGTTCCAGAGATTGAGGCGCCCATCCGAGGCGAAGACGCCGATCGCTTCGAACAGATTGTCGAAGGTCGCGGTGCGGACGCGGAGCAGGGTGTCGCGGGCGCTGGCGAGCTGGATCTGCTCCGTGCGGTCCTCGAAGATGAGGAGCAGGCCGCCGTCGGGCAGCGGCTGGGCGACGACGCGCAGGTGCTTGCCGCCGGGCAGCAGCCAGTCCTCCTCGTCGGCCGCTCGATCAGAGGTGAACCATCCGCGCCGCTCCTCCTTCCAGGTGGGGAAGTCGCGGACCTCGGGCAGGTTGCCCTGCTCCCGCATCGCCTCGATCACCCGGTCGAACTCGGGCCGGTCGGCGAGGAAATCCGGTTTCAGCGAAAACAGCCGGGCAAAGGGCTGATTGAAGAAGATGAGGCCATGCTCGCGGTTGAACTGAGCGACGCCCGCAGAGAGACGATCGAGCATGTCTCGCTGGGCGCGGACGAAGCGGGTGAGGTTGGCCCGCGCCTGCTCCCTTTCCTCGACGTCGATCGCATAGCCCGCGACTCCCGTGGTGCCCATCGGCACTTCGACGACGCGCATCATTCGCCGTTCGCCGGCGATCGTGGCGGGAACCGTGCGGGCGACCGCTTCCCCCTGCTCGCGCACCGCCGCCGCCTGGCTCAACGGGCTGCGCTCCTCGCTCTCGTCGACGAGCTCGATGCCCGCCTTGACGGCCGACAGCGCGTCATCCGCCTCGACGGCGGCGACATAGGCGCGGTTGACCATGGCGAGGCGAAGATCGGGGCCTCGGTGCCACATCGGGAAGGGCGCCGCCTCGATCAGCGCCGAGAGCGCGTCGAGCGCGCCCTTGAGGCTTCCCACCTCGGCGCGCATCGCCGCCACCTGCTCCTCGCTGTCGGTCGCGTCGGTGAACCACAGGATCGTGGCCGAGGGAGGATAAGGCGGTGGGGCGGGCGATGCCTGGACGAGATGCACGCGAGACGAGCCCTGGGCCCTCACCGGCATGGAAAAGCCCCCACCCGCCCCTGCCGTAGTCGCGACATGGTCGGTGAGGAGGGCTACATCTTCCGAAGTGAGGCCGGCGCCTTCGGCGGAAAGACCGGAGAGATCATGCGGTACGTCCGGCAGGCCAAGAATTCCGGCAAGCCGCTGCGCGCCTTCCATCGAGCCGTCGCGATGCACCAGGACCGGAATGCCGGGGCCGGACAAAAGCAGGGCCTCGGCCCGCGCGGCGCCTTCCCGGCCCGCGGCGGCCGCCCGGCCGCGCCTCAGGGCATTGATCGTCGCCCATGCGCCCAGGCAAAGCCAGGCGCCGCAGAACAGCGCGATCAGCGCGACAGCGTTGCGCGAAAGCTCGATCATTCACCGATGACGCGGCGGGAGCCGCAGCGGAGGAAGCCGGGGTGCATAGACGCTGTCTAGACGGAGCGCTGTCGCAGCGAAAGCCCGCCGCAGCCGCGAAAGGAAAAGGGCGGAGCGCCAAGGCGCCCGCCCTTTTCCGGATCAAACCCCGTAGACGCGATCAGTAGCGATAATGGTCCGGCTTGAACGGACCTTCGACCGGAACGCCGATATAGTCGGCCTGCTTCTTCGTCAGGGTAGTGAGTTTTACGCCGAGCTTTTCCAGGTGGAGCGCCGCGACCTTCTCGTCGAGGTGCTTGGGAAGGACGTAGACGTCGTTCTTGTACTCGCCGCCCTTGGTCCAGAGCTCGATCTGGGCGAGAACCTGGTTGGTGAAGGACGAGCTCATCACGAAGCTCGGATGGCCGGTGGCGTTGCCGAGGTTCACCAGGCGGCCCTTGGACAGGATGATGAGCTTCTTGCCGTCCGGGAATTCGACCTCGTCGACCTGCGGCTTGATCTCGGTCCACTTCATGTTCGCCAGCGCGCCGATCTGGATCTCGCTGTCGAAATGGCCGATGTTGCTGACGATCGCCATATTCTTCATCGCCCGCATATGATCGAGCGTGATGACGTCGGCATTGCCGGTGGCGGTGACGAAGATGTCGGCGCGGGTCACGGCCTCTTCCATCGTTACGACCTCATAGCCCTCCATCGCGGCCTGCAGCGCACAGATCGGATCGACTTCGGTGACGAGGACGCGGGCGCCGCCATTGCGGAGCGAGGCAGCCGAACCCTTGCCGACGTCGCCGAAGCCGGCGACGCAGGCCACCTTGCCGGCGAGCATGACATCTGTGGCGCGGCGAATGGCGTCGACCAGCGATTCCTTGCAGCCGTAGAGATTGTCGAACTTGGACTTGGTGACGCTGTCGTTGACGTTGATCGCCGGGAAGGGAAGCTTGCCCTTCTTGGCGAGGTCATAGAGGCGGTGGACGCCGGTGGTGGTTTCTTCCGACACGCCCTTGATCGCCTCGACCGTCCTGGTGGGATAGCCCGGCCGCTCGGCGAGGAACCGCTTCAGCGTCGCGGCGAAGATCTCCTCTTCCTCGTTGGTCGGCGTGAACAATTCCTCGCCCGCCTCGACGCGCGCGCCCCACAGAGCGAACATGGTGGCGTCGCCGCCGTCGTCGAGGATCAGGTTGCAGGTCTGGTCCTGGCCCCAGTCGAAGATGCGGGCGGCATAGTCCCAATATTCCTCAAGCGTCTCGCCCTTCACGGCGAAGACCGGAACGCCCGACGCGGCGATGGCGGCGGCGGCGTGGTCCTGGGTCGAGAAGATGTTGCACGAGGCCCAGCGGACCTCGGCGCCCAGCGCCGTCAGCGTCTCGATCAGCACCGCGGTCTGGATGGTCATGTGGAGCGAGCCAGTGATGCGCGCACCCTTCAAGGGCTTCGACGCGCCGAATTCGGTGCGCAGCGCCATCAGGCCCGGCATCTCGGTTTCGGCGATCTCGATCTCCTTGCGGCCGAAGGCGGCAAGGTCGATGTCGCGGATCACATAGTCGTCAAAACGGGTCTGAGCCTGGGTTGCCACAGGGCGCTCCTTTGTCATGAATGAATGGGCCGCATCGGCGACGGCAAGCTGGCCCTCTAGCCTGAACCAAGGCCAATTACAAATATAAAGATATCTTTATATGTGATTTCAGGCCGTGCCGAAGTCGGCGGTCAGAAGCCTCGGATCGATGCCCGCATTCTGGAAGGCGGTAGTCCAGCGGGAATTGACGTCGCAATCATAAAGCAGCGCGTCGTTGCCGGGCGTGGTGAACCAGCCGTTGCGGCACATTTCCTCCTCCAGCTGTCCCGCGCCCCAACCCGCATAGCCGAGCGCCACCACCCAGCGCGTCGGTCCCCTCCCCTCTGCAATGGCCCGCAGGATATCGAGCGTGGCCGTCAGCACCCAGCGGTCCGCCACCTGAACGCTGCCGTCGCCGCCCCAATCGGGTGTGTGGAGAATGAAGCCGCGCTGCGGCTCCACAGGCCCCCCATGATGGATCGCCACGTCCGGGGCCACGCCCTTGTCGATCCCGAGCTGTTCCAGCAGAGAGTGAAAGCCGATGCGCGGCATGATCCGGCCGAGGCCGATGCCGAGCGCCCCGCCGTCGTCATGGACGCACATGGCGATCACCGCCTTGTCGAAGCGCGGGTCGGTCATGCCGGGCATGGCCAGAAGGAACTGGCCGACGAGATATTTGGGTTCTTCCATCGCCTCCCCACCTATAGGCGCGGCCTTCGGCGCCTGCTAGAGCGCCGTCGGCTCCATGCCCCAAAGCGAAAGGAACGGACGATGAGCATCCAGGTCGGCGACAAGCTTCCCAAGACGACTTTCATCAAGGCGACCGCCGACGGACCGCAGCCGGTCGATTCTGACGAGTATTTCAAGGGCCGCAAGGTCGCCCTGTTCTCGGTTCCGGGAGCGTTCACGCCTACCTGCTCGGCGCGCCATCTGCCGGGCTTCGTCGACAAGGCCGAGGATCTCAAGATCAAGGGCGTCGACGAGATCGCCTGCACCGCCGTCAACGATGCCTTCGTGATGGGCGCCTGGGGCAAGCAGGGCGGGGCCGACAATAAGGTGACGATGCTTTCGGACGGCAATGGCGAATTCGCCAAGGCCATCGGCCTCACCATGGATGCCTCGAAGCACGGCATGGGCACGCGCGGGCAGCGCTATTCGATGATCGTCAATGACGGAAGGGTCGAGCAGCTGAATATCGAGGAGCCGGGTGCTTTCAACGTCAGCAGCGCGGACTATATGCTCGAGCGGCTATAGATCGTCTCCGGGATCGATGGCGAAGGGAAAGGCGCCCTGCCCCTCCTTCGCCTCTCCTCGGCGAACCACTGCAACCATGGGGCGAGCCCGGCATTGATGAAATCCAGTGCAGGAGTTTCCCATGGCCATCCGTCATTCTCCAGCGAGCCAGGAGCCGCCTCCCGAGCTTGTCGCCGGCGGCGCGCAGTGGAGCCCCGTCGCAACGGCCGCCCTTGTCGGCGGCGCGATCGCGGCGACGGCGGGCGCCTATTTCGGCACCCGCGCTCTCGCGAGACGCAACGCAAGAAACGACGGCAAGCCGCTCAACTCCGTCATGGCGAATGCGATCACCGCTTGTGACCTTGCCCATCACAAGGAGGCGGAGCCAGAGCCCGGCGCGTCGCACGAACCTGCGGTGGCGATCGAACCTCCGGTCTACCCGCTCCCCTTAGCCTCCAGCGGGCCCAGGACGTCACGGGCGAATCGCTCCGCCTGATTGGCGAAGACGAGCAAGTTGACGGCGAGATTGCCGCGCAGGAAGCCGTAGTCGGCGGTGAGATAGCGCTGGAGCGCGGGCCGTCCATCCTCTGCAATGAAGGCCTTGGCGAAGGAATAGCGCCGATTGAAATCGGCGATCGCCGCGGCCGCCCGCCCCGGCGGCGCGTTCGCGATCTTCGTCCAGTAGGACTGGATGCTGAGCGCCTTGCAGGCGCTGCCGTCGGCATTGCAGGAGCCGAACATCAACACCGCCTTGCGATTGTTGGGAAAGCTGACGAGCAAAGCCGGCTTTCCCGCTTCACCCGCCCGTTGGTGCTTGGCGCCGATGCCATCCAGCACCGCCTCGACCGAGCCATAATTGAAGCTGCCGAGAACCTGGCTGTTCTCCGGCGCGCGCGGGTTGAAGGTGGGCGGAACAACGCCCTGCGCCGAGGCCGCGCTCGCTCCGGCGAGCGCCAATAAGGCGATGATGGCCGCTTTCATGACGGCTCCCCTTGCTGTGATGTTGGGATGGGACGGCTCTCCTGCCCCATTCCACCTGTATCAGCGATTTACCAGCCGCACTGCTTGCCCTGGTTCTGCTGCTTCAGCCAGGCCGAGAGCGGCGCGAAATATTCGAGCAGGGCTTCGCCCGACATCTCGCGGGTGCCGGTGAAGGCCTCCAGCGCATCCGGCCAGGGCTTGGACGCGCCCATTTCGAGCATGGCGTTCAGCCGCTGGCCGACTTCCTTGTTGTTGTAGAAGGAGCAGCGATGGAGTGGTCCCTTCCAGCCGGCCTGCTCGCACGCCGCCTTGTAGAACTGGAACTGGAGAATGCGGGCGAGGAAGTAGCGCGTGTAGGGCGTGTTGCCGGGGATGTGGAATTTGGCGCCCGGATCGAAATGCTCCTCGGTGCGCGGGACCGGCGGGACGATGCCCTGATATTCGAGCCGGAGGTCGTTCCAGGCCATGTTGTAGCCGCTCGGCTGGACGGATCCGTTGAAGACGTTCCAGCGCCATTTATCGATCAGCAGGCCGAAGGGCAGAAACGCCACCTTGTCCATCGCCTGACGGAGGAGAAGGCCGATATCCTTTTCCGCCGACGGAACCTGGCTCTCCTGCAACAGGCCAATCTGGACCAGATATTGCGGCGTGATCGAAAGCGCGACCGTGTCGCCGATCGCCTCGTGGAAGCCGTCGTTGGCGCCATTCTGATACAGGAGCGGCTGCTGATTATAGGCGCGCTGGTAATAATTGTGGCCGAGCTCGTGATGGACGGTCACGAAGTCGTCGGCATTGACCTTCGTGCACATCTTGATCCTGAGATCGTCGACATTGTCCACGTTCCAGGCGGAGGCGTGGCAGACGACCTCGCGATCCTGGGGCTTCACGATCATCGAGTTCTGCCAGAAGCTCGCCGGCAGCGGCGCGAAGCCGAGTGAGCTGAAGAAACCTTCGCCGGTCTTGACGATCTTCTCCGGCGTATAACCTTTCGTCTTTAGCAGGTCGGTAAGGTTGTAGCCGATATCGCCCGCGCCTTCGGGCGCGACGATTGGGTAGATATTGCCCCATTCCTGCGCCCACATATTGCCGAGAAGGTCGGCGCGGATCGGGCCGGTCGCGGGCTGGACCTCGTCGCCATATTTCTCGTTGAGCTTACCGCGCGTGTAGCAATGGAGCTCGTCGTAGAGCGGCTTCACCTGGCCCCACAGTTCATCGGTGAGCGCCGCGAACTCGTCGGGCGGCATGTCGTAGACCGAGCGCCACATCGCGCCGGTATCCTTGAATCCCAGCTCGACCGCGCCGGCATTGGCGATCTCGACCATTCGCGCATATTCCTCGCGCATGGGAGCGCCGACATTGGTGTGCCAGCTCGTCCACATTTCCTTCAATTCGGTCGGGTTGCGGTTGGTGCCCATCGCGGCTTCGATGTCGGTGCCGCTGATCGGCTTGCCGTTGAGAGTGCCCTTGCCCTTGCCATACTGAGACTGAAGACTGGTGGCGATCTTGTTTAGTTCGGCGGCGGCGCCCGGCGTCGTCGGGGCGGGCAGGACGAGGCCGGAACGCAGGATGTCGAGCTTGCGCTTGGTGTCGTAGCTGAGCCCCGGCACCTTCTGATATTTCGCGGCCTCATTGGCGAAGCGGACCGACATCTCGGTGCCGATCGTACCAAAGTGAGCCGCGAGCGCGTCAGTGTCGTCGGTGATGTAGGTGGAATTCACCCACTGGGCCCGCGAGTTGAGGATCGAGAAGTCGAACAACTCCTTCTCCGCCTGCTTCACGAAGGCTTCGGCATCCGCGGCGGTAGGCGCCGCTTGGGCGATCGAAGCAGGCTTCGACTGCTGATCGCCCTGGTCTTGGGCGATGGCGGTGGTGCCGGCGGCCAGCAAGGCGACGGCGACGGCAAACGCGGAAACGGTGGCTTTCATGAGCTGCATCCTCGGGTCTGTTCTGGGATTGGCCGGCACTTTGAACGCCGAGCCGCGCCCCGGTCAAGGCGGGAGGACGCACCCCGGAGCGCATGATGCGGGGCATCATGCGGCGAGGAAGCGGGCGATAGCGCCCCCGAGCTCCGGTTTTGTGACGGCGCTCATGTGGTTGCCGGGCACGGATTGGAAACGCGCGCCGGGGATGGCTTCGGCGAGCGCCTCGCCTGAACCATTGTCGTCATCATCCTCGCCAGTCACGACGAGTACCGGCAGATTGATTGCCGCTAGATCGTCACGGCTCGTGTCGACAAAGGTATCGAGGATCAGCAGCAGCGCTTCGGGGTCGCCGCCCGTCGTCTTCAGAAACGCTTCCGTCATCCATTCGGACGAACCGCGCTCGAAGCTGCCGAGGTGGGTCAGCACATGGCGAAAATAGCCGCCCCGCCCTTGCGTGTCGAGAATGCCGTCGAGCCCCATGCCCGACAGCACCGCCCGTCGTGGTTTGGCGCCCTTCGCCAGCATGCGTACGGACGTGCGGCCCCCGAGCGAATAGCCGGCAAGGTCATAGTCGGTGAGGCCGAGATGGCCGATGAGGTCGAAGGCGTCGTCGGCGAGGACGTCCGGCTTGTAGCAGGCCGGATTATGCGGCTTGTCGCTGTCGCCGTGACCGCGAAGGTCCGGCATGATCACCCGAAAACCCGCGTCGGTAATGATGCGGGCATGGCCATAGCGGATCCAGTTGACGAACGCGTTGGAGAAATAGCCGTGGATGAGGAGCAGCGGCCGCCCCTCCCCCATCTCGCGCCAAGCCAGGTTCACGCCGTCCCGGGCGGTGAAACGCTGGACCGGAACGTCAGGCGGAGAGCTTGCCAATGCGTTCAAGCCGCCTTCTGAAGGTGCTTGCGTCCCAGCAGCTCGGCGATCTGGACGGCGTTTAGGGCGGCGCCCTTGCGCAGATTGTCGGAGACGCACCAGAGTGAGAGGCCGTTGTCGACCGTCGAATCCTCGCGAACGCGGCTGACATAGGTCGCATATTCGCCGACCGCCTCGACGGGCGTCACGTAGCCGCCATCCTCGCGCTTGTCGACGAGCATGACGCCGGGAGCCTCGCGGAGGATGCGTTGGGCTTCCTTGGCGCTGATCTCGTTTTCGAACTCGATGTTGATCGCTTCAGAGTGACCGACGAAGACGGGCACGCGCACGCAGGTCGCCGTCACCTTGATCTTCGGATCGAGAATCTTCTTGGTCTCGACCATCATCTTCCATTCCTCCCTGGTCGAGCCGTCGTCGAGGAAGCTGTCGATGTGGGGAATGACGTTGAAGGCGATCTGCTTGGTGAACTTCACCGGCTCGTTGGCATCGCCGACGAAAATGTTGCGGCTCTGCTCGAACAGCTCGTCCATGCCCTGCTTGCCGGCGCCGGACACCGACTGGTAGGTCGCAACGACCACCCGCTTGATCTTCGCCGCGTCATGAAGCGGCTTCAGCACCACGACCATCTGCGCCGTCGAGCAGTTGGGATTGGCGATGATGTTCTTCTTCCGATAGCCGGCGATCGCGTCGGCGTTCGCCTCGGGCACGATCAGGGGCACGTCCGGGTCCATGCGGTAGAGCGACGAATTGTCGATCACTGTGCAGCCGGCTGCCGCGGCCCTCGGCGCATGAGCCTTGGAGACGTCGGAGCCCGCGGCGAACAGGGCCATGTCCCAGCCGGCGAAGTCGAAATGATCGATATTCCTGACCTTGAGCGTCCTGCCGCTGTCGCCGAAGTCGATCTCGTCGCCGGTCGAGCGGGAGCTGGCGACGGCGGCGATCTCGTCTATCGGAAATTGGCGTTCGGCGAGGATATTGAGCATCTCGCGCCCGACATTGCCCGTGGCTCCGACGACGACGACCCTGTAACCCATGGTGTTTCTCCGCTTGATCCGCGCGATCTAGCGTGGGCGCTCTCCATATCCAAGCAGTGATCGGCCGGGAGCGCCAGTTTTCGACGGGGTCTCGCGGCACGGGCCTGGCTCTGATATAGCAAGGATAGGCGGCGCCCCGGCCCGCCAGGACCGGGCAACCGCCGACCTCGATGAAGGAGAGCGTCGATGGCCGTAACGCATACTGTTCCCGCAGCTTCCTCGGCACGGGCCGCGCCCGTCCGGACCATCACACGCCAAGACCTGCGTATTTCGCTCCGGGACGGCTGGGCCGATTTCATGACGATGCGCGGCGACCTCATTTTCCTGGGGCTACTCTACCCGCTGATTGGAGTCGTCGCGGCGACGGTCACCCTGGGCGGAACCCTGCTGCCGCTCTTCTTCCCGATCGCCGCCGGCATTTCCCTGCTCGGACCGATCGTCGCGATCGGATTCTACGAGCTGGCGCGAAGGCGCGAGGACGGGTTGGAATCGGACTGGTCGCACTTCTTCGACGTTCGCAAGCGGCCCTCGGCGGAGGGTATCGGCGTCGTTGCGGCGCTTCTCGTCACCATCTTCCTGCTCTGGGTCGCGGCCGCCGCCATCCTCTATGTGGGGCTATGGGGCATCGGCGCACCGGAATCGGTCGGGGCCTTCCTCACGCGCCTGTTCACCACACCCGAGGGTTGGGGACTGATCGTGGTCGGGAATCTCGTCGGCCTTGCCTTCGCCGCCCTGGTGCTCGCCGTGAGCGTCGTCTCCCTGCCGATGCTGGTCGACTGCGAAGTCGACGCCAGCACCGCCATCGCCACCTCGGTCGCCGCGTTCAAGGCGAATACGGGCCTGATGATGCGCTGGGGCTTCATCGTCGCCGCGCTCCTGGTGGCGGGATCGATCCCACTGTTCATCGGCCTCGCGGCTGTCCTGCCCTGGCTCGGCTATTCGACCTGGCATCTTTACACGCGGCTGGTCGACCGGGACGCCTTCCCGCACTGCCAGGATTAAGGCGCTGCCTTCACCGAGCGGTCGAGGAAGCGCTCGATCGTCTTCCAGACATGGGTCTGGCGGCCCTCGCCCGTGACGGCGTGGGTCGCGCCGGGATAGACCATCATCTCGAACGGCCGCCCCTCCGCCTGCAGCTTGGCGATGAGCGCGGTCGAATTTTCGAAGACAACATTGTCGTCGGCCATGCCGTGAATGATCAGCAGCGGATCGGCGATACTGGCGCTGTCCGGCAGCACGCTCGCGGCGGTGTACGGCGCGGGGTCAATCGACGGGTTGCCGAGATAGCGTTCCGTGTAATGGGTGTCGTAGAGTTCCCATTGCGTCACCGGAGCGCCGGCCACGCCTGCGGCGAAGGCGCCCGGCGCCGCCTCGAGCAGCTTCGCGACCATGTAGCCGCCATAGGACCAGCCATAGACGGCGATCTTGCCCGGATCGACGAAGGGCTGCTTGTTGAGCCAGTCGACGCCCGCCAATTGATCCTCCACCTCCACCGATCCCAGCTTCAGGTAGAGGGCGTCGGCGAAGGCCTTGCCCCGGTCGGGCGTGCCGCGATTGTCGATCGAAAAAACGATCCATCCCTTGTCGACCAGATACTGGTGCAGCGGCGACGTCCAGCCCCGCGTCGCCTGTCTACCCGTCGGGCCGCCATAGACCTGGACGAAGACGGGATAGCGCTTGCCGGGCTCCCGTGGCGGGCTCAGCACCTCATAATAGAGGTCGGTTCCATCCGCGGCCTTGATGGTGCCGAAGGTCGGAAGGACATGGCTGTCCAGATAGGGCGCGTACGGATGAGAGGGGTCCAGCCTATTTTCCTCGATCCAGGCAAGGCGCTTTCCGCTGGGACCGGCGAGATAGACTTGCGAAGGCTGGGCGGGGCTTGAGCGGTAGATGAGGGCGCGCCTCGCCTCGTCGTCCATCTCGGCCCGGTTCCACCAGCCGGTTTCGGTGAGGCGGACGGGCCTTCCCGGATTATCGAGATCGACCCAATAGAGATGCTGCTCCAGCGGCGCGCCGAGGTTGCCGGTGAAATAGACGTGGCCGGTTTCCTCATCGACCCCGTCCAGCTCCGCCACCGCCCATTCGCCCTGGGTGAGCGACGTCCATTCGCCGTCCTTCCAGCGATAGAGATGATTGAATCCGCTGCGGTTGGAGGACCAGATGAGACTGCCATCCTTTAAGGGTTTCATATCATCATCGACGGCGACCCACGTGTCGGACGTCTCACTGAAGAGCACTTTCGATTGACCGGTCTCCGGATTGACCCGCAGCAGGTCGATTCGCTTCTGGTCGCGGCTCTGGCGCTGGACGAGGAGCGCGCTGCCGTCCGGCGTCCAGTCCACGCGCGCGACGTAAATGTCGGGATTCGTGCCGAGATCGACCTTCACCTTGCCGCTTCCATGCGGCGCCATGATGTAGAGATCGACGACGGCGTTGGCCGTGCCGGCGACGGGATAGCGCTGCTCGTAAAGCCGAGTGCCGTCGGCGCCGATGGCCGCGCGAGTGACGACTTCGACCCCGCTCTCATCGACGCGGGCGACCGCGATATGACGATCATCCGGCGACCACCAATGGCCTTCGTCGCGCCCCATTTCCTCCAAGGCCACGAACTCGGCCGAGCCCCAGCTGATCGGCGCCGCCCCGTCGGTGGTAAGCGCGCGCTCCTTTCCGGTCGAGACGTCCATCACATAGAGATTGTGGTCGCGGACGAAGGAGAGATAGCGGCCGGTTTCCGACACCTGCGCGTCGAGCTCGGTCGCCTTGGTTTCGGTCAAGCGGCGGACGTTGCCGTCGAGGGAGGCCAGATAGAGATCGCCATCGAGGGGCACGAGAATGATCTCGCCATCAGGCGACCATTCATACGCGACGATGCCCTTCGTGCCGGCGATGCGCGCGCGCTCGCGCCGAATCTTTTCTTCCTCTGACACTTCAGCGCCGGTGCCAATCTTGAGCGAGTCGACCAGCATACGGGCCTCGCCCGTCGACGCGTCGATCGCCCAGAGGTCGTAGCGCTCGCGATCCTCCGCGCGATTTCGGAGCAGAGTCACCAGCTCGCCGTCAGGAGACAGGCGCGGGAGACGCGGGACCGAGCCCTCGAGCGACGGGCTGTCGAAGATCCGTTCGAGAGTGAGCTCTTCGGCGGCGGCGGGAGAGGCGGCGGCCAGGACGGCGGCCGCCAGGAAGATGTTACGCATCCGTCCAGCCTAGAGGCCGCCCGGCAAAAGAAAAGGGCGAGGACTTTCGCCCTCGCCCCATTCAATCCAGCGACGGAATGCCGCGAGAGCCTCAGCCCTCAACCGGTTCCGTCTCAGGAGCGGCCTTGACGACAGGCTTGTCCCCGCGCGTATCGCGGCGCTCGGCGATGCGGGCGGCCTTGCCGGTGCGGCCGCGCAGATAATAGAGCTTGGCGCGGCGGACGGCGCCGCGACGCACGACCTCGATCGAATCGATGTTCGGCGAATAGAGCGGGAAGACGCGCTCGACGCCCTCGCCGAAGGAAATCTTGCGGACGGTGAAGGAAGAACCGAGGCCGCGATTGGCGCGCGCGATGCAGACGCCCTCATAATTCTGGACGCGGGTGCGTTCGCCTTCGACGACGCGGACGCCGACGCGAAGGGTGTCGCCGGGGCGGAATTCGGGGATCGACTTGGTCGACTTGAACTGCTCGATGGCCTCGGCCTCGAGGGTCTGGATGAGGTTCATTTTACGTGCCTTCATTCTCGCGCCGCGCGCCAGAGGGCGACTGACCGGGTGCGTCCCCATGACGCTCCATCAGGTCCGGCCGCCTTGACCGTGTGTCCAGGGCCGCCCTTTGCTTCCGCCAGGCGGCGATCTTCGCATGATCCCCCGATCGCAGCACTTCAGGGATCCTGCGCCCTTCCCATTCAAGAGGTCGGGTATAATGAGGGTATTCGAGAAGGCCCGCTTCAAAGCTCTCCTCCTCACCGCTCGTCGGCGCGCCCATTACCCCGGGAAGAAGGCGAACGCAAGCATCGAGGAGGACGATCGCCGCCGTCTCCCCGCCGGAGAGGATATAGTCGCCGATCGAGACCGGAACGATCGGCCGCGCCTCGAACAGACGCTCGTCGATTCCCTCGAAACGGCCGCACAGGACGGAGACACCCGGCCCCCCGGCAAGCTGCCTCACCATTTCCTGCGTCAACGGCCTTCCCCGCGGCGTCATGGCGAGCATCGGCACATCCGGACGCCGCTCCAGCACATGATCGACCGCGCGCGCCAGAACATCCGCCCGCATCACCATCCCCGCCCCGCCCCCGGCCGGCGTATCGTCGACGGAGCGGTGCTTATCCGTTGCGAAATCGCGAATCTGAACGGTGTCCAGCGACCAGGTCCCCTCCGCCAGCGCGCGGCCGGCGAGGCTTTGGCCGAGCGGACCCGGAAACATTTCCGGGTAGAGCGTCAGAATGGAAGCGCGCCAGGTCATGCACCTCCCCTAGCGGCAGTCGGCGCCGGAACCAACGCGCTTCGGCCGCGCTAAGCGCGCATGAGCGAACCCGATTATGACTGCCTCATCATCGGCGGCGGACCGGCGGGGCTGACGGCGGCGATTTATCTCGCGCGCTTTCATCTCGAGGTGAAAGTGGTGGATGCGGGGATGAGCCGGGCGAGTCTCATTCCCTGCACGCGCAATCATGCCGGGTTTCCGGACGGCATCACCGGACAGGAACTGATCGACAGGATGAGGGCGCAGGCCCAGAAATATGGCGTCTCCATCGAGAGCGGCCGCGTGACACGCCTGGACAGGGTCGAAGGCCGTTTCGAGGCGCAATGGGGTGAAGGCGAGGCCGAGGCGCGGAGCGTGCTCGTCGCGACCGGTGTCAGGAATCGCCGCCCGTCAATGGACGAGGCGCTGCACGACAAGGCGCTGGCCGATGGCCTCATCCGCTACTGCCCGATCTGCGACGGGTACGAAGTCACCGACAGGAAAGTCGGCGTGATCGGCAGCGACAGCCACGGCGTCGCCGAGGCCCTGTTCCTGCGCGGCTATACGGCGGATGTCACCCTCATCGCGCCCGACAAGGCGATGGCGCTTCGCCAGAAGGATTGGGAAAAGCTGGAGCGCTTCGGCATCCGCACCGTCGACGGCCCCTGCCGGGCGGTCGGGGTCGACGAGGACACGATCTTCGTCGAGACGGCCGAAGGCACGCATCGCTTCGACAGCGTCTATCCGGCGCTCGGCTCCGACACCCATTCCGACCTCGCCGAAATGGTGGGCGCGAAGCTGTCGGACAGCGGCTGCATCCTCGTCGACGCACACCAGCGCACCAACGTGCCCGGCCTCTACGCGGCGGGCGACGTGGTGCAGGGGCTGGACCAGATCAGCCACGCCATGGGCCATGGCGGCGTCGCGGCGACCACGATCCGCAACGATCTGACGAAAGTGAAGCCGTTGATCCGAGGCGCGAAAGATTTAGAATCGCAGAGTCAGGGTTCGGCGATGGAGTAAGTCAGTTCCTGAATGGCGGCCGGCCGGGTCGGCGCCAGCAGCACCTCCCCCTCAAGCCGGCCGCGATCACAGCGCCAGGTGAAGGTGCCGGACATGTTTCCCGTCGGATTGATTGGAGCTTCCGTGGCACAGCTTCCGGTCTTTTCCTTCAGGGCGGCGAGGTCCCCGCGCCAGGCTTCGGCCGATCTGTCCATCAGGAAATTCATGGCGAGCCGGTCTTCGGCCGCCATGACATCGCCGGCGCGATAGATGGCCGCCGCGGCCTCGTAGCCGGCGGCGAGCATCGGGCTTACCGGATGCCGGCGCCCTTTAAGAGCGCCGGCTTCGTCGAGCGCGATGGCGGCATCCCATATCGGTCCGCGGGGCGCGTCATAGGTGCGGTTGCTGAAGGCGAAAAGGCCGACGTCGTGCTCCGGAAGCAGCAACACATAGGTGCCGTAGCCGGGATAGCCGCCACTGTGGTTGAGCGCCAGGCCGAGCTCGCAATCCACCGAGGCGTTCATGCCTTTGCCATAGGCGTTGACGACAGGGCATTCGGTGCCGTCGCCCATGCGGCGCTGATGCACTACGCGCACGAAATTCGAGCCCTCCGCAAGCTCGCGGATGCTCGCACGCTTCAGCGGCCCTGTCTCCGGTCCGTCCTGGGCCGGCCAGGCGGACAGCAACCAGGCGACATAGCGCGCATAATCGTTGGCGCTGGTTTGCAGCCCGCCCATCGAATTGAAGGCGCCATCGGCCATTGTCGGCTCCTCGACCCAGGCGCCGTCCACCCAGCGATAGCCAATCGCCCGCCGTTCGACGGGCGATTTCAACACCTCGAAGCCGGTCGACGTCATGCCGAGCGGGCGAAGCAGCGCCTGCTCGACATAGGCGTTATAGGGCATGCCGGAGACGTTGGAGACGATCCGGCCAAGGAGGGCGTAGCCGAAGTTGGAATATTCGAACGCGGTGCCGGGGGCGCGGCTGAAGAGCACACCTTCGTCCAGCATGGCCGTAAACTCGGCCTGCGGCATTGGCTGCTGGCGATCGCCCCACGGGTTGTCCGTGACGAAGCCCGCGGTGTGGGTGAGGAGATCGCTGATCCGGATACGCGGCGAATCCGCGGTCGGATAACGCCAGTCCCGCATCTCCGGCACATATTGTTCGGCGAGGTCGTCCAGCGAGAGCTTTCCCTCGTCCCGCAGCTTCAGGATCACGAGCGCGGTGAACGCCTTGGTCATCGAGGCGATGCGGAACAGGCTATCCGCGGTCACGGGCCGGCGCGCCTCTATGTCCTGCACGCCCAATGCCTTGACGTGAACCAGACGACCGTCGGCGACGATGCCGTAGACAAGGCCGGGTGAATGGCTGTCGCGCTGGAACTTGGCAAAGGCCGTATCGATTTCGGGCAGAACCGGCGCGATCGCGGCGGGCATCGGCTCGGCCGCCCTTGCCGGGGTTATAGGGGCGACGACAAGAAATGCCACGGCCAGCACGCTGCCTATGACCCGCATTCCCGTCCCCTGCTGATAAAGGCGCGCCTTCAGCTACCTTACAGGTCGGATTTGCGGATTTACAAGGCGCAGCCGCTCATCAGGGAGAAATGAGCCGGTTCTCGATTGTCTTAGGCGAGAAATTCGGGATCGACGATGATCCTGCCCTCGGCCAGGTCGGCAATGCCTTTCCGGAACGGGACCATGGCGGTCTTGCCGCCCGGCTTTTCGATTTCGAGAATGTCGCCCGCGCCGAAATTCTCGACGGCGACGACGGTACCGAGCGGATGACCCTCGGCATCCTGGCAGGGAAGGCCGATCAGGTCGGCATGATAATATTCGCCCGCCTCCAGCGGCGGCAGGGCCGAGCGATGGACCGTCATGAGCTCGCCTCTCAAGGCCTCGGCGGCGGCCCGGTCGGTGATTTCGGCGAAGCGGGCGATGGGTGCGCCACCGCCCGCTTTCACCGATTTCAGCGTCAGCGTCCGGTCGCCCACATGCACCGTCTTGTGACGGGCCAGGCTTTCCGGGCCTTCCGCGAACAGCTTCAGCCGCACCTCGCCGCCGATGCCATGAGCACCGATAATGGCGGCGAGAGTGACCGGCTGATCGGCCAAGGCTTAGCCCTCAGCCTTTTCCGCACCTTCCTCGGGAGCGGCCTCTTCGGCGCCTTCAGCCGGAGCGGCGGCGGACTCGCCCTCGTTGACGGCTTCGTCGGCCGGAGTCGCCTCCTCAGCGGCAGGCGCTTCCTCGGCGGTGGCCTCCTCGGCCGGAGCCTCCTCAGCCGGAGCCTGCTCAGTGGGAGCCTCCTCAGCGGGAGCGTCCTCGACGGGAGCTTCCTCGACGGGAGCTTCCTCGGCGGCGGCCTCAGCGGGAGCCGCCTCGGCGACGGTTTCCTCGGCCGGCGCTTTCTCAGCGGCGGGCTCTTCAGCCGGGGCGGCGGCGGCTTCGGCTTCCTTGGCGGCACGCTCCTCGGCGCGCTCCTTGGCCTTCTCGCCGGGCTCGCCCTTCTTCGGGTTGCTGCGGGCCGGGCGTTCCATCAGGCCGGCCTGATCGAGGAAGCGAAGGACGCGGTCAGACGGCTGAGCGCCGACCGACAGCCAATGCTTGGCGCGATCAGCGTCGATCTTCACGCGCTCTTCGCTGTCGCGGGGAAGCAGCGGGTTGTAGCTGCCGATGCGCTCGATGAACTTGCCGTCGCGCGCATTGCGCGAATCGGTGACGACGATCTTGTAGTAGGGACGCTTCTTCGCGCCACCGCGCGCGAGCCTGATTGCAACTGCCATTGTTAAGTCCTTTCTGAGTTTATGCTTATTTCTTGATAAATTTGTCGAAGCCGGGCGGGAGGTTGAACGGCTGGCCGCCGGCGCCTCCGGGCAGTCCCGGAAGTCCGGCGGGTGGAGCGCCGGCGCCGGCGCCAAGACCACCCATCATGCCGCCCGGGCCTCCTGCTCCGCCACCGCCGAACAGGGCGCCCAATTTGCCGAGCCCGCCCATCTTTTTGATCTTCTTCATGGTCGTCGCCATTTCCTGATGCATCTTCAGGAGACGGTTCACGTCCTGCACCGTCGTGCCCGATCCCTTGGCGACGCGGATCTTGCGCTTGGCGTTCATCAACTCGGGCTTGGAACGCTCCCTCGGCGTCATCGAACCGATGATCGCGTCGAGCCGCTGCAGGGTCTTGTCGTCCTGCGCCTGCTGGGCAACGCCGGCCACCTTCTTCATGCCCGGAAGCATCGAGGCCAAGGCGCCGAGGCCGCCCATGCGCTGCATCTGCAGCAGCTGGTTGCGCAGGTCGTTGAGGTCGAACTGGCCCTTCGCCATCTTCCGGGCGAGGGCTTCGGCCTCCTCGACCTTGATCGTCTCGCTGGCGCGCTCGACCAGGCTGACGACGTCGCCCATGCCGAGGATGCGGCCGGCAACCCGCTCGGGATGGAAGCCTTCGAGCTTGTCGATGCCCTCGCCGACGCCGGCGAACTTGATCGGCTTGCCGGTGACGGCGCGCATCGACAGCGCCGCGCCGCCGCGGGCGTCGCCGTCGAGACGGGTGAGGACGACGCCGGTGATTTCCACCTGCTCGGAAAAGCTCTTGGCGACGTTGACGGCGTCCTGGCCGGTGAGCGCGTCGACCACGAGCAGGATTTCCTGAGGACTCGACACGTCGGCGACCGCCTTCATCTCGTCCATCAGCGCCTGGTCGACGTGAAGGCGGCCCGCCGTATCGAGCAGGACGACATCGAAGCCCTGAAGCCTGGCCGACTGTAGCGCGCGGCGAGCGATCTCGACAGGCTGCTGACCGGGCACGATCGGCAGCGTCGCAACGTTGGCCTGGGTGCCGAGGACCGCGAGCTGTTCCTGGGCCGCCGGGCGAGCGACGTCGAGCGACGCCATCATCACCTTCTTGCGCTCCCTGTCGGAGAGCCGCTTGGCGATCTTGGCCGTGGTGGTGGTCTTGCCCGAACCCTGCAGGCCGACCATCATGACGACGGCCGGCGGCGTGACGTCTATGGCGAGGTCGGACGCGTGGGCGCCTAGCATCTCGACCAGCGCGTCGTGGACAATCTTGACGACCTGCTGGCCGGGCGTGACTGACTTCAGCACCTGCTGGCCGATCGCCTTATCCGTCGCCTTGTCGACGAACTCGCGGACGACGGGGAGCGCGACGTCAGCTTCGAGAAGCGCGATCCGCACCTCGCGCATGGCGGCGCGGACATCGGCCTCGTTCAAGGCGCCGCGGCCGCGCAGGCGATCGAACACGCCTCCTAGGCGATCGCTCAGACTCTCGAACATGCTCGCCTTCCTCGCCTCATCGTCCAAACACGAAAGCGCCGGCGGGCGAAACCTCGCCGGCCAGCGCGCGCCCTCGGGCGCTTCAAGCTCATACCCATTCGGTGAACAGGATGTGGGCGCGCATAGCGGCGCGGGCAAGCGAAGGCAAGACCGCGCCCCGGCTTAACCGCATTTTCACGCCCGCCGCCCTAAACCAGAGGGCTCGCGGACGGGAGAAACGGGACTAATATGGCGAGCATGTTCTCGAGGGAGAGGCAAGACCGCCGCGACAACGCCGATTTCGTGATCATCGGCATCGCGGTGAGCGCTCTCCTGATCCTGGCCGCGTTCGGCAACTATTATTTAGAGGCGCTGAAGGAGCATTTGCTCCGGCTGGGCGCCGACAATAGCGGCCTCGTCATCGGGCTGCTGCTGCTCAACGTCGCCCTCACCATCTACGGGGTCCGCCGTTACAGCGACGTCAGGCGCGAGGTCATCGAGCGCACCGCCGCCGAACGGCGCGCGCAGACGCTTGCCTCCACCGATCCGCTGACCGGTTTCTTCAACCGCCGCGCTCTGGGCGACGCCATCGAAGACCTTCTTTTGACCGCCGCCCAGAAGCGGCGGGCCGTGGCGACCATGATCATCGACCTCGATGGCTTCAAGACGATCAACGACGTCCACGGCCATCTCACCGGGGACAACCTCCTTCGCGCGACCGCCGACATCGTCCAGAAGGCGCTGCCCGTGGGCGCGGCGGGCGGGCGGATAGGCGGTGACGAATTCGCCGTCGCCTTCCCATTCGATCCGGACCGGGCGACGGCGGTGGAGGCGACCGCCGACTATATCGTCGAACGGCTCGGCAAGCCGTTCGATCTCGCCGGCGTTCACACCCATGTCAGCGCATCCGTCGGGATCGCGCGGTCGGACCATGATTGCGGCAGCGTCGACGCCCTGCTCCGCCGCGCCGATATCGCGATGCACGCGGCGAAGAAGCTGGGCCGCAGTCGCTATGTCTGGTTCGACGGCAGCATGGAGCGGGAATTGCAGAGCCGCAACGCCATCGAAGCGGGCCTCCGCCGCGGCATTCCCGACGGCGAGTTCCTCCCATATTTCGAGCAGCAGATCGACCTTGTCAGCGGCAGCCTCCACGGTTTCGAGATGCTCGCGCGCTGGCAGCATCCGGAGCGAGGCATCGTCCTGCCCGACGAGTTCATCGGCGTCGCCGAGGAATGCGGCCTGATCGGCGATCTTTCCATGTCGGTGATGCGTCAGGCCTTCGAAGAAGCACGCGGCTGGGATCCGCAGCTGACCCTGTCGGTCAACATTTCCCCTTCGCAGCTGAAAGACCCCTGGCTCGCCCAGAAATTGCTGAAGCTGCTGGTCGAAACCGGCTTTTCCGCAGAGCGGCTGGAAGTCGAGATCACGGAAAGCTCGTTGTTCGAGAATCTCGGCCTCGCCCAGTCGATCATCGGCAGCCTCAAGAACCAGGGCATCCGCATCGCCCTCGACGATTTCGGCACCGGCTATTCGTCGCTCGCCCATCTTCGCGCGCTTCCCTTCGACCGGATCAAGATCGACCGCAGCTTCGTCTCCTCGATCAACGACAACCCGGAGAGCGCCGCCATCGTCACCGCGATCACCCGGCTAGCCGAAAGCCTCCACCTCGCCGTGACGGCCGAGGGGATCGAGGACGAGCTTATCGAAGCTCGGCTGCGATCGATCGGCAGCTACAAGGGGCAGGGCTGGATGTTCGGACGCCCAATGCCCGCCGATGCCGTGCGAAGGCTGCTGGCCGAGCGGAACCTGCTTCCCGTCCGCCGGGGCGAGGAGCCGCAGAGGCGGCGGATGAACAATCGCGACCGGACGCGCCGGACGCGCTGACACGGCATGGTGGACTTGGAAGCCGCCGCCCACTAGATCGCGCGGGCGATGAAGCGCCGCTTTCACAAAATGCATGGTCTCGGCAACGATTTCGTCATCTTCGACGCGCGCGAAACGCCACTGGAGATGGATAGCGCGCGGGCCCGCCATATTGCCGACCGCAAGACGGGCATCGGCTGCGACCAGCTCATCCTCATCGAGCCTTCGCAAGCGGCGGACATGAAGATGCGCATCTTCAACGCGGACGGAGGCGAAGTCGAAGCCTGCGGCAACGCGTCCCGCTGCGTCGCCCTGCTCGCAGGGGGTGGTGCGCGGATCGAGACCACGGGCGGTGTCATCGGCGCGGCGGCCCATGACGATGGAGCCACCGTCGACATTGGCGAACCCCGCTTCGGGTGGGACGACATCCCCCTCGCTTACCCCCTGGACACGTCGGCGCTGCCGGTGGGTTGGGACGGGCTTCGGGAGCCGGTCGCGGTCAATGTCGGCAATCCGCACATCGTCTTTTTCGTCGATGACGCGGATGCCGTCGAGCTGGAACGCCTCGGGCCGTTGATCGAGAATGATCCTCTCTTCCCCCAGCGGGTCAACGTCAACATCGCCTCCGTCAAGGACGGCGTCATTCGGCTTCGCGTCTGGGAGCGGGGCGTGGGTCTCACCCGGGCCTGCGGCACCGGCGCCTGCGCGACGGCGGTGGCTGCCATCCGGCGGCATATGGTCCAGCGCCCCGTCGAGGTGCGGCTTCCGGGTGGCTCGCTGACCGTGGACTGGGAACCGGGCGGCCGCATCCGCATGTCCGGCCCAGCGACGCACGTCTTCACCGGTGAGATAGATCTGGAAACCCTGGGATGAGCGGCCCCGAGGTGATCACCCTGGGCTGCCGCCTGAATGCCGCCGAGAGCGTGGCAATGCGGCACCTCGCGGCGGACGAGGACGACCTCATCATCGTCAACAGCTGTGCCGTCACCAACGAAGCGGTGCGCCAGACGCGGCAGGCGATCCGCAGGGCCAAGCGCGCCCGGCCCGAAGCGCGGGTATTCGTCACCGGCTGCGCGGCTCAGGTCGAGCCCGAGACGTTCGCCGGAATGCCGGAGGTGAGCCGGGTGCTCGGCAACCGGGAAAAGTTCGACGCGACCAGTTTCACAGATGAAGCTGAAGCCAGGGTTTCCGATATCATGGCGGTCCAGACGACCGCCCCGCATCTCGTCACCGGCTTCTCGGAGCGCACGCGCGCCTTTGTCGAGGTGCAGAATGGCTGCGACCATCGCTGCACCTTCTGCATCATCCCCTACGGACGCGGAAACAGCCGCTCGGTCCCGGCCGGGCTCGTCGTCGACAAGATCAAGGCATTGGTCGACGAGGGCCATCGGGAGGTCGTTCTGACGGGCGTGGACGTCACCAGCTACGGCCCCGACCTTCCCGGCCGCCCGACCCTCGGCCGGCTGGTCGAGCGTATATTGAAATACGTCCCCACCCTGCCCCGCCTCCGCCTGTCCTCGCTCGACAGCGTGGAAATCGACGAGCGGCTGGAGAAGGTCATTTGCGATGAACCGCGCTTCATGCCGCACCTCCATATGAGCTTCCAGGCCGGCGACGACATGATCCTCAAGAGGATGAAGCGGCGTCACAATCGCGCGAACGCGATAGAGACCGTGGCAAGGCTCAAGGCCAGGCGGCCGGACATCGCGATTGGCGCCGACCTCATCGCCGGTTTCCCCACCGAGACCGAGGAAATGGCCGAGAACAGCCTCCGCCTCATCGACGAGTGCGATATCGTCATGGGTCACATCTTTCCCTATTCACCCAAGAGGGGAACGCCCGCGGCACGCATGCCGCAGGTGGCTCATGCGGCGATCAAGGAGCGGGCAAGGCGGCTTCGTGCTGCTACGGCGCGTCGCAAGACACTGTGGCTTCAGAGCCTCGTCGGGACGAGACAGAATGTGCTGGTCGAGCGCAAGGACGGTTTGGGCCACGCCGAAAATTTCGCGCCCGTCCGGGTTGCCGGGGGCGCGGCGGTGGGCCACATCGCGACCGTGAACGTCATCGCCCTCGAAAACGACATGCTGATCGGAGACGCGGTTTGAGCGAGACTCCCTGGCTCGAGCGGCTGCGCGGCGGGTTCAAGAAGACATCGGACAGGCTGGGGGACAATCTCACCGGCCTCTTCACCAAAGCCGCTCTCGATGACGAAACACTCGACGAGATTGAGGAAGCGTTGATCGCCTCCGACCTCGGCCCCGCGACGGCGGCCAAGGTCCGCGACCGGCTGTCGCGCGAGCGGTTCGAGCGCAGCCTTACGGAACTCGGCGTGCGCGAAATCGTCGCCGAGGAGCTGGCGAAGATATTGGCGTCGGTGGCCACGCCGCTGGAGATCGACGCCTTCCCGCGCCCGCAGGTGATCCTGGTCGTCGGCGTCAACGGCTCCGGCAAGACCACCACTATCGCCAAGCTCGCCCACCTGTTTCTGGAGCAGGATTACGGCGTGCTGCTCGCCGCCGGCGACACCTTCCGTGCCGCCGCCATCGGCCAGCTCAAGATCTGGGCCGACCGCGTCGGCGTGCCTATCATCACCGGCCCCGAGGGCGGCGATCCTTCCGCCATCGTCTTCGACGGCGTGAAGAAGGCGACCGCGGAAGGTATCGACGTCCTTATCGTCGATACGGCGGGCCGGCTGCAGAACAAGAAAATCCTGATGGACGAGCTCGCCAAGATCCGCCGCGTACTCGGGCGGCTCAATCCGGCGGCGCCGCACGATGTTGTGCTCGTGCTCGACGCCACTACCGGTCAGAACGCGCTCGGCCAGATCGAGGTGTTCAAGGAGGTTGCCGGCGTCACCGGCCTTGTGATGACCAAGCTCGACGGCACGGCGCGCGGCGGCGTCCTCGTCGCGGCGGCCGAGCAATTTGGTCTTCCCATTCACGCCATCGGCGTCGGCGAAGGCTTGGACGACCTCCGCCCCTTCGACGCGGATGACGCCGCCCGCGCCATCGCAGGCGCCCCGCAGAAGAGCGACGCATGAACACGACAACCAAAGCCAAGCCACATGCGGGTCTCAGCTTCGCGCTGGATTTCGGACCGCTGCTCGCTTTCTTCATCGCCTACAAATTTACCGGCATCTTCATGGGGACCGCGGTATTCATGGCGGCGATCGTCGTCGCGCTCGTCGTGTCGGTGATCGTGCTGAAGCGGGTCTCGCCGATGACCTGGATCTCGGCCATACTGGTCGTCGGCTTCGGCGGCCTGACGATCTACCTCAATGATCCGAGCTTCATCCAGCTCAAGCCCACGATCATCTACGCGGGCTTCGCGGTCCTGCTCTTCGCCGGCCTTGCGGCGCGAAGGCCGCTGCTCCGCTATGTCTTCGGGCCGATCTTCGAAGGGCTGAACGAAACCGGTTGGCTCAAATTGTCGCGCAACTGGGCGATATTCTTCGCCGCGATGGCGGTGCTCAACGAAGTCTTGCGCGCCTGGCTCAACTTCGAAACATGGCTGACCGTGAAGGTCTGGGGCGTGACGGCCCTATCCATGGCCTTTGCCATGGCGAACATCCCGATGCTGCTGCGCCACGGCTTCAGCGTCGCCGAGGTCAAGGAAGAGCCGCCCATCCCGCCGCAGGGCTGAGTATTATTTAGAGTTTCGGGGGAGTGTTTATGCCACCAGTAATTTCCGTCTCCCACCTCACCAAGCGCTACGCCTCCGGGCTGGAGGCCCTGAAGGATGTCAGCCTCGATATCCAAAAAGGGGAGATTTTCGCGTTGCTGGGCCCCAACGGGGCGGGGAAGACGACGCTCATCAGCATCGTCTGCGGCATCGTCAAGCCGAGCTCGGGCGAGGTGAAGGCGGATGGGCACGACATCGGGCGCGAATACAAGCAGGCGCGCTCGAAGATCGGGCTGGTGCCGCAGGAGTTGACCACCGACGCGTTCGAGACGGTCTGGGCGACGGTCACCTTCAGCCGCGGCCTCTTCGGCCTCCCACCGAACCCCGCTTATATCGAAAAGCTACTGAAGGACCTGTCGCTCTGGGATAAGCGCAAATCCAAGATCATGGAACTTTCCGGCGGCATGAAGCGCCGCGTGATGATCGCCAAGGCGCTCAGCCACGAGCCCGAAATCCTGTTTCTCGACGAGCCCACGGCCGGCGTCGACGTCGAGCTTCGTCGCGACATGTGGGAGCTCGTACGGGGCCTCAGGGAACGCGGCGTGACCATCATCCTCACCACCCACTATATCGAGGAGGCGGAGGAGATGGCCGACCGGGTCGGCGTCATCAGCCGCGGAGAACTGGTGCTGGTCGAGGAAAAGACCGAGCTCATGAAGAAACTCGGCAAGAAGCAGCTCACCCTCGTCCTCGCCGATCCGATGAGCAGCATTCCGCCGGAACTCGGCGAATGGCCTCTGGAGCTGAAGGCGGACGGCGCCGAACTGGAATATGTGTTCGACGCGAATGCCGACCGGACCGGCATTCCGTCGCTGCTGCGGCGGATGAGCGACGCCGGCATCGGCTTCAAGGACCTGCACACGCGCGAAAGCTCGCTGGAGGATATTTTCGTGGGGCTTGTGAGCGAGCGGAAGGCGGCGCAATGAGCGTGGCGGCATTCAACACTTATGGCGTCTGGGCCATCTACCGCTTCGAGATGGCGCGGGCGCTCCGCACCTGGCTGCAGAGCATCGTGACGCCGGTCATCACGACGTCGCTCTATTTCATCGTGTTCGGTTCGGCGATCGGCTCCAGGATGACGGAGATTGGCGGGGTCGATTACGGCGCCTTCATCGTGCCGGGCCTGATCATGCTGTCGCTGTTCACTCAGAGCATCTTCAACGCCAGCTTCGGCATTTATTTTCCGAAGTTTACAGGTACAATCTACGAGCTGCTCTCCGCTCCGGTCTCGACCCTGGAGATCGTGCTGGCCTATGTCGGCGCCGCGGCGACCAAGTCGATCGCGCTCGGTCTCATCATCCTCGCGACGGCCAGCCTGTTCGTGCCCATCCAGATCCTGCACCCGGTCTGGATGATCGCCTTCCTGCTGCTGATCGCGACGACGTTCAGCCTGTTCGGCTTCATCATCGGCATCTGGGCGAAGAGCTTCGAGCAGCTCAATTTCATCCCGATGCTGATCGTGACGCCGCTCACTTTCCTCGGCGGCGCCTTCTATTCGATCGAAATGCTGCCGGAGCCCTGGCGGACGGTGACCTTGTTCAACCCGGTCGTGTACCTCATCAGCGGCTTTCGCTGGAGCTTTTACGGCACATCGGACGTGGCCGTGGGGATCAGTCTGGCGGCCACCCTCGCTTTCTTCTTCATCTGCCTCGGCATCGTCGCCTGGATATTCAAGACCGGCTACAGGCTTAAGAGCTAGCCTCCCCTCCCGCAGACGGGAGGGGAGGGATTTTCATCCCTGGTTCGCCCGGCTCTCGCCGTTGCCGTCGAGGTTCTGCGCGACGAATTCCCAATTGACGATATTGCCGAGCACTTTCTCGGCAAAGTCGGGCCGGGCGTTGCGGTAATCGATGTAATAGGCATGCTCCCAGACATCGAGCGTCAGGAGCGGCCTCATGCCCTCGTAAACGAGCGGCGTGTCGGCATCGTGGAGCGACGTGATCTTGAGGCTATCCCGGTCGAGCACCAGCCAGGCCCAACCATTGGAGAAGTGGCCAACCGCCTCCTCCTTCAATTTGGCGAGGAGCTGGTCGGTCGAACCGAAGGCGTCGTCGATCATCTCCGCCAAGCGTCCGGTCGGCCGCTGCCCCTGCGGCGCGGCGAGGCATTGCCAGTAAAAGCTGTGGTTCCAGATCTGGGCGCTGTTGTTGAACAGGCCTTTGTCGCCCTTCTCCTTGGCGGCGCGGACGACCTCGATCAGCGAAACGCCTTCCAGTCCCTTCTCGCCGACCATGCCGTTGGTCTTGTCGACATAGGCCTTGTGGTGCTTGCCGTGATGATAGTCGAGCGTCTCGGCGGACATATAGTCGCCGAGGGCGTCTTTTGCGAAGGGAAGGTCGGGAAGCGTGAAGGCCATGGCGTGAATCTCCTGTTTTTCGGGTTACAGGCAGCTAACGCCACGGCGGCGAAAAGGGGCAAATTTTTTTCAATCAGCGCAGACGAAGCACTCGATCATGCGCGCGGGTCCGGCGCGGAACCCGGCGACAAGCAAGCTTACCCCGGTCCCGCGCGCCTCAGAGCGGGACCGGCCTTTCTGTATTAGCGGCGGCTAGTTCCGCTTGATGGTGAACCGCGATAGTTCCTCGACCGGGCGATCCCATGCGGGTTCGAGCGTGCTCGCCATCTTGTAGTCATTATAGGCGGACCGGACGTCGCCGGTCAGCTCATGCGCGACGCCCCGCCCGAAATAGGCGAGCGCCGGCTTGGACGTCTTCTTCTCGATCGCCAGTGTGAAGAGCGGCAGCGCGTTCGCCCATCCGTCCTTCTTGGAAAGCGCGACACCCTTGTTGAGATAGGCCTCGGCCTGTTCGGGGTCCGCCGCGATCGCGGCATCGAAATCCACGATCGCCGCATCCGTGCGGCCGTCTCTCATCTTCAGGATACCGCGGTTCACCAGGGTCGCGACTCTCTCGTAGCGGGTCAGCGCCTCTTCAGAGAGGGCGCGGTCACAGACACCTAGGTCGTGGCTCAGCACCACGGTCGACGCCGCGGCCTCATAGCAGGACTGGGCAGCGCTCCCTCCGACGACCGTGACGGCCGCCGCGGCGGGTACGGCGACCGCGACCAGTGCGGTGGCGCAGAGGAATTTGCCAATCATCATAGCCTCCTCGATTACTCGGATATTGGACACAATCCGACCGGGCTAGAATAGCACGAATTGAGACATCGCTTCCGGGGTTTCGACGAAGGTCGTTTCGGTTTCGACCAAAGCCATGTCGAAGCAATCCGCTACTCGCGCGCCGCCCCGGCCGATTGCCGCTCGCCTCCGATCACTCCGTGCCGCTTCATGGCGTGGCGTAGCTGGTCGTAGCTGAGCTGGAGGGCCGTCGCCGCCGCGCGTTGATTCCAGCGGCATTTCTCCAGCGCGGCCGCAAGGATGGCCTTTTCATATTCGGCGACGGCCAGCCGGAAGTCAGCGCAACTCGCTGGATCATAAGCCGAGGCGGGCGGAGGTGCCTGAACGGCCCGCCGCTCCGGCTCGGTCAAAGCGGGCTTGTCGTCGTTGAGCAGGGGGCGCCAAGGCGACTCGAACGGGTCGAACTGTACCGCGTCAACCGGCCGTTCAGGATCCTCCCACCGATAGACGGCGCGCTCCACAACGTTGCGCAGCTCGCGGACATTGCCTGGCCAGTCGTAAGAGAGGAGCCTCGACGATGCGGTGGTGCTGAAGCCGGGCCACTGATTCCAAGCCAGCTCCAGCGCCATGCGCCGGGCGAAATGGTCGGCAAGAACGGGTATATCGCTGATGCGATGCCGCAGCGGCGGCAGGGTGACGACCTCGAAAGAAAGTCGGTCGAGCAGATCGGCGCGGAAACGCCCCTCGTCGACCGCCCTGGGCAGATTGTCGTTGGTGGCGGCGACGATGCGCGCGTCCACCCGGATCGGCCGATTGGAACCGATACGGGTCACCTCGCCATATTCGATAGCCCGCAGCAACCGGTCCTGGGCGGGGCTGGACAGCGTTCCCAACTCGTCGAGGAACAGGGTGCCGCCGTCCGCTTCCTCGAAGCGTCCGACGCGGGCCTTGGTGGCGCCGGTGAAAGCGCCCGCCTCATGGCCGAACAGCTCGGCCTCGATCAAGGTTTCCGGAAGCGCCGCGCAGTTCATGATGACGAGCGGCCCGTCCCAGCGTGAGGACAGGCGGTGGAGCCGCTCGGCGACCAGCTCCTTGCCGGTGCCACGCTCGCCGATCACCAGCACCGGCCGATCGAGCGGGGCGGCGCGGCTCGCCCGCTCGATCGCATCGAGAAAGGAGGAAGACTGGCCGACCAGCTGGGTATTGCGCTCCATTCCCAACAATTGGGACAATACGCCACGTCTTGGCAAGTGAAATATGAGGCCCGCCGCTCATTTTCCTTAGTTTTCGGCCACTCCGCCGATTTGGCACGATGGGTGCAAAGAAAGTTGGCAACCGCCTCAGAGCGGATCGGATCAACCCGGTTCAGGGAGTAAGATAATGCTCAGCAACGACATCAGGAACATCGCCACCTCCATCATCGGCGCCATATTGCTCAGCACCGCCTTCGTCGGCGCCGCCGTCGCTCCGGCCCGCGCGCTTGAAATCGCGCCGGCCCAGACCGTCGAGGCTCCGCTTTCGCATGAGGTCCTGGCCTGATTGGTGCTATGGTAGACTGGCGTCGACAGCGACATACAAGGAGTTCTTAAGCCCATGGGTATCTTCTCACGGACCCGCGACATCATCGCCGCCAACATGACCGACCTTCTCGACAAGGCGGAGGACCCGGCGAAGATGATCCGCATGATCATCATGGAGATGGAGGAGACTTTGGTCGAAGTCCGCGCCTCCGCCGCCCGGACGATCGCCGACCAAAAGGAAATGCGGCGCCAGATCGCCAAGCTCGAAAAGCTCCAGGACAACTGGACCGAGAAGGCCGAGCTCGCGCTCAGCAAGGACCGCGAGGACCTCGCCAAGGCGGCGCTGGTCGAGAAGCAGAAGGCCGCCGACATGGGCGATAGCCTCAAGGCCGAGATCGCCGTCCTAGACGACGCGCTCCGTGCGTCGGAAGGCGACATCGCCAAGCTGCAAACCAAGCTGCGCGAGGCCCGCACCCGCCAGAACGCGATCATGAACCGCCTCGAAAGCGCCCAAAACCGCGTCCGCATGCGCGAAATGTATGCGGGTCCCAAGGTCGACGAGGCCTTCTCGCGCTTCGACGTGCTGGAGCGCCGGGTCGACTTTGCCGAAGGCCATGCCGATTCGCTGAGCCTCGGCGCGCCGCAGAAGACGCTGGAGGAAGAGATCGCCGAGCTCAGGAACAGCGAGAAGGTCGAGGCCGAACTCGAGGCGATGAAGGCCGCGCGTAGCGGCGACGCGAAGAAGGAAGGCTGATCGCCATGGAAGACGTCCTGATTCCCGCCATCGCGATCACTACCCTCTTCCTCGGCCTTCCCTGGCTGATCTTCCACTACATCACGCGATGGAAGAGCGCGGCGACGCTGACCTCGGAGGACGAGAATTTGCTCGACGAGCTCCACGAGCTCGCCCGCCGGCTCGACGACCGCCTCTGCACCGTCGAGCGCATCATGACCGCGGAGAACCCGAACTGGCGCCAGATCGCCTGCGATCCGGCCAGCATCGGCATCGAGGACCGGGACAGAGAGCCCGTCCGGAGGATCAGCAAATGAACGCCCCCCGCCACACCAAATTCTACCTGGATAAGCAGAACAAGAAATGGTCGGGCGTCTGTGCGGGCATCGCGGATTATACCGGGATCGACGTCACAGTGGTCAGGATCGGACTCGTGGTCCTGACGCTGGTCGGCGGTTTTCCCTGGACGCTGATCGCCTATTGGGCGGCGGCGTGGATGGCACCGGTGAAGCCCCGAGAACTCTACAGCCAGGACGATGAGCAGAAGAAATTCTGGCAGGGCGTGCGCGCCAACCCGAGGCGCACCGCTCGCGACGTCCGTTCCCGCTTCCGCGACATCGATCGCCGGCTGGCGGACGTGGAGACTTACGTGACCAGCTCCAATCACCGGCTGTCGCAGGAAATCGAAAGCCTGCGCTAAGAGCAAGAGTAGGGGAAAAGAGATGTCCTGGGGAAGCCCGGCTTTCGTAATCGCCGTCATCGCCATGTCCTATGCGGCCTGGCTGATCACAAGCTGGATCCGCGCCAAGCACGGCTATCCGATCGAAAATGAGTGGGGCGGAATGACCGAGAAGAGCGAAAGCTCCGACGCCGGCCGGCAGATCGAGCTTCTGTCCAACGAGAATGCGGGCCTCAAAGGCCAGGTCAGCCGGCTGGAGGAGCGGATCGCGGTGCTGGAGCGCATCGCCACCGATCCGGCCGAGCGCACCGCGCGCGAAATCGAAAAGCTGCGCTGAGGCGCGCAAAGGGGAGCGATCACATGGAAAACTGGGTCTTATTCTTCGTCATCGTGGTCGGCGTGCCGGTAATCGCGGGGGTCGCCAACGACATTTTCAAGCGCTGGACCGCGCTGAAGGAGAAGCAGCTCGAACATGCAGCTGTGCTCGCCGCCGACAAGGCAGCCGCGCAGACGGCCCACCTCGAGCGGCTGGAGCAGCGCATGCGCGTCCTTGAGCGCATCGCGACCGACAAGGGTTCAGACCTCGCGGCCGAGATCGAGGATCTGCGCGCCGAACCGCGCGCCAATTAGACGGGAGATTCAAGATGTTCCCATTCGCTGATTTCGCTCCGGTAGTCGCCCTCGTGGGCGTCGTCGGTGTCGCAGGCTGGGTGTTCACCACCTGGCTCCGCATCAAGAACGGCTACCCGCTCGACGGCGCTTGGGGTCAGGCCGTCTATCCCAAGAACAGCGATGAGCAGATGGAGCGGATCAAGCTTCTGAGCTCCGAAAATGCGCAGCTGCGCGCCGAGCTCGGTGCGGTGAAGGATCGCCTCGCCACCGTCGAACGCATCGTCACCGACGACAGCCATCGCCTGACGCAGGAGATTGAAAGCCTGCGCGGGCCGACCAATTAATATACAGGATCAGACGGGAGAGGATGATGGGTCCGTTCGAGATGGTGGTGGCGATCGTCCTGATCGCGACCGTGGGACAGATTTTGAGGGCGCGCTATAAGTCGGGCGGAACGCAGCTCCGCCTCGCCGACGACCCCGACGCACAGAAGATGCGCGACGAGATCAAGACACTGCGCGACCGTGTCGCCGTGCTCGAGAGGATCGCGACCGACAGGGAACACAGTCTCGAACGCGAGATCGAGTTGTTGAGGGACCACTAGGACGCGGATCGATTTTCCGAAGGTGACGAAGCGGAACAGCGACACTATCTGCATGGCATGACTGCCCTCACGGACATTTTCGCGGACTATGAGCTGCTCGAGGCCGATGATCGCTATCGGCTGCTGATCGACCTCGGCCGCGACTTTGAACCGATGCCCGACGCGCTCAAGACCGACGCGACGCTGGTCAGGGGCTGCTCGGCGGCGGTCTGGCTCTACCCGATCGAGCGCGAGGACGGCACCCTTCACTTCCTGGCCGATAGCAACGCCGCCATCACCAAGGGCATCGTGGCGCTGATTCTCCTTGCCGTCCAGGATCGGAGCGCCGAGCAAATCCTTGCGACCGATATCGAGGGCACGCTGGCGCCGTTCGACCTCAGAAACCAGCTAAGCTCCAACCGGACGCAGGGGATTCCCAACATGATCGCGCTCATCCGCCGGACGGCCGAGCGGCTGAAGGCATGAACCGGCCTGACCTGGGCACCATGAAGGGTTTCGATCCAAAGCTCTTCATGTCCTATGCCGACAAGGTCGGGCACGGCGCAGCGGTGGGCATTGCCTATCATGACCACGGACCGGATTGGGTGGAGCTCGCCCTTCCCTATGACGAGAAGCTGATCGGAGTCGCCGAGAGCGGCATCCTCGCGTCGGGTCCGATCATCAGCCTGATGGACATGGCGACCAGCCTCGCCATCTGGGTGAAGCTCGACAAGTTTCGTCATCAGGCGACGCTCGACCTAAGGGTCGACTACCTGCGCCCCGCCACGCCCGGCAAGACGATCATCGGCCGCGGTGAATGCTACCGGGTCACCAAAAGCGTCGGCTTCGTCCGCGGCCTCGCCCACGATGGCGACAACGCCGATCCCGTCGCCCATGTGGCCGCGACCTTCATGTTCACCGAGTAGCTAGGGCGACAGCGCGCCGCGGCGCTCCTCCGACTTGCGAAGCACGTCATAGGCTGCCTGGACCGCCTGGAAACGGGCGGCCGCTTCCTCATCGGGGGCCACATCCGGATGATTGGCCTTGGCGAGGCGGCGATAGGCGGCCTTGATCGCCTCGAAATCCGGATCGCCTTCCAACTCAAGAACGTCCAGCGCGCGCATCTCGTCGCGGCTTCGGCTGCCGTCGCCGGGGCCTCCCCAGCCATAATGCCTCGCTTGCTCGAAACCCTTGGAATCGCGCCGCTCGCCAGCCTCGCGGGCGGCCGCTTCCTCGGCCGTCAGACCCTCGAAATAGTTCCAGTTGCGATTGTACTCGGCGGCATGGCGCTCGCAGAAATACCAGCGGTCGGGTTTGTTGGGCGCCTTGGGCGCGGGCCTGTCGCCGGGCTCGTCGCAGCCATGGCGGTCGCACCGGCGCACCTCGGCCGCCTCGCGCTTGCCGCCATAGCCGCGCCAGCGCGGAAACCCCCAGTCGTTCGATCGTGTCGCTCTAGCCATTATGCCATCAGATAGAGTTGAAGGGTCGCCGGCGCCAGCCTCGCGTCCCGGAAAGTAATGCCAGAGGGTCTGTAAGCCGGGTTCTGTCCAGCGGGTTTCCCCGCCTGTGCGGCCATTCCTCTAGGAGGCGGATCGCTCCGCCCCTCATGCAACCAACCCGGGCGACGAGCCGGAACGTGGCCCCTATGCCGCCCCTATTCGGTCTTGCTCCCGGTGGGGTTTACCGTGCCGCCTGCCGTTGCCGGAGGCGCGGTGCGCTCTTACCGCACCCTTTCGACCTTGCCGACCCGAAGACCGGCGGTATTCTTTCTGTTGCACTGTCCCTGACCCCGGATCAGGTCCGGGGCCGCCGGGCGTTACCCGGCACCGTCGTTCCGTGGAGCCCGGACTTTCCTCGCCCCGCTTGCGCGAGCCGCGGCCGCCCGACCCTCTGGCTCCGCCTATGTAGCGACTCCGTGCCCGCTGTCCAATATGCGCGAATCAGCCGTTGCCGAGCAGGAGGCCCAGCAGGATGGCACGGGTCTCGCCGTCGATCACGCCATCCACCAGCTCGGGCCGGAACCGGCGCTGGAACGCGGTCGTCGCCGCCGCCGGGTCGCGCACGTCATAACCGTAGCGTTCGAGGGCGAGCAGGAAGCCTGCGTCGGTCCAGTTGGGGTCGATGAGGTTCCTGACCGGCCGTGGCACCGCGAGGCCGACCTTCGCCAGCCGGTACCATTCGAAGAGCTCGCCCGGATCCTGCTTACGGTCCGGCGCGATGTCCGAATGGCCGACGACGTTGGCGCGCGGAATGGCATGGCGGCGAACGATATCGGCGACGAGCGGGACGAGCGCGTCCATCTGCTCTTCGGGAAAGGGCTGATAACCGAACTCGTGCCCCGGGTTGACGATTTCGATGCCGATGCTGGCGGAGTTGACGTCGGTCACCCCTCGCCAATGGGAACGGCCGGCGTGCCAGGCCCGCTTGTCCTCATCGACCAGGCGCAGAACCTGCCCGTCCTCGGCGACCAGATAATGGGAGGAGACGCCCGCCTCCGGATCCCTCAGCCGCTCGATCGCCGACGCGGCGTCCACCATGCCGGTATAGTGAAGCACCAGCATCGTGACGGGCAGCGCGCGCTCATCGAAATTGGGCGAGGGACAGTCGATGATGCCGTTCATGCGCCCTTTGCGCGCGAAAACGGGGCGCGCGTCAAGGGTCCGGAGGTCGTTAGCCGACGCTCGACCGCCGCGGCTCGACGACACCGCTGCGCTCGCGCCGCATATAAAGGCCGCGATGATCGGGGTCGGACACGAACTCCTCCGTCTGTCCGATGACGGTTTCGCCTGCGCCCAGCATCAATATGGCGTCGGCTGCGCTCGCCGAGGCGAGCTTGTCGAACACGGCACGGCGCATCTCGTTGGAGAAATAGAGAAGCACGTTGCGGCAGAGGATGACGTCGAACCGGCCCGGGCGCGGCGGTGGTTCGGCCAGGCTGTGGTGCTGGAAGCGAACCGAGTCACGTATCTCCGGCCTGATGCGCCACTGCTGGCCCTCTTCCTCTTCGAACCAGCGGATCATCTGCAGCACCGGCAATCCGCGCTGCACTTCGAACTGGGAATATAGCCCGGTCCGCGCGCGCTCGATCGCGCCGCGCGAGACATCGGTTCCGATGATATCGATCTTCCAGCCGCGCCACCGCACGGAGTCCTCGGCGAAAGCCATGGCGAGCGAGTAGACTTCCTGCCCCGTCGAGCAGCCGGCGCACCAGATGCTCAGTCGCTTCTCGGCCGCTCGCGTGCGCTCCAGCCGTCGCACGGCGCCGTTCAGAAGCAGGTCGAACGGGGCGCGGTCGCGGTAGAAATAGGTTTCATTGTTGAGCAACGCATCGACCACCTCTTCGGCGAGACCGGGTTCCCGGCCGGCGACGAGGGTGGCGATGAGCTGGTCCAGCGTGCCGATGGCGCGCTCTCGCATCAGCGCCTTCAGCGCCGTCTCGATGCGCCAGCGGCGGCTGATCGTCAGCTGTTGGCCGGTCCGGGTTTCGAGCAAGCCCGCCAGGATGCGGCTGGAGGCGTCATTCACCTCCATGGCGTTCCCCGTACGCGGGCGACGATTCTCGCGGCGAGATCGGGAGGAGACAGGACGGCTGAGGCCAGTCCCGCCTCCGCGACCGCGCGGGGCATGCCCCAGACGGCCGAGGTCTGCTGATCCTGGACCAGCACGGTCCCGCCGCTGTCGACGAGTCGCGCGCTGCCGACCAGCCCGTCCCGGCCCATGCCGCTGAACACGATACCGAGCCCGTTCCTGCCGTAGATTTCGCTTACCGACCACAGCATGTTGTCGACCGATGGCAGGCAGCCGGAGCTCGCCGGCGCTCGGCTGAGGCTGACGCACACGCCTCTTCCGCCGCGGGCGAGGCAGAGATGCGCGTCGCCCGGCGCGATGAATATCTGCTCCGCCTGGAGGGGTATGCCCTCCACCGCTACCTGCGCGCGCCGCCCCGATGCGGCGGCGATCTGCCGCGCGAAGAAGGGCATGAACACATCGGGCAGATGCTGGGTAATGAGTATCGGCGCGCCGATGGGCCCCGGCAACGCCTTCAGAAACTCGCCAAGGGCATAGAGGCCGCCGGTCGAGGCTCCGAGAGCCAGGCAGGAAAGAGACGAATTCGGCATCGCGCGAAGCGCCACTTCGACTGTTTCTGCAGCCAAGGCAGCGGCCCCGCCGACCTTTGCCTGATCGACCCGGCCGATCCGGCGCAGCCGTTCGGCCAGCACCTCCGAAAAGCGGCCGGCGAAACTACCGGTGCCGGGCTTGGGGAGCGTGTCCGCCGCTCCAAGCGCCAGGGCCTTGACGGTCGCTTCGGCACCCTGCTCGCAGATCGAGGACACGATCAGGACGCGCGCACCATGGCCGCGTTTCAATATCTCGGGAAGGGCCTGAAGACCACTTGTTCCGGGCATCTCGACATCGAGGAGAACGATGTCCACTCGGACGCTTTTCAAAGCGTCGAGCGCCTCGCTGGCATTGCCGGCTAGCGCGACGATCTCGAAGTCCTTGTGGGCGGACAACATGCGCGACAAGACGGCGCGCGCGATCGGCGAATCATCGACGATCATCAGCCGGATGGTCGGCTCCTGGCGCGTCTGATCGCTGGTCCTGACGGGGCGCGCCGGCACCGTCGCGAAGGGCTGTGTCACACGACCCCGACGATCTGCAGCTTGCTCTCCAGCGTCTCGCGATCGAACGGCTTCATGACATATTCGTCGGCGCCGGCATCGATCGCGGCGCGGATGTGCGCGGCATCATTCTCGGTGGTGCAGAAAACGACCTTGGGCTGGCTGCCCAGCTTTTGCTGGCGGAGCGTGCGAAGGAACTCCATTCCGCTCATAACGGGCATGTTCCAGTCGAGAAGGACGACGTCGGGGACACTGCTCTCGATCCGGGAGAGAGCCTCGCGGCCATCCTCCGCCTCGTCGACAGTGAAGTTGAGCGTTTCCAATATGTGGCGCGCGACTTTGCGGATTACCTTGGAATCGTCGACGACAAGACAGTTTTTCATTCCACTCTCACTTTTTCGGCCGCTCCGTGAAGGCTAGCCGCAATTAGTAATGACTATGTTAAGGCGCTCAGGCGGCTACTGCGGCAGGGCCCGCCAGTAGAGCCTGGGTGTCGACCAGCAGCAGAAGGTCCTCTCCCGCTTCGACCATCCCCCTGGCGACGCGCCGCCAGCCACTGGCAAGCGAAGTGCGCACAGGGCGGACCTTCCCTGAAAATTCGATCACGTCCTCGACCGTTTCGACGAGCAGGGCATAGGGGTGACCGTCCGTCTCGACGACGATCGCCTCGCGCGGACCGTCGATGCAGGAACGGCCGAGCCCGATCGAGGCCGAGCAGTCGATCACGGTCAGGACCCGGCTGCGCAGCGCCGCCAGTCCGGCGACATGATCGGCGGCTCGGGGGATCGGAGTCAGGCCCTCTATTTCGACGACCGCCTCGACGTCTTCGGCGGGAATCGCGACGCGCTGCCCGGCCAGTGCGATGATGAGGAGAAGCTCCGTCATTCCCCGTCCTTCCTGCGGATCGCGGCGCGGGTGCTGAGGGCGCTCAGCAGGCCGGCGCGGTCGTAGCGGTAGATGCTGTCGTCATTTTCATTGGCGGGATCGAGATGGGCCCGAATCTTCAGCACTTTGCCGCCGTTCACCGAACCGATCTCCGCGTCGGCGCTGGCGATCACTACGTCCGCCTCCGCGGCCTGGGGTTCGTCGGCGGCGACGACGCGATAGCCAGCGCTTTCGACGATCGGACGCAATATATGCTCCATCCAGCCATCGTCCCGCGGCAGCGCGCAGACCGGCCTCGACGCCTCGGCGGCGCCGTCACGGCCATGGGCGCCGAACAGCCAGTAGGTGTCGATCACCTCGACCTGGTCGCCACCGATCAGGGTAACGCCTCCAACTTCGCCGAGGGAGCTTGCCGGCTGCCAATCCGGGCCCAGCGAGACAAGGTCGATCACTTCGGCAAAGCCGTAGGCGAGCTCGGTGACGCCGTCAGAGAGGCGAAGGATACGGATCGGCCCGTCCGGCTTTTCGCTGCAGCCGGCCAGCGGGAGGATGCGTCCGCCGACCGCCACGCGCATGCGCCCGGCGCTGCGCTTGATGGCTTCCGGAGGGATGTCCTCGATGCGCTCCACGACCGCGAGACGGATAACGCGTTTGGCGCCCTCGATCGTGCGGAAGAGCAAGGCCGGCGTCTCATCGTCCGTCGCCCGCTCCGTCACCGGTTTAGCCGTCAGCTTGTCGATCTCGTTCTGGTCGAGGACGACACCGGCCGATGCCGCGATGCCCGATGGATCGAGGAGAAGGATCGGACTGCCATCGTCGGCGAGCGTGGTGCCGGCATAGAGTCCGGTGGCCATGACGACGGGCGCCGCAGGCTTCACCACCAACTCCTCATGATCGTGCACGAGATCGACGGCGAGCGCATAGACGTCGCCTCCGGCGGGCTTCAGGACGATCATGCTCTGATCGGCCATTTCGCTCCCTTCCTCGACGCCGAGGATGTCGCCCAGCGACACCAGCGGAATGCGCTTGTCGCGTATGCCCGCGATGCGGGCTCCGCCTACCGATTCGATCTTCACGCTGTTGTTCTTGCTGCGCACGATCTCCTCGATCGCGGAGCGCGGAATGGCGTAGTTGTGCCCCCCGACGCTGACAGTGAGGGCGGGAATGATCGTGAGCGTCAGGGGAACGCGAAGAGTGAGTCGCACCCCCTGCCCCAACTTGCTCTCGATATCGACGACCCCGCCGATCCTTTCGATATTGGCACGGACCACGTCCATGCCCACGCCGCGGCCGGATATGGCGGTGACTTCCTGCGCCGTCGACAGGCCGGCCTGGAAGATGAGGGCGATGCGCTGGGCATGCGATAGCCGCTCCCCCTGCTCGCTGCTGATGACCCCCGCGCCGACGGCCTTGCGGACCAGCCGCTCGCCGTCGATGCCGCGACCGTCGTCGACGATCTCGATCAGAATCTGATTGCCCGATTGCCGCGCCGAGACGCGGAGCGATCCGGTGAGAGGCTTGCCGGCATTAACCCGCTCATCGGACGGCTCGATGCCGTGGTCGACGGCGTTGCGGACGATGTGGGTCAACGGATCGCGGATCATCTCGATCATCTCGCGGTCCAGCTCGACATCGCCGCCGTCCACTTCGAGAGTCACCTGCTTGTCGAGCTCGGCGGCGAGGTCGCGGACCATGCGCGGCAGGCTGACGAAGAGATTGTCGATCCGTTGCATGCGCGTGCGGGTGATCGCGTCGCGCATCTCGGCGATGCAGCCCGAGACCCGCTCGAACGCGGATTCGATCGCCAGGTTGCCCGGCGCCTCACGCAGGCGGCGCGCGAGCTCGTTGCGGGCGAGCACCATGTCCGACACGCCGCTCATCATGCGGTCGAGCAAATCGACGGAGAGCCTGATGCTGCGAAGGCTCTTGCGAGCCTCTATGACCGCTCCGGTGCCCGCTTCGTGCTCCGGCGCGGCGCTGTCGCCGGTCTCGCTGAGGGCCGCGATAAGCTGGTTGTCGTCGCTGCTGGAGATGGATTCTCCTGTTTCGAGCGCCTGCACGAGCTCGCCGATACGGTCGATGATCGCCAGGACGGCGGTGACCAGCCGAGGATCGGCGCGGCGCTTGCCGGCCCGGACATCGGCGAGGACGTCCTCGGCCGCGTGGCTCAGCGCTTCCAGGCGCGGCAGATCGAAGAAGCCGCAATTGCCCTTGACGGTGTGAACGAAGCGGAAAATCTCGTCGAGGCGACCACGGTCGTCGGGCTCAGCCTCCCAGGCGACGATCTCGCCGCCCAACGCCTCGAGCATCTCGCGCGTTTCCGCGATGAATTCGTTGATCAGGTCTTCCATCGGGCCCCATCCGGAACGGGTGATGGAGCGCTTATGGAGAGGAGTTGGTAAAGGAGGCGTTTACTCGCCGAGGGCTCAGGCCGGCAGCGAGGCTCCGATCAGCAGCATGCCCTCTTCGTTGTCCATCACCTGGACCTGCCCGCCGCCCTCGGCGACCAGGCAATGGACGAGCCAGGCCGCGGCGGCGCGAGGGGCGATCTGATCCTCGGAACTATCCCCCGACAGCGTCCGCTTCAATTCGGGATCGAGGACGATGCGGCTGCCTTCGGCGCGAATGACGATGTCGAGCCCGTCGCCATGCCTCTCGGCACCGACATCGAGCCGCCCGCCGCGGACCAGGGCATCGCCGGCGATGAGGACCAGGTTCAAGAGGACCTTGAGCGCCGACTTGCTCATCGTCGGCTCGTCGACCATCCAGCCAAGCTGGATCCGCCCCTCGCCGCCGAAAAGCCCCTCGATCGCGACCCGGGCCTCGCGCGTGTCGACATCGTCGGCAAAGCCGCCGGCGGCGCCGAACGCGAGGCGGAAGAATTTGAGCTTGTTGGCGGAGGCTCGGGCGCTTTCGCCGAGGAGGTCGAGGCAGCGCGCGCGCATCTCCGGATCATGTTCGTCGGAGAGCAGCTCGATCCCGTTGTTGAGGGCGCCGACGGGGCTCAGCAGGTCATGACAGAGGCGCGAACAAAGAAGGCTGGCGAATTCATGGGATTTCATCCGGTTGGGCCCCTCGGCGTGATCTGCGTCTCTCTCGTTCATGCCTATTGGCGCTTGAGGCCTCAGGTTGCAAGGCGGCGCTTGGGCCGTTCTTGATTTCTTCCTGCTTCATACCCACATCCCCCGTCCGATGGATCGGGGGGCTTCTACGATAATCGCAACGATCGCCGACGATGCCGCGGGCTGGCGGCTGGATCGCGCGCTCGCGGCGACGCTGCCCACGATTTCGCGCGAGCGGCTGAAGGCGCTGATCAGCAGCGGCCAGGTGCGCGACGCCGAAGGCGTGGCGGTGCGGGACCCGGCCTCCAAGGCCAAAACCGGTACAGCCTACACGATCACCATCCCCGCTCCCGCCCCGGCGCATAACGAGCCGCAGGACATCCCGCTGGAGATCGTCTTCGAAGACGAGCATCTGCTGGTCGTGGACAAGCCGGCCGGGCTGGTCGTGCACCCGGCGGCCGGCAATCTCGACGGGACGCTGGTAAACGCCCTGCTCCATCATTGCGCGGGCCGGCTGTCGAGCATCGGCGGAGTCGCCCGCCCCGGCATCGTCCACCGCATCGACAAGAATACGTCAGGCCTGCTGGTTGTCGCCAAGACCGATGTAGCCCACGAGGGGCTGTCGGCGCAGTTCAAGAAGCACAGCATCGAGCGCGGCTATCGCGCGATCGTCGCCGGCCTGCCCAATCCACCCAGTGGCACGGTAGACGCCCCCCTCGCCCGCTCCTCGGCCAACCGCCAGAAGATGGCGATCGTCGACGAAGGGCGCGGCAAGCGGGCGGTGACGCATTACCGGCTGATCACGCCGCTGAAGGAAGCGGCCATGATCGAGTGTCGGCTGGAGACCGGGCGGACGCACCAGGTGCGCGTCCATATGACCTCGATCGGGCACCCCTTGCTCGGCGACCCCGTCTATGGGCGCACCAGAATCGTTCACCGTGAGTTACTCAATCAATTGGACTTCAAGCGCCAGGCGCTTCATGCGGCAGAACTGGGGTTCCACCATCCGGTCACGAAGGCGGATTTGTCCTTCAAAAGCGCCATTCCGTCCGACATGCAGGAACTGTTCAGGGCGCTTACCGTATAGCAAGCAAGTATCGCCACGTAGTATAACGTGCGGCGCAGGGAGAATGAGACGAATATGGCAAGCGGCAGCAAGGTTCCGGCGACTATCCCCGCCACCGGTGGTGAAGCGGGCCTCAATCGCTATCTGGCCGAGATCAAGAAATTCCCCATCCTCGCCCCCGAGGAGGAATATATGCTGGCCAAGCGCTGGACCGAGCATCAGGACACCGATGCGGCGGCCAAGCTGGTCAACTCGCACCTGCGCCTCGTCGCCAAGATCGCGATGGGCTATCGCGGCTATGGCCTGCCCGTCAGCGAGCTGATTTCCGAGGGCAATATCGGCCTGATGCAGGGCGTGAAGAAGTTCGAGCCGGAACGCGGCTTCCGCCTGGCCACCTACGCGATGTGGTGGATCCGCGCGTCGATCCAGGAATTCATCCTGCGCTCGTGGAGCCTCGTCAAGATGGGCACGACGGCGGCGCAGAAGAAGCTGTTCTTCAACCTTCGGCGGATGAAGAACCAAATCGAGGCGTTCGAGGACGGCGACCTCAAGCCGGAAGACGTGAAGAAGATCGCGAAGGACCTCGGCGTTTCCGAGGACGACGTGATCTCGATGAACCGACGCATGGCGATGGGCGGCGATACGTCGCTCAACGTGCCATTACGCGAAGAGGGCGAGGGCCAGTGGCAGGACTGGCTGGTCGATACCGAACCGCTGCAGGACGAGCGCGTCGCCGACGCGGAGGAATCCAAGGTCCGTCACGAGCTGCTCGTGAAGGCAATGGATTCGCTGAACGACCGCGAGAAGCATATCCTGACGGAACGGCGCCTTTCGGAGGATCCGAAGACCCTCGAAGAGCTTTCCCAGGTCTATGACGTCAGTCGCGAGCGCATTCGCCAGATAGAGGTCCGGGCGTTCGAAAAGCTGCAAAAAGCGCTGATGCACCTCGCCGGCGAACGGAAACTGCTTCCGGCCGGGTAAGTCCGCTCCCCCGTCATCCCAGCGAAGGCCGGGATCTCGGGACAAGAAGTCACAATGGGCGACACGAGACCTCGGCCTGCGCCGGGGTGACGTTCACGCGCCGGGGTGACGAGAGCCGCGCCGGCCGCTAATCAACCGCCATGGCGCGGGGTAAATCGAAACGCAGAGCACCGAAGCGCGGCTGGTTCGGCCGCATTTCGTCGTGGATCGTGGGCGCGGTCCTCATTTTCCTGGTCGGCAGCGTCCTATGGGTGTTGCTCTACCGCTTCGTGCCGCCGCCGATCACCTTCACGATGATCGGCGACCTGGTCGATGGGCATGAGATCGAACAGGACTGGATGCCGATCGGCGAGATCGACGACGACATGAAGCGCGCCGTGATCGCCGGCGAGGACAGCAAATTCTGCAGCCATCGCGGCTTCGACGTCGATGCGATCGCGGAGGCGATGCGGGAGAATGCCCAAAGGCGCGGGATCGTTCGGGGCGGCTCGACGATCAGCCAGCAGACGGCCAAGAACGCCTTTCTCTGGCAGGCCGGCGGCTGGTTCCGCAAAGGGCTTGAGGCCTGGTTCACGCTGCTGATCGAGAATCTCTGGTCCAAGCAGCGGATCATGGAGGTCTATCTCAACATCGCCGAGACCGGCATCGGCACCTATGGCGTGAATGCCGGCGCCGAGCGTTATTTCGATAAGGACGCGTCCAGCCTTAGCCGCACTGAGGCGGCCCGGATCGCGGCCGTCCTGCCACTTCCCAAGGAGCGCGAGGCCACTTCCCCGAGCGGCTTCACGCGCCGCTACGGCAATTCGATCGCGGCGCGGATCGGCGTCGTGGCGCGGGACAACCTCGATGCCTGTCTCGAAGGCGACGGCGAGCGCCTGGCGCCCGTCGGGCCGGCCGAGGAGCCCACGCCGACAAAGCGCAGGGAATCGGCGCCTGCGCCTGCGCCCGCTCCGCAGCCGGAACAGGCGGAGGACTATCTTGAAGCGCCCGACATCGGACCGCCCATCACCATCGAAGAGCCGGTTCTGAATCAGGTTCCGATCGAAATCGAGCCGCCGCCGCCTCCGACGTCCCAGCCCGAAGAGAACGAGCTCGAACCAGTCGGCATGTAGGGGCGTTCGCCGGCAACAATTCAGAAGGGCATCTTGAACCCCGGCGGCAGCGGCAGGCCGCTGGTGATCTTCTGCATCTCCTGACCCGCCGCCACATCGGCCTTGCCGCGCGCGTCGTTGATGGCGGCGGCGATCAGGTCCTCGACCATCTGCTTTTCGGACGGAGCTAGCAGGCTTTCGTCGATGTCCACGGAGATGATGCGGCCCTTGGCGGTCGCGCGAATCTTGACCATGCCGCCGCCCGAAACGCCTTCGACCTCGATGGAATCGAGATTGTTCTGCGCCTTCTGCAGTTCGGCCTGGGCCTCCTGGGCCATCTTCATGAGGTCGTCGAGATTGGGCATTCAGGCGCTCCGTGTGTCCTTGAGGGTGTAATCGGCGAGTTCGGCGTCCGGAAACGCCTCGAACGCGGCCTTGACGATCGGCGTGTCGAGCACCGACTGACGCAGTGCATCGGCGGCGCTTTTTTCCTGCTCCAGCAAGGTCGGCTCCGCTTCGCCCTCAGACGCTTCGACGGTCCAGTTCGTTCCCGTTAGTGCCTTCAGCGAGGCGGCAAGATCGCGGGCGAAATCGGCGGCGAGCTGCTTGGTCGTACGATAAGCCAGAGCGGGCGGCTCGTAGCGGACGACACCGACAAAATCGTGGAGCATCTGGGCCAGGTGCGGCTTGCCGCCGTGCGCCAGGAGATCGACAAGGCCAGCGAAGGTCGAAGGCGCTTTCAGCATCGACCCCTGCTCTTCCTTTGCGGACGAAGCCGCCCGGGAGGTCGCGGGAACGGCTTCGCCGGTCGCCAGCGTCTCCAACAGCGCGCCGGGATCGGGCATTTCGCTGGCGTGGATGACGCGAAGCAGCGCCATTTCGGCCGCCTCCAGGGGCATGGCGGCGGTCTGGACCTCGCTCAGGCCCTTGAGCAACAGCTGCCAGAGGCGGTGGATGAGGGCATAGCTGAGGCGGCGCGCCCAGTCGGCATAGGCGTCGCGCTCCTCCTTACTCTGGGCGAGATCGACCGCGCCGCCCACCTTGGCGCGGGTGATGCCGTGGACGCTTTCCAGAAGGCCGCGCAGCAGCGCGGCGGGCTCGACCCCGAGGTCATATTGCTCCTTCACCACCGAGAGCGCCGCCGGCGCGTCGCCGGAAAGAAGCAGGCCGAGCAGATTGCGGATCGCGCCCCGGTCCGAAAGGCCGATCATCGCGCGCACCTGATCGGCGGTGACCCCGCCCGCGCCATGGGCGATGGCCTGGTCGAGGATGGAGAGCCCGTCGCGGGCCGAGCCTTCCGCCGCGCGGGCGATCAGGGCGAGCGCCTCGGGCTCCACCTCGACGCCCTCCTTGGCGGAGACTTCGGCGAAATGGGCGGCCAGCTGGTCGGCGGAGATGCGGCGAAGGTCGAAACGCTGGCAGCGGGAGAGCACCGTCACCGGCACCTTGTTCACCTCGGTCGTGGCGAACAGAAACTTAACGTGCGCAGGGGGTTCTTCCAGTGTCTTCAGAAGCGCATTGAACGCGTTCTTCGACAGCATATGGACTTCGTCGATGATGTAGACCTTGTAGCGCGCCGAAACGGCCGCATAGCGCACCGCCTCGATGATCTCGCGCACGTCGTCGACGCCGGTGTTGGAGGCGGCGTCCATCTCGACCACGTCGATATGGCGTCCCTCGGCGATGGCGATGCAGGGCTCGCACACGCCGCAGGGCTCGATCGTCGGCCCGCCCTTCCCGTCCGGCCCGATGCAGTTCAGCGCCTTGGCGATAAGCCGCGCGGTCGAGGTCTTCCCCACCCCGCGCACGCCCGTCAGCAAAAAGGCGTGCGCCAGCCGATCGCGCTGGATGGCGTTGCCCAGCGTCCGCACCATCGCGTCCTGTCCAATCAGTTCGTCGAACGACTGCGGCCGATATTTGCGGGCGAGCACACGGTAGGGCAGCGCCTTGGCGGGCTGCGGCGGCTCGTCGAGCCCGAGGCCGATGGAGTCGGGGGATTCGGATGCCATCGGACTAACCTAAGCAGCCCCCTGCCCGCATGCCAGCGAAAGCTCGTTGGAGGCCCAGGCGATGACCGGGGAAATGGTCAGGATCGGTCGAAAGCCGACGAACTGTATTGGCTGGCACGGGATTCTCGTCAGCTTTGACAGCTTCCGGTCTTGCTCCGCTTCTTTCGAGCGGCATTTCAAGGCCTGGCATGTGCGTATCGGCGGACGCACGAACGCGATACCTGAAGCGGGGGAAGGATCAGCGGTCATGACGACAGTTTAGCCGGTCGACACGGCTGCAGGAAAGAACAAAAAAAGAACAAAAATGGCGCGCCAAACCGGTGCATCGATCAGGCCAGAATGGCAGACAGATTTCGGGAAAGGTGGGAGCCGGAACGACCCGGAGCGAAATCGTTACGGCTGCTTCCTTCCGGACCTGACCGGATTGGCGACGACTCCGTCCGCCCGACTCCCGCGGCGCATATGGGGGAGTTCGGGTGCCAAATCAACGACCCTGCATATTGTGACTGCCGCCCGGCATTCGGACGGTGAGGCTGTCGAGCGTCTCGCTGGTCCAGATCTGGCAGGCAAGGCGCGAGTGGCGGGTGACGTGGAGGGCGAGGTCGAGCATGTCTTCCTCCTCCTCGCTGGCCGGCGGGAGCTTGGCGAAGTCCCCGGCGTCTACGATGACGTGGCAGGTCGAGCAGGCCATCTGACCCTCGCACGTGCCTTCGAGGGGCTGGCCGTGATCCTGGGCGATGTCGAGCAGGCGCTCGCCGGCGGGGGCGTCGACTTCGCTGACTTGCGAGCCGTCGGCCGAGATGAAGCGGATTCGAGTCACGCGGCGAAGCTCCGCTGACGATCCGCCGCCTCCTGGATGAGCGTGAGGGCGTGTATCATATCCTCTTCCGTCGTGTAGCGGCCGAAGCCGAGCCGGATGCTGGAGCGCGCCTGGCGGTCGTCGAGGCCGAGAGCGGCGAGGACATGGCTGGGCCGTCCGGAGCCGCTCGCGCAGGCGGAGCCGGCGGAGAAGGCGACGCCCCGCACTTCGGAGATCATGCGGTCGGAATCCAGGCCTTCGCGCCGGATGTTCAAATTGCCGTGGTAGCGACGCTCGGCCGAACCGTTGACAGCCCATCCGCTGAGCAGCGACAGCGCCCTGGTCCATAGACGCTCAACATGGGCATGATCCTTTCCTTCCCGTTCGACGAGCAGCCGGGCAGCCTCGCCGAAGCCGACGCAGAGGGCGGGCGAAAGCGTGCCGGAGCGGATACCGCCCTCCTGGCCGCCGCCGTGAAGCAAGGGGTCGACGGCGACGCCGTCGCGAATCCACAGTGCGCCGATGCCCTTGGGTCCGTGAACCTTGTGGCTGGAGAGGGCGACCATGTCGCAGGCGTCGAGCGGGACCGGGACACGCCCGAAGCCCTGCACGGCGTCGCAGAACAGGAGCGCCCCCCGGCGGCGGGCGATGGCGGAGACTTCGGCGATGGGCTGGATGGCGCCGATCTCGTTGTTGACGAGCATGGCGGCAACGAGGCCGGTGCGGGCGTCGACGCGACTGGCGAGGAGGTCGAGATCGACGAGGCCGTTCGGCTGCACGGGCGGGACATCGATCTCGAAACCCTGTGTTCCGAGCCACTCGACCGTATCGAGCACGCAGGCATGTTCGGTGGCGAGGGTGACGATCTTGCGTTTTTCGGCGGAGAGACGCGCGGCCGCGCCCTTTAGCGCCCAATTGGCGGCCTCGGTAGCACCGGAAGTGAAGAATACACGCCCTTCTCGGGACGAACGGAGGGCGGTTAGGACATGCTCCCGAGCTACCTCGATCGCCGCGGCGGCTTCGCGGCCGATGCGGTGGGGGCTGTGGGGGTTGCCGAAATGGGTCTCAAGCCACGGGCGCATGGCAGCCGCGACTTCGGGCGCCATCGGAGTAGTGGCCTGATAGTCGAGATAGATCATGCAGCGCGGCGTTTATCGGCGATGTCGGTCCAGAGCGAGACGAAACGTCCGACATCGACCTCGGTGGTCGAAGGGCCGAAGCTGACGCGGACGACCTCTCGGGCGGCGGCTTCGTCCCAGCCCATGGCGGCGAGGACGTGGCTGGGCTTCAGGCTGCCCGACGAGCAGGCGCTTCCGGCGGAAACGGCGATGCCCGCCATGTCGAACTGGATGAGCTGGGCATTGGAGGGCACGCCCGGCATGCGATAGGCTCCGATGGTGTGGATTCGGGGCGAGCCCGGCGCGACAACTTCTCCGCCGGCGGCGACAATGGACGCTTCGAGCCGGGCGCGGAGCGAAGTGGCCCGGTCTACGCAGTCGCTCCCTCCTTCCAGCGCGGCGACCATGCCGATGATGCCAGGCAGATTCTCCGTTCCCGGGCGGTAGCCCTGCTCCTGGCCACCGACGGCTTCGACGGAGCTGAAATCGCGCAATAGCAATGCGCCGACACCCGGCGGTCCGCCGAACTTATGGGCAGAAATGGCGACCATGTCGGCGTCGGGCAGCGGGAGCTTGCCGGCGGTCTGTGCGCAATCGGCGAGGAGCATGCCGCCCTTTTCCCGCACGGCCTCGGCGATCTTGTCCAGCGGCTGCAGTACGCCCGTCTCGTTATTGGCATGTTGAACCGCGACGAGCGGCCGTTCGCCCTCTATTCCCGTCGCGTGCACCAGGCCAGCCGGGCCGACCGGCAGCCTCACCGCATTAGGCGCGGCGCGAAAGACGGCGTCATGCTCGACGGCGGAGACGTATCGCGACCCCGCCTTCGCACGGCGGAGCGCTATAGCCAGCGCCTCGCTCGCGCCTGAAGTGAAGATGATCTTGCCGGTCCAGCCAAGCGCCACCGCGACCCGCGCCCGCGCCTCTTCCAGAGCTGCCTTGGCGGCCCGCCCTTCCGCATGGGGCGAGCTGGGGTTGTGCCAGCGCGCCAGCGCCTCGGCCATGGCCTCGCGCGCCGCCGGAAGGAGCGGCGTCGTCGCGGCGTGGTCGAGATAGATGCGGCCTTGCGGCACTGGCCTTCCTCTTGATTGCTAAGCGGGTGCTTCGCCCTATATAGACCGCCATCGCGCTCGGCACAGTCCGGGCGTGCTCCTTATCACGCCAGTCCAAGCGCAGGTGCAATGCCCGAAGTCATTTTCCCCGGTCCCGAAGGCCGTCTCGAAGGCCGCTTCCAGCCGGGTCCCCGTCCCCGCGCGCCCGTCGCGATGATCCTCCACCCCCATCCGCAGGCGGGGGGGACGATGAACAACGCGATCGTCCAGGCGCTCTACAAGACGTTCGTGAGGCGCGGGTTCGCGACACTACGCTTCAATTTCCGAGGCGTCGGCAAGAGCCAGGGCGTGTTCGACAACGGCATCGGGGAGCTTTCGGACGCCGCCTCTGCGCTCGACTGGGTGCAGCAGATCCATCCCGAAGCAGAGACGACCTGGGTGGCGGGCGTCAGCTTCGGCGCGTGGATCGGCATGCAACTCCTGATGCGCCGCCCGGAAGTGCGCGGCTTCATCTCGATCGCGCCGCCGGCGAACATGTACGACTTCACCTTCCTCGCCCCCTGCCCCGCCTCCGGCATCATCATCCAGGGCGAGGCGGACGAGGTGGTGACGCCGATCGCGGTGCAAAAGCTGGTCGACAAGCTCCGCACCCAGAAGCACATCACCATCCACCACGACACCATTCCGGGCGCGAATCACTTTTTCGTCAACGAGATGCCGCAGCTGATGAAGTCGGTGGACGACTATCTCGACATGCGCCTCGATCCGAGCTGTCCGATCAAGTGACGCATACGTCATCCCGGCCAAGGCCGGGATCTCGTGGAGAAAAGGCACGGCACTTCCAGTTGGGATCCCGGCCTTGGCCGGGATGACGGCTAGATCGTCCAGATCAGCACATTGCCGAGCAGTACCAGCGCCGCGACCAGCATCAGTACGCCTTTCCTCGTATCCCTGCGCTTGACGACCAGCCACAGGCCGCCGGCGCCTAGGAGGAAGGCGGCGATCATCGCGATGGAGAGGAGGATCGATCCCGGTCCGCTGGTCATGCCCGAGTCCCATGGCACGCGATCGCGGCGCGAGAAAGAGCCCCGCCTTTTACGAAAGGTTAAGCATCCGGGATTATTCCGGCTCCATGGGGCACATGGACCTTCAGCTCGGCCTCGACGAGGCCTTCGAGCGGATCGAAGAGACGATCCTTCCCAGCATCTCGATGATGCTGGATACCTTGCTCGACGCGGCGACCCTGGGCCAGCCCGGAATCGACGCCGATGTCTACGCGGCGGAGCTTCGTACTATCGGCCTGCAACTGGAAGAGTTGACCAAGCAGGTCGAGGCGATGTCGCCTGCCCATCTCGATCCGCAGGAATATCGCGCGGCCTAAGCCGCATCGGACCGCAATATCTCCGCATAAACGAGCGGGTCGACATTACCCCCTGACAGGACGATCGCCGTGCGCTCCGTGAGACGTCCCGCCTTGCCTGCCAGGGCGGCCGCGAGCGATGCGGCGCCGCCCGGCTCCACCACCAGCCGAAGATGACGCGCGGCGAAGGCCATGGCGGCGGCGATCTCGTCCTCGGTAACGGCGACGCCGCGCGCACCCGCCTCGCGAAGGACATCGAAGGTAAGCGGTGAGACGAGCTTCGTCTGCAGGGCATCGCACCGAGTCGGCGGCGCATCGTCGGGGACGGGCACGCGCTCGCCCTTTTCCAGAGATCGAGCCATATCGTCCCACCCTGCCGGCTCGACCACGACGACCTCGGCCTCCGGCAGCGCCAGCGCGATGCCCGCCGAGAGGCCGCCGCCCCCGCAATTGATCAGCACCTTGTCGGGCGCGCCGCCCATCGCCTCGATCATCTGCGCCCGAAGCTCGACACCGACGGTCCCCTGGCCCTCGATGATGTCGATATCGTCGAAGGAGGGAACGAGCGTCGCGCCGCTCTCGGCGGCGAGGCGGGCACCGATCTCCTCGCGGCTTTCCCGCGCCCGGTCATATTCGACGACCCCGGCGCCCGCCGCCTCCGTCGCCTGACGCTTCACCGCCGGGGCGTCGGACGGCATGACGATGGTCGCCGCGATTCCCATGCGCTTGGCCGCGATGGCGACGCCCTGGGCGTGATTGCCCGACGAAAACGCGACGACGCCGCGCTTGCGCTCCTCGGGGCTGAGCAGCATCAATCGGTTGGTGGCGCCGCGCAGCTTGAAGCTTCCACCCTGCTGCAGGCACTCGGCCTTGGCCCAGAGCCGCGTGCCCCCGACCTCGAAAGGCAGCAGCGGCGTCCGAGTCACTTCGCCCGCGATGCGCGCGGCGGCGGCCTCGACTCCATGCCGCGTGGGCCGTCCGATCGTCATTTCTCTCGATTCCCTTCGTCGCGCCCGTGCCACGGCCCTGCATGGAAATCGAAACGATTCCCTTAGCTTGGCCATCATTCAGGGCATGGAAAACAGGCAGGTCTTTACAGCGGAATGTCATGAACCTATATCGCGCCTCCGCAGCCCCATGGGGACTTCCAAACCGCAAGGCTGCTTTTTCGTCAACTACCCCACTGGAGGTCCCTTGAATTGCACAGCCATCATAGCGCGCTGGGGCTAGCGACCGCCCCGACCGGCATCGCCAGCGGTGCCGCGATTGCCAAGGGACGTCCGGTTCAGCCGGTTACGCTCATTCGCCCGCACGCCGCTCGGCGCGCCGCCCGATTCTTCGTCGAGAAGTTTCCGGGCACGTCGATGTATGCGGTGAAGGCGAACCCCTCTCCCGACCTGCTGAAGCTGCTGTGGGACAGCGGAGTGACGCATTACGACGTCGCGTCCATCGCCGAGGTGCGCCTGCTTGCCGAGACGCTGCCCGAGGCCACGCTCTGCTTCATGCATCCGGTGAAGGCCGAGGAGGCGATCGAGGAGGCCTATTTCGAGCATAGCGTCCGCACCTTCTCGCTCGACACGATGGACGAGCTGGAGAAGATCCTGCGCGCGACCAGGAGCGCGAGCGATCTCAACCTTTGCGTGCGGCTGCGGGTCTCCTCCGATCATTCGAAGCTCAGCCTCGCCTCCAAGTTCGGCGCGGAGCCGGGCGAGACCAAGGCTCTGCTGTTCGCGGCTCGACAGGCGGCGGACGCGCTCGGCATCTGCTTCCATGTAGGCAGCCAGGCGATGACGCCGGCGGCCTATTCGGAGGCGATGCAGCGCGTGCGCGCGGCCATCGTCGAGGCGGCCGTGACGGTCGACATCGTCGATGTCGGCGGGGGCTTTCCGTCCGTCTATCCGGGCATGGAGCCGCCGCCGCTCGAGGCCTATTTCGAGGTGATCCACAAGGCCTTCGAAAGCCTGCCGATCAGCTATTCGGCCGAGCTCTGGTGCGAGCCGGGCCGGGCGCTGTGCGCGGAATATGCGAGCGTGCTGGTACGCGTCGAGAAGCGCCGCGGCGACGAGCTCTACATCAACGACGGCGCTTACGGCGCCCTCTTCGATGCGGCGCATGTCGGCTGGCGCTTTCCGGTCAAGCTGGTGCGCGAGCAGGCTTCGGAGACGAAGGACGTGCCGTTCAGCTTCTACGGGCCGACCTGCGACGATCTCGATCATATGGCCGGCCCGTTCCACCTCCCTGCGGACGTGGCCGCCGGCGATTATATCGAGATCGGCATGCTCGGCGCCTATGGCTGCGCGATGCGGACCGGCTTCAACGGCTTCGGATCGGATATGAAGGTGGTCGTCACCGACGAGCCGATGGCGACGCTTTACGCCGGAGCGGAGGAACGCGCCGTCCCGTCGAACGTCGTTACGCTGTAACTTAACGCCCCTCCCGCTTGCGGGAGGGCCCGGGGGAGGGCATGTCCCGCCCCGACACTCCGACACCCCCTCCCGCAAGCGGGAGGGGAGTGAGTTCATGGAGACTAAAATGACCACCGAAGCCCTCATCAACGACACCCGCAAGGCGGAGCTGCTGTCGACCGAGGTCGAGCATATCGACATCAAGAGCTTCGACGCGCGCCCGATCGTCGAGGCGATGAAGAAGATGAGCTTCACCAGCCGCGACCTCGGCCGGGCGACGGAAATCTACAACCAGATGCTGTCGGACCCCGATTGCTCGATTGTGCTGGTCGTCGCCGGATCGACCTCGGCCGGCGGCTGCATGGACCTCTATGCCGACCTGGTGAAGCACAACATGGTCGATGCGATCGTCGCCACCGGCGCCACCATCGTTGATATGGATTTCTTCGAAGGCCTTGGCCACAAGCACTATCAAGCGCTTGAAATCCCTGACGACGACACTTTGCGCTCGCTCTACATCGATCGCATCTACGACACCTATATCGATGAGGAGTCGCTCCAGGAGACCGACCACACCATCGCCGCCATCGCCAACGCGCTGGAGCCGCGCCCCTATTCTTCGCGCGCCTTCATCCGCGAGATGGGCAAGTGGCTAGTCGAGAACGGCAAGAAGGAGAACAGCCTCGTCAAGCTCGCCTATGAGCATGACGTGCCGATCTTCTGCCCGGCCTTCACCGATTCCTCGGCGGGTTTCGGCCTCGTGAAGCATCAGGTCGATGCCATGAAGGCGGGCCGTCAGTATCTGACGATGGATTCGATCGCTGACTTCCGCGAATTGACGGACATCAAGATCAAGGCGGGCACCACCGGTCTCCTCATGGTCGGCGGTGGCGTTCCGAAAAATTTCGTGCAGGACACCGTTGTCTGCGCCGAAATCCTCGGCCACGAGGATGTCGAAGTGCACAAATATGCCGTCCAGATCACGGTCGCCGACGTCCGCGACGGCGCCTGCTCCTCTTCCACCCTCCAGGAGGCCGCGAGCTGGGGCAAGGTTTCGACCGCAATGGAACAGATGGTCTATGCCGAGGCGACTTCGGTGCTGCCGCTGTTGGCCTCCGACGCTTATCATCGCGGCCACTGGAAAACCCGCGCCAAGCGCGCCTTCGGCAAGATGTTCGACTGATGCTGAAATGCCTCGCCGCCGTCGCCGCCGCCCTCCTTGCGGCGCCGGCAAGCACGGCGAGCAAAAAGGCGGACCTCGTCATCCGCCACGCGACCATCGTCGATGTCGCCGGCAGGCGTACTGTGCCGGATCAAGCGGTGGCGGTGCGCGACGACGACATCGTGGCAGTGGGACCCGATGCCGCCGTTGCCCGGCGCTTTGCAGGGGTCGAGGTGGTCGATGCTGCCGGCAAATTTGTGACGCCCGGCCTCTGGGACATGCACATGCATTTCGGCGGCGGGCCGGAGCTGATCGAGGAGAACAAGAACCTCCTCCCCGTCTACGTCGCCTATGGCGTCACGTCGGTGCGCGAAGCTGCCGCCGACATCAGCGACTCCGTGCTCAAATGGCGGAACGAAGTGGCGAACGGGACGCTGCTCGGCCCCACCATCTACACGTCCGGGCCGAAGCTGGAGGGCTACGATCCGCTCTGGAAGGGCACAATGGAGGTCGGCTCCCCGGCCGAGGTCGATGTCGCGATCGACCGGCTGCAGGCGATGGAGGTCGATTTCGTCAAGATCACCGACAACAAGGTGAAGCCGGACATCTTCCTCTACGCCGTCAACGCCGCGAAGGGGCGTGGGATGAAGACCTCGGCGCACACGCCCTATGCGCTGACGATCCTCGAAGCGGCCAAAGCGGGCCTGAGTTCCGTCGAGCATATCGATTATCTGATCAAGGCCGGCTCGCCCTTGGAGGCCCAGATCGGCGCCGCTTATGCGGCGGGCGAATTGACTTATGGAGAAGCGTCGGACCGTTTCGTCGAGACGTTCGACGCGGACTATGCGCGCGGTGTTTACGAGCAGCTCGCCGCGACCGGCCTCGCCGTGACGCCGACGCTCAACATGGGTCGCATACTCGCCTATCTCGACCGCGAGGATCATTCGGACGACCCGGCGCTAGCCCTGATCGGGCCCGGCCTGCGCAAGACCTATGAATGGAGGGTCGAGCGCGCGGCCAAGGCGACGCCGGAGCAAGTCGCCGCCCGGCACCGCGAATATGAGCTGAGCGCCCGGGTCCTTCCAATGCTGCGGGATGCCGGCATCCCGATACTAGCCGGCACCGACGCCGGCTATCTCAACTCCTTCAACTATCCGGGCCAAGGCCTTCACGATGAGTTGCAACGCTATGTCGAGGCTGGACTAACGCCCGCCGAGGCACTGGCGAGCGCAACCATCAACGGCCCGGCCTTCCTCGGCTATTCCGACCGTTTCGGCGCCCTGGCCGAAGGCAAGGCGGCCGACCTTCTCATTCTCGACACCAACCCGCTGGAGGATATTTCAGCGACTCGGCGCATCGAGGCTGTCATCCTGAAGGGACAGCTGCTCGATCGAGCCGCGTTGGATCGCCTGCTTGCCGAAGCGAGAGTCCGTGCAGCGCGCTAGATCATCCGCCTCCCCGCGTGAACTGCGCCGCCAGCTCGACGTGGGTGGACCAGCGGAACTGGCCGACGGGTTTCACCCATTCGAGGCGGTAGCCACCTTCCATAAGCAGCTTCGCGTCGCGGGCGAAGGTGCTGGGATTGCAGGAAACCGAGGCCATTCGAGGCACACTGGAACGGGCGAGCAGCTGGCATTGCTCGCGGGCACCCGCGCGCGGCGGATCGAGCACGATCGCTTCGAAGCGGCTTAGCTCCTGCTCGTCGAGCGGACTGCGAAAGAGGTCGCGATGATCGACGAAGACGGGACGCTGGGCACGGTTGACGGCGCCCTTCAAGGCCAGCGCCGCATCGCGCGCGCCTTCCGCAGCGAGGACGCGGCCTTCAAGGGACAGCGCGAAGGTGCCGAGGCCGGCGAACAGGTCGGCGACGATCCGTGCCGGGCCGACGGCTTCGCGCACGGCGGCAACCAGCGCCGCTTCCCCTTCCGCCGTCGCCTGAAGGAAGGCGCCATGAGGAAGAGGCACCGTGACCCCGCCCAGCGTGACCGAGACCGGCTGCGGCTCCCACCGCGTCTGGGGGCCGTACCCATCGTCCAGGGCGAGGCGCGCCAGACCTTGGGCCTCGGCGAACCCGGCAAGCGCCTCGGTCGCCTCCAAACCTTCGACCATGACATTTTCGAGGAGGACGTCGACGCCCTGATCGGCCAGCGTCATGCGGACGCCGCCGCTTCCCCTGGGGCCTAGCAAGTCGCCCATCAGCTTGCGCAGTGGCTCGACCAACGCGAACAGTTCCGGCCGCAGGATGTGGCATTCCCGCATGTCGACGATGCGGTTGCTCTTCTCGGCATTGAAGCCAAGGAGGACCTGTCTCCCCCTGCTCTCGGCGCGAAACGACCCGCGGCGGCGGGTCATCGGAGAGGAAATGTGAGGCGGCAGGATGTGGGGCACGGCCACGCCCTGCGCCGTCAGCGCCGAAGCAATGCGGTCGATCAGAAATCCGGCATAAGCGTCGTCATCGACATGCTGGAGTTGACACCCTCCGCATTGGGGAAAATGCCGGCAAGGCGGCTCGGCGCGATGTGGACCCGGAACTGTCGTGCCATCCGGCTGCACGAGATCGCCGGGGGCCGTGAAGGGTATGTGGCGGCCGCTCTCGGTCACCCCGTCCCCGCGCGCTGCTATGCCGACGATGTTCTCCGTCACAAGCACTCCGACAGTGCAACGGGCAGATGCGTGATGAGGTCGTCCGCGATCAGCCCGATGCCCGCCAATTCACCGGCGCGTCCGTGCAGCCATACGCCAGCGCACGCCGCCTCGAACGCCCCCTGGCCCTGTGCCCGCATCGCGGTAATGATTCCGGCAAGCACATCGCCCGTGCCCGCGCTCGCGAGCCATGGCGTCGCGGGCGAAGCGATGGCGGCTCGGCCATCCGGTGCCGCCACGACCGTGTCTGGCCCCTTGAAGACAATGACGGCGCCCGAACGACGCGCCGCTTCCCGCGCCTGCTCGACCTTGCTGCCCGAAAGGGCCCCGAACAGCCGCGCGAATTCGCCGGCATGGGGCGTAAGGATCGGCGTCGCAGCCCAGCGCGGAAAAGGCTCCCCATCGGCCAATAGCGTGAGGCCGTCCCCGTCGATCACCAGCGCATGTCCGGAATCGATGGCCCGACCGAGCAACGCCTTGCCTTCTTTTCCCCTGCCGAGACCCGGGCCGACCGCGACGACGTCGACCCGTTCGTCAGCAAGAGTATCGAGGCCGGATGACTGCACGACCGCGCTTGGGGTTTCGCCCACGGGACGAGGCGCGACAAGCCTGACGTAACCGGCGCCCGCCCTCACGGCGGCGGAGGCGGCAAGCGCGATCGCCCCCGGCATCTCACCGGCGAGCAGGGCGACATAGCCGCGCGTATATTTATGGTCGTCCGCGCCGGGGAGGCGGAGCCTGGGCCTCTCGATCAGCCGAAGGTCGCTTGTCGCCTCGATCCCGATATCGGCGACGGCGATCCGACCCATGTGGCGCGCGGCCGGCTGGAGGAGATGCGAGGGCTTCCGCGCCGCGAAGGTGACGGTGAGGTCATAGCCGGGCACGGGCGAGAGGATGCCGCCGTCGTCGGTGGCGACACCGCTCGGAAGGTCGATCGCCACGCGGACAGCGGCCTCGGAGACCAGACGCGAGAGGGCGGTCGACGTGCGTTCATCCAGCGGACGCGTGAGGCCGGTGCCGAACAGCGCATCGACGAGCAACGGCGCGCCCTGCGCGCCCGTCAAGGGCTCCACACTTCCCCGCCACCGCTCCCGCGCACCCTTGGCAGCGCCGCTCCGAGGTTCGGCAAGCGCGGCGATACGGACCGCCACGCCTCTTCCCGCCAGCTCCCTGGCGATCACATATCCGTCGCCGCCATTGTTTCCGGGACCGCACAGGACAAGCGTCGGGAGGGGGCCCGCGAAACGCCAGATCGCCTCGGCCGCCGCCGTCCCGGCGCGATCCATCAGCGTTTCCACCGCCGTGCCGCCGTCGATCGCGCGCTGCTCCGCCGCGCGCATCGCCTCGGCGGTGAGGATGAAGCTCATGGCTCCTGCCGACTGGCCTTCACCGTCGCGGGAAGTCGATACCGATCGCCGTCCACAGCCACTTCGATCCGGTCATCGGCGATCACGGATACGACGGCGGCGACCGCGCCATCTGCGGCAATCACACCGCGTCCGTCGCTGGTGAGGAGGAATCTCCGAAAGCCGCCGCTCGGGTGGCGGATGGTGAGGATCGGCCCCTCGTCCCCGGTCAATCGTTCGACGGTGCAGACCTGCTCGAAGCCGGTTTCGCCCTCGACGGCGCAGGGAATGCGGTCAGCCGCTTCGCCCGCCGCGTCCAGTGCCTCGTCGGCAGTGCTGCCCGGATCGCCGCAGGCGGCGAGCCCCAGCAGGGCGGCGGCGGAAAACAGCGTCCTCATTCGCAGTTGTTTGAGCCATGTGCACGGCCCAGGCAAGGGCACGGCTCGCTCATTTCCCGCGGGCACGATGGGCGGCCAGCCGGTCGGAGAGGACGTCGGACCCCAGCAAGGACTCGAAGGCCCTGTCCTGCCGGTCGTCCTGACGGATATCCAGCGACGCCAGCCCCACGCCGCGCTTCAGCACGCGGAGGCTTTGCGGATCGTTGGCGATGACAGCCGAGGCGAGATCCCGCATCGCATCCTCGACATCGCCCGACGCGGCCACTTCGACCAGCCCGATCCGTGCCGCTTCCTCGGCATCGATGCTCTGGGCGCCGAACAGAAGCCGTGCCGCCTGGCCGACTCCGACGAGCGAAACAAGCCGGTGCACATCCTCCTGCGGATAGGCGATGCCGAGCTTGGCCGGCGTGATGGCGAACCGCGCGCCGGGGCCGGCCACGCGCCAATCGCAGGCCATGGCGAGCGCGACCCCGGCGCCGAAGCACGCACCCTCGACCAGCGCGATCGTGGGGATCGGCAAATCCCGAAGCGTATCGAGACCGTGGCGCATCGCCTTGCGGAAGGCGGTGCGCGCCTCGGGGTCGGCCTGGAAAGCATCGAAATCCGAAATATCGGCGCCGGCGCAGAAGGCGCCGTCCTGGACGCCGCTGACGATCAGGATGCGGGCGTCGGCGCGCACCGCCTCGTCCGCCGCCGACGCAAGATCCTGCCAACCGGCAACGGGAATCGCGTTGAGCGCCTTCGGGCGGTCCAGGACGAGGCGCGCGATGGCGGCCGTGACGGAGAGGTCGAACATGATCCGCTGCTTGCCGCTCTCCGGGGGCTTTGTCATCCGGGCGAATGAAAAATGGCCGGGCCCACATAGGTGGCCCGGCCACTACAGGGGAGCATGGCGCTTGCCCCCGAAGGGACAAGGGCCATGCGCGGATGTCGGCCGGTTGGAGCCAAGCCTCGACCCGTCCGAAGGTTCCATCAGCAAGGGCCGTGCCACGACGGGAAGGCGCCCCCGACGATGGTTAAGCATGGTGAAAAGTTGTGCCTAAATGGGAATAGCGGGTCATCTGAGACGCGAGGCAATTTGCCACCAGCCGGGATGATCGGCCGCGATCGCGCATCGGGCGGCATCCCGATCCGCATCGGATCCGAACAGCGCGAAGCAGGTTGCGCCCGATCCCGACATGCGCGCCATCTCCGCACCCGGCTGGGCGCGGAGGCGGTCCAGGATTTCGGTGATTTCCGGAACCATCGCGCTCGCGACCGGCTCCAGATCGTTGCGGCCGTCTATCCAGTCCGCGCGCAGGGGCCCGCGGTCGATACCGTCCCATCCCTGAAAAACCCGAGCCGTCGAAAGAGCCTTGCGCGGATTGACCAGGAGGACCGGCGTCCCGGTCAATCCGGTTGCCGCGACCGGCTCCACGCGGTCTCCTCGCCCTTCTCCCCGCGCGGTGACGGAGCGAATGCAGGCCGGGACATCGGCTCCCAGCGACTTGGCAAGACCGACGAGTCGATCGGGACCCAAGCCAAGGTTCCAGAATCGGTCGAGCAACCGCATCGCGGCGGCCGCGTCGGCCGAACCGCCACCCAGGCCCGCCGCAACCGGGAGCCGCTTGGTGAGGCGGATGGACGCGCCGCGCCCGGCGGCCGGCAGAAGCCGCGCCGCGCGGAGCACGATGTTGTCGGCTTCCTCGACGAGATCGGCCGCCATCGGCCCGTCCATCCGCAGATCGACCATAGCGGAAGGTAGGGCTTCGAGCTCGTCTCCCTCCTCGCAGAAGGCGAACAGCGTCTCGATATTGTGGTATCCGTCGGGTTCCCGTGAGCGGATGTGCAGCGCCAGGTTGATTTTGGCGTAGGCGGTTTCCCGCATCAGGGAGAGGCGAGCTTCGGTGTCAGGCCGGCGTCGATCTTGGCGCGGAGACGCTCGGCATCCTCTTCCTCGGCGTAGATCAGGGCCGCCTCCCAGGCATAACGCGCCTCATAATGGCGCCCGGCGCTGTAATAGGCATCGCCGAGATGCTCGTTGATCGCCGGGTCGGCGGGCTGTCCCTTCACGGCCTTTTCGAGCAGCGGGATCGCCTGGGCAACATTGCCGCGCAGATAATGGGCCCAGCCGAGGGAATCGGTGATCTCCGGACTGTCGGGCTGCAGGCGGCTCGCCTCGGCGATGAGTCGCATCGCCTCCTCGACATTCTCACGCCTTTCGAGCTGTGCGTAGCCCAGATAGTTGAGCACGATCGGCTGCTGCGGCGCGAGCCGATAGGCGGCTTCGAGCGCGGCCTTGGCTTCGGGCCAGTTCCCGGCCTGATCGAACGCGCCGCCACGGAGCAGCCACAGCGCCCATTGACCGTCCTTCGTGCCCTGCGCCTCGGCCACGGCGACCGCCCGGCCGTAAGCGCCGGCGGCATCCTGCGGGCGCTCCAGCTCCCCATAAAGGTCGCCAAGCCGGGTCCAGTCGCCAACGCTGGGCGGCCCCGTCTCGACCGCTTTCCGGGCTTCCGCAAGCGCCGCTTCATTGTCGCCAGTCGCGGCGAGGAGCCTGATCCGGCCGTCGGCGGCATTGCCGGCGAAGGGGTCCGCCGGCGCGACATGGGTGAGCACCTCCAGCGCCTCCTGCCGCTGCTCGCGGGCGGCGAGCAATTCGCTGGTGACCAGCCAGGTTTCGCTATTCTCGGGCGCGAGGAAAGTGGACAGACGCGCGTAGGTGAGCGCGAGCGGCGTCACATTCTGGCGATGAAGATCGATCGCAATGCGAACGAGGAATTCGGCGACGCCGGCCTTGGCGCCGTCGATGGCGCCCGGAATCGCCTTTCCGGCTTCGAGCAGGCGCCGAGCGGCGGCGATGGGCGCTTCATCGCCCTCAAGAAGGGCCGCCGCGGCCTTGTCGTCGCCCTGCTTGTGGAGCGTCGCCGCCGCGGCGATCCGCAGCCGGCTCGCGCGGCCGCCTTCGTCATCGACGACCTTGAGCAGCTCGGCGGCGCCTTCCTTCCGACCCTGCGCCAGGAGGATCAGCGGGCGATGCTCGGCCACATAGGCGGCGGCAACCGGATCGTTCCCAGCGGCTGTCATGATGGCGAGCGGATCGCCCTTGCCGGTCTCCAGGGCGACCCAGGCCCGCATCACCGGCGCCATGAAGGCGAAAATCTCGTCCTTGGCGATGCCGTCGATATAGCGATCGGCGGCGGACCAGTCCTCGGTCCGAAGCGCCTCGGTCAGGAGCAGCAGCCGGATGTCGAGAGCGAGCAGGTCGGCCTTCTCGAGTATCCGGGCGGAGCGCACGGCCAGTTCGCGGTCCCCCGCCTCGACCGCCTGCGCGAGCGCGCGAGCGGCGAGCATCTCATTCTGAGGAGCGAGCGCGAGGGCCGTCGCATAACCTTGCGATGCCCGGTCCACGGCGCCAATGCTGTCGGCCGCCCGGGCCTGGACGTACGCGCTCAGCAGCGCATGTTCCTCGCGGTTGGCCTCCGCCGCGGTCAGGGGCAGGATCAGCGCGCCGGCGACGGTGCCATAAAGTCCGAGCTTACATATTGGGATAATTGGGTCCTCCTCCGCCTTCCGGAACAACCCAGTTGATGTTCTGGGTCGGGTCCTTGATATCGCACGTCTTGCAGTGGACGCAATTCTGGGCGTTGATTTGCAGCCGCGGATTGCTCTCTTCCTCGCCCACGATCTCGTAAACGCCGGCCGGGCAGTAACGCTGTTCGGGCGCGTCATAGTCGGCGAGGTTCACGTCGATCGGTACGTTCGCATCCTTAAGTGTCAGGTGAACCGGTTGGTCCTCCTCATGGTTGGTGTTCGACAGGAACACCGAGGAGAGGAGGTCGAAGCTGATCACGCCGTCGGGCCTGGGGTAGACGATAGGTTTGGCCTGATCCTTGTGCAGCAGGCCTTCATTGTCGGGATGATGCTTCATGGTGAAGGGCAGCCCGATCTTGAGCGTCCGCATCCACATGTCCGCGCCGGCGAGGATCGTGCCGAGCGTGCCGCCATATTTGGCGACCATCGGCTCGACGTTGCGCACCATCTTCAGTTCGTCCGCGATCCAGCTCGAGCGCAGATTGTCGTCATAGGCCTTGAGCGTGTCGCCTTCCCGCTCAGAGGCGATCGCCTCGAAGGCGGCTTCGGCGGCGAGCATGCCCGATTTCATCGCGGTGTGGCTGCCCTTGATGCGGGGGACGTTGACGAAGCCGGCCGAACAGCCGATCAGCACAGCGCCGTCGAAGGCGAGCCGCGGCACGGACTGCCAGCCGCCCTCGTTGATCGCGCGCGCGCCGTAGCTGACGCGGCGGCCGTTCTCCAGGATCGCGCGGATCGACGGATGTTGCTTCCAGCGCTGAAACTCTTCGAAGGGGTTGAGGTGCGGGTTCTTGTAGCTGAGCGCGACGACGAACCCCAAGGCGACCTGGTTGCTCTCCTGATGATAGAGGAAGCCACCGCCCCAGGCGTCCGTGAGGGGCCAACCCTGGGTGTGGATGACGCGGCCCGGGGTATGTTTGGCGGGATCGATGTCCCACAACTCCTTCAAGCCGATTCCATAGACTTGCGGCTCGCTATTCTCACCAAGCTTGAAGATGCGCTTCAATTCCTTGGTGAGATGGCCGCGGGCGCCCTCGGCGAAGAAGGTGTATTTGCCGTGCAGCTCCATGCCGGGCTGGTAATCGGGCTTGTGGGTGCCATCGCGGGCGACGCCCATGTCGCCGGTGGCGACGCCCTTCACCGCGCCATTGTCGTGGAACAGTATCTCGGCCGCCGCGAAGCCGGGGAAGATCTCGACTCCCAGCGCCTCCGCCAGCCCGGCCAGCCAGCGGCAGACATTGCCGAGTGATGCCGTATAGGTGCCCTTGTTGTTCATGAAGGGCGGCATCATCCAGTGCGGCATGCCGTATTTGGATTTTTCGCCGAGGACCCAGTGATGGTTCTCTGTAACGGGCACGGTGAGCGGGCTGTCCAGGTCCTTCCAGTTGGGCAGCAGCTCGTCGAGCGCGCGCGGATCGATAACCGCCCCGGAGAGGATGTGCGCGCCGACTTCGGAGCCCTTTTCGAGGATGCAGACGGAAAGTTCCCGTCCTTCTTTCTCCGCGAGTTGCTTCAGGCGGATGGCGGCGGCGAGGCCGGCGGGGCCGGCGCCGACGATCACCACATCATAGCCCATGGACTCGCGTTCGCTCATTCGCCTCTCCGTTCCGGGGCCGTTCCTCGTCCCAAACGGCCATCTCGCAGATAAGGCGCTATTTTCCCGTTGACCACCCCGCAATAGCGTGACTCTATGGGTTGCTGTGGAGCGGGGAGATAAACCCTATTCCCCTGCGGCCGCGGCGAGCGCGTTGCAGTGGTGGGCCGATGCGGGCGTCGACGTACTCGTCGATGAGGCACCGCGCGATTGGCTGCGTCCGCCGGCGAGGATGCCCGACGCCGTTTCCGCGGACCCCGAAGCCGCTCCCAAGACGCGCGAAGAAACCCTTCCCGACCGGCTCGACCTGTTCCAGGCCTGGTTGAAGGACAGCGACACGCTTGCTTTCGCCGCCCCCGCTGCGCCGCGCCTATGCCCGTCCGGCGATCCGGCGGCGGGCCTGATGGTCATGACCGACATGCCGGCGGCGGATGATTGCCGCTCCGGCGCGTTGCTGGCGGGCGAGGCGGGCCAGTTGTTCGACCGGATGATGGCGGCGATCGAGCGGGACAGGAACTCGCTCTACCTCGCCGCCCTATCCTGCTTTCGTTCCCCCGATGGCCGCTTCACCAGCCAGGCAGCGGTCCAATGCGCCGATCTCGCCCGCCACCATGTGGGGCTCGTACAGCCGCGGGCTTTGCTGCTGTTCGGCGATGCCTGCTCGAAGGCGCTACTCGGCCTCCCCATGGCGCAAGCGCGCGGCCGTTGGCACGAGATCGCCACCCATGCCGGTCCGATTAGGACTTTGGTAACCATTCCTCCCTCTTATTTGCTCGACCAGCCATCGGCGAAGGCGTTGGCCTGGGCCGATTTGCAGATGCTCGCTCAAGGACTGAAGCCATGAAGCCGCTCCGCACTTTGCTGCTCGCCGCCGCGGTCGCCCTTCCCGCCGCGCCATCCGTCGCGTTCGACGCAAGCGCCAGTTCCAGCAGCGATCTGCGCCGCGACGGTCCGTCGGTGCTGAGCGCATCCGAGCGGACCAATTATCGCGAGGTCTTCGCCACCATCGACAGGCGCGATTGGGCCGGCGCCGCGGCGCGTCTCGCCGGGATGCGTGATGGGCCGCTTCACGCCGCCGCCACCGCCGAGATGTATCTCGCCAAGGGGTCGCCAGTGGTATCCCTGGAGCAGGCGATGACGCTACTGAGGCAGGCGCCGTACCTCCCGCATGCGGCGCAACTCGGACGGCTCGCGGAAAGGCGGGGCGCGGAGAGACTGCCCGATCTGCCGCACATACAGAATCTCGTCTGGGCCGGCAGCCAGCCGCGCCGCGCCCGCGCCGAGAGCGTCGCCAACGATCCGGCGGCCCGCGAGCTCGACGCGCTCGTCCAGCCACTGATCGTCGACGATCAGCCGCGCGCAGCCGAGGCGTTGCTCAACGCGCGCGCCTACAGCCTCGGCCCCGAGGCGCGGACCGAATTCCAGCAGCGCATCGCCTGGTCCTACTACCTGACCGAGGACGACCGGTCGGCCCGCCGTCTCGCCGACGCAGCGCGGAGCGGCAGCGGCGAATGGGCGCTGCACGCGGCCTGGGTGTCGGGCCTCGCCTCGTGGCGCATGGATGACTGCGATGCCGCCGCCGACGCCTTCGCTTCGGTCGCGGCACGATCGAGCGATTCCGAACTGTCGGCGGCCGGCCATTATT
>NZ_DATCYB010000111.1:0-2693 GCF_036570505.1 Allosphingosinicella sp. | reverse complement strand
TCCGGCCTGGGCTCCGGCCGACGCGCCCGGCGCTCGGCCTGAATGATGCCCTTGAGACCGCCGGAGAAATGTTCGAGGAATGGCATGAACCCGCCCGCCGTGACATCCTCGCGCCGGGCATGGGAAAGGGCGGCGGCATATTCGGTGAGCCGCGCCTTGTCGTGCCCGGCGCCGAAGATCAGCTTCACGATCGGCGTCATCGGCGCGCGCGCCTGGACCTTGAGGCCGGCGTCATCCAGTATCTCGGCATAATCCTCGGGCTCGGCCTCAGCGGCGAGCGCGAAATCATAGGCGTGGCCGAGAGCACGATAGAGGGCGGAGCGGCTGCGCGCGTCGGCGGTTCTTACCGCTTCGGCAGTTTCGCGCGCGGCGCATAGCCGGTCGGCGAGGCCGGCATCCGGGCCGAGCGCAAGGTCGAGGTCGTGCTGATCGTCGTCCGCGTCTCCCGAGGAACCGTCGGCGAACGCGAGCGGCGCGGCGCTCGGGCCATCGGCCCAGACCGGGCTCGCCTCCGCGGACGCGAGCGAGGCCGCCGCCCGATAGGCCTCCCGGGCGATGCCGGCGGCGGTATCCTGATCCGCCACTTCCTTCCAGTTGATGACGCCGTAGATATAATCGATCGTATCGCCGTCGGAGGAGAGCGGCATCAAGATGCCGCGGTACATGGTGTTGACGCCGCGCTGGCCGACGAATTCGGCCTCGAAGCCGATCGGCGCGCAATTGGCAATGATCTGGAGATAATGGTCGGTCAGCCGGGACAGCAGCGAGCGGCCCGGTACGTCGGCGATGGTCCGGATCTCGCCGTGAAGGTCGCATTCCTCGCGCAGCGCCCGGCCGATGAACGGCACGGCCGCGTCCTCGCTGCCGGCGGTGAAATCGAGCAGCACGCTGTGTGGACCGAAATCGTCGAGATTGTGGGGCTCCAGGTCGCGGATCGAGGGATAGGGCCGCCCGTCCAGCAGCGACACCCAGTAATTATAGGCGCGGACGTGCATCCGGCGTTCGTCGATGCCGATCTCGGGAGGCGCCTCCATCGCCGGCTCGTCTTCCCCGGCGAAGTCGGCGCTTTCATCGAAAGCCCGGAAATTTTCCATGCGCGCTGTCCCCGCAGCCTTCCCTCTAAGGAGGAGAAACCCTGCACCCGCCATGGTTGCGAAAGCGTTAAGTGTTACTCTCGCAGCCGGACCGTTCGCGGCGCTTGTCATCGCCCCGACCCGCTGATAGAGCGCCCGCCTTAAGGGTCTGGCCGCTTTAGCTCAGCTGGTAGAGCACATCATTCGTAATGATGGGGTCGTGGGTTCGAGTCCCCCAAGCGGCACCATTCCCGGTCAGCGCTGGGCACCGAGCTTGACACTCGACCGGTTGGCGAACAGCCGGACATAAGCCGAACGGAGCGCCGGATTCGCCATCCCGCGGCGCCTGCTTTATTTTTCTCGCCGAATGGGGCGATCACTTGATCCGTAATCCGCTTCTTCGAACCTGAGAGCTGGCGGAGTCGCGGACCTCATTTCTCAGGCAAAGGTTCCTGGCCGGCCGTCGCCCGACGTTTCAAGACATCCATCAAAATTTTTGATGTAAGCCACGATAATATTAGTTTGTCTTGTCTTCTTATTACCATGACATCGGGAAATCCTGGCAAGGCTCTTACCCGATGAGGCGCGTCACCTATGGCATCACATGCCGAACAATTGATCGGCAACATAAACCTGGCGAACTTCGCCAAGGCCACCGATCTCAAAAAGCGTCTCTGGTTCACGCTCGGCGCGCTGGTCATCTTCCGGTTGCTGACGTTCGTGCCGCTGCCGGGCATCGACCCGCGGGCGCTGGACCAACTCTTCCAGACCACGCAAGGCGGCGTGCTCGACCTGTTCAACATGTTCTCGGGCGGCGGCCTGGAGCGCATGAGCCTCATCGCGCTCGGCGTCATGCCTTATATCACCGCGTCCATCGTGATGCAGATGGCGACCTCGATGTCGCCGGCCCTGGCCGCCTTGAAGAAAGAGGGCGAGAGCGGCCGCAAGAAAATCAACCAGTACACCCGCTACGGCACCGTCTTCCTCTGCATCATTCAGGGCTACTTCGTCGCCGTCGGCCTTGAAAGCTGGGGAGGGCGAGGCGGATCGGCGGTGATCGATCCCGGCTGGATGTTTCGCCTGACGGCCGTCGTCAACCTGGTCGGCGGGACCATGTTCCTGATGTGGCTGGGCGAGCAGATCACGAGCCGGGGCGTCGGCAATGGCGTGTCCCTCATCATCACGGCGGGCATTGTCGCGCAGCTCCCGACCGGGGTTGCCCAGGCGCTGGAAGGCGGCCGTGCCGGCACGCTATCGCCTCTCGTGATCCTGGGCGTGCTCGTCTTCGCGGGCGTCCTGGTCCTGTTCATCTGCTTCATGGAGCTCGGCCAGCGCCGCGTCCTTATCCAGTATCCCAAGCGCCAGACGGCGCGCGGCCAGATGCAGGCCGAACGTTCGCACCTGCCGCTCAAGGTCAACACGGCCAACGTCATCCCGCCGATCTTCGCGTCCTCGCTGCTGCTGATGCCGCTCACCTTGGCCCAGTTCGCCGGCAACCGCGTCCAGGGCGAAAGCTTCTGGGGCGACATGCTGATCACGGTCACGACCGCGCTCCAGCACGGCGCGCCGCTCTACATGTTCCTCTATGGCGCCGGCATCGCCTTCTTCTGCTTCTTCTAC
>NZ_DATCYB010000110.1:0-26297 GCF_036570505.1 Allosphingosinicella sp. | reverse complement strand
ACCGCCCAGCAAGGCAAGATGGGCCTCAAAATGGCGGCCGGAGCCCTCGCCTGGCCGGCCCTGCTCCGCAAGGCCTATCGCCTGGACCCCAGCTTCGCGACCTAGCGAAGGACCATCGCATCGTCCCGGATCGTCACCGACCCGATCCGGCTCAGATAGCTCTGCCCCATCAGCGACACCGGCAGGCTTCCGTCCTCCACGACATGGGCCGCGACATGGTGGGCGACGATCGGTCCCACTACCACCCGGTCAAGCACGACCGGCATCAGCTTCACTTCTCCGCCCGCGCCGAGCGCCCGGGCGCTGAAATCGCCGGCGCCGATACCCGCCCGCCGCGCGTCCGCCTGCGTCAGCACCAGCGAGCTTGCACCCGTATCGACCAGGAACCGGACCTCAGCGGCGTTCACCCGTGCGTCCGCATAGAAATGCCCGTCCGCCGCGCGTTCCAGCGTGACGTCCGCATAACCGTTGCCGATCCGAGGCGCCTCCGCCTCGCGGGGCGCTTCCGGCGCGTCCACGGCAGGTGGCGGCGGCGCGGGCACGGCCGCCATCTGCTCGGCGACCCGCACCAGTCCGACCAGCCCAAGCACCGCGACAACAAAGAATCCCTTGCCCGCCATGCGCGCAGTATCGACGATGGCGTTGAAGGGACGGTTAAGGAAAGTCGTCTGAGAGGTGGCGCACGCCGGCCCTTCGCGTTGGGGGGCGGGGGTGGGCCGGCGCGCGCCGGGCGGCTCCCGGGTCCTTCGGGAGCCAACCCTTATCTGGGAGCCGGAACTTCAGGCCGCGAAAGCATGCTCCGCCTTGTCGAACACCGGGCGACGGTTCACGGTGCGGATCATCTGTCCGCCCGCCACGCGCGACGAGCTCTCCAGCGGCAGCGCCGTCTGGCAGAACGCGCATTCCGCCATGATCCGCCCGATGAGCCAATGGGTGTGGCCGCAGCCCGGGCAGTGGTTGGTTTCATGCTCGCGATAGACGATGTGATAGCCCCGTTCCTGGGCCAGAGGGACGATGCAGCCGCCCCGCGCTTCCAAAATACTCGTCGCCATGTGCTGGCTCCTTCTTACTCAACTTGGAGCCCATAACGTGCGATGAATCGAAAGGGTTTCATGGCGGGGGCATTAACCAACCCGTTGACAGGCTTCATTTCCCTCGGCAGCCCGTCGCGTTCACCATGATGAGCCGCAGCGGCCGGCCGTTTTCCATACGCGACGAACCGAAAAGCCACAGTTCGAAAAAATATCCGCCCCGCGGTTCGGCGGAGCCGTGGGCCAGGCGATCCGCGTAGATCCGCTTTCTTTGCGGCAATCCGCATCTGGCCACCCTCGTCCGCCCCCGTTACGCTCCCGCGAACACAGGGGAGAACAGGGCATATGATCCGGGCACGTTCCTTCATCAGCGCCGCCATGCTGATCGCGCTTGCGATCGCCCAGACCGCGTCCGCCGCGCCGGGCACGGACGCGCTCAAGACCCGGGCCGTCGCCGGCGTCGAGGCGCGGGCGAAGCTGGCGCAGGAGATCAACGATTCCGTTTTCAGCTTCGGCGAGCTGGGCTTCCACGAGGTCGAAACCTCCCGCTACCTCACCGAAACGCTCGAAAAGAACGGCTTCACGGTCGAGCGCGGCGTCGCCGGCCTCCCCACCGGCTGGGTCGCGCGCTGGACCAACGGCACTGACGGCCCCGTCGTCGCGCTTGGCAGCGACATCGACGGCATTCCCAAGGCCTCACAGAAACCGGGCATCCCGTGGCACGATCCGCTGGTTCCCGGCGCGCCCGGCCATGGCGAGGGCCACAATTCGGGCCAGGCGGTCAACATCGTCGCCGCCCTGGCGGTCAAGGAGCTGATGGAGAAGGAGGACATCGCCGGCACCCTGCTGCTCTGGCCCGGCGTCGCCGAAGAGTTGGTCGCCGGCAAGGCCTTCATGGTCCGTGACGGCGTGTTCGACGGCGTCGACGCCGTTCTTTTCACCCATGTCGGCAACAATCTGGAAACGTCCTGGGGCCAGCCGTCGGGCACCGGCCTCGTCTCGGTCGAGTATACATTCAAGGGCAACAGCGCCCATTCCGCTGGCGCACCCTGGCGGGGCCGCTCCGCGCTTGACGGGGTGGAGCTGATGAACATCGGCTGGAACATGCGCCGCGAGCATCTCCGCCCCGAGCAACGGTCCCATTATGTGATTACCGACGGCGGCGATCAGCCGAACGTCGTACCTTCGGTCGCCTCGGTCTGGTACTATTTCCGCGAGCAGGATTTCGACCGCATCAAGGAGAATTTCGAGCTCGGCAACGAGATCGCGGAAGGCGCCGCGAAGATGACCGGCACGACGGTCACCCGCCGCATCGTCGGCACTGCCGCGCCGCGCCATTTCAATCGCCCGATCGCGGAGGCGGCTTATGCCAATATCAAGGCTGTGGGCCTGCCCGAATGGACCGAGGGCGAACAGGCTTTCGCCAAGCTCGTCCAGAAGAATGTGGGTGCCGAGGAGATTGATGGCCTTGCCACCGAGCTCGAAAAGCTGGAGCCGCCGGAAGAGGAGCCGGAAAGCGGCGGTTCGGACGATATCGGCGACGTCTCCTGGATCGTCCCCACCATCACCATCCGCTACCCGTCCAACATACCGGAACTGCCCGGCCATCACTGGTCCAACGCCATCGCCATGGCGACCCCGATCGCCCACAAGGGCGTGGTGGCCGGCGCCAAGGTCGTGGCGATGACGACGCTAGATCTCTTGACCAAGCCCAAGCTCCGCCAGGCCGCCTGGGATTATTTCAACGACGTCCAGACCAAGGACCAGAAATACGTCCCGATGCTGAGCGCCGAGGACAAGCCGGCGCTGGAGATCAATTCCGACATCATGGCCGAATATGCTCCGAAGCTCCGTGAATATTATTACGACCCGTTGCGTTATCCGACCTATCTGGATCAGCTCGGCATTGAGTTCCCGATCCTGGCGATGCCGGATGCGAAGGTCGAAGGGGCGCGGGAATAGGCCCTAAAGCGTTGCATACGACCGGGTGATCCCGCCTCAAGAAGGTGAGGCCGTCTGCTGCAGCCAGTCGCGAAAGACGCGCATGGCGGGCGTGTCCTGGCGGGACATGAGGCGCGTCAGCCAATAGCCGCCGCAATTCACCTCGATCGGGAAGGGGCGGATAAGGCGCTCCATCATCAATTCCTTCTCGAACATGATCGCCGGGGCGAGCGCCACGCCTTTACCGGCGACGGCCGAGGCGACCATCAGGGTCGAGCTGTCGAAGACGGTGCCCCGGAGCGGCGGGCAATGGGCGCCGGCGGTTTCGAACCAGCGCGGCCATTCGTCCGCACGGTAGGAGCGCAGCAGCTTTTCTCGTCCCAATGCACCTGGATCGTCCAGTCGTTCCGCGATGGCGGGGGCGCAGAGCGGCGTCAGGGGCGCTTCCATGATTGGGTCGGCGTGAATAGCGTGCCATGCGCCGTCGCCGAACCGGATGGCGAAATCCAGTCCTTCGCCTGCAAGGTCCACGCGATTGTTGTTGGTCATGATCCGAAGGTCGACATGCGGGTGGGCGCGCGTGAAGCCATCGATACGGTCGAGCAGCCAGCCGCCCGCGAAGGTGCCGACGACGCCAACGGTCAGCACCTCGCGCAGATGACCCCCGGCATAAAGATCGAGCGTCGTCCCGATCCGCTCAAAAGCGTCCGCCACCACGGGCACAAGAGCCTGCCCCTCGTCCGTCAAGGCAAGGCCGCGCGGCAGGCGGCGGAACAATCGCGTTCCCAGACGGCGTTCCAGGGACGCCACCTGATGGCTCACCGCGCCCTGACTGACGCACAATTCGATGGCGGCGCGCGTGAAGTTGAGATGCCGGGCGGCCGCTTCGAAAGCGCGTAGTGCGTTGAGCGGTAGCTGGGCACGATCCATCGACAAAACATGAATGAATCTCATGCCTCTGTCGAGGAATGATGCTTTGGCGGCAGCTTATCGCTCAGGCATTCTTCGCTTCGTCGATTGGCGGGAGAAGAATGGTGCCACCCATTATGAACTTCCTTGGGGTCTTTCTTGTAGCGGCGGCTCCGCCGCAAGCCGCGGACGATCCGCTTTTGCGCCCGATCGCATCGGACCATGCGAGCCAATGGCTGACGCCGCAGCCGCCGACGCGCATCTTCGGCAACACCTATCTTGTCGGTTTCGGCGGCCTCACTGTCGGACTGATCCACACCAGCGCTGGGCTGATCCTTATCGACGGGGCCGCGCCTCAGGCGGTGCCACAGATCGAGGAGAATATCCGGAGCCTCGGCTTCGAGCTGAGCGACGTGAAACTGATCCTCAGCACTGAGCCGCATTACGATCATGCCGGCGGCATTGCAGCGCTGGCGCGCGACACGGGCGCGACGGTGGTGGCAAGCGCGCATGCGGCGAATGTGTTGCGGCGGGGCCGCAGCGGCCCGGACGATCCGCAGATGGCGTGGCTGCCTTCTTTTCCGTCGGTGCAGAATATCCGTGAAGTTGGCGACGGCGAACGGCTGCGGCTGGGAGACGTCACCGTCACGGCCCTCGCGACGCCGGGCCATACGTCCGGCTCGATGAGCTGGACATGGCGTTCCTGCGAGGAGGATCGATGTGTCGTCGTCGTGTTCGGCTCCAGCCTCAACCCGATCGCCGCCGGGAGCTATCTCTTCTCCAACCAGCCCGACGCCACGGCAAGCTTCCGCCGCACATTCGAGACGCTGCGCGTTTTGCCTTGCGATCTCCTGCTGACGTCGCACCCCGGCCCATCCGGCGGGGACGTCAAATTCGCCCGTTTCCAACATCAGCCGGAGCCCAATCCGTTTCTCGATCCAGAGGCGTGCCGCACCTATGTCGATAGATATGAGGAGGCTTTGAATGAACGGCTGGCTAAAGAAGCCGTCACGCCTCAGCCGTAGCCGCGATGGGGGAGTCGCCAAGCCTTCCCCCACCGCCACCGCCTTGCTAAAGCGCCGTCAACTCAAGGCATAGCAAGAAGGACAAGGCGCCATGACAGCGGTCGGCCAGGACACACTCAACACGCGTTCCACCCTTGCCGTCGGCGGCCGGACCTACGCTTATTACTCGCTTGCCAAGGCCGCCGCGGCTTTGGGCGATGTGTCGCGGCTTCCCTTCTCGATGAAGGTGTTGCTCGAGAACCTTCTACGCTTCGAGGACGGCGTCACCGTCACGCGCGAGGACATACAGGCGATCGTCGACTGGCCGAAGGACAAGGGCGCCAATCCGCGCGAGATCCAGTATCGGCCGGCCCGCGTGCTGATGCAGGATTTCACCGGCGTTCCGGCCGTGGTCGATCTCGCCGCGATGCGCGATGTGATGAAGTCGCTGGGCGGCGATCCGCAGAAAATCAATCCGCAGGTGCCCGTCCACCTCGTCATCGACCATTCGGTGATGGTCGACGAGTTCGGCAGCCCCAGGGCGTTCGAGAAGAACGTCGCGCTCGAATATGAGCGCAACATGGAGCGCTACCAGTTCCTGAAATGGGGCGCGTCCGCCTTCGACAATTTCAAGGTCGTGCCGCCCGGCACCGGCATCTGCCACCAGGTGAACCTCGAAAACATCGCCCGCACCGTCTGGTCCTCGCCGGAGGTTGTGCCGGCCGGCGACCGCCGCGACGGCGCGGTTCGGCGTGACGAAGACGATTTCGTGGCTTTCGACCGGCGCGGGCCCGATGACGACCGGCGTCTTGAAGTCGCCTATCCCGACACGCTCGTCGGCACCGACAGCCACACCACGATGGTCAACGGCCTCGGCGTGCTCGGCTGGGGCGTCGGCGGGATCGAGGCGGAGGCGGCGATGCTCGGCCAGCCGGTCTCGATGCTCATTCCCGAGGTCATCGGCTTCCACCTGACGGGTGGGCTCGCCGAGGGCATCACCGCCACCGATCTCGTTTTGACCGTCACCCAGATGCTTCGCGCCAAGGGCGTCGTCGGTCGCTTTGTCGAATTTTACGGCCCCGGCGTCTCGACGCTCTCCTTGGCCGACCGCGCCACCATCGCCAATATGGCCCCGGAATATGGCGCGACCTGCGGCTTCTTCCCGGTCGATGCCAAGACGCTCGACTATCTGCGTCTCACCGGCCGCGCGGACGAGGAAGTCGCGCTGGTCGAGGCTTATTGCAAGGAACAGGGCCTGTGGCTGGACCCGGCGGTGGAACCCGTCTTCACCGACATGCTCCGGCTCGACATGTCCAGCGTCCAGCCCTCGCTCGCCGGCCCCAAGCGGCCACAGGACAAGGTGCTGCTATCGGAACTCGACACCGAGTTTCTGAAAGACCTCAAGACCGAGTTCGACCAGAACGGCGACGCCTCGAAGCGCCATCTGGTGCCGGGGACCGATCACGATCTCGGCCACGGCGACGTCGTCATCGCCGCCATCACCAGCTGCACCAACACATCCAACCCCTCCGTGCTCGTCGCGGCGGGACTGGTGGCGCGCAAGGCGCGGGAGCGCGGCCTCGACAGCAAGCCCTGGGTCAAGACCAGCCTCGCGCCGGGTTCCCAGGTCGTCACCGACTATCTCGACCGCGCCGGCCTGTCCGAGGATCTGAACGCCATTGGGTTCGACCTGGTCGGCTACGGCTGCACGACCTGCATCGGCAATTCGGGCCCGCTGCCCGAGCCTATCTCAAAGGCGATCCGCGAGCACGACCTGGTCGCCGCGTCGGTCCTTTCCGGCAACCGCAATTTCGAGGGCCGCGTGTCGCCCGACACCCGCGCCAACTATCTCGCCTCGCCTCCCCTGGTCGTCGCCTATGCGCTGAAGGGCACCGTCACCGAGGACATGACCTCGACGCCGCTGGGGCAGGACAAGGATGGCGCCGACGTCTATCTCCGCGACGTCTGGCCGACCAATGACGAGGTTCGCGCCCTCATCGACCAGCATGTCAACGCCGACATGTTCAAGACCCGCTATGCCGACGTCTACAAGGGCGACGACCAGTGGCGCGCGATCGACGTCACCGGCGGCGACACCTATGCCTGGTCCGCAGGCAGCACCTACATCCAGAACCCGCCCTATTTCGAGGGCATGAGCATGCAGGCCTCGACCGTCACCGACGTCGTCGACGCCCGCGCCCTCGCCATCTTCGCGGACAGCATCACCACCGACCACATCAGCCCCGCCGGCGCGATCAAGCTCGACAGCCCGGCCGGGAAATATCTCGTGGACCATGATGTCGCCCGCGCCGACTTCAACAGCTACGGCGCCCGCCGCGGCAACCACGAAGTCATGATGCGCGGCACCTTCGCCAACATCCGCATCAAGAACCAGATGACGCCGGGCATCGAAGGCGGTGTCACCAAGCATATTCCGACCGGCGAGGTCATGCCGATCTACGACGCCGCGATGCGCTACAAGGAGGCGGGGACCCCGCTCGTCGTCATCGCCGGCAAGGAATACGGCACCGGCTCGTCGCGCGACTGGGCGGCGAAGGGTACGAACCTCTTGGGCGTCCGCGCCGTCATCGCCGAGACCTATGAGCGCATCCACCGCTCCAACCTGGTCGGCATGGGCGTCGTCCCGCTCCAGTTCACCGGCGGAGAAAACCGCGAGAGTCTGGGCCTCAAGGGCGACGAGACCTTCACCATCACCGGCGTCGCCGATCTCCAGCCGCGCCAGGATGTCGAGGTTGAGGTCAGGCGCGCCGACGGGTCGACCTTCGCCTTCACCACCCGCTGCCGAATCGATACCTTGAACGAGCTCGAATATTTCCGCGCCGGCGGCATCCTCCACTATGTGCTGAGGAACCTCGCCGCCTGAGCCCGGAGCAGCTTTTCGTCGAGATAGCGGGCTGGGCGGGCGCGGCGCTGATCCTGCTCGCCTATCTGCTGCTGTCGATGGGGCGGCTGACGGGACAGTCGGCTGTCTATCAGGGAATGAACGTCGCTGGGGCGGCGGGCTTCATCGTCAATGGCTGGTGGCATGGCGCCTTGCCTTCCGCGTCGCTGAATGTGATCTGGATGCTGATCGGAGCGGTGGCCTTATGGCGGATCAGGAAAAGAGGCTCGTCGACCTCAGCCATGTGATCGAGGCGGGCATGACCACCTACAAGGGCCTGCCCGGTCCCATCGTCTGCGACTATTGGACGCGCGAGGCGTCGGCGGCGCTCTACGATGACGGCTCCACCTTCCAGATCGGCCGCATCGACATGGTAGCCAATACCGGCACCTATCTCGACAGCCCTTTCCATCGCTACGCGGAAGGGATCGACCTGGCCGGCCTGGAGCTGGCCTCGCTCGCCGCGCTGGACGGCATTGTGGTCCGCAAGCCGCACCGGCAGGGCCTCTCCATCGACGCCCATGACATTGCAGGTCTCGATGTGCGCGGCAAGGCGGTACTGCTCGCCACCGGCTGGGACGAGCATTGGCGAACCGATGCCTATTTCGAAAACCATCCGTTCCTGACCGCGGCCGCCGCTCGGCTGCTGGTCCAGGGCGGGGCGAGGCTGGTCGGCATCGACAGCCACAATATCGACGACACGCATGCCCGCGCCCGCCCGGTCCACAGCATGCTGCTTGGCGCCGGCGTCCCGATTTGCGAGCATATGACGAACCTGGGCTCGCTGCCCGATCAAGGTTTCCGCTTCACGGCCGCGCCGCCGAAGGTAGCCGGCATGGGCACCTTCCCTGTACGTGCCTTCGCCGAAGTCGGCTGAGCGCCGACTATCGGCGCGCCTCGGCGCTCTCCAGACGCACTTCCTTGAACTCCGAACCGGCCTTCCAGGTCGGCCAGCGGTCGGAGAAGGCGAGCTCGCGGGCGATGTCCCAGACGAGGTCGATGTCCTGCACCGCGCCGGCGAGGTTCCAGCTCTCGTCCCAGCGGTCGCCGGGCGTGTGGTAGCGGTTCTTGGTATATTCGGCGACCCAGGCTTCGCCCGCCTCGCGGCCTCCCTCGACCAGGTCGGCGCCGCCGCCCAGGCCCATCATCAGCAGCACCGGGACGCCGCGCTTGGCGAGCGAGAAATGGTCGGCGCGATAGAAGAGGCCGCGCTCCGGCGCGGAATCGGGCGTCACCGTCCGTCCTTGTGCCTTGGCGAAGCGGGCGAGATCATCCTCCAGGCTGTTCTGCCCCTCGCCGATCAGGATCACGTCGCGGGCGAGCCCGGCCGTCTGGAGCACGTCGACGGTGAGGTTGGCGACGGTTGTCTCCAGCGGATAAATGGGGTTCAGCGCATAATATTCGGAGCCGAGCAGGCCCCGCTCCTCGGCTGTCCAGGCGGCGAAGACGATCGACCGGTCCGGCTGCTGCCCCGCCTTGAACGCGCGCGCTATCTCGAACATCGCGGCAAGGCCGATACCGTCGTCATTGGCGCCGGAGCGGACCGTGCGGCCCTGCGCGTCCGGTTCGCCCGTGCCGTAGGCATCCCAGTGCGCGGCGATCATCACCGTCTCGTCCGGTCGCTTGGCGCCGGAGATGCGGGCGAGGACGTTGCGGCTTTGGACCACCTCCTGCTCGACCGAGAAGGCGGCCGAGAAGGTGGCGTCCCCCAGCGGAATGGCGGTGAAGGCGCCGGTGCGGGCGCGGGCGCGTTCGGCGGTGAGATCGAGGCCGGCGCGCTTGAAGAGGTCCGCGGACGCCTCGCCGCTGATCCACCCCTGGAGCTTGAGGCTGGTGACGTCCTCGGGTTGGCGGACGAGGCCGTAATTCTCGCCGCCGCCCGCGATCACGGTGCTCCAGCCATAGCCGGCGCCCGGTGTGTCGTGGACGATCAGCGCGCCGATGGCGCCGCGCCGCGCCGCTTCCTCGAACTTGTAGGTCCAGCGGCCGTAATAGGTCATGGCCTGCCCGGAGAATTTGCCGGCGACCGGATCGCCTTGCTTCGCCTCGAAATCGGGATCGTTGACGAGGAAGACCGCCACCTTTCCCTTGAGGTCGGCATCGCCGAAGTCGTCCCACTGCCGTTCCGGCGCGTCGATGCCATAGCCGACGAACACCATCTCGGCATCGTCGATGGCGGCGCGGTCGGCCGGCTGGAGGGTGCTGACGTAAACGTCTTTCGCGAACGTCCAGGGAACCTCCTCGCCGTCCACCGTCACCGACAATTCTTCCGGCTCTCCTAGCTGCGTGTGGAGGAGGTCGACTCGCTGTGTCCAGCCGCCATTCTCGCCGCCGGGCTCCAGCCCGATCTGCTTGAACGTCGAGACCAGATATTCGACGGTGCGATCCTCGCCCGGCGTGCCGGGGCCGCGGCCGCCGAATTCGTCGGACCCCAGCGTCTTCACCGCTTCCTCGATTCGAGCCGCGTCGATCGGCGTGTCCGAAGCGGCCCGCGCGCAGGCGGAGACGGTCATCAGCGCGAGGAGGGCGAGCAAGGTTCGAGACAGCATGGGAAGGCTCCGTTGGGGCGGGGATTCCGTGGCTTGTGCCTATCGCGGCGCGATGAGGCAAGTCAGGCGGGCTGAAGCGCGGCCGCCAGCCAGTCGGGAATGAGGGCGTTCGCGAGATCGTCGATCCGGCGATGCTCCACGGCCAGCCCAAGGTCGGGATAGTGGATGCGGGCGCGGTCGCCGGGGGTGTTAGTGGGGACGACTACCAGGCGGCGGTTGACCTTGTTGCGATAGTTCATCCGCGCCGTATTCTCCTGACCGACGTAGCAGCCCTTGGTAAAGCTGACGCCGTTCAGCTCCGTGGCGTTGCATTCGAGCCAGAGGGTCTTGTCGGAACCCAGCTCGGCCACGCCTTCGGTGACGCCCAGCGAGAGGCGGTGCCGGAGCCAGGCTTCGGCCGCGCCAGGCTCGCCCGAGGCAGGTGCAAGGCCGCGGCGGCCGAGCTCGGGAAGGCGCGGATCGCGTGGTCCCTCGCCGTTGAGCGACCAATGGACGCAAAGCACTTCCTCGCGGCCTATCTGGATCGGTCTTCGCAGGCGATAGAGGGTGAGGCGCTTCGCCAGGTCCCCGGCTGCGTTCCGCTCGCAGTCGACCAACACGTCTTCCCCGTCGGCCCAGAGGATGAAGTCGAATAGCGCCTTGCCCTGCGCGGTAAGGAGGCCGGCCCAGAGCGGGTTATCCTCGGCGAGCTGGCTCACGTCATTCGTGACGAGCCCCTGGAGGAAGTCGCGCACGTCTTCACCCGAGATACGAAGGAGCGCGCGGTCGATGAGGGTGGTAGCTGGCATGAATACGAGTTAGGGGGTCTCCCGCTCAATTCCAAACCCCGAACGTTTATCAGCGCACGTACATGAATAATTCCACCCGCCTCATCATACGCCAACCCGACGACTGGCACGTCCACCTTCGCGACGGCGAGATGCTGAAGGCTGTCGTCCCGTACACGGCGCGGCAGTTCGCGCGCGCGATCGTGATGCCGAATCTGGTCCCGGCGGTGACGGATGTGGCGGCCGCGGCCGCCTACCGCCAGCGCATCCTGGATGCCCTTCCTGAAGGCAGCGACTTCACGCCGCTGATGACCTGCTATCTCGTCGACGATGCCGACGCCGGCGAGATCGAGCGGGGTTTCTCGGAGGGGGTGTTCACCGCCGCCAAGCTTTATCCCGCCCATGCCACGACCAATGCCGCCCATGGCGTGACCGACGTCCGCACCCTCTATCCGGCGCTGGAGACGATGCAGCGGATCGGCATGCCGCTCCTCGTCCATGGCGAGGTCACCGATCCCGACGTCGACATCTTCGACCGCGAGGCCGTGTTCATCGAGCGGGTCCTGTCGAAGCTCGTCCAGGACCTGCCGGGCCTCAAGATCGTGTTCGAGCATATCACGACCGCGGAAGGGGTGGCCTTCGTCGAGGCCAGCGGCGCGAATATCGCGGCGACGGTCACGCCGCAGCATCTGATTATAAACCGCAACGCCCTCTTCGCCGGCGGCCTAAGACCCCATGCCTATTGCCTTCCGGTCGCCAAGCGCGAGCAGCATAGGCTGGCCGTGCGCCGCGCCGCCACGTCGGGCTCGCCCAAATTCTTCCTGGGCACCGACAGCGCGCCGCACGCGGTGGAGCGTAAGGAAGGCGACTGCGGCTGCGCCGGCATCTTCAATGCGCCCTTCGCGCTCGAATCCTATGCGCGGGTGTTCGAGGAGGAAGGCGCGCTCAACCGGCTCGAAGCCTTCGCTTCGCAGAACGGCCCGCGCTTCTATGGCCTGCCGCTGAACGAGGGGCGGGTGGCGCTGGAGCGCACGGCCGTAACTGTCCCCGAAACGATCCCGGCGGCAAGCAGCGCGCTTGTGCCCTTCCATGCCGGCGAAATGCTGTCCTGGCGCTTCGCCGGTCGAGCCTAGCGGAGGCTCAGAAGGGCAGCCAGTTGTTGTTCTCGGTGAATTTCAGATAGCCGGCATTGACGCCGAGCCGTAGCCCGACACCCAGCCTGACCGGAATCAGCACCACGTCGCCGCTCCGGTGGTAGCTGGCGGTGAAACCGCCCAGCGCATAGGCATTGCCCTCGGCGCCGGGATAGCGCTGGAACAGGTCCTCGCTGTCGTAGAGGTTGTAGACCAGCACGAACACCTTGCTGGCATCGGCGCCGAAGTCGAAGCCGAGCGACGGGCCGGTCCAATGGACGACGCGGTCGCCCTCTATCTCGTGGTGCATGGTGCCCGAGCCGTAGCGGACGCCGAAGACGAAGGCGCCGCCCGCTTCCTGGCCCTTGATATAGGCGATCGGTTCGCCCTGATCGCTAAGGATGTCCTCGATGATGCCGCCGAGGCCCGCGGCGCCCTTGCCGAATACGTCTTCGGCGGCGGTGAAGATGTCCTCGCGGGGTACGGTCTCGCGCGGTGCGGCCGTGACGGCCGGTGCTGCGGGGACGGTGTCGGCCGGAGCCGCATCCATGCCTTGATCGAGGCCCGGGTCGACCGGCTGATACTCGGTTTCGGGATAGGCCGGCGTGTCGGCGGGATCGACCGCGTAGGGATCGGTGTAGCCCTCCTCCGCCGGCGTCTGATACTGATCGGCTGTGTTGGGATCGATCTCGGTGATCTGCGCCATCGCGGGCGCGGCCATCACGGCCAGGCCGGCGGCCAGCAATTTCAGAAAAGCGGATTTCAACATGATACTCGTCCCCCGAACCCTCGGAACCGAGTTAACCCGTTCCTTCCTTACGCCGCAATGAACGGACGACGAACCGAGTCGATATCGCGCCGGAACGGTTGCATGTGATTGGTTGAACAGTGCGAATGCCGCCGCTATAGCCCCACGCTTCGGCGCTGAGCGGAGACGTGGGTGAGTGGCTGAAACCAGCGGTTTGCTAAACCGCCGTAGGGATAAATTCCCTACCGAGGGTTCGAATCCCTCCGTCTCCGCCAGAATCCCAAAAGCCAGCGAACCAGCACGACCGGCGGCGGTCGCCAAAAACCACGCAAAACAGCCAAATATTCCCTGAAACCGAGGCCGCCTCCGTTCGCTGCCGAACGCCTCAGATCGCTGATAACTTTATGACTGGATTTATGACTGGACATTGCTCCTGGCTGCTTTCAAACTCGGAACGGAGGCGAGAGAGATGCATGTCCGTGGTCGACTCAATGTCCGTCAACTGCCCAGCCTGACCAAGCCTGGCGTCTATGCCGACGGCGGGGGTCTCTATCTGCGGGTCCGAAGGTCCCAGAGGCGACACCGAAAGGATTTGGCACCGCCAACGCGGTCGTGGCTTTACATCTGCACGGTCGATGGTCGGCGTCGCGAGGTGGGGCTGGGCTCGATCTTGGACGTCAGTCTCGCCACGGCTCGTGATCTTGCCTCTGATACGCGGACAGCTTTTCGCGAAGGGCGCGACCCAGTCGAGGAACGCCGGCAGTCACAGCGCGAGTTCGCTGATCAGATCACATTCGGCGAGTTCGCGGACGCTCTCATCGACGATATCGAAAGTGGGTTCAGGAACGAAAAGCACCGCAAGCAATGGCGGTCGACACTCAAGACGCATGCGTCTTCGCTGACCAATAAGGTCGTTGGAGAGATCGACACCGAAGACGTGCTGGAAGTCCTGAAGCCGATCTGGCTCAAACTCCCCGAGACCGCTTCTCGCGTCCGTGGCCGAATCGAGCGAATTCTGGATGCGGCCAAGGTCAAAGGCCATCGTGATGGCGAGAATCCCGCACGGTGGCGCGGACATCTTGACCTCCTTCTTCCCAGGCAGCCTAAAGCAACCAAAGGTCACCACGCGGCGCTGCCGTTCGGCGAAATTGCGGATTTCATGGATGAACTGGGGAGACGAGAGGCGCTGGCTGCCCGTGCCCTCGAGTTCACCATACTAACCGCGGCACGATCGGGAGAAACGTTTGGAGCGGTTTGGGCGGAGATTGATCTCGATAAGGCACTTTGGACAATTCCTGCCGATCGAATGAAGGCGGGTGTGGAGCATCAAGTGCCGCTCAGCCCGGCAGTTGTGTCGCTGCTGCGCAATCTGCGGCCAAGGAAAGCGAAGAATGAAGATCTCGTCTTTCAGAGTGATGCCGGGGCCAAGCTCTCCAACATGTCGATGGCAATGCTCCTCCGCCGAATGAATCACGGGTCGATCACCGTGCACGGCTTTCGCTCCAGCTTTCGCGACTGGGCGGGCGAGGCGACGAATTTCGCGCGCGAAGAGGTTGAGATGGCGTTGGCGCATGCCATCGAATCGAAGACGGAGCGCGCCTATAGGCGGAGTCGTGCGCTGGAAAAGCGCCGTAAGCTCATGGGCACGTGGGCGCGCTATTGTCTTGCGAAGCGGTGCGTAAGCGCTTCAGCCTGATTTGCACCGCAAACTGTTTTCCAGGCGCAGGCGCAGAATGAGCGCGTCTATGCTCGACCGCATCACTAGTGTCCGACGCCCGATGCGAATGGCTTCCAAGTCACCTTGGGCGATCAGCTCGTAGAGCTTCGTCTTGCCAATATCGAGCATCTGCATGGCGCGGTCGACCCGCACGCAGATAGGACGCTCCTCAGAGGCGGCGCGCGGCACGATGGAGTCCCGGTCGTCTCCGAAGCCGGACAGTTGGTCGCTCATGAGGTGCTGCCGATCCGTCGTGCCTTTGCGAAGCCCCGATCGCTGTCGAGGAAAGCGCGAAGCATGTGCGGCACGAGGTCGGAGACGGTTTCGGACTGACCGTATTGCTCGCGGTACACTTCCGCATAGTCTGAGAGCGCCTGTTTGAGGTCGGGTTGGATACTGATCGTCAGCTTCACCGGCGTGCGTTCGGGGAGCTTCGCCAGTTTGATGGGCATGAGACTGCTCCTATTCCTGCCAAGGCTGGAGAATTAGATCGCGGTGTACGACCAAGCGTACCGCGGCGCCCGACCGGATCGTGATCGTCGGCTGAATCGACAAGTTGCGTGAGACGAGCTGGTCGCCAGCCCGCGAGGCGTTCTGTTGAGTCGACTCCCGGATCGCCTGAATCAAATCGCTTTCACCGGAGAAGGTGAGGTTTGAGCCCACGCCCAAAAGCGTCGATATCGTAGCGCCTTTGAGTAGCGACCATGTATGGAAGTCGACCTGATCGGCCAGCCCCGAGTAGCCGGACGGGTCCGTCGCGGGCACGTTCTCGATCTGAAGCGACGAGCCGTCAGGCAAAATGAGGCGCTGCCACACGACGAGTGCACGCCTTTGACCGAAAGCCACGACGCTGTCGTAGCTGCCCACAAGGCGCGAACCTTGCGGAATGAGCAGGATATTCCCGGTCGCACTGTCAAAAACGTGCTCCGTCACCTGTGCAACGACGAGACCGGGCAGATCCGAACGCAGCCCGGTGATCAGGCTCGCGGCGATTACGCTCCCTGCGCTCAGCGTGTAGGGTGATACGGGCGCCTGCAGACGATGTGGGTTCACGCCCGACAAACTCGCGGTCGAGATCAAATCCGTCTTACGCTGCTGTGCTTCGGGATCGCGAATGGGCCCGAGTGCGAGGCGATCACCATTGATCGCGGGAACGTCTGTTTCCTTGAGGTTCGACGGAGTGGCTACGCTCATCTCCTCGTCAGCCGACAGCGCGAGGATCGCCGATTCCCGCGCAGCTCGCTGCTCTTCCGCCTGTTGTTCACGCTGCTCCGCTGCCGCCTGATCAATCATCGACTGTGGTGCTCCAGCCGCCGCCGCGAGACCGCTTTGTTGCTGGCGCCGAAGTATCGGCCGCCCGAGGTCTCCCGGAAGCGGCCGACCCAGCTTCGGCACCTGTTCATAGCTTGAAGGAAGCGGCGCAAGGGCATCGGCAGGCGCTTTCGAAAGCACTGCGGCATCTTCGTCAGCCCTCCCCACAATCTGGCTGGTACCCGGCTGAAGCGCCATCCATGCCACGCCGAACACACCGATCGAGGCTATCGCGGCAAGACCGATGACCATGCCGCGCTTGAACCGCACTGCTGGCGCCGGCTGTGCTCGAAGCGACAGCTTCTCAGGGTCCAGCTTCGATGGGGACGACTCTTCGGTCGCGCCAGCTGCCGCGTCGCTCATGATCCCCTCCCCTTTTCAGGGGTTCTCCGGCCGTGGCCGACGCGACGAATGCGAACGATTTGCTGCTTCTTCGTGCCGAGGCGGAGTTCGGCGACGTTGAACAGGCGATCAACCACATAGTATCGACCGGACAGGCGATAATTGACGAGCTCAGCTTCGCCCTCCGCCCCTACCAAAAATAGCGGCGGGACCTCGCCGACCGCGATCGATGCCGGAAATTGGATGAACGTCTGGCGGCCATCGTCGAACGCGCGCAGCGGGCGCCATGCCGGATCGTCGCCGGTGATGACGTAGTTGAAGCTAAGCTGCTCGACTTCGATGCCCGAAGCGACCGGCCTCGCGGCCTCAGCCGCGGTGTGCTTCCGCTTAAGCGCGAGGAGCGCGCCCTGTGGGTAGGACCACGCCACCGCCGACATTGCTCCTTTGTCGGCACTGGTGACGGTCAAATGATAGACACGGCGGTCCGTCGTGATGACGAGATTGGTTGAGAGGCCGGCAGCCACGGGCTTGATCAGAACATGCGCGCGCCGCGTCTCCCCCGATCCGCTGCTGGTGTCACCGATCACCCACCTCGCGGTATCGCCGCTCGCAACCGCGCCGAGGCTTTCGCCCTGTTGAAGCGCGATGTCAGTCACCCGGCCAGGCGCTGTCCGCACATCGTAGATCGCACCGTCGGCGAAGAGATAGGTACGCGTCGCGCTGACCGGCACGTCGAACTTTGCGGATTGCGATCCAGACGGCGCAGCGACCGCGCGGGCGTTACCTATGGATACGGTGCTCGCCAGTGCCACTGAGGCGGTCGCGACGAGCAGTCGGCGCATGAGGCAGAACGTCATTGGGGATCCTCCCTTGTTGATGGTTGGGCAGCAGGGGGCGACGGATCGGCCGGTGATCCGAACGAAATTATCGCGGGAGCAGGAGGAGCAGGCGACGTCTCAGTCGGCTCAAGCTCGCGGGTCCAATCGATCGCGTCGATATAGATGCCGAGTGGGTTGCGCCGGAGAGAGTCCGCTGAACGCGGGGTGCGTGTCCTGACGCCCAGAATGGCCGTCCACCGGGTCGTGCCGGCCATTGCGCCGCGCTCGAAGGCGGTCTCTATCCACTTGACCTGGAAGGACTGGTCCGATGCGCGAACTACGCTCGTCACCTGAACGCTGACGGTCCGCTCGCCGATGTGCGCGAACGGCTTCGCAGAGCGTGCATAGTCGCCAAGGAACTGGGCGGCGGGCTTCGTGACGAAATCGTAGGCGCTGAGCCAATCGCGTCGCATCAGGACGGGGTCGAGCGACACAGTTCGCACGTTGCGGATGAATTCGGCCAGATGCCACGCGATCTGCGGATCGGTGGGCGTGTAATCCGTATTTGCCGGAGCGACGGCACGGGCTTCGCCCAGACGATCGACTTCGACAACGTAAGGAGTCACTCGGCTTTGCAGCGACTGCCAAGTCAATGCAGCCGCCATCGCGCTCGCCAAGAGGAGGCCGCCGAAGGCCATGTAGCGCCAATTGCGTGCCTGCACCCGTGCCGAACCTATGCGGTCGTCCCAGAGCTGGCCTGCGCGCTGATAGGGCGTTTCGGGGAGCGGTGAGCGCCCGTAGCGCTGAACACTTCGCTTGAAGATCATGGGATCAGTCGTCCTTTTCCTTGATGTCTGGAATGGCGGAAGCGCCGCCGCGCTCGCCCTCGCGCAGCGTGTTCATCGCGACCTGGCGGTGGTGGCGCATGTTCTGCTGGTGTTTAAGCGAGCGGGCCCATGAAGGCTGGTGATCGGCGGACGCAGGCGATGCGGTGGAAGCCGGACTGCTGTTGAGTGCGGCCCAAGCGCCTGCCCGTCCGGCAGAGGCGGCCTCGGAGAGCCCCAGCGCGGCACCGGCTTTCTGCCTGAGCGCGCTGCCTCCGGCTCGCGTGACGCCGGCGATCCCCGCACCTACGCTGGACGAGCCTGACGCCTCCTGCCCAAGCTGGTAGGCGGTAGATGCGGCCGACCCCATCGTGGTGCCGGCGCGGATCGCACCCAGCGCGGCGCCGCCCGTAATTCGGGCCGCGCCGACCGCCGCACCACCCGCAAGGGTGGTAACGCCCACGGCTCCCGCCGTTGCCCCGAGCGCCGCTCCGGCGCCAAGCTGGGGCGCACCCGCGACGAGGCCGGAGGCGATGCCGGGTCCGAAAATGCCGAGGCCGAACAGTGTGAGCGCCGCCAGCATGAGGCTCATCGCTTGGCCGACATCGGGCTCCTCTCCTTGGAGCGCGGTAGTGAAATCCGCGAAGAAACCCGAGCCGATGCCGACGATCACGGCGAGCACCATCACCTTGATGCCTGAGCTCACCACGCTCCCGAGCACCCGCTCCGCAAGGAAGCTGGTGCGATTCCACAGCGCGAAAGGCACTAGGATGAAGCCGGCCAGCGTCGTCAGCTTGAACTCGATGATGGTGACGAACAGCTGCACCGCGAGAATGAAGAAGGCGAGGATGACGACCGCCCAGGCGAACAGCAGCACCGCGATAACGAGGAAATTGTCGAAGAAGGTCGTAAAGCCCATGAGTTCGGAGACCTGCTGGAGCAGCGGCCATGCGGCCTCGAACCCAATTCCGGCGAGACGGCCGGGCTTCAGCAGATCATCGGCGGTCATTGCCCCTCCGCCCGCGGTAATTCCGGCGGCCGCAAACGAGCGGAATATGATGTCGGCGAGGTTTGAGAAGTTGCTCAGGATGAAGGCGAACGCGCCAACATAGAGAATCTTCCTGATGAAGCGGCCGATCACGTCCTGCTCGCCGCCCATGGCCCAGAACAGACCGGCGAGCGTGACGTCGATGACGATTAGCGTCGTCGTCAGAAAGGCGACGTCGGGTCCGAGCAGCCCAAAGCCGCTGTCGATGTAGCGGATGAAGGTCTGCATGAACTGGTCGATGGCGTTGAGGTCGTTCATCGGTAGCTACGGTCCTGTTCGTGGCGGCGACTGACGGCGGCGGCCAGGGGAAAGCCGCCGCCCGCGCCCGGCGCGGCCTATTTGGGCGTGTAGGCCGAGCCGGTTCCGAGGAAGCGAGCGGTCGCGGCGCGAGCGTCGGTCTTGGCCTGAATGCGTCGAGCTCGTTCGATCGCCTCAGCGCGATACTGTGCCGCCATCATGCTCTGAATCTGGAATTGCTGCTTGGCCGCGAGCGCCAGCAGCTGGTTGGTCGCCTGAGCGACCTGGAGGGCGCCGTCGGCGCTTTGGCTGCGGGAGACGATCGCCGTCAGCGCCTCTGCATCCGCACGGACGTTCCCCACGACCTGCGCCTGGACGCCGAGCGTGTGGCGGAGGGCCGACCGGGCGGTATCGAGGCGAGCCTGCGCTGCGGCGATGTGTTCAGAGGAGTCACCCTGCGGGACGCCTTGCGGGAAGAGCCGTCGGAATTGCGCCTCAACCTGCGAAGCATCGAACTCGATGCCCTCTGCGCGAGCCATCAGCCGGTTGGTCTCGCGTAGCGTTCGCTGAAGCTTCGACAGTTCCGAGAAGTCGATGCGGCTTAGGTTTTTCGCCATGTTGGTCAGCATCGCTGCCTGGTTCTGGAGCGACTGGATCTGATTATTGATCTGTTGAAGCGCGCGAGCCGCGGAGAGCATGTTCTGGGTGTAATTGGTCGGATCGAACACTGTGATCTGCGCCGATGCCGAAGAGGCAGGTATTCCAATCCCAACAGAGACACTCGCCGCGGCCGCCAAAAGAACGGGGAGCATTCGTCTTCCAAAGGGGCGCCGGCTTATCAAATTCGCGTGGCTGGTCATGACATCATCTCCTTGGGATTTGGTTCAGCGGGAGGGTTGGCAACGCTCGCCAGCAGATCGGCCGCCCATGCGAGGTCGCGTGCAACGAGCAAGTTGGACGTGAAGTCGGCGGAGCCATGCTCGGCGAGCAATCTATCTATGAGGCGCTGGCTCTCAGGATCGGAGGCGCCGCACAGCGCCAGGGCAACGGGACCGAGGCCGAGCTCGAATAGGCGATTCCCGCGCGCCGATTGGAGATAGTAGTGCCGCTTTGGCGTGGCGCGCGCGACGAGTTCGATCTGACGGGCGTTGAGGCCAAACCGCTCATAGGCCGCGCGCGATTGAGGCTCGATGGCGCGATCGTTGGGAAGGAGTATGCGCTGCGGGCAGCTTTCGATGATCGCCGGAGCGATGCTGCTGTCGGCGATGTCGGCAAGGCTCTGCGTGGCGAACAGGACGGCGACATTCTTCTTGCGCAGGGTCTTCAGCCATTCGCGGATGCGAGCCGCGAACAGCGGGTGGTCGAGGAAGATCCAGGCTTCGTCGAGGATCAGCAGTGTCGGTCGCCCGTCGAACCGCTGCTCGAGGCGGTGGAATAGGTAGGTCAGGACTGGCGCGACGACGCCATGTTGTCCCATCAAGGCTTCGGTCTCGAAGCATTGGATGTCGCCGATCGGGAGGCTGGGCTCGGCCGCGTCCAATATGCGTCCGAATGGCCCCTCAAGCGTGTAGGGGGCGATCGCGCTGCGCAGCGGCGACGACTGGAGCAGAAGCGAGAGCCCGGTCAATGTGCGCTCGCCGGGCGCCGCCGACGCAAGGTTCGCCAGCGCGGACCAGATATGCTCCTTGATATCCGGCGTGATTGTAACGCCTTCATGGGCGATCAGCGCGGCTATCCACTCGGCGGCCCAGGTGCATTCATCGGCCGCATCGATGTCCCGAAGAGGCTGGAAGGACAGCTCGCCGCTGCCTTCCGCCGCAAGGCCGAGCGAATGGTGCGCGCCGCCCATGGCGAGCACGGCAGCACGCGCCGACCATCCCTTGTCGAAGATGTAGAGCTGCGCGCCCGCGTAGCGGCGAAACTGGAGCGCGATCAGCGCAAGCAGTACAGATTTACCGGCGCCCGTGGGGCCGACGACAAGCATGTGGCCGACATCGCCGATATGGGTGGACAGCCGAAACGGCGTCGAGCCGGTCGTCTGGGCGTATAAGAGTGGCGGACCGCTCAAATGGGCGTTCTGAGCCGGTCCCGCCCACACTGCCGAGAGCGGCATCAAGTGGGCGAGGTTGAGCGTATGGATGAGCGGCTGGCGGACATTGGCATAGACATGGCCCGGGAGCGACGACAGCCAAGCTTCGACGGCGTTGACCGTTTCGCGAACGCAGGTGAAGCCGAGCCCGTTGACGATGCGCTCGACTGCCCGAACCTTTTCGTCGGCGCGCGCCGCATTTTCGTCGGCCACGGTAATGGTGGTGGTGAGATAGCCGAACGCGACATGGTCGCCGCCGAGCGCTTGGAGCGCTAGATCGGCATCGACGACCTTGTTGTCGGCGTCGGTGTCGAGAAGCTGCGCTGGCTGATTGTAGAGCACCTCCCGCAGGAGCGCGGCGACCGACTTGCGCTTGTTGAACCACTGGCGGCGTAGCTTAGTGAGCGTCTTGGTCGCATCCGTCTTATCGAGCGCGATGAAGCGGGTGACCCAGCGATAGCCGAAGTCGGCGCTGTTGAGGGCATCGAGCATGCCGGGGCGGCTCAGATTGGGGAAGCCGAGCACCGTCAGTGTGCGTAGATGCTGATTCCCGAGCCGCGGCGCCAGTCCTCCGGTAAGCGGCGTGTCGGCGAGCAGCCCGTCCAGGTACATCGGGATCTCAGGGACGGCGACGATATGCTGTCGCTCGGAAATCGTGCCGTGGAGATAGGTCAGGGTTGCGGCCGAGCTTAGTCCGCGCACCTCCGGCACGATGCTGCCCAGCAGATCGAGCACGCGATCTGTCTCGGCGACGAATGCTGCGAGCGCGGATCGCCAATCGCGCCCCTTCTCCGCCTCGGGCCGCTCGACCAATGTCCGACCGGCCGCATCGCTGCTGTCGGCGGGCGGTAGCCAGGTAAGCGTCAAATTGAAGCGGCTCTCGAAATGCGCCCCGGCCGCCTCGAAGTCCGCTCGGCGCTCTTGGTCCACAAGCCACGATGCAGCGTCGGGGAAACGGCTATCGGGATAGGCGAGCGCCTCGCGCCGTTCGGCTTCGAAGAAGAGTACCCAGCCTGTGCCCAGCCGCTTGAGCACGTTGTTGACGCGCGCGCAGGTGCCGACCAACTGCGCCTCCGTCGCGCTCTCCAGGTCGGGGCCGCGAAATGCGAGCGTCCGCTGGAAGCCGCCGTCCTTGTTGAGTACGATGCCTGGCGCAACCAATGCAGCCCAGGGCAGGTGGTCGGCGAGCCGGTCCGCGCGCGGGCGGTATTCATGAAGCGCTAGCATGCGAAATAGCCCCTCTGGCGGAGGTGGCGGATCAGCACCGGCGCAAAATCGGGATCGCGGCGTGCGGCGAACACCGCAATGCTGTGCGCCAGAGCCCAGACCATTAAGCCGGCGAGCCATTGTTGGAGGCCGAGCCCGATGGCCGCGGCGATCGTGCCGTTCACGATTGCGAGCCCACGCGGCGCGCCGCCGAGTAGGATCGGCTGCCCGAGCGCGCCATGTATCGTCGCTTCGAAACCTTCGATGTGATTCATGCCACCAGCGCTCCCCCGCCGAAGCTGAAGAAGCTGAGGAAGAATGAGGAGGCTGCGAAGGCGATCGACAGGCCGAAAACGATCTGGATCAGCCGCCGAAATCCTCCTGAGGTCTCGCCAAAGGCGAGCGTCAGGCCTGTTGTGATGATGATGATCACCGCGATGATCTTGGCAACCGGCCCCTGCACGGATTCGAGCACCTGCTGGAGCGGAGCCTCCCAAGGCATTCCCGAGCCGCTGGCCGAGGCGCTGGTCGCAAGCGTCGCAACCAGTACGGCGGCGATGACGGCGGACGGAGAGTAACGGCGTCGACGTGCGATCATGGCAAAGCTCCTTGGTCCGAAGGGTCGAGGGGAAGGTCGGTGGCGGCGTAGTTTCCGTCCGGATCGAGCCCGGCGACGCTCGCAATCGTCTCGACGCGGCGGGCTGTGCCGCGGCCGGCGATGAAGACGATCATGTCGATCGCGTCCGCAATGAGGCGCCTCGGCACGGTGACCACTGCTTCCTGAATGAGCTGCTCGAGGCGGTAGAGTGCGGCAGTGGCGCTGTTGGCGTGGAGCGTGGCGACGCCGCCCGGATGCCCCGTGTTCCAAGCCTTGAGCATGTCGAGCGCTTCGGGACCGCGCACCTCACCGACAATGATCCTGTCGGGGCGCAGACGCAGCGTCGAGCGGACCAAATCCGCCATTGTCACGCTGCCGAGGCGCGTTCTGAGAGCGACCGTGTCGCGTGCGGGCGACTGGAGCTCACGGGTGTCCTCGATCAGGATCACGCGCTCGTCGAGATGCGCCAGCTCAGAGAGCAGTGCATTGGCGAGCGTCGTCTTGCCCGAGCTCGTTCCCCCCACGACGAGGATGTTGCGGCGGGCCACCACGGCGAGCGAGAGCAGTCGCGCCGTCTCGGCCGACATGATGCCGTCAGCAACATAGTCTGTGAGGGTATGGATGCGGGTCGCGGGCTTTCGAATCGAGAAGCAGGGTCCGGTCGCTACCGGCGGCAGCACGCCCTCGAAGCGTTCGCCTGCACCTTCTCCGTGTGGAGGCAGCTCCGCCGATACGATAGGAGACCCGGAATGGACTTCGGTTCTGGCATGCGACGCAACGAGCCGGATGATGCGCTCGACCTGTGCCGCCTCATAGAGAACCTTTGTGTCGACGCGACCCTCTCCGAGCCGGTCGAGGCGAAGCGCGCCGTCCGGGTTGACCATGACTTCCAGGACCAAGGGATCGGCGAGAGCTTCGCTAATCGCCGGCCCCATCGCCGTCCGCAGCATCGAGCGGCGCCGATCATGGGCGATCGACTCGCTCATGATCCGCTCTTCCCGTCCAGATCGCTGCCGAGCGTGCGCTTGCCCGTCGCGAGTTGGCGGCCGAGTTGGCCGATGAACTGATCGAAGCGCTGGTGACCGAGCGCGATCGCCGCTGCATCGTTCTCGGGCAACGGCGCGGTGACCATCAGCTGATAGCGGATGAAAAGCGCCAAGCTCTCGATCAGCACCTCAAGATCGCGCCGGATCAGCCTCTGCTCGCGCGAGAGGCGGTCGAGCCGGTGCTTGAAGAGGTCATCCACCTCTTGCGTGGCGCGGCGGGCGAGCCAGGACGCGACCGCATCGTTGACTAGGCGCGACTTGTTGGCGCCGGGTCTCGTCGCGAGCGCTTCAAGCGCGTCGCTCAGCTCGCGATCGATATAAAGGTTCTGGCGAACTTTCATGGCCGCCTCACAATCCCGGCACCAGATCGTAGGAGCTGCTCTCGTTAAGGCCATGGACACGCACGGCGGGAGTAAGGCCGCGCGCTTGGTCCATCGCGCGCTGCTCGGCCGACATGTCGGTATCCTCACTCACGTCAGCATTGGGATCGATGCCGCCGCGTTCTGGCGACGGGTCACGCGGCTCCGGCAAACCGGGATGGCGCTCCTGCTGCAGGCCGCCATCGTCCGCGTCGCTGCTCTCGTCAGTTGGCGAAGCCAATCGCGCATCGATGGAGCGCGCGTCGCGCGGCCAGTCGTCAGGACGGACTGCCGGACGATCGCGATACGCGCCCTCACCCAGGCGGGGCGGTGCGAGCTTGCGGTTGGTGAAGTTGCGATCGCTGAAGTAGCGCAGCTTGCGAGCGCGGATCGGCGCCAAACCCGAGACGAGGACAAGCTCTTCGTCAGGTGGAAGCTGCATCACCTCGCCCGGTGTCAGCAGCGCCCGCGCGGTTTCCTGGCGGCTGACCATGACATGCGCCAGCCACGGTGCGAGCCGGTGCCCGGCATAGTTGCGCATTGCGCGCTGCTCGGTCGCTGTTCCGAGCGCGTCCGAGATGCGCTTGGCCGTCCGCTCGTCATTGGTCGCAAAGGCGACGCGGACATGGCAGTTGTCGAGGATGGAGTTATGCTCGCCGTACGCCTTCTCAATCTGGTTGAGGCTCTGGGCGATCAGAAAGGCTCGAATGCCGTAACCGGCCATGAAGGCGAGGCTGGTTTCGAAGAAATCCAGGCGGCCGAGCGCCGGGAACTCGTCCAGCATCATCAACAGACGGTGGCGCTGCGCGTCATTTGCGGACTGATCCAGCCGCTCCGTCAGGCGACGCCCGATCTGGTTGAGGACCAGACGGACCAGTGGCTTGGTGCGGCTGATGTCCGACGGCGGGATGACGAGATAGAGGGACAGCGGCCGATTGGCTTCGACCAGATCCTCGATCCGCCAGTCACAACGGGACGTCACCTCTGCGACGGTTGGATCGCGATAAATTCCTAGGAAGGACATCGCGGTTGACAGCACGCCGGAGCGCTCGTTCTCGCTCTTGTTGAGCAGTTCGCGCGCAGCGGAGGCGACGACCGGATGCGCGCGCGGGTGATCGGGTGTGCCGAGATGGTTGGTGGTCATCATCCGCCGGAGCGTCGCGACGAAGCTCCGCTGCGGATCGGAGAGAAAGGTCGCGACGCGGGCGAGCGTCTTCTCCTCTTCGCCGTAGAGGATGTGCAGGATGGCCCCGACGAGCAGACTATGGCTGGTCTTCTCCCAATGATTGCGCCGTTCGAGCGCTCCCTCGGGATCGACGAGGATGTCGGCGATATTCTGGACGTCGCGCACCTCATGCGCGCCGCGGCGAACCTCCAGCAGGGGATTGTAACGGGCTGAGCGCGGATCGGTGGGATTGAACAGCAGGCAATGGGAGAATTGCGCACGCCAGCCGGCAGTCAGTTGCCAGTTTTCGCCCTTGATGTCGTGGATGACCGCGGAGCCGGTCCAGGAGAGCAGCGTCGGCACGACAAGCCCCACGCCCTTGCCCGACCGGGTAGGCGCGAAGGCCATGACATGCTCAGGACCGTCATGACGCAGATAGCGGCCGTCGCTGCGCCCGAGCATGACGCCCGCGTCGCGGTAAAGGCCGGCGCGCGCGATCTCGCGCCGGCTAGCCCAGCGGGCCGACCCGTAGGTCGTGACGAACCGCGACTGG
>NZ_DATCYB010000109.1:0-29074 GCF_036570505.1 Allosphingosinicella sp. | reverse complement strand
TGTTGAAGGTGTAGATCGTGGTCAGGCGACGCTCTTTCCTGACCGGCTCGAGGATTTCGTCGACGAGCACAACCCGGTCAGGGTGGTCGACGCTTTCGTCGATGCGCTTGATCTTCGTGAGCTCGGCTTTGCCCGTGCGGTGCCGACGACCCTGGGTCGGCCCGGTTATCATCCGGCGGTTCTTCTGAAGCTCTACGTCTACGGGTATCTCAACCGGATACCTTCGAGCCGGCGGCTTGAGCGCGAAGCCTCACGCAATGTCGAGCTGATGTGGCTGACCGGCCGTCTGGCGCCTGACCACAAGACGATCGCCGACTTCAGGCGCGACAACGGCGATGCGATCCGCAGAGTGTGCCGGCAGTTCGTGCTGCTGGCTGGCAAGCTGGGGCTGTTTGGCGCGGCGGTGGTCGCGATCGACGGCTCGAAGTTCAAGGCGGTGAACAACCGCGACAAGAACTTCACAGCGGCCAAGATGGCGCGGCGGCTGGCCGAGATCGAAGCGGCGATCGAGCGCTACATGGCCGAGATGGACGGGGCCGATGCCGGTGCCGCCGAACCTGCCGGCGAGGCCAGGATCGAGCATCTTCAGGAGAAGCTGGCGGTGTTGCACGCCCACATGTCGGAGCTCAAGGCCCTCGACGAACAGCTGCGCGCAGCGCCTGATGGCCAAGTCTCGTTCACCGATCCGGATGCGCGCTCGATGAACGCCAGAGGCTCAGGGATCGTCGGCTACAATGTGCAGGCGGCCGTTGACGCCGAGCACCACCTGGTCATCGCACACGAAGTGGTGACGACCGGCAGCGATCGCGCGCAGCTCAGCGCGATGGGCAAGGCTGCCAAGGACGTGATCGGCTCCGAGAGCCTCGAGGTAGTGGCCGATCGTGGCTACTATAGCGGACCGGAGGTGCTGGCATGCGAGACAACCGGAATCTCCGCCCATGTGGTCAAGCCGGTCACCTCGAACGCGGTCGCGGACGGGCGCTTCGGCAAGGGCGACTTCAACTACGATGCCTCTCGCGACAGCTATCGCTGCCCCGCCGGGGAGGAGCTTACCCACCGCTCCACTGCCAACGAAGACGGCCAGACGATCCGCCTCTACTGGACGAGCGGTTGTAGGGCTTGTGCGCTCAAAGCCCGTTGCACCACCGGCAACCAGCGTAGGGTGCGGCGCTGGGAGCACGAGCATGTGCTGGAAGCGATGGAAGAACGGCTCGCTCGAAGACCTGAGCTCATGCGGCTCAGGCGATCTACGGTCGAGCACGTCTTCGGCACAATCAAAGGCTGGATGGGAGCGACGCACTTCCTGACGCGCGGGCTGGAGAACGTGCGCACCGAGACTAGCCTGCAGGTGCTCGCCTTCAACCTGAAGCGGCTGATCAGCATCATCGGCATCGCCCCGCTGCTAGCAGCAATCAGGGCCGCCTGAGCCCAACCTGACACCACTTGCGATCAAAATCCCGCCCATAAGCAGCCTGGGCGCTCCCTGCCGGCTCCTTAAGATCGCTCAAGGCGAAAAACCGGAAAGTCGCCCCACTCCCCAGGTCCGCACGCCAGAGAACGCCCCCGAAGAGACTTTCCACACAGCCTCGGCCAGATCCGGACCTTGATGGGATGGAGATGAAGGGGTTATCGTTGGCGTCTCAATCCGTTCGCTCGGCATATTCGAACAACTCGACGATATTGCCCGATGGATCCTCCAGCAGGATTTGCCGTCCCGCTCCTGCCTCCGCCATTTCCCCGCGAAAAGACGCACCCGCTTTGCGGAGCCTGGCGATCATGCCGTCGAGATCCTCGGTTTCGATCTGGAACCTGCTCCATCCGCCCGGCTGCGGATCACCCCCGGCCTTCCCAGCGCTGCCGGCACCGGGCGCGTTGATAAATAGCCGCAGGTCGCCACGCGACAGCGCAGCGAATTTGGATGGATTGTGCATCTCGACGGTGAAGTTCAGCAGATCGCGGTAAAAGCTGACGGCTTCGTCGACGTCATTAACGATGTATCTAACGGCTGCCATATGGCGTTCTCCAACGATGATGGCCATGAACGTTGGTCGAAAGACATAGGTCCCTCTTCCCCTTTGCTCCTCAAGGAAGGAGGTCGATGCCCCGCGCACCATCGCAGCAGCTGAAGCGGAACCTCGGCATCGGCGGAGCGACGATGATGGGCCTGGGCTCGATGGTCGGGACCGGCGTCTTCGTGAGCATCGGCGTCGCCGCCGGCGTTGCGGGGCCGGCGGTGATCCTCGCCATCGCCCTCGCCGCCTTGATCGCCACTTGCAATGCGCTGTCGAGCGCGCAGCTAGCCGCAAGCCACGCGGTCAGCGGCGGCACCTATGAATATGGCTACAGGTATCTGACTCCGAGCCTCGGCTTCACGGCGGGCTGGATGTTCCTGTGTGCCAAGACCGCCTCGGCGGCGACGGCGGCGCTCGGGTTCGGCGGCTATCTCCTGCGCTTGCTCGGCGCCGACCTGCAGCTCATGCCATGGCTCGCCGCCGGCGCGGTGGCGCTGTTCACGGTGCTGGTCCTGACGGGCATCCGGCGGTCAAGTGGACTGAACATTCTGATCGTCTCGATCACCCTTCTGGCGCTTGGCTCGTTCATCGTATTCGGGTTGCCCGGGGCCATCGACCGTAGTTCAGCCAATCTTGTCCCGATCCTCCCCGTCGAAGAGAATGGCGGCGTTTCCGCGTTCCTCTATGCCACGGCGCTCATGTTCGTCGCCTATACGGGCTATGCGCGCATTGCGACGCTAGGCGAGGAGGTCACGAACCCCCGACGCACCATTCCGCGCGCGATCATCGTCACTCTAGCCGTAACCGCCATTCTCTACATCCTGATTGCTATTGTTGCGATCGGCAGCCTCGGGGCAGAAAGATTCGCCAATGCGCCCGGCGCACAAGCGACGCCCCTGGAGCTCGCCGCACGCGCCATGGAGGCGCCGCTGCTGGCCTTGCTCGTCTCGGTCGGGGCGGTGACGGCGATGCTCGGCGTCCTGCTCAACCTGATCATCGGCCTGTCGCGTGTCGTCCTCGCTATGGGCCGACAAGGCGATCTTCCACCGTTGTTCGCGCGCCTCAGCCGCGAAGGCACAGCGCCGGCGGCCGCTGTCATCGCCGTCGGCGTCGTCGTGGCCGGCCTCGCCTCGATCGGCAGCGTCGAGACGACCTGGGCGTTCAGCGCCTTCACCGTGCTCATCTATTACGCGATCACCAATCTCGCCGCTTTGCGCCTGCCGCGCGAACAGCGGCTTTTTCCGGCCTGGGTTGCGGTGGCCGGCCTCCTCGCCTGCCTCTTCCTCGCTTTCTGGGTGCCGGTGACCATTTGGGCGGTTGGACTGGCGCTTATCCTGCTCGGCCTGATGTGGAAGCATGTGGTGCCACGCCTCTGGTCATCATCGAATAGGGGCGAATGAAGCATTCGTCGTGGTTTTCACCCGGCAAGGCGACGTGGTCGATCTTCGTTCGCCGAGCAGTCGCGCGCGTTCTCTCACCAGTCGACTGAACCTCTGTTTCTCGACAGTATAAACGGAACGCGGAAGGTCATTTTTTCGGCCGGAAACAGCCACTCAGGCCGGCGGTGGAGGGAGAGCCACAACCTGCCGGCGATCCCTACAACCGCCCGTGCTGGTCCTCGCTCTGGAACAGGCGGTCGACCTCGGCCACCAAATCGCGCAGGTGGAAGGGCTTGGAGAGGACCTTGGCGGTCGGCGCGGTGCTGCCGGCCTTGAGCGCCACCGCGGCGAAGCCGGTGATGAACATCACCCGCATGTCGGGCGCGATCACGGCCGCGCGCTGGGCGAGCTCGATGCCGTCCATCTCCGGCATGACGATGTCGGTCAAGAGCAGGTCGAACGATTCCGCCTCCAGCAGCGGCAGCGCCGCCGTGCCGCGGTCGACGGACTTTACGTCATAGCCGACCTTCTCGAGCGCGCGCGCCAGATAGACACGCATCGAATCGTCGTCTTCGGCCAGAAGGATCCTGATCATCCGTTCTCCGCGGCAGGCAGGCGGCGCGCGCCATTGCCGCCGCGACGGAGATTATGCCCGAAGCTCTTAATATTTTCCAGCCACGCCGGAAGAGACTAGACCGTCATAGGTAATTGCGCCGGCGCGGGACACTGCTACGATTCACGGCAGACATGGTTGATTCCCCCGCCGAGCCCCCCTTCATGCGCGTCGGTCCCGGCATCGCCGCATCGCCGGTGGTGCTTTCGGTGCCTCATGCCGGCCGCGCCTATTCGCCGGCGCTGCTGAAAGCCTCTCGGTTGCCGGTCGCGAAGCTCGAATCGCTCGAAGACAGGCTGGTCGACCGGCTGATCTGGCGGGCCGTGGCGGAGGGTTCGACCGCCCTGGTCGCGCAGACGCCCCGCGCCGAGATCGATCTCAACCGCGACGAGCGCGAAGTGGATGCGGCGATGGTTTCGCCGCCGCCGGCGGCGGGCACCCTGCTCGCTTCCGCGCGGACGCGGGGCGGCCTGGGCCTGGTCCCTTCGCGAATCAGCGGATCCGGCGCGATCTGGCTGCAACGGATGACGGGCGTCGAACTGCGGCGCCGGATCGATGAAGTCCACCGTCCCTATCATGCCGCCCTCGCCCGGCTGCTGGAGGAAGCGCGCGGGCGCTTCGGCGTCGCCGTCCTGCTCGACTGCCATTCGATGCCGTCACGCCACGGCGAGGCGGACAGCCCCGACATCGTCTTCGGCGACCGCCACGGCGCCAGCATCGCGCCGAATTTTCTCGCCGTCGCGGTCGAGGCGGCGGAGTCGGCGGGCTTCCGCACCGAGCGCAACACGCCCTATGCCGGCGGCTACATCACGGCGCGCCACGGCCGGCCGGACCGGAACATTCACGCGCTGCAACTGGAAATCGACCGGTCCGTCTATCTCGGTCCGGACCTGCGCTCGCCGGGATCGGGGTTCGAGAAGACCGCTCGAATGATCGCGGCCGTCGCCGGCGCCCTGGCCCGAAAGGCGCTGGAGCCGGCCCAGGACATCGCCGCCGAATAAAAAAGCCACCTCGCGGGGGGTGCGAGGTGGCCAAGGTTCAGGGAGGAACGCCCATGATCGGGCGTTAACACGCCGCAGCAAAGGGGGGATACCACGACGCATCTTCCTAAAAATAGGAAGGGGTTAACAGGTTTCAAGGAGGCTGGCCGCCTTGCGGCGAAACGGGTTTTCCCCGCGACGGCGCCCTTCGGGCTTCAGGCCTCCGCCGGCGCCGGAGTCGTCTCCGCGGGAGCCTTGGGCCCCTTGCCCTGCTCGACCTGCCGTCCGAAAATCTCCCGGATCAGCGGCATGGAGAAAAGGTGGGCGATGATCAGCGGCAGCATGCCGTTCTGGTTCATCTTCCTGAGTTCGTCGCCGCGCAGCTCCCGCAATTTCTCCTCGGAAACCATCTGGAATCCGCGATAGATGTACGGCGTGGCCTGGCCGGTGCTCGATGAAATCGAGACCTCGCCGTCGATCAGCAGGCCGGCCGCCTTGAGGTCCCTGACGAACGCGCTGGTGCGCTGGGCCGAGGTCTCGAAATCCTCGCAGAATTTGAGGATGGCGTTGGTCGTTTCGCTGGGCTTGCCGTCCTCGAACAGGGCGTTGCCCTCGTCGAACTCGCCGACGAGGCCGCTCTCGCGGTCGAAGCACAGCGAAAGCTCGTCGGAGTCCTGGCGGAGGCGCGCCAGCATGAACGGGTAACGGCGGACATAGGCCGGCACATAGGCATTGTCGACGAGCAGCTTGCCCGACTCGTCGACGAAGACATTGATCCCTTCGTTCAACCCCATCAAAGCGAGGGGCACCGGATTCTCACCGACCGAAAAGACGATCGGGTAGAAGCGCTGGCAGGCTACGAATTCGTCCACCGTGATCGGAATGGCGTGCGCCTTGGCGAGGAAGGGGGCGGTATCGGCGGCGCGTGTCTTGAAGCCCGCATGCTGGTTGCTCGAAAGCGGCTCGAGCTGGTGGTAGAAAAGCGGCAATTGGTTCGTCGGCGCTGCGCTCGCCATGGTCGGTCTCCAGGAGAAAGATGGAAGCAGCCGCGTCAGGCCGCCGGATTTCAGCGCACCGTCTATTGGCGAAGCGCGATTTAGGCAAGGCTCTCCTGAGCATCGTCCAGGGCCGGGACGAGCTTTCCCGGGTTCATTATTCCCTTGGGATCGAGCGCTTTCTTGATCGCGCGCATCGCCGCGAGCCGCGCCGGATCGCCGAGCCGCGCCAGCTCTGACAGGCGCATCTGGCCGATGCCATGCTCGGCCGAGATCGAACCGCCGGCAGCGGTGACGAGGTCGTGGACGAAGGCGGTGACCGCCAGTCCCTCATTCTCGATCCAGCCTGCCGCGGCATCCGTCGGCGCGCGGACGTTGAAATGCACGTTGCCGTCGCCAAGATGGCCGAACGGGACGACGCGGGTGCCGGGAAAGCGACGCTCCACCTCCGCGGCCGCCTCGACCATGAAGCGCGGCATGGTGGAAACCTCCACCGAAATATCGTGCTTGGCGGCCGGACCGTCCTTCTTCTCGGCCTCCGAAATGCTGTCACGGAGGCGCCAGAAGGCCTCGGCCTGCGCCTCACTGGCGGCGATCACGGCATCCTCGACAACGCCAATTGCCAGCGCCGCCCGCAAGGCACGCCCAAATTCCTTTTCCGGATCCGGCGCGACCATCGGCGCCACAGCCTCGACCAAAACATGCCATTCGTGGGTTCCCTGGAGCGGCGCCCGCGTGCCCGAGACATGGCGGAGCACGAGATCGAGCGCTTGCCTGGGCACCAGCTCGAAGCTCTCGACGGCATCGCCCACCGCGTTGTCGAGCAGGCGGAGGAGCGCCAGCGCCTTTTCCGGCGAGGCAAGGCCGATCCACGCTACCGATCTCGATCCAACCGCCGGTACCAGCCGGAGGGTCGCCGCGGTGACCACGCCGAGCGTGCCTTCGGCGCCGATCAGCAGCTGACGAAGGTCGTAGCCGCGATTGTCCTTCTTGAGCGCGGCGAGGCTGTTGAAGACGGAGCCGTCGGGCAGCACGGCCTCGATCCCTTCGACCAGGCCGCGCATCGTGCCGAAGCGGAGAACCTGCGTCCCGCCGGCATTGGTGGACACGAGGCCCCCGATCGTCGCCGAGCCCCTGGCGCCGAGCGACAGCGGGAAGCGGCGACCTACCGAAGCCGCCGCGTCGTGCAGGTGGGCGAGGATGACCCCGGCTTCGGCCACCGCGACATTGGCATCGGCGGACAGGGACCGCATCTTGTTCATCCGACGCATCGACAGCAGCAAGGCATCGCCCTCCGGCCCCGGCGTCGCGCCGCCGACCATCGACGTATTGCCCCCCTGCGGCACCAGAGCCACGCCCTCGTCGGCGCAGAAGCGGACGATGTCGGACACCTCGTCGGTGCTCGCCGGCGACAGCATAGCCGCCGCCGCTCCGTGGTAGCGCCTCCGCCAATCCTCCAGCCAGGGGGCCAAGTCCGCCGAATCGCTGGAGAAGCCCTTGGGCCCCAGGCGATCCCGGAGAGCGGCGAGCAGCGCGGGCGAGGGATGATTGGACATGGCGCGCGGGCAAGATAGTAAGGACGGCCTGGGGGGGCGAGCAAAATTAATCGCATGTTCAAGGGCAGCAGTGGATGGCCGCCAGCGATGGAGCTCCGGCTGTGATCGATTGGAGCGCGGCAGCGCTGATGCTGATGTACATGGGCGGCGGCGAGGCCATCCTCGGCGCCCATGAACCTCTGCAGTTCGCGCAAATGTCGATCCGACGTCAGATCATCATCCGCGTTCCGGTGCGTGTCCGCAAGGCCGCGCCGGATGCACCCAAGGTCGAATGGACCGAGAGCCGCGGCCCCGACTGCGTCGAGGCCAAGTCCATCGCCGGCGCCGCCCTGCTCGGCCAGAACAGCGTCGACCTGCTGCTGCGCGACAGCAGCCGCATTCGGGCCAAGCTGGAGAATAGCTGCCCCGCCCTCGATTATTATTACGGCTTCTACATCAGCCCCAACGCCGACGGGCGGATCTGCGCCGATCGCGACGTGATCCGCTCGCGCATGGGCGGGCAGTGCGAAATCGACAGCTTCAGGAGGCTTCGGCCCGCCCCGCGGGGCTGACCTTCGCTTGACTTTTGCCCATGGCTCCGCACAAGCCCCACCTTGAAGCAGCTTGATCGATTGAGCGCCATTTTTCCGGAACCCGCATGACCTTTGCCGATCTCGGCCTTTCAGACGAATTACTCCGCGCCGTAAGCGAATCCGGCTATGACGAGCCGACGCCGATCCAGCGCGGCGCTATCCCGTCCGTATTGATGGGCCGCGACATAATCGGCATCGCCCAGACCGGCACCGGCAAGACCGCCGGCTTCGTTCTGCCAATGATCGACATCCTGGCCGAAGGCCGCAGCCGGGCGCGGATGCCGCGCTCGCTGATCCTGGAGCCGACCCGCGAGCTCGCCGCTCAGGTCGCCGAGAATTTCGAGAAATACGGCAAATACCACAAACTTTCCATGGCGCTGCTGATCGGCGGCGTCAGCATGGGCGATCAGCAGAAGGCGCTTGAAAAAGGCGTCGACGTACTGATCGCGACCCCCGGCCGGCTGATGGACCTGTTCGGACGAGGCAAGATCCTGCTCACCGACTGCAACCTGCTCGTCATCGACGAGGCGGACCGGATGCTCGACATGGGCTTCATCCCGGATATCGAGGAAATCTGCACCAAGCTGCCGGCCAAGCGGCAGACCCTGCTCTTCTCGGCGACTATGCCGGCGCCGATCAAGAAGCTGGCCGACAAGTTCCTCACCGGTCCCAAGACGATCGAGGTCGCGCGTCCCGCGACGGCGGCCGCCCTGATCGATCAGCGCCTCGTCCGTGTCGACGCGCGCAAGAAAAAGGATGCGCTGGTCGACCTGCTCCGCAGCGAGGGCGTGAAGACGGCGATCATCTTCTCCAACCGAAAAACGACGGTGCGGGAGCTCACCACCAGCCTCAAGCGCCACCGCTTCAAGGCCGGGCAGATCCATGGCGACATGGAGCAGCCGGAGCGGATCAAGGAGCTCGACCGGTTCAAGGCCGAGGAAATCAACATCCTAGTCGCTTCCGACGTCGCCGCGCGCGGGCTCGACATCAAGGGTGTCAGCCATGTCTTCAACTTCGACGTGCCCTGGCAGCCTGACGACTATATCCACCGCATCGGCCGCACCGGCCGTGCAGGCGCGACCGGCACCGCCATCACGCTCGCGACCGCGCAGGATGCCGACCAGCTCGCCGCCATCGAGAAGCTGATCGGCGCCCCGATCCCGCCGATGACAGGCGCGGCCGAGCCGGAGCCCGAGAAGAAGCCGGTGAAGAAGGCCCGGGCCAGGAAGGCCGCCGAACCCGAAGCCCGCAAGCAGGCCCCTCCCGCGCCCGAACCGCGGCGCGAGGAAGAGGCTTGCGATCCGGAGCCGGCGCCGGCCGACGAAGGCTGGAACGGCCCCGTGCCGAGCTTCCTCGCCCAGAGCGCGGGCTGAACCCTAGTCGCGATCGAGCGGCTGCTCCGTCTCGAACCGCAGCCACGAATGGCGGCGGTTCTCGTAGACTGAGAAACGCGGTTCCGGAAATTCCGGGTCGGCGAATGTCCCCACCGAATCGAAATCAGGCCGGGCCGGCGCTCGATCTCGTAGGCGACCGTGACGCCGCACGACGGGCAGAAATGACTTCGCACCCAGAATCCGTCGTCGGAGCCGCGCTCGAAGGCCCTGCGTTCGCCCTCGATGCGGACCTGATCCGCGTGAAAGGTGGCGTTGAGGCTAAAGGCGCTTCCGGTCCGCCGCGGCTGCGGAAGCGGTGGCCGGACGCCGCTTACAGAGCCACGATTCCGCCGTCGTCCTTGGTGATGACGATGGTCGCCGAGCGCGGGCGCGACGAGGCGGAGTTGTCGGACTGGCTCGCCGGCCAGTTGCTGTTCCCGTCCTCGCCGGGATGCTGGATGTTGACGAACAGCGCGCGGCCGTCGGGCGTGGAGTCGATGCCGGTGATCTCGCACTCCTTCGGTCCCACCAGGAACCGCCGCATGTTGGTGCCGGGGGCCTGGCCGACGTTCGTTGCCTGGCTGGCCATTGCGCCGCCCGCTCCGACATTGGTGATGGTGACGGGCCCGCCGTCTCCGACCTGGCCCGGCATGGCGGCGAGCATCATGCAATTGGTGACGTCGGTATAGGCGCCGTCGTCAGTCTGGATCCAGAGGACCGGATTGACGAGACCGGCAGGGTTGCTCGGCCGCGAGAACCACAGGCCGTCAGGACTGGAGAAGTCGTTCATCGCGTCGAGCATCGAGATGTTGACATTGTTGGGATCGAGATCGGCCCCCGCTCCGAAGGCGTAGATATCCCATTCGAAGCCGCTCGCTTCGCCACTGTCGCCGGCCTCCTTCATACGCAGGATATGCCCGTTGGGATTGCCGAACTGGTCGTCGCCTTCTTTCAGGTCGTTGTAATGGCGCGGATTGGGGGCGTCGGTGCCGTTCAATGGGCGTTTCGACGCGTTGCTGTTGGTCAGCGTGAAGTAGATTTCGCCGTTGACCGGATTGGCCGCGCTCCATTCCGGCCGGTCCATCGGCGTCGCGCCGAGCGCGTCCGCGGCGAGCCGGGCATGGATGAGGACGTCTGCCTGATCCTGGAAGGAATAGTCCGCGTTACCCGGAGCGAGCGGTCCTTGCCCGAAGACCAGCGGCAGCCATACGCCCGTGCCGTCGGCACTGAAGCGCGCGACATAGAGCGTGCCTTCGTCCAGATATTTGTCGCCGATCGCAAGTCGATCGTCCGACTGGGCATCGCTCTCGGTCCAGGGCGTCGAAGAGACGAACTTGTAGATATATTCGCCGCGGCCGTCGTCGCCCATGTAGAAGGCGGGGCGCCGGCCGGCGGTGAAAAGTCCGGGCCAGCAGCCCTCATGGCCGAAACGGCCGAGCGCCGTGCGCTTGCGAGGCGCTTTCGAAGGATCGTAGGGGTCGATTTCGACGACCCAGCCGAACTGGTTAGGCTCGTTGCGGAAATCCTCGGTCGCGTCGGCTGCGCCAGGGTCGACGGTCGCGTTCCAGCGCGAAAAGACGGTGTTGTCGGGATCGGCGGGCTGGACGGTCGTCCAGGCGAAATTCCCACCATTGCCCTCGCTGACGCCGTAGCGGCTGAGCGCCGTCGCCTGTGCCGGCGTCCGGGCCGCGTCATCGCCATAGTCGCGTCGGAAATAGTAGGCCCAGTTCTCCTCGCAGGTGATGTTGGTGCCCCAGGGCGTGAAGCCGTTGGCGCAGTTGTTGATCGTACCCCGACCCGCGGTGCCGTCGGGAGAAAAGCGCGTGCGCATGTTCGGGCTGCCGCCAGCAGGCCCGTTGATGTCGACCTCGATCAACGGCGTGACACGGCGGTTCAGGGCCGAACCCTGCGCATAGGTCCAGCCGCCGGCGGCGTCGCGATTCACCTCGACGACGCTGACGCCGTGCGCCTCCATCTCCTTCAGCGCCTCCGCCTCCGGGCGCGGCGCCGGACTCGGACCGCTCGGATGCAGGAAGTCCTGGGTGATATTCTCATGATTCATCACCAGGAGGCCGCGATTGCTGTTGTTGTCGTCGCGGCCGTTCCCCGATGTGGAGAGGCCATAATAATAAAGCGCGTCGTGATGATCGCCGGCGCGGCCGTCGAAGTCGCTATCGCTGCCATTGTTGGAGTAGGCGGATACGCCCGCCTTGATGGGATCGCCCAGTCGATAGAGAACGGTGACGCTGTAGCCTTCCGGCACGATCACCTTGTCGTCGAGGCTCTTCGCCACGGCCTCGAAGCCGAGGCGGGCGGGGCTGACGGTGACCGTGCTCTCGTCGGAACTCTCCCGTCCGCGCGCGTCGGTGGCGGTGAAGCGGAAAACCAGCGGCGTCGAATCGGCGACGCTGGGCGCGATGAAGCTGGCGGTGGCGGTGTCGGCATTGGTCAGCACGACCTCGGGGCCCGACACCTGCTCCCATCCCGCCGAATCGGGATCGCCGCCCGTGGTACCGGTCAGGGCGACGACTCGCCCGGAATTCGTCTGCGCGTCCTGGCCCGCATCGACATTCGGGCTGCCGCCTTCTTTATCGTCATCGCAGGCCGCAAGCAGGCTCGTCGAAAGAACGGCGGTGGTCAGGGCCGCGACACCCCCGAACATCGTCTGACGCCGCGAATAGCGCTCGCTGACGATGCTGGCGAAAGGCGTATTGCCAGAGAGGTTGGTGTCGACATCTCCGTCCGAATAGCCCATTGGAAACATATGTGAATCGTCCATTGCAAGCCCCTGTCGATGCGCCTGTAGCGAAGGACTTGATGGACGACGGCCGTGTCAGCGGGTCGCGCCTTTCAAAGACTCAACCAATGCGGGAATGTGACAGCTGGATGGCTGCACGGCATTTTGACATTGAGCCAGGTCGGCCGATCTCAATCGAGATGGCGTTCCAGGACGATGTGGGTGGTGACTTCGGCGACGCCCGGAACAGCGGCGACGGCCGACCGGCTGGCCTCGATCGCGGCTACATCCTCGCCGTCGACACGAAGAATGAGGTCGATGGCACCGCTGACGGAATGGATGGCGGCGATAGTGGGAATACGCTTCAGCTTCGGCACGACGTCCGCGCAGCGCTTTCCGGGTTCGAACCGCACCATCAACCAGGCGCTCTCACGCCCGCCGACGGCGCTGCCCTCAGCCAGCGTGAAGCCGGTGATGGCTCCGGAGGCCTGGAGCTTGGCAAGACGCTCCTGAGTGGCGCTTCGCGAAAGGCCCAGGTCGCGCGCCAAGGCCACGATCGGGCGCCGGGCATCGCGCGTCAGCAACGTGAGCAGCAGCTTGTCCTTGTCGTCCACCATAGCCTCCCGAGCCGGCATTTTGCCGGCGCTCCCGCCTTATTGCCTAATGAAAGCGGCAGGACGAGCGGGCAAGACCCCGTGGGAAAGGAGATCACCATGATACCCGACCTCGACTGCGCCGTGTTGCTCCCCATCGACATTCAGAGAGGATTCGACGACCCCCGCTGGCCAAGGAGGTGGAATCCTGATTTCGAAGCCAACGCACTGGCCTTGCTCGGCGGTTGGCGCGCCATCGGTCGCCCGATCATTCACGTCCGCCATGATTCGGTCGAGCCCGGCTCCTCCCTCGCCCCGGGCCAGCCCGGCAACGACTTCCGCGCCGGCTTCGAGCCGTTCGCCGAAGAGCCCGTGCTGTCCAAAAGCGTCAACTCCGCCTTCATCGGCACCGACCTGGACTTGAGGCTCCGGCGCTTGGGTGCCGACACGGTGGTCGCGTTCGGCATATCGACCGACATGTGCGTCTCCACCACGGTCCGAACCGGCGCCAATCTCGGCTGGAAGATGGTGCTGGTCGCCGACGCCTGCGACTGTTTCGACCTTCCGAACGGCGGGGGCGGGATCATTCCCGGCCGCGCGATCCACGACGCCCATGTCGCGACGCTGGCTTATGAGTTCTGCGATGTCGTCACGACGGCCCAACTGCTGCCGCTGGCGAGTGCCGCCTAGGTTTCGAGATATCGGGCCCTGAACGCTTCGGCGAAGGCGCGGAACCGGCCCTCCCCGATCGCCTCGCGAAGGTCTGCCATCAGCGCCTGGTAGAAGTTGAGATTATGCTCCGTCATCAGCATGGCGCCCAATATTTCGCCCGAGCGGATGAGGTGGTGGAGATAGGCCCGGCTCCACTGGCCACAGACGGGGCAGCGGCAATCGGGATCGAGTGGATCTGAATCCTCGGCGAACTTGGCGTTCTTGATGTTGATCGGGCCGTCGCGCGTGAACGCCTGGCCGGTGCGGCCGGAGCGGGTGGGAAGCACGCAGTCGAACATGTCGATACCTCGCTCGACCGCGCCCACGATATCGTCGGGCTTGCCGACGCCCATCAGGTAGCGCGGGCGGTCGCCAGGAAGCATGGGGACGGCGAAATCGAGGACGCGGAGCATCTCTTCCTGCCCCTCGCCCACGGCAAGCCCGCCGACCGCATAGCCATCGAAGCCGACGTCGATCAGACGCTCAGCCGATGCCCTGCGCAGATCCTCGTGCATCGAACCCTGCTGGATGCCGAACAGGGCCGCGACGGAGGCATGCTCCGCGCCGGCGTCGAATCCCTCGCGCGAACGCTTGGCCCAGCGCATCGAACGCTCCATCGAGAAGGCCGCCTCGTCCCGCGTGGCGGGAAAGGGCGTGCATTCGTCGAACGCCATGACGATGTCGGAGTCCAGCAGCCGCTGTATCTCCATCGACCGCTCGGGCGTCAGCATGTGCGCGGACCCGTCGAGGTGGCTTTTGAAGCTCACCCCCTCCTCGCTCATTTTGCGGAGGTCCGAGAGGCTCATCACCTGATAGCCGCCGCTGTCGGTGAGGATCGGCCGCTCCCAGCCCATGAAGTCGTGGAGTCCGCCCAGCCGCGCCACCCGCTCGGCACCCGGGCGGAGCATCAGGTGATAGGTATTGCCGAGGATGATGTCGGCACCCGAGGCGCGCACGTCCTTCGGCTTCATCGCCTTGACGGTGGCGGCGGTGCCGACCGGCATGAAGGCCGGCGTGCGGATATCGCCCCGCTTCATCGAAATAAGGCCGGTGCGCGCGGCGCCATCGGTGGCGGAGATGGAAAAGGAAAATCGAGGACGACCGAACATGCCGCCCCCTAGCCGTTCGTCCCAGGCGAAGTCGAGGGACGTTGGTGCGAGCGCGTTAGAGCTTCATCTCCCAAATCTCGCCCTCTTCGGGTTTGCCGAAGGCCTCGTGCGTCTCTTCCTTGACGATCTTCATGCCCGCCGCGGCGTAAATGCGGCGGGCGCTCAGAAGCACACTGTGGGTCCAGAGCTGCATCCTGGCGTAGCCGGCGGCGCGGGCGAAGGCGATGCACTCGGCGACCAGCGCCTGGCCGATGCCGAGCCCTCGCGCCCACGGCTCAACATAGAGCAGGCGCAGCCTGGCGATACCGTCACCGCCATCGACCAGGAGCACCGAACCCGCCATCATGCCGGCGCGCTCGGCCACCCAGCATTGCTCGCGCCCCGGCTTGAAGTCGCGGAGGAAGGCGGTCGTGACCTCGCCCTGCAATATCTCCATCGGACGGCCCCAGCCCCAGCCTTCGGCATAGAGGATCGACTGGCGCGCGGCGATCATTCCCATGTCGCCGGCCCGAAAGGTGCGCAGGGTCCAGCCCGGTCTTTCCCCGCCGCCTAGCAGCGCGCGCGCCATGTCCAGCGCCTTTACCAGCGTCGCGCGATCTGTGGCGCCCAACGGCGCGATCCGCGCCTCCACTTCCGCCCGCGTGCGGCGGTCGAGGGCGTCGAACGCCTCCCGCCCCGCCGAGGTGCTGGCGATCGGCCGCCGGCGCGCATCCTTGCCGCGCCCGCGGCTGATCCAGCCGTGCGCCTGGAACCGACGCAACAACCGGCTGACATAGCCCGCATCGAGCCCCAGCTCCGCCTGCAGCTCCGACGCCACCGGCGCGTCGCGATGGGCGATCTCGTAGAGCAGCCGCGCCTCGACCAGCGACAGGTCGGTCTGCATGTAATGGGCGTCGAGCGCGCCCACGAAGCGGGTGTGAAAGCGGTTGAAGGCGCGCAGGGCCGTGACGGCATCTTCCATCCGCGAATAATGGCGCTTTAGTTGACGATGTCAACTAAAGGCGAGATGAAGCCGTGGGCGACCGGCAGCTAGATGGATCAGGGGGAGCTGCGTCCGGAAGCGGTTGGCGCATGAGCGCTCATCAGCTCGGGCGAGGGCCTTCAATCACGCGCGACGATTATGGTCGCGCCGACAAGTAAGCGCCCTGTAGGACGTCAAGCAGGCAGCAAAAGGCTGGCATCTCCATAGCTGTAGAAGCGGTAGCCGCTCGCTATCGCGTGGGCGTATGCAGCCTGCATCCGCTCGCGGCCCATCAGCGCCGAAACCAGCATGAACAGGGTCGAACGCGGCAGGTGGAAGTTGGTGATGAGGCCGTCCGTCGCGCGAAAGCGGTAGCCGGGGGTGATGAAGATGGCGGTGTCGCCCTCGAAAGGATGAATCTTTCCCGTTTCGTCGGCCGCGCTTTCGAGGAGGCGGAGCGACGTCGTACCCACGGGGATGATGCGGCCGCCCTTCGTCCGCGCGGCGTCCAGCCTGTCGGCCGTGGCGGCGTCGATGCGGCCCCATTCGCTGTGCATGACGTGGCTTTCGGTGTCCTTCGCCTTCACGGGAAGAAACGTGCCGGCGCCGACATGAAGGGTGAGGGTTTCGTGAGCAACGCCCGCGCCCTCGAGCGTGTCCATGAGACCCGGTGTGAAATGAAGCGCGGCCGTCGGGGCGGCGACGGCGCCCTCTTCGCGGGCGAACATGGTCTGGTAATCGCTCGCGTCGCGCTCGTCCGCTTCGCGCTTGCCGGCGATATAGGGCGGCAGCGGCATCCGCCCGGCCCGCTCCAGCAGCAGCTCCATAGGTTCGTCACCCTCGAAGACGAGCCGCATGCTGCCGTCGTCGGCGCGGTCGTCGGCAATGGCGGCGACACCCTCGCCGAAGTCGATCCGGTCCTTGTCGCGCACTCGCTTGGCGTTGCGGATGAAGGCCCGCCATTCGCGCGGTCCTTCCCGCTTGTGGAGCGTCGCGCCGACCTTGGCTTCGCCGCGCCGGCCTTCCAGCTGAGCCGGGATGACGCGCGCGTCGTTGAAGACGAGGACATCGCCGGGCCGGAGCAGGCCGGCCAAATCGGTGACGACGCAATCCTCGATCGTGTCGGGTCGCACGACCAGCATCCGCGCGCTGTCGCGCGGGCTTACGGGCCTCAGCGCAATCCGCTCGGGTGGTAGCTCGAAGTCGAACAGATCGACGCGCATCGCGTCGCTTAGGCCTGGGGAGAGTCGACGCTCTCGGGCTCCTCGGCCTCTTCCGCCTCGGCCTCGGCCTGGGCTGCGACCGCTGCGTCGGGTGTCGCTTCAACCGCCGCCTCGGGCGTCTTTTCGGCCGCCGCCTCGGACTGCGCCTCGATCGCTGGGTCGGCCCCCGCTTCAACCGCCGCCTCGGCGGTTGCGTCGGGCTGCGTCTCTACCGGCGGGGCCTCCGTCGTCGGTGCCTGCGTCGCCGGTGCGTCGGTCAGCGACTGGACGAACGGCGCGGTAGTAGGCTTCGCGGCGGCGGCGACCGCGGCCTGCCGGGCAGCGGCGGCCCGCAACTCTGCAACGCTCATCGGCGGCACATTGTCGGAACCGATCGAGGCGCGGACGATGCGCGAGGGGTTGGGGGGCGGCTCGCCGCGCTGGATGGCGTCGACATACTCCATGCCGCTCACGACACGGCCGAAGAGGGAATATTCGCGATCGAGCGAAAGGCGTGGCGCGAGCATGATGAAGAATTGGCTGTTGGCGGTGTTCGGCTCGTTGGTCCGCGCTGCCGAGACGGCGCCGCGCACGTGCGGGAGGGCATTGAATTCGGCTTCGAGGTCGGGAAGCTGGGAGCCACCCTCGCCGCTCCCGGTGGGATCGCCGGTCTGCGCCATGAAGCCCTCGATCACGCGATGGAAGACGAGGCCGTCGTAAAAACCTTGTCGAGTCAGCGTCTTGATGCGCTCGACGTGGTTGGGAGCGAAGTCGGGCCTCAGCTGGATGGAGACGCGGCCGCCCGTGGAAAGGTCAAGATGGAGCGTATTTTCCGGCGTCAGCTCCGGCGTGACGGCGGGCGACGGCGCCAGCGTCGCGGGTTCCTGCGCGACCGCGGCGCCCGCGAACAGCAATCCCGCCACGGCGGTAAACAATGATTTCAGAAACATGGAGCCCTCACCCGAATCTTTATGTGCGCACCCTTTAGCGCCGCACCCTTGCCCATCCTAGCCTGAACGGCTCATGAGCCCTTGCGGCCGATCGCTTCGACCCGCGCCCGTACCTGATCGGCGACGGCGGGCGGGACGAACTTGCGGATCTCGCCGCCATAAAGCGCGATCTCCTTCACCAGCCGCGACGCGATCGGCTGCAGCGACACGTCGGCCATCAGGAAGACGGTCTCTATGCGATCGTTGAGTTGCTGGTTCATCCCCGCCATCTGATACTCATACTCGAAGTCGGCGACGGCTCGCAGGCCGCGGACGATCATCGACGCGCCTTCCCGCTCGGCGAAGTCCATCAGCAGGGAATCGAACGAGACGACCCTGATATTGCGGCCGAGATGCGCCACTTCGCGTCGCACCATGTCCATCCGTTCCTCGACGCTGAACATGGGCGACTTGGCGGGATTGGTCGTGACGCCGATCACCAGCCGGTCGACCAGGTGCGCGCCGCGCCGGATGATGTCCATATGGCCGAGCGTGATCGGATCGAAGGTTCCGGGATAAACGCCGGTGCGTGTCATAACTTTCCCCAAAACGTCATCCCGGACCTGGTCCGGGACCCAAGAACACTGTCGGCGAGAAATCGGCAATGGTCGTGTTCTTGGGTTCGGGCTTTCGCCGGAATGACGCCAATATCAATGATCGCGCTCCACGGCAAAGCGGGCGATGGCGCGGAGCAGGTCGGCTTCGGCGCCGAAGGCCTGGAGATGCGCCGCCGCCTGGCCGACGAGTGCTTCCGCCTGCTGACGGGCACGCTCCGATCCCAGCAATGAGACGAAGGTTTCCTTGCCGGCCTTGCGATCCTTGCCGACGCGCTTGCCGGTCTTCGCTTCCTCGCCTTCCGCGTCGAGGAGATCGTCCGCGATCTGGAAAGCAAGACCGACATCGCGGGCATAGCCGCGTAGGGGCGTCCGTCCCTCCGGCGGGACGCGTCCCATGATCGCTCCCGCTTCCAGGCAGAAGCCGATAAGTGCGCCGGTCTTGAGCTGCTGCAGACGGGTGACGGCCGGCAAGTCGAGCGTCGACTCTTCGGCCATCAGGTCCATCATCTGGCCACCCGCCATCCCGGAGGGGCCGGCCGCCCGCGCGAGCTCGGCGATGAGCTGGGCGCGAACGAACGGGTCCCCGTGAGTCGCCTCGGCCGCCAGCACTTCGAAAGCGAGGGCGTGAAGAGAGTCCCCGGCGAGAATGGCGGTCGCCTCGTCCCAGGCCTTGTGCACGGTCGGCCGCCCGCGGCGAAGGTCGTCGTCGTCCATGCAGGGCAGATCGTCGTGGATCAGCGAATAGACATGAACGCATTCGACGGCGAGGCCGACGCGAAGCGCCCGCCTCCGGTCGACATGATAGAGCTCGCACGCGGCGACAACCAGGAGGGGCCGCAGCCGCTTGCCGCCGCCGATCGCGGCATGGCGCATCGCGTGATAGAGCCGGTCCCGCGAGTCCTCCGGCACCGCGAGCAAGCTGTCCAACAGCCGGTCGATCTCGGCGCCGACTTCCGCGAGCGCGGGTTTCAGCTTGTCCAACGCCTCCCCCACCGGCGCGTCACTCGCCGTCGAAGGGCGCAGTGCCGGTGGGCTGACCATCGCGGCCGATCTGAATTTTCTCGATCCGCGCCTGCGCGGCCTTCAACCGAGCCTCGCACTGCTGTTTCAACCGCTCGCCTTCCTCGTAAAGCGCGATCGATTCATCGAGCGGCGCCTCGCCGCTTTCCAGCGTGCGGACGATCTCCTCGAGCCGCTTCAGCGCTGCTTCGAAGGACAATTGGGCAATGGTTTCGGGCTGTTCGGACATGAGATCAGCATTGGCCCTCGCACTCCTGGGGGTCAAGCGCCCGCCTTCGCCCGTTCCTCGGCCTGGAGCTCCTTGCGGCTCAATTTGCCGATCATCGTCTTGGGAAGGTTCAGGCGGACTTCGACGGCGACGACGCGTTCGTGCTTACCGAGCGACCGGTTGAGCCAGTCCATGACCTCTTCCCCCGTTGCCGCGGTGCCTTCCTGGAGCGTGACGAAGGCCTTGGGCCGCTCGCCGGCATAGGCATCGGGAATACCGATGACGAGCGCCTCCTTGACTGCCTCATGCTGGTAGAGGATCGCCTCGACCTGGCTCGGGAAGACCTTGAAGCCGCCGACGGCGATCATGTCCTTCAGGCGATCAACGATGCGGATATAGCCGTCCTCGTCGATGAGGCCGACATCGCCCGTGCGAAGGCCTCCGCCGACGAACACCTCCGCATCCGATTCCGGGCGGTTCCAATAGCCCTTCATGATCTGCGGCCCGTGGACGACGACCTCGCCCGGCTCGCCCTCCGGCGCGGGCTTGCCCGGATCCTCCTTGTCCACCAGCCTGACACGGGTCCCCGGGATGGGCTGCCCGATCGTCCCGGGCTTATTGAGGCCTTCATAGGGATTGGTCGACACCACGCCCGAGCTTTCGGTGAGGCCGTAGCCTTCGACCAGCCGTGCGCCGGTCTTCCTCTCGAAGCGCTGCTTCACCTCAAGTGGGAGCGGCGCGCCCCCCGATATGCAGACGCGCAGCGAGGAGAGGTCGGTCTCGGCGATCTTGGGGTGATCGAGCAATGCCAGATACATGGTCGGAACGCCGGGGAAGGAGCTGGGGCGCGTGCGCTCGATCGCAGCGAGCGTCTGGCCGGCATCGAAGCGCGGCAGCAGCACCATCTCTCCCCCCCGCGCGATCGTCCGGTTGAGGACGCATGTGTTGGCGAAAACGTGAAACAGCGGAAGCACGCCGAGGATGCGGTCCTCGATCTCCGGTTTGGGGTCGATGACGACGACCTGGCGTGCATTGGCGCTGAGATTCTGATGGGTCAGCATCGCCCCCTTGGGCGTACCGGTCGTCCCGCCGGTATATTGGATGAGGGCGATATCCTGGGCGTCGACGGGCGGCATCTCGCATCGGCCGTCATTGGCGATCAGCGCCGAAAAAGCAGTGACCCGGCCACCGACCGGCCGCTCCGCGATCTCGCTCCGCTTCAGCAGCCGGTAGAGGAGGGATTTGGCCGGCGGCAGCGCCCCGGCCACCGATCCGACGACGAGCCGTTCGAGCCGGGTCAATTCCATTACCTCGAGCGCGTTGGGCAGCAACGCGCTGGCCGAGATGGTGAAAAGGACGCGCGTCCCCGAATCCTCGATCTGCGCAGCGAGCTCCGGCACCGTGTAGAGCGGCGAGAAATTGACCACCGTAGCGCCCAATTTCATCGCTCCGTAATAGGCCGCGACATAATGGGGGACGTTGGGAAGGAAGAGCCCGACCCTGTCGCCCTTGCCGATGCCCAGCCGGGCAAGGCCGCAGGCGACCCGCTCCACCCCACTCGCCAGCTCGGCGTAGCTATATTTGCGGCCCATGAAATCGATCGCCCAGGCGTTTGGGACGCGCCGCGCGGTCGCCTCGAACATCTCGGGCAGGGTCAAAAACGGGAAGTCCTGATCCCAGTTGGTGGGATGGCGGTAGGCCGTACGCCAGATATCGCCCGCTTCGCTCATTACGTTCGCGTAAACGGAAGGCGGGCCCGCCTCAACCCCCTCGGACGGCGCGATACCAGTTGACGCCGCCCTGCGTCTCTCGCGCGGCCCTCTCCTCCACCTCGAGCCGGCGGAGATGGGCCATGGCCTCGCCGGTCGCGAGACCTAGACTGTTATCGTCGATCTTGCGCCCGAACAGGATCGGGAAGCAGTCCACCGCCCGCCGCGGCTCCGCCAGATGGGCGTGCAACGCGTCAAGCCGGCCGCGATGGCCCTCGTCGAGCGCGTCCAGGCGGGCGTGCAGGCCTGTGAAGGGCTCGCCATGCGACGGAAGGACGAGCAAGTCGTCGGCAAGCGCCTTGAGCTTCGCGATCGAGGCCAGCCAGTCGCCGAGCGGGTCCGCTTCGGGCTCGCTGAGGCTGAGCGATACGTTGGACGTGATACGCGGCAGCACCTGGTCGCCGGCGATCATCAGCCCTCCCGCCTCTTCGACCAGGCAGGCATGCTCGGGGCAATGGCCACTGCCGATGACCACCCGCCAGTCACGATCGCCGACGCGGAGTGTGTCGCCCTCCCGCACGCGCACGAAGCTTACCGGCATCGGACTCACGACCGAGGAAAAGCGGCCCCAGCCTTTCGTCGCCTCCGCCTCGATACGCTTTTCATCCCAACCGGCGGCGCGCCAATAGACGAAGGCTTCCTCGGGCGGCGCATCACGCACGTCGGCCGTCAGCATCCGCGCGAACAACCACTCCTCCCGCGTCATCCACAGCGGCACGCCGAACCGCCGCGTCAGCCAGCCGGCAAGGCCGATATGGTCGGGATGGAAATGCGTGCAGATCACCCGCGTCACGCTGCGGCCCGCCAGCGGACCCGCGATAAGCGTCTCCCAGGCCTCCCGGCACGGCGCGATGTCGAGACCGGTGTCGACGATGGCGACGCCGTCGCCATCGTCGAGCAGCCACACATTGATGTGCTTTAATGACCAGGGCACCGGCAGCCGCGCCCAGCCCACGCCGTCCGCGATCCGGATCAGTTCGCCCGGTTCCGGCCCCTTCCGGCCAAGCGGATAGGTCAGCCCCTTGTGGCTATAGGCCTCGCCGTCATCGGCGAGCGAGGCATCTGGAGTTGCCGACGACTTATCCGCCCGCTTCACGAATTCAGGACTCGTTCGTCCCGAGCGCAGTCGAGGGGCGCTGGCCCGGACTCTTCATGTACGCCCCTCGACTGCGCTCGGGACGAACGAACCATCTCAGCGCTTGAACGGATCGACAAAGCCCTGATCGGCGCTGGCGGTTTCGCCCTCTTCTTCGCCCTCGTTCTGCGCCGCCTGCTCGGCCGCCAGCGCGGCCTCAGCCTCGCGGGCATGGGCCTCGCGTTCGGCGCGCAGCTCGGTGATGAGCGCCGCGCGATCGCCGGCGAGATTCACATCGACCGGCGCTGGCTCGATGCCCGCCGCCTTGGCGGCCTTGGCGACGATGGCGTCGAGCTCACGCTGGGAGGTGAGGCCTAGCGTGACCGGATCCTTGGGCTGGATATTGGCGATGTTCCAGTGCGTCCGGTCCCGGATCGCCGCGATGGTCGTGCGCGTCGTGCCGATCAGCTTGGAGATTTGCCCGTCCGAAATCTCCGGATGATTGCGGATGATCCAGGCGATGCCGTCGGGCTTGTCCTGCCGCTTGGAGACCGGCGTGTAGCGCGGCCCCTTGGTGCGGACGACCTTGTCCGGCTCCTTCTGCATCTTGAGGCGATAATCGGGATCGGCTTGGCCGCGCTCGATTTCCTCCTGGGTGAGCTCGCCGGCGCGCAGCGGATCGCGGCCCGTGAGCTTCGTGGCGGCGGTATCGTCGGCGATCGCCTGCACTTCCAGGATGTGCAGGCCGCAGAATTGGGCGATCTGCTCGAAGCTGAGCGCGGTGTTGTCGACCAGCCAGGAAGCGGTCGCATGGGGCATGAGCGGCTGGGCCATTTCGGTCCTCCAGAAACAATAAGGGCCGCCCCTCCCGGAGCGGCCGAAGCGTTGTGGGCGATGTAAGCCTTGAGGCTTTCCGAGGCAAGACCAGACTTGTGGTCGTGTCAGGCCGTCATCGGCACATGGCGGGGCAGCCGCGCGATGCGACCCATCCACTCCCCGACATTCGGAAAATCGGATAGGGCAAAGCCGCCTTCGTCGGCCACATGCGTGTAGGCGTAGAGGGCGACATCGGCGAGGCTGAGGTGGTCGCCAATGAAGAAACGGCGATCGGCCAGATGCTCGTCCATCAGCTTCAGCGCCGCCTCGCCCGCCGTACGCTTGGCCGGAATCTGTGCCCTCTGCGCCTCGCTCAGCCGCGCCTCGCCGACATAAGCGAGCCAGAAGCGCATCGTCGCGATGTTCGGTTCGTGATTATATTGCTCGAAGAACATCCAGCGCAGCATGTCGGCGCGGTCGAAGCGGTCGGCGGGAATGAGGCCCGATCCATCCGCCAGATAGAAGCAGGCCGCGTTGCTCTCCGGAATGAAGCGGTCGCCGATCTGGAGCACCGGAATCCGGCCATTGGCATTGACTCGCGACAGGAACTCGGGCGTCCGCGTCTCGCCCTTCAATATGTCATATTCGCACCGCTCCAGCGCCAGCCCCAGATGGGCCGCCGTCAGCCGGACCTTGTAGCAATTCCCTGAGGCCGAATATTCGTGAAGTATCAGCTTTTCCGTCATTCCGCGCCTCCGCCGCTCAGCAATTCATCCACCCAGGCCGGCACCAGCTCCCCCGCCCGGCCCATTCGGCTTTCGTCGAAAAAAGGGCTGGCCTGACTCGGCTCCAGATTCATCTCAAGCGTCCGCGCGCCGACATAGCGGGCAGTCTGAACGAAGCCGGCGGCCGGATAGACGGCCCCCGACGTGCCGATCGAAACGAAAAGATCGGCCCGCCCCAGCGCCTCGTCAATCTCGTCCATCCGATAGGGGATTTCGCCGAACCAGACGATATCGGGGCGTAGCCGCCCGCTTTCCCCACAGGCCGCGCAGGTCGGCCCGTCGGCGAGCGTCTGCTCCCACGGAATCCGGCCGTCGCAAGCCAGGCACCAGGCGGATTTGAGCTCGCCATGCATGTGCAGCACCCGCTTCGCCCCTGCTCGCTCGTGCAAGTCGTCGACGTTCTGCGTCACGATCAGCAGCTCGCCCGGCCATTCCACGTCCAGCCGTGCCAGCGCCTCGTGCGCCGCATTGGGCTCCACCGTCCCCAGCTTCGCCCGCCGCGCGTCATAGAAGCCCTGCACCAGCGCCGGATCGCGCTCGAACGCCTCGGGCGTAGCGACGTCCTCCACACGGTGCCCCTCCCACAGTCCGTCGGGCCCGCGAAAGGTGGCGACGCCGCTTTCGGCGGAAATGCCGGCTCCGGTGAGGACGACGATGTTCCGGATGTCGCGCACGATTTTCATTTTCCTACACGTGGATTTTCCGCCAAGCTGCCTGTCATGCACGTTGCGATATTAGATACAAGGCTGCCCGCCGTTTCCGGACACAGTCCGTCCAGCCTCGATGCGGCCACTGAAAAGAAAGCATTTTTCAGGGCGATTTGCATGAACGTCATAAACTTTGGCCGGCCTGGCTCATGATGCGGATCGCGCTGTTCGGGGCGAGTGGACGCATGGGTCGGGCGATCACGAATGCGCTGGCGAACCGACCGGACGTCGCCGTCGCGGAAGACGCCCCCGACGTCTATATCGATTTCTCGGCGCCTGACGCATTGGAAAAGCATCTTGGTAAAGCGCTCGCGGTTCAAAAGCCGATCGTGATCGGCACGACGGGCCTCACGCCGGAGCATCAACGGATGATAGACGACGCGGCAACAAAAATAGCCGTGTTGCAGGCGGCCAACACTTCGCTCGGCGTCAACCTGCTCACCCATCTGGTGCGCGAGACGGCGGCGCGGCTTGGCGAGGAGTGGGACATCGAGATCGTCGAGATGCATCACCGGCACAAGAAGGATGCGCCTTCCGGCACGGGGCTGCTCCTCGGCTGGGCCGCGGCCGAAGGGCGCGGCATTGACCTAAGCGCCGTCTCCGATCGCGGCCGCGACGGCATGGGCGAGCGACAGGCCGGCCATATCGGCTTCGCGGCGCTGCGCGGCGGGTCGGTGGCCGGCGACCATCAGGTAATCTTCGCCGGCGACGGCGAACGGATCGAGCTCGGCCACCGCGCCGAAAGCCGGGCCATCTTCGCCCAGGGCGCAATTCGGGCCGCCCTCTGGCTCGCGGACAAGCCCGCCGGCCGTTACACGATGAACGACGTCCTGGGCTTCCATTGAACGAGGCTTCCAAATCCCCGCCAATAACCGAGGAGGGCTTGGAGCGGCGGCTTGGGTTGTTCGATGTGACGATGCTCGTAATGGGCGGCATCATCGGGGCGGGCATCTTCGTCAACCCGGCCGAGGTGGCGCGGCATGTCGACACGCCTTTCCTCATCGTCGGATTATGGCTGCTGGGCGGCCTCGTCGCCCTGGCGGCCGCCTTCGTCTATGCGGAGCTCGCCGCGCGGCGTCCCGAGGTGGGCGGGCAGTATGCCTATCTGCGCGACGCCTACGGTCCGACGCCGGCTTTCCTTTATGGCTGGTCGCTACTGCTAGTCATCCAGTCGGGCGGCATGGCCGCCGTCGCCATCACCTTCGCCCGCTATTTCCTGGAGCTGACCGAGTTGCCGCTCGCCCCCGCCGCCGTCGCGGTGACGGCGCTGCTGCTGCTGACCGGCATCAACTGCCTCGGCGTCCGGACGGGCGCCACGGTGCAGAGCGGGCTGATGGTCCTCAAGATTCTGGCCATCGCCGCGCTCGTCCTTGGCGGCTGGTGGTTCGCGACCGCGCATCCCGACATCGCCCGGTCTCCCGCGGAGGCGGAGCCGGTGTCGCTCGGCACGCTTGCCGCGATCGGCGCGGCCATGACTCCCATCATGTTCGCCTATGGCGGCTGGCAGACCTCGGGCTTCGTCGCTGGCGAGATGCGCAACCCCGGCCGCGATCTGGGGCGGGGTCTGTTGCTCGGCGTCACCGGCGTCGTGCTGCTCTACACCGCCGTCGCCTTCGTCTGCCTCCATGCACTGGGGCCGGCCGGCCTTGCCCAATCGGCGACGCCCGCAACCGACGCGATGCGGCTGGCGCTCGGCGAGAGAGGCGCGACCCTGATCGCGCTCGGCATTGCAATCTCGACTCTCGGCTTCCTCAGCCAGGGCATGCTGACCACGCCGCGTGTCTATTTCGCCATGGCCGAGGACGGCCTCTTCTTCGACAAGATTGCCGACGTCCACTCGCGCACCCACGTTCCGGTCTTCGCCATCCTGCTGCAGGGCGCCGCCGCCATCACCGTCGCCCTTTCCGGCACCTATGGGCAAATCCTGAGCTATGTCGTCTCCGTCGACTTCATCTGGTTCGGCCTCACCGGCGCGGCTTTGTTCGTGTTCCGGCGCCGCGACCGAGGCGAGACGCGAGGCTTCAAGACTCCGGGCCACCCCTTCACCACCGGCTTCTTTGTCGCCGCCTGCGCCCTGGTGGTCATCGCCACCGTCTTCAGCCACCCCATCAACAGCGCCATCGGGTTCCTGATCCTGCTCGCCGGCATTCCCGCCTGCCGCTACTGGCAGCGCCGAAACAAGAAATCCCCGGCATGAGCAAACGCGTCATGCGCTCCGACTACATGCACTGGGCCAAGAACCAGCCGCCGGCCCGCTTCGATCTCGGCTCCAGCGAAGTCCCCCACTACAAGCTTGATCGCCTCCCCATCACCATCGCGGACCTGGAGCTGGACGGCGCCAGCCGTCACCGATACCTGCCGCTCCGCCAGGCGATCGGCGACAAATATGGCGTCGCGCCCGATCACGTGGTGACCGCCGACGGCACCTCGATGGCGAACTTCCTCGCCCTCGCGACCTTGATTACGCCAGGCGACGAAGTGCTGATCGAGCATCCCGTCTACGAACCGCTCCTCGCCGCCGCCGGCTTCCTGGGCGCCCGGGTCAAGCGTTTCGTCCGCTCTCCGGACGAAGGTTTCCGTCTCGACCCGGACGCGGTAGCACAGGCGCTGACGCCCGCCACGCGGCTCGTCATCATCACCAACCTTCACAATCCGTCGGGCGCCTATGCCGACGAGGCAACGCTCCGCGAAGTGGGCGAGCTCGCCGCGCGCGTCGGCGCGCGCGTCCTCGTTGACGAGGTCTATCTCGACTCCGCCTTCGATCGCTCCTCTCGCTCGGCCATCCATCTCGGCGATCACTTCATCTGCACGAGCAGCCTCACCAAGGTCTACGGTCTCTCCGGCCTTCGCTGCGGCTGGATCTTCGCCGCGCCGCCGCTCGCCGAAGCGATGTGGCGGCTCAATGAACTGTTCGGCGTCGCCCAGGCCCATCCCGCGGAACGCCTCTCCTGCATCGCCTTCGAACGTCTCTCGGAGGTGGTGGCTGAAACGCCCGCGCTCCTGGCGCGGAACCGCGGCCTCTACAATGGCTTCCTCGAAAGTCGCGACGATCTCGCCGGCACGCCGATGACGGACGGGATCACCACCTTTCCGCGCTGGCGCGGCGGCGACGTCGAGCCGCTCCGGGCTCTTCTTCGAGCGGACTATGACACCTCCGTCGTGCCCGGCCGCTGGTTCGAGATGCCGGACCGCTTCCGCCTGGGCGTCGGCAGCCCCACCGAGAGGTTGGAGGAAGGTCTCGCCCGCCTCGGCGCAGCTCTGGATCGCCTCCCATGAACAAGGCCGACATCGCGGAGCTCTACCGGCGCCTCGCCGATCGCATCCCCAATCCCGAAACCGAGCTCGAATACGTGAATACCTACACGCTCCTCGTCGCCGTGGTGCTTTCGGCCCAGGCGACGGATGCGGGTGTCAACCTCGCCACTCGCGAGCTCTTCAAGAAGGTACAGACACCGCAGGCGATGCTGAACCTTGGAGAAGAGGGATTGAAGCAGCACATCAAGACCATCGGCCTGTTCAACACCAAGGCCAAGAACGTCATCGCCCTCTCCCAAATGCTCGTCGAGGAGCATGGCGGCGAAGTGCCGGAGGATCGGGACGCGCTGGAGCGGCTTCCCGGCGTCGGCCGCAAGACCGCCAATGTCGTCATGAACACCGCCTTCGGCCACGAAACCTTCGCCGTCGACACCCACATCTTCCGCGTCGCCAACCGCACCGGCCTCGCGCCGGGAAAGACGCCGCTGGCGGTGGAGCTGAAGCTCGACAAGGTAACCCCGCCGCCCTATCGCCGCGACGCCCACCATCTCCTCATCCTTCACGGCCGCTATGTCTGCAAGGCGAGGAAGCCCGAATGCTGGCGCTGCGTCATCGTCGACCTCTGCCGCTACAGGCCCAAGACCCCGCCGCCCGGCGCCGAACCCGCCTTGCGGGCAAAGCCAAAGCCCATTAAGCGCGGTCAGCCACGCACCCGTAGCTCAGCTGGATAGAGCGCTGCCCTCCGAAGGCAGAGGCCACAGGTTCGAATCCTGTCGGGTGCGCCATAATATCAACGACTTAGGTCGATGAGCGGCATGTCGTACGGAGAATGTACGGAAAAGACGAATTTGTGGACCGTTGCGCGCCTATCCGGGAAGAAGGCTCTTAGCCAGCGGGTGCTAGGTTAGAACCCTAGTGCGTCCACCACCTTTTCAGTGACTTCAGCGCCCCTTCCATTCGGACGATCTGAACCTTCGGGACTCCCGGAGCGCAGAACGCGCCTCCGGTTGATCTCGCCAGGCAGTCACCCGGCAGAATGGCCAAAAGCAGGCCCTTGAGGGCAGCTTGGCATTGAAGCTCAACCTGGCGCCTCGTTCGAC
>NZ_DATCYB010000108.1:0-4092 GCF_036570505.1 Allosphingosinicella sp. | reverse complement strand
TGTCGCCGCCGACGTCGATCCACACGAGGTCGTCGCGGCCGAGGGTGGCGCAGGCGGGGAGGAGGGCGAGCAGAAGGGCGAAGGCAAGGGCATGCGCGGCCCCTCTGGTATCGGCGGGCATGGGCACCTCCCCTCCGGAGCTTCGGGAGGCCGAGCATAACCCCGGCCACGGAGTCGCGCGAAACGGGTTCGCGTCAGCGCCGGCCCAGGCGGCGGCCGCCCTACATCGAGTTGAGGTGCAGGATGTTGCCGTCGGGGTCCTTCAGCCAGACCAGCTTGGCGCCGCCGGCGACGTGGACGTTGCCTTCGAGGCGGCCGATGTCGGGATAATGTTCGAACCGGGCGCCCTTCGCCTCCAGCGCGGAGACGATCGCGGCGAGATCGTCGCCGACGCCCCAGACGACGGCGTTGGCGCGGTTGGTGCCGGCATATTCGGACTGGTAGACGACGAGTTGGGTGGCGCCGGTGCGGTAGACGAGCACGCCTTCCTCCTTGCCCTCATCGGCGAGCTCCAGGCCCAGCACGTCGCCGTAGAATTGGCCGGCGCGGTCGAGGTCGCTGACGGCGACGATGGCGGAGCTGTCATGGTCCTTCAGCATCAGGTGTCTCCTTGGAACGGATCGGCTGGATAACCGTCGTGCGGACCGGAGGTTCAAACCTGTGGGGCGGGGGTCAGGGCGGCCTTCGCCGACTCCGGCGACTGCTCGCGCGTCACTTCGTGTCGGCTTCGCTGTCTTCGGGCGGCCCGGCTGGCGGCTCGGGTGCAAAGAACGCATCGCGCTGGGCTTCGGCGGTGGCGCGTTTCAGGGAAAGGTTGGCGGCCAGGCCCGCGTCGACCGCGGCCTGGTCGGCCGGCGTGAGCGTGCGGCGGTCGTGGAAATCGCCATAATCGCCTTTCTCCTCACCGTCGAAATCGACGGGCGGGGGATAGTCGGTCCACCAAAGGCCTTCATCGTCCTCCCAGATGGTGTGCGGATCCTTGTCCATTCCGGCCTCCCCGCCCTCGCAAAGTTCATGAAGTTCATTGTCTGGCGCGTTCGTGCGCAGGTCGCCCTGAGGCTCCGGCTCGGGTGGGGCGAGCAGGGCCAGGCCGTCCTCGCGCCGGTCCTCGCCCGAAGCGGCGAGATAGTCGTCCCAGCGCGCGATCAGCCCCAGATGCGCCGCGCCGCGCTCCTCGTCGCGGTCGTGCCGCGCGTCGAGTCGGCCAAGCACCGCCATGGTGAGCTTGTTGTCGTAGCGATGGCGCTCGGCGACGATCATGCCGTCCTTGTAGATGCGCTCGACGATGCCGTTCATGGCCCGCGAGAAGGCCTCGTCGGCGAGCCGCGGCCGCGCCATCACGCAGGCCGCCTCCCAACCGGCGGCGAACAGCGGATCGCGGTCGCGCAAATTATAGGCGGAGCGGGCGCTCATGCCGCAGGCGAGGCAGCCTTCCTTGACGACGCCGCATTCGGCGAGGCGCGACAGGAACAGCCGCATCTTTTCCGGCGTCCAGCCGTCGTGGCGCAGGCGCCGGGTCTCGGTGAAGGCGGTGTCGGGATGCTGGGGATCAAGCGGCTCGACGATATCGGGCAAATGCCCGTCGATCCAGCCGATGCGCTTCCGGGCGGGCTCGGCCTCGATGATGGCTTCGGCCGCGGGCATGGAGGGGAAGACGGCCGCATCGGTGGACGAGGCGTCGGGCGATGGGGTGCTGTTGCTGCTCATTGAGCAGGGTAGAACAAGGGAAATCCTACATTTCAAGAATGTTGTTCGTCTTCTGTTCCCCGTCTCGCTGCCGAGCCCATCGCCGCTGCGCTCGCCCGGCGTGATCGTGTCGAGAAGAATGGGCGGGAGCCGAAGCCCCCGCCCTCCCGCCTCATTAGCCGGCGGCTTCCATCGAGTGCTTGAGGGCGCTCATCTGGTCGTGACCCTGCTTCACCGAGGTGAAACATCCCTGGATCACGGCGCGGACCTCAGGCGAGAGATCGTCGTCGCGCAGCGCCTCTTCGAACTTCGCCTTGATGTGATCCTCGCCGCGTTCGACCTCGTTGATCACAGCCTTGTCGTCCCGGCCGGTGACGGCCGACTTGAGGTTCACGAAACCGCGATGCGCCGCGCCGGCCGTGGTGCCGGCATCCTCCGGATTGCCGCCCAGACGGGCGACCTCGGACTGCAATTTGGTCAGCACTTCGCGCCGTTCGGACGCGCGATCGTTGAACATCTGCGCGAAGCTTCCGCCCTCCACGGCGTTGGCCGATTCCCTATAGCCGTCGATGCTGTCGATGGTGGTGGCGATGAGCGAGTTGAGGGTCTTGATGTCTTTGTCGAACATTCTCGGGTCCTTCATGCTTGAGGGGGGTGACAGGACAACGCATCGACGGGCGGCATGGATGCACCGCGCAAAGGGCACGGCGACCATTCGAGCCTCGCGCCAGCCGGGAGGAGCCGCGGCGTCGGCGGCAGCCTGCCTACATCGAATTGAGGTGCAGGATGTTGCCGTCGGGATCCTTCAGCCAGACCCGCTTCGAGCCGCCGGCGACATGGATGTTGCCTTCGAGGCGCCGGAGCCAGCCCCAGCACGTGGCCGTAGAAGGCGCGCGCGCGGGCAGGGTCGCTCACCGCGACGATGGCGGAGGAATCTGATCCTTCAGCATGGCGGCGGGCCCTACCGGCTCAGATTGCCGCGCACCGCGCCTCCGGGGAAATCCTCGTTATGGACGTTGACGTAGAAGATCGACGGGTCGCGGATGATCTCCTGCGCCAGCGCGCGCTCCACGTCCGCGCAGCCGCTGCTGTTGCCGTCGGCCGGCGCGTCCAGGGGGGCGACCACCGGACCCGGATCGGGCGGCGTGCGGTGGATGTGCGCCGCCGTTGCCGGCTCGATGCCCTCGACGTCGAGCGTGTAGCAGACCCGGCCCTGGCCGGGATTGACGCGGAGAGTGGCGGTGCCGCTGCCGTCCTCGTCCCCCGGGCCGGGCACTTCGGCGGCGCCAGTCATCTCGACGGTAAAGGGCCGCCCGCCCTCCTGGGCGGCGACACCGGCGGCCGACAGCGCGGCGATCGTGCCGAGAGCGGCGATCGAAAGCATGGTCTTCATGGTGGCATCTCCTTCGCGCACGCGCGGATCGTGAGCGAAAAGCGACAGGCCGGGGCGCGCGCTGGGCGGAGGAACGGGCGGGATCCGCCGGGGTTCCGGCGGGCGGGACGGAGCGGGCGCAGGATCAGGCCGAACAGCGTGTTCTTCCGCGTTCCCGCGACAATCGCTATTCTTCGCCCATGGCGCGCGCGCTAAAGGTCTACAAAATCCCCATCGGCTTTCACGACGCCTATGTGGCGGCGCCGACGCAGAAGGCGGCGATCGAGGCGTGGGGGTCGGACAAGGATGTGTTCCAGCGCAAACAGGCGGAACTGGTCACCGATCCCGAGCTGACGAAGGCGCCGCTCGAAAGCCCCGGCAAGGTCATCAAGCGCCTGCGCGGCACGGCGGCCGAGCAGATCGCGGCTTTGGGGGAGACCAAGAAGCCTGCGGCGCGAAAGGGCGCGAAGGCTGAGCTGGAGGAAGGGGCCGCGGCCAGGTCGACTCGAAAAGTGAAGGCAAAGCCGCCGCCGAAACCTACTCCCCGCCCCAGCCGGGCCAGGCTCGACGAAGCCGAGCAGGCGCTGGCCGAGGCCGAGGCGGGGCACGAGGCGGCGTTGAAGGAGATACGCGAACGCGAGGCCGAGCTGGTCCGCGAGCGCAAGGCGCTGGAGAAGAATCAGGACGAGGAACGCGAGCGGCTGGAGGCTCGGCGCGACAAGGCCGAGGCGGCTTACGAGGAGGCGTTGCGGCGCTGGCGCGCGCGTTGACCCGGCGGACCAGGTTCGCGGCCAGAACCGGTCAGGGCGCCGGCGGCACGCCCCTCAGCGAGCGTTCGGACGCGATCACGCCGCCATAGCCGTCGGCCAGCCCCTGATGGGCGGCGCGCGATCTGTCGCAGGTGGCGGCAGCGGCCCGCATCATGGAGATCTGCTGGCGGTGATAGAGATAGTTGAGGTCGATGCCCTCAGGGCCGGTCCGGCAGGACGGCGGCGACTTTCGTGGCGAGCCGGGCCTGCATCGTGCCGACGCGG
>NZ_DATCYB010000107.1:0-33162 GCF_036570505.1 Allosphingosinicella sp. | reverse complement strand
CGCCGCCATAGGCGCGCTGTCCCTCGAAGACGGACGAGGCGTAGTGGAGCGCGTGGGTCAGCACATGGATGTTGGCCTCGCGCCAGGGCACCAGCTTGCCGTCGAACCAGATCCACCCGTCGCGGTCGTCATAGCTGCGCTGGTCCGTCATTTCGGCCCCGATTCTCCATGTGGGAAGTCTGTGGGCGGGATAAGGCTGACCGCCCGGTCGGTCAACTTGAGGTGCCGCGCGCTTCCTCGGCCATTTCGAGGCTGCGCCGCCGCCCGGCTTCGAGCGTCCGCCGAATAAGGGCTTCGAGCGCGCCATCCTCGTCGAGGACATTGAGCCCCGCCCGCGTCGTGCCGCCGGGGCTGGCGACCCGATCCGCCAGCGTAGCTGGGCTCTCCGCCTCCGAAGCAGCGAGCGCGGCCGCGCCTTCAACCATCGCCTTGGCCAAGCGCCCCGCCTGATCTTTGGAAAGGCCCAATGTCTCTCCCCCCGCCGCCAGCGCATCGATGAAGCGGAACAGGAAGGCCGGCCCCGCGCCCGACAGGATTCCCGCGATCTGAAACAGCGCCTCGTCGTCGAACCGTTCCACTGTCCCGAGCGCCGCCATCAACCCCTCGACCAGCGCGATGGCGTGCCCGTCCTCGCTGTCGGTGAACAGGTTGGTGACTCCCTTGCCGAGCTTCGCCGGCGTGTTCGGCATCGCCTTCACGATCGTGCGCGGCGTCGGGAAGCGGGCCCGCAGCGAGGAAAGCTCGATCCCGGCGAGAATGGAAATCAGGATCGTCTCTTCATCGAGGATCGGAGCGAGCAGCGGCGCGACAGCGTCGATCTTCCGCGGCTTGGTGCCCAGCATCACCAAGGCAGGCACCTCGTCCTCCGGATAATCGGTCACGACGCGCACGCCATCGGCGACGGGTGCGCCGCTCGGGCGGATGACGGTGATCCGGGCGCGCTCGATGCCTGTCGCCAGCCAGCGCTCCAGCATCGCGCCGGCCATATTGCCGCAGCCGACGAGCCAGAACGGCCCGGGCAGCGCCGGCACGCTCATCTCAGGCTTCGCCCTGCGTCTCGATCAGGGCGGCGGCGATGGCTTCGGCGGGGGTCTTGTCGGCCCAGAGCACGAACTGGAAGACGGGGTAGAAGCGTTCGCATTCCTCGATCGCGGCTTCGACCAGCGTCTCGGCTTGCTGCACCGTCAGCGTGCCGCCCTCCTCGCCTTCCAGCAACGCGGCGTGGCGGAAGAGGACGAGGCCGGAGGTCTGCCATAACTCGAAATGGCCGAGCCAGAGCTGCTCGTTGATGAGGCCGATCGTCTCATAGGTCTGGGCGCGCTTGTCGGCGGCGACGCGAATATCGGGAAGGGCGAGGAACTGGAGGACATTGTCGTCGTCCCGCCAGATCGCCCGTAATTCATATTGCGCCCAGCTGCCCTGAAAGGTGGCGACGATCTCTTCATCGCCGTTTCTTTCATAAGCCCAGCCATGGGCGCTGAAATAATGTTCGAGCATATCGATGGGCGCGCTCGTTTCGCGCTCCATCTCGAACTCGTCGGTATTCATCATCGCGTCCTGCGCCCAGCTACTGGTGATGGAATCGTGCACTCGACGCTAATCAAGCGCAAGGGGAAGCGCCGGTGCGCCGCAACAAAGTTGTGGATTAGTCGCCCCGGCCGGCTGATGCCGCGCGAGGCTTGGCCTTCGTCGCGGCGGCCTTCTTCGCCGCCGGCTTCCTGTCCTCCAGCTTGTCGATCCGCGCCTTCAGGGCCTCGTTCTCCTCGCGGGCGGCGACGGCGATCGCCTTCACCGCCTCGAACTCGTCGCGGCTCACCATGTCCATGCCGCCGACCCATTCGCGCACCCGCTCGCGGAAATTCGCCTCGGCCTCGCGACCCATGCCGGCGAAGGTGCCGGCGGCGCCGTTCAGCACCTTTACGAAATCGTCGAACATACGGTTTTCGGACTGCATGCCGCGTCCTCCCTTCGAAAAGTCTTCAGATGAGGATATCGGCGCTGCCTTCGCTCGGCACAAGGGCATCCGCCCCGGGATTGAGAACCACGATCTGGTAGTTGAGATAGGCCGCGAAGCAGAGCCAGGCGATATAGGGGAGCATCAGGAGTGCGGCCGCCTTCCGGATCCGGGCGATGAGCCAGGTTGCGGCGACCGACAGGACGATCATCGCCGCGATCATTGTGAGCCCGGTCGCGACCTCGCGAAAGACGAAGAAAACCGGAGACCAGGCAAAGTTGAGCAGGAGCTGCGCCAGAAAGAGCGCGAGCGCTTGTACCCGCCTTTCAGCACCGCGCGCATGAAGGATCATCGCCAGCACCAGGCCCAGCCAGATGTAAAGCAACGTCCACACGGCGGCGAACACCCAGCCCGGGGGCATCGCCTCGGGTTTCACCAGAGCGTCGAACCACGGGTTACCGTAGCCATTACCCGATGCGCGGCCGGAAAGCGTTCCCAGCAACAAGACGAGGGGAATCGTGACCAGCGCATAGCGCAGAAAGGACATGCGCAACTGCGCTCTCGACGCGATTCCGGTCATCCTGGTCCCCTTATTCCGCCGGCAATGGCCGCGCGAGCTGCGCCTCCAGCGTGCGGCTCACTTCCTCGGGCGACCCTGTAAAGCGCGCGAGGCGTGAGTAAAGCAGGGGAATTAGAAATAGCGTGATCGCGGTGGCGATGGAGACGCCCCAGACGATGACGACGCCGATGGCGGTGCGCGCCGCTGCGCCGGCACCGGTGGCGAGCATCAGCGGCACGGCGCCGGCGACGGTCGCGATCGAGGTCATCAGGATCGGGCGAAGGCGACGGCGGGAAGCCTCGCGGATGGCGGTGCCGATGTCCTTGCCGGCGTCGCGCAGCTGGTTGGCGAACTCGACGATGAGGATGCCGTTCTTGGCGGCGAGGCCGACCAGCATGACGATGCCGACCTGGCTGTAGAGATTGAGCGTCTGCCCCATCACCGCGAGGCCGATGATGCCGCCCGCAACCGCCAGCGGCACCGTGGTGATGATGACGGCCGGGTGGACGAAGCTTTCGAACTGCGCGGCGAGCAGCAGATAGACGATCAGGATCGTCAGCGCGAAGACGATGGCGATCGATCCGCCCGCCTCCTTGAACGACTTGCTCTCGCCCCGGTAACCGATGGCGGTGACTTCCGGCGAAGCCATGGCCTGCGCCTCCAGCCACTCCAGCGCCGCGCCGAGCGAATAGCCGGGCGCCAGGCCGCCCTCCAGCGTGATCGCGCGGAGCTTGTTGAAACGACCAAGCTCCCGCGCTCCCGCCGTTTCCTGGGTGGTCACGAGGTTCGACAGCGGCACCAGCACGCCGGTTCGGCTCCTCACGTAAATGGAGGCGAGGTCGGCTTCGGTGGCCCGCTCCGGGCCTTCGGCCTGAACGACGACGCGATATTCCTCGCCCCGGTCGATGTAGGTGGTGACGCGGCGGGAGCCGAGCAGCGTCTGGAGCGCCTGGCTCACCTCGTTGACCGAAACGCCAAGATCGCCCGCCCGGGTCGTATCCACCTCGATGCGGAGCTGGGGCTTGGTTTCCTTATAGTCGGAATCGAGGTTGATGATGCCGGGATTATTCTGCGCGGCGGCGAGGATGCGGTCGCGCGCCACGACAAGATCCTCATAAGTGCTGCCGGCGATCACGAAATTGATCGGCTGGCCCCGGCCGCGACCGAGAGACGAGCGCACCGCCGCATTGCCGCGCACCGCGGGCAGCGTGGCGAGGCGCCTGTTCACCTCGTCGACGACATCCTGCGTCGTCTTCTCGCGCTCCTCCCAAGGCTTCAGGAAAACGGTGATCGCGCCGCTGTTGAAATCGTCGCTGGCCCCGTAGCCGCCCGGCGTGCGGGTGATGACCGTGCGAACCGCCCCTTCGTTCAAGAGCGGCAGCAGCTGCTCCTGCGCGGCGAGCACATATTCGTCCATCTGCTCATAGCCGGTGCCGAGCGGCGCGGTGACGTTGGCGGAGAGGACGCCGACGTCCTCGGCCGGCGCCAGCTCCGATTCCAGGGTCAGGAACAGGACGCCGGCGACGGCGAGAAGGCCGCCGACCGCCGCCACCGGGATCAGCGGCCGCTCGATGGCCGTATCGAGCCGCCGCGCATACCAGGCCTCCAGCCGCTTGAAGCGGTCGTCGATCCATCGGGCCAGCCGCCCCCGCTCCTCGTGGCGCAGCAGCTTGGAACAGAGCATCGGCGCGAGACTCAGCGCGAGGAAGCCCGAGAAGGCGACCGCGCCGATCATCGCGGCAGCGAGCTCCCGGAAGAGCAGGCCGGTTGTGCCGGCGATGAACATGATCGGCACGAACACGGCGCACACCACCAGGGTTGTCGAGACGATGGCGAAGGCGACCTGCCGCGCACCCTGATAGGCGGCGGCGAGCGGCGGATCGCCTTCCTCGATGCGGTGGTAGATATTCTCCAGCATGACGATGGCGTCGTCGACGACGATGCCGATCGACAGCACTAAAGCGAGCAGGGTCAGGAGGTTGATCGAATAGCCGAGCATCCACAGCACAGCGAAGCTCGCCAGCATGCAGATCGGCACCGTCACCGCGGGGATCAGCGTCGCCCGCCAGCTTCCGAGGAACAGGAAGATGACGAGCACGACCAGTACTGCCGCCTCCGCCAATGTGACCCAGACCTTTTCGATGGCGCGGTTGATGAACTCCGAATCGTCCGAGCCGACCGATATGGTCATCCCCTCGGGCAGGGTCGGCGCGATATCCCCAGCGACCTGCTTGGCGGCGTCGGCGACGGCGAGCGTGTTGGCCCCCGACTGGCGGACGATGCCGAGACCGACGGCGGGCTGGCCGTTGGATCGAAAGGCGGAATAGGGATTCTCCGGCCCCACCTCGACCCTCGCGATATCCCCGATGCGGACGAGATAACCGTCATTCCCCCGACCGACGACGAGCGAGGAGAATTCGGCCGGCGTCGAGAAAGGCCGTTCGACGCGCAAGGTCACATTCTGGGCATTGGATTCCAGGCGTCCGGCGGGAAGCTCGACATTCTGGGTGCGAAGGGCGGTTTCGACGTCCGCGGGCGTCAGCCCGTAGGCCGCCAGTCGCGCGGGCCTAAGCCAGATCCGCATTGCCGGCCGCGCGTCGCCGGCGACGAACACCCGCGCCACGCCGTCGATCGAGGAGAAACGGTCGACGATGTTGCGGTCGACATAGTCGCTGAGACGGAGGCGGTCCCAGCCCGGCTTGGAGATGACCAGGAACATGATCGGCGAGGCGCTGGAATCGGCCTTGCGCACCTCCGGCGGACGCGCCTCGTCGGGAAGGTCGTCGCTGGCGCTGCCGATACGGTCGCGCACGTCGTTGGCGGCGACGTCGACGTCGCGGCCCGGGGCGAATTCGAGGCTGATGTCGGACTCGCCGTCCTGGGACCGCGAGGTGATCGTCTCCAGCCCCTCGATGCCGGAGAGCCGCTCCTCGAGAACCTGGGTGATGCGGCTTTCGACGACGCTCGCCGCGGCGCCCGTGTAAACGGTGTCGACGGAGACGACCGGAGGATCGACGTCCGGATATTCGCGGATGGAGAGGCTGAAGAAGCCGACGATGCCGACCACCACCGTCAGCATCGCCAGCACGGCGGCAAAGACGGGACGTTTGACCGAGACGTCGGAGAGTTTCATCGCCTCCTCGCCTAGCCGCCCTTGGCGGCGCCGCCGGAGCCGCGCGGCGCGGCGTTTCGCGCGCCCGCCAGCCGGACCTTCATGCCATCGGTCAGCTTTACCACACCTTCGGTCACGACGCGCTGCCCGGGTGTCAATCCGTCGACAATCTCGATCCGGCCGCCGGAACGGATTCCCGTCCGGACTTCGGTTCGCCTGGCAACAGCATCGTCACCCAGGACGAAGACGAAGCGTTCGTCTCCCTCGCCGATAACGGCGAGTTCGGGCACCGACAGCGACATGCGCGGCTGGGTTTCGATCGCGACGGTCAGCAGCATGCCGGGCTTCAGCCTGCGATCGGGATTGGGGAGCACGGCCCGGACGGTAACCGCGCGCGTGGCGGGATCGATCACCGGCGCGATCGTGGCGATTTGGCCGCGAAAGGGCTGGTCCGGCCAGGCGGCGGCGCGCGCCACGATCGGCTGGCCCGGGCGGATCGACGACAGCATCGTCTCCGGCACCGGGAAGTCGAGCTTGATCTGGCTGATGTCGCTGATCGTCACGATCTCGTCGCCGGCGTTCACGACCGCGCCGCGGGAGATGTTCCTCAGCGACACCCAGCCCGAGAAAGGCGCTTCGACGATGCGGTCGCCGATCTGCGCCCGAGCGCCGGCCGCCGACGCCCGGGCCTGAGCGGCGAGCGCGGCCTGGGTATCAAGGCTGCTCTGGGTGGCGAAGCCGCGTTCCCGCAGCGCCTCGACCCGTTGCAGTTGCTGCTGCGCCTCGCGAGCCCGCGCCTGTGCTTCATTAAGTTGGGCGCTCTCTTCGGACACGGCGAGGACCGCGATCGTCTGACCGCGCGTCACAAAGTCGCCATCCTCGAAATTCAGGCGCACGATCCGTTCGGTCACCGGCGCGGCCAGGGTCACCTGCTCATTGGCGCGGGCCGTGCCGACCGCCTTGATCGCATCGACGAAGCGCATCGTCGTCGCCGGCGCCGCGCTCACCACGGGCGCCGGTCGCTCGCGCTCCGCCCCCTCGCCATTCCCGCAGGCGGCAAGCCCCAGCAAAGCCAGTGAAATCAGGGTCCTGAATATGCGCACGAAGAGCCGCTACGCGTTGGCGGGCGGTTCTTCAAGTGCGGTGAGCCGCAATCAGGAACTCGACATTTCCTTCGGGTCCCGTGATCGGGCTTGGGGTGATTCCCTCGACACGCCATCCGCGCCCTTCCAGCCAGTCCGAAACCGTCCGGCAGACGCGCTCATGCACTGCGGGGTCGCGCACCACGCCGCCCTTGCCGATCTCGCTTCGCTCCGCCTCGAACTGCGGCTTGATCAGCGCGATCAGGCGCCCGCCGGGCGTGGCGAAATCGAGCGCCGTATCGAGCACCTTGGCGAGACCGATGAAGCTCGCGTCGCAGACGACGAGGTCGACCGGCTCGGTGACGATGTCGGGCGTCAGGTAGCGCGCATTTGTCTTCTCGTGGACGACGACGCGCGGGTCCCGCCGCAGCTTCCAGGCAAGCTGGTTGGTCCCGCTGTCGACTGCGAACACCTTCGCTGCCCCCTTCTGAAGCAGCACGTCGGTGAACCCGCCGGTCGACGACCCCACGTCGATGGCCACCGCCCCCGTCACGTCCCAGCCGAAATGCTCCAGCGCATGCGCCAGTTTCACCCCGCCGCGCGATACCCACGGATGCTCCCGCCCCCTCACCTCCAGCGGCGCATCGGCGGCCAGCATCTGCCCGGCCTTTTGAACCCTGGCCTCGCCCGAAAAGACGAGCCCGGCGAGAATAAGCGCCTGCGCTCTGGCGCGGCTTTCCACGAGCCCGCGTTCCACCAGAAGCTGATCGGCGCGGACCCTGGTCATGACGGGCTGGTGCTTATCTGGTTCACGTGAAGGGGCGAAGCGGTGAGCTTGGTGTGATTGTTCAAAACTCGCTTCATACCCTCGCGAAATGTCGAGGCTCCGAAGTTCATGAGCAACCGCAAGGGCTGCTGGGTCAGCCTCAGATAGGTGAGCAGCTGCTTCCCATGGACCGGGGCAAGCCGCTCGACCGATTTTATCTCGATGGTAAGGGTGCCGCCGACCAACGGATCGGCCCTGAGGCCATCGCGTAGGATCATTCCGTCATATTCGATATCGATCAGCATTGCGGTTCTGTTCAATCAGCGACCTGGCTCAGTCCTCAGAATTGACAGGCGGCATGGCCGCCACGCGGGGGCCATCAGTCGCGCGTGAATTGGATCAGGAATCAATCACTTGTTTCGCGGACGGGGATGGTTTTGGCACGGCACGTCCCCATATCAGCCTTGCTCGAGAGTGAGGGCGGTATCGGGCGGCTCCGTCGCTTATCCCCTTTCGCGGCGGAGCCTTCTCTTACGCTCGCGCGCCTTCGACCACGTCCGCGCTGTTGTGGCGCAGCGCCTTCAGCACCGTGGCGACGATCGCGTCGGCGTCCAGCCCTGCCTCGGCATATTGCTTTTCCGGCTTGTCTTGCTCCTGGAACCGGTCCGGCAGGCGCATGGTGCGCAGCTTAAGGCCGGCGTCGGTAAGGCCGGCGTCGCTCGCCAGAGTGAGGACATGGGCGCCAAGGCCCCCGACCGCGGCCTCCTCGACGGTGACGGCGACTTCATGAGTGGTCAGCAGGCCGCGGATCAGCGCCTCGTCGAGCGGCTTGGCGAAGCGAAGGTCGGCGACGGTGGTCGAGAGGCCCTTGCCCTCCAGCGCCTCGGCGGCCTTCAGCGCCTCCTCCAGCCGCGTGCCGAGCGAAAGGATCGCGACCTTCTTTCCCTCGCGAACGATCCGGCCCTTGCCGATTTCCAGCCGCTCAGGCGTCGCCGGCAGCGGCACACCGGTGCCGTTGCCGCGCGGGTACCGCACGGCGATGGGACCGCTGTCGTGGAGCGCCATGGTGTGGACCATGTGGACGAGCTCGGCCTCGTCGGCGGCCGCCATCACCGTGAAGTTGGGAAGGGTGCAGAGATAGGCGAGATCGAAGCTGCCGGCGTGGGTCTGCCCGTCCGCGCCGACCAGCCCCGCCCGGTCCATCGCGAAACGCACCGGCAGGTTCTGGATGGCGACGTCGTGGACGACCTGGTCGTAGGCGCGCTGCAGGAAGGTCGAATAGATCGCCGCGAACGGCCGATAGCCCTGCGCCGCCAGGCCCGCCGCGAAGGTCACCGCATGCTGCTCCGCGATGCCGACATCGAAGGTGCGGTCGGGAAATTTCGCCCCGAACTTGTCGAGCCCGGTGCCGGACGGCATCGCGGCGGTGATCGCCACCACCTTGTCGTCGCGTTCCGCCTCGCCGATCAGCGCCTTGGCGAAGACGTTCGTATAGCTCGGCGGCCCCGCCGGCGCCTTGGCCTGCTCGCCCGAGACCACGTCGAACTTCTGCACGCCATGATATTTGTCGGCCGCCGCCTCGGCCGGCGCATAGCCCTTGCCCTTCTTGGTGACGACGTGGACCAGCATCGGCCCTTCGTCGGCGTCGCGGACGTTTTCGAGGATATCGACCAGCCGCTCGACGTCATGCCCGTCGACCGGCCCGACATAGTAGAAGCCCAGCTCCTCGAAAAGCGTGCCGCCCGTCACCATGCCGCGGGCATATTCCTCGGCCTTGCGGGCGGCGTTGTGGAGTGGCTGGGGGAGCTTGCGGGCGAAGCGCTGCGCCAGATGCCGCACCGACAGGTATTTGCCCGAGCTCACCAGCCGCGCCAGATAATGCGACAGTCCGCCCACCGGCGGCGCGATCGACATGTCGTTGTCGTTGAGGATCACGATCAGGCGATTGCCCGCCTGATGCGCGTTGTTCATCGCTTCATAGGCCATCCCGGCCGACATCGCCCCGTCGCCGATGACGGCGATCGCCTTGCCCGGCGCATCGGCGAGCTTGTTCGCCACCGCGAAGCCGAGCGCGGCCGACATGGAGGTCGAGCTGTGCGCCGCTCCGAAGGGATCGTATTCGCTCTCGGACCGCTTGGTGAAGCCGGAGAGGCCGCCGCCCATGCGGAGGGTCCGGATGCGGTCGCGCCGGCCTGTCAGGATCTTGTGCGGATAGCATTGATGGCCGACATCCCAGACCAGCCGGTCGCGGGGCGTCTCGAAAACGTAATGGAGGGCTACGGTGAGCTCGACCACGCCCAGGCCCGCCCCCAGATGCCCGCCCGTCACCGAGACGGCCGAGATCGTTTCCTCGCGCAGCTCGTCGGCGAGTTGGCGCAACTGGTCCTTGGCGAGGGCGCGCAGCCGATCGGGCGTCTGGACGGTGTCGAGAAGCGGCGTGGGCGGTCGTTCGGTCATTGGAATCGCTGGTCCTTGTCGGCCGCCGCTCTTAGACCGCCCCGCCCCAACTGTCGACATAGGCTCGGGGGCTGAGCGGTCAGTCCTCGTCGCAGTCGCTGCAGCGGCCGCGGACCTCGATCACCGGCCGGACGGCGGAGAAGCCCGCCTGCCGCGCCGCCGCGCGGACGCCGCCAGCCAGGCTGTCGTCGTCGATATGGGTCGCCTGTCCGCAATTGTCGCAGATGAGGAAGATGCAGTCGTGGAGGCAGTCGGGATGCTCGTTGGCGATATAGGCGTTGGCGCTTTCCACCCGCCGCGCCAGGTTGGCGCCGACGAACAGATCGAGGATGCGATAGACGCTGTTCGCCGCGACCCGCCGCCCCTGCTCCTTCGAGACCCTGTCGGCGATGTCATAGGCCGAGGCGGGCTTGTCGAAGCCGGCCAGCGCCTCGAACACCGACGCGCGCATTGTCGTCCACTGCTCGCCCGACCGCTCCATCGTCGCCTTGGCGGCGCTCGCCAGCGATTTGCCGGCATGGATATGATGCACATGGGCCATGGCAGGTGATTTAGGCCGATATGCCGCCCGGAACAAGGAGCAGCGTACCCATCCGGACCGGATTGCGGCAGGCCGGCGTCAGATCGCCGCGCGGCGGTTAAGATCGTGGCCGAGGGCGAGGATCGTGACGCCGAAGAGCGTATAGACGATCTCGAGGCCGCTATGCGGAAGCGTCAGAGCCCCGGCCATCACGCCGAGGCCCATTCCACCGACGGCGGCAGGCATCATATAGCCATGCTCGACGACGCCGCGGCCGAGCGCGACAAGGCCGAGCGCGATCGCGAGAACGAGGCCCACTTCATGGATGACGGGACTGACCAGCAGCCCCGCGGCCGAGGCCAGCACAGCGACCAGCACCGCGCTCGCCAGGCAGTGGACGAGACACAGCCCCGACAGGCCGATGGCCAGCCGATCGAGCGCTCCTCCTCTTGCCGTTTCCGCGAACATGATGCCGTCGATTCCTCGTGTGGCGCTGTTATAATGCGCCGAGCGTAAAGTTACAACATAACATTCAGCGAAAAGTTGCGATTGGCAAGCTGCGTCGGCGGGGCCATATCGCGCATCATGGCTTCCCAGGCACCTTTCACCGCTCCGGCCACCGCTTCGGCGCCGGCGGCCTCGCGTGCGCGGCCCGGCGCGCTCCCCAGCTGGCTGTTCGCGGTCGCCGCGCTCGTCTTCCTGATGGTGGTCATCGGCGGCATCACCCGGCTTACCGAGTCGGGTCTCTCCATGGTCCGCTGGGAACCGGTTTCGGGCGCGATACCACCACTCGATGCCGAGGCGTGGCAGGCCGAGTTCGACGCCTACCGCCAGAGCCCGCAATATATCGAGATCAACCGGGGCATGTCCCTGGCCGAGTTCAAGGAAATCTATTTCTGGGAATATGTCCACCGGCTGCTCGGCCGCGTCATCGGCCTGGCCTTTGCCCTCCCGCTCCTCTGGTTCTGGGCGCGTCGCGCCATTCCAGCCGGCTATGGCTGGCGCCTCGTCGGCCTGCTCGCACTGGGCGGTCTTCAGGGGGCTATCGGCTGGTGGATGGTCGCCTCGGGCCTGATTGACCGGCCGGAGGTCAGCCACATCCGCCTCGCCGTCCACCTCCTCGCCGCCCTGCTCATCTTCGCCGCCTTGATCTGGACCGCGCTCGACCTCCTCGCCCTGGCACGTGATCCCGCCGCCCGCCCGGCACGAATGCCGACCCTGGCCATCTGGACATTGTCGATCCTCGCCCTCCAGCTCCTCTTCGGCGCCTACACGGCCGGATTGGAAGCGGGCTACGCCTTCGCGAGCTGGCCCAAAATGGGCGATGAATGGTTCCCCAGCGGCACACCGATGCTGGAGCCTTTCCTCGGCAACTTCGTCGACAACCCGATCGTCGTCCAGTTCGTCCACCGCTGGCTGGCCTTCGCCGTCGCCGGCGTCGCCGCTATCCTCGCCGCCGAAGCCTGGCGCCGCAAATACCCCCTTCCCGCCGTTGCGGTCATCGGTGCCGTCCTCCTCCAGATCATGCTCGGCATCGCCACCCTGATGAGCGGCGTCGCCCTCTGGATCGCCGTCGCCCACCAGGCGATGGCCGCCCTCCTCCTGGCCAGCATCGTGTGGACGGCGCACCGGCTGGGCGAGCGGAACGCATGACGACGATCCTCAAGACCGAAACCGTCTCGGTCTACGTCGTCTTCGCCTCCGACGAGGAGGCCCGCCGCATCGGCCGCGAGATGATCGAGCGCCGCTATGCGGCCTGCGTCAACATCCTCGGCCCCTGCCACTCCATCTACCGCTGGCAGGGCAATATCGAGGAAAGCACCGAGGTAGCCGCCATCTTCAAGACAAGCTGGGAGTCGGGCCAGCCCCTCGCCGCCGCCATCACCGAACGCCACAGCTACGCCGTCCCCGCCATCGCCATCTGGCCCATCGCCGCGACGAGCCTCGCTTACCAATCCTGGGTTTTGGAGAATAGCGGCGCCGCGGCGCGCTAAGATCGCGAACAACAGGGCACGTCATTGGGAGGAGCGAAGCGACGCGGCCATCCAGAGGGCGATTAATTGGTTTACTGACCCCGCCACGAGCTCGACCGGGCGCAACGCCTCCGCCCGCTTGAGGCCCGGCGCGACCTTGAGCACACGCTCGACAAGATCGAGACGACCGAACGCGAATGGATGCATGCGCTGGAGCCGCCCGGCGAGGGCGATGCCCCCACGATCCAGATGCTGAAGGGGCCGTCTGCGTCGGCGTTGGAAGTGGAGAGCGAAGCCTCCCCGTCTCTCCCTCGCCTCACGCTCAAACGTGTAACGTCTGTAACACTTAAGGGCGGCTCAGGCTCGTTCCCCGGCGAAACGGCCTTTGAATGCCTGCGGTATCATGCTACCCCTCACCAAACCCGCGCTATCCTTGACTTCGCGGCACCTCCCTGCCATTTGGCCGCCTTCGGCGCCGCTCCAGAACGGGCGGCGCGAATCGTTCAATAAGAGGTCTGCCCCATGAAGGCGCTGATGAAGACCACCAAGTCGGCCAAGCCGGCCGAGGTGGAGAAGAAGTGGCATCTGATCGATGCCGACGGACTGGTGGTCGGGCGTCTCGCTTCGATCGTCGCCAACATCCTGCGCGGCAAGCACAAGCCGAGCTATACCCCGCATGTCGATTGCGGCGATCATGTCGTCATCATCAACGCGGACAAGGTGAAGTTCACCGGCAAGAAGCTGACCGACAAAATCTATTACAAGCACACCGGCTATGCTGGCGGCATCAAGGCGACAACGCCGGCCAAGGTGCTCGAAGGCCGCTTCCCCGAGCGCGTGCTTGAAAAGGCGATCGAGCGCATGATCCCGCGCGGGCCGCTGGGCCGCGACCAGATGCGCGCCCTTCATCTTTATGCCGGCACCGAGCATCCGCACGGCGGCCAGTCCCCTGAAACTCTCGATGTCGCGGCCATGAACCGCAAGAACAAGGTGGGTGCCTGATGTCCGATACCCGTCAATCGCTGTCCGACCTTAAGGATCTCGCCCAGGGCGAGGCCGCCGCTCCGGCGCCCCCCCCCGCCGAAGGCGAGGAAGCGCCGGTCCAGCCGGCCCCGCCCGAGGCGCCGCTTCGCGAGCAGCAACTCGACAAGCAGGGCCGCGCCTATGCGACCGGCCGCCGCAAGGACGCGGTCGCCCGCGTGTGGCTGAAGCCCGGCTCCGGCCAGATCATCGTCAACGGCCGCGACCAGGCGGTCTATTTCGCGCGCCCGACGCTGCGCCTCGTCATCAACCAGGTGTTCGACATCACCGAGCGCCGCGGCCAGTATGACGTCGTCGCGACGGTCAGCGGCGGCGGCCTCTCCGGCCAGGCCGGCGCGGTCAAGCACGGCATCAGCCAGGCGCTGACCCGCTACGAGCCGGCGCTGCGTACCACCGTCAAGCGCGCCGGCTTCCTCACCCGCGACAGCCGCGTCGTCGAGCGCAAGAAATACGGCAAGGCCAAGGCCCGCCGCAGCTTCCAGTTCTCGAAGCGCTAAGCGCACGCGCCAAAGCGATTGCGAAGGGCGGTCCAGCGATGGGCCGCCCTTCTTGTTTCAACTGCCTCAGTGCAATTGCAGTTTCTTCAGCCAGTCCTCAACGGAGGTCGCGAGGAACACGTCGCGGATCTTGACGGCGAGGTCGGCCGCGGCTTCCGCCGGGCCCATGGCGGCATCGCCGCGGCGATGGCGCTGAGAGGGACCTTGCTCCCGCAAGGACGCCAACTTCGCAGTGTCGTTCAATCTCTCGCCGTCGCGCGCCTCACCGAACGCGTGTGGGTGAGTGGCGGCATTGCCGGGCAAGTTTCACCGGCTGCCGGGCCGGCGTCATCATCGGCTGGTAGGCGAACGGCCGCGACCAGGCCGTCTATTTCGCTTGGCCCATCGGCCCGGACACGTTCCGGTCCGCCTTTTGGTGCTCACCAAGCCACGGCCCTCGGATTCCTCGCTGGGAAGGCGTATTAGGCCTCCGGCTCATGGCCAACAGCAGGAGGACCGAAATGAAACAGCTTGTTCTCGCGATCGCGGCGGGTTCGCTCGCCTTTTCCGCCGGCACCGCGTCGGCGCAGAGCGCGCCCGGCGGCACGCACAACATCGCAACGCCCGACGAAATCGCCTGGAGTGCAGGCCCGACTTCCCTGCCGGCGGGAACACAAGGAGCGCTGCTTTACGGCGATCCCACTAAGGAAGGCCCGTTCCTGCTCCGCCTCAAGATGCCGGCAGGTTACAAGATTCCGCCGCACAGCCATCCCCGCCCCGAGATCGTGACGGTCATATCGGGCGCCTTCCACGTCGGCATGGGGGAGACCGCGGACGCCGCCAAGGCGAGGCGTCTTCCCGCCGGCAGCTATTTCGCGTTCGATCCCGGCATGAACCATTATGCCCATGTCGAGGAAGAGTCGGTCGTTCAGCTGAGCAGCGTCGGGCCGTGGGCGATCAACTATGTGAACAAGGCGGACGACCCCCGCACCAAGTGAGCTTGCCCTTTAGCCGCTAGGGCAGCTCGCGCGCCGCCGCGAGCACGGCCTCGGCGTGGCCGGGAACCTTCACCTTGCGCCAGACGCGCTTGATGACGCCGTCGCGGTCGACGAGGAACGTGGCGCGGTCGATGCCCATATATTTGCGGCCGTACAGGCTCTTTTCGACCCAGGTGCCGAAGGCTTCGCAGACCGACCCATCCGGATCGGTCGCGAGCGGCACCTTGAGGTCGTATTTTTCGGTGAACTTGCGGTGCTTCCTCGCATCGTCCTTGGAGACGCCGAGGATCCAAGTCCCCGCCTTCTCGAATTCCTCGACCAGCGCGGTGAAGTCCTGCGCTTCGCGGGTGCAGCCGGACGTGTCGTCCTTCGGATAGAAATAAAGGACCAGCTTCTGGCCCTTGAAATCGGCCGGATGGACCGGCTTTCCCTCCATCCCCTCCAGCGCCACATTGGGTACGGGATCGCCTTCGGCCAGCATCGTCAGTCTCCCTTGTCGGCGGCGACGTCGCGCCACAGTTCGAAAATGCTGTGCCGGGCTTCGTCATGCGCCGCAAGCAGGCTGTCCCAATCCGCCATGCCGCAGGCCCGTGCCACCAGCGGCCGCGTCGCCTCGGGCGGCGTGTCGGAGGCCGGCGAGACGAGGCGGAAGGTGACGAGCATCCGGGTGAGAAGGCGGTGGGCTTGCTCGATCCCGGGCGGGATCAGGCCCTGGGCGGCAAGTTCGGCCACGGCCCGGTCGAGTTGCGGGTGGAGCCCGGTGCGGTGGCGCAGCTGGAGCACCTGGACGGCGAATTCGAGATCGACGAGGCCGCCGTCGCCCAGCTTGATGTCGTAGGGGCCGTTGGCCGGCTTGTGCGCGGCCATCTCGGCCCGCATCTTCGCCGCGTCGGCGGTCACCACGGCCGGATCGCGCGGCATCAGCAGAATGCCGTCGACAATGCGCTGGAGCGACGCGCGCCCTGCGACCGAACCATAGACCGGGCGGGCCCGCGTCAGCGCCATATGCTCCCAGGTCCAGGCGCGCTCCTGCTGATATTCGGCGAAGCTCGGCAACGAGACGGCAACGAGCCCATCCTTGCCGGAGGGGCGCAGGCGAGTATCGACGTCGTAAAGCGGCCCTGCCGCCGTCGGCACCGACAGCGCGGCGCTCACCCGGGGAGCGAGACGATTGAAATAATCAGTGGCACCCAGCGGCTTCTGCCCGTCCGAGCGCGCCTCGTGCGATCCGGAGAAGAGATAGATGAGATCCAGATCCGAGGCGTGGGTCAACGCCTCGCCGCCGAGACGCCCAAGCCCGAGGATGAGGAGTTCCGATTCCGGAATCCGCCCGTGGACCGCCTCGAACTCCGCCACCGTGGCGTCGGCCAGCACGCGAAGCGCCGCCTCGGCCACACGCGCATAGCCGCCGGCGACTTCCAGCGGGTCGCTGCGCGCGGCGACCAATTGCACGCCGAGGGCAAAGCGAGCGCCGTTGACACGGCGGCGGACCCGGTCGAGCAGCCACTGATAATCCTCGTCCGCTCGGTCCGCCCGGGCGAAATCCTTCGCCAGCGCCTCGACCGGGCGCGCGGGCTCCAGCGCGCTGGAATCGATCAGCCCGTCAAGCAGCTCAGGGCGGCGGCCGAGCTGCTCCGCCAGCGCGGGCGCATGGCTGAGCAAGGTGGCGAGCAACTGCGTCAGGCCCGGCCTCGCCTCGAGCAGCCGGTAGAAATTGACGCCGCTCGGCAGCTTCGTGACGACGTCGTCGAAGCGGTTCATCGCTCGCATGCCGTCCGGGGAAGCGCCAAAGGCGTCCACCAGCGCGGGAAGCATCGCCTCGAACGCCTCGCGCGCCGTGCTCGCCCGGAGCGAGCGTGCCTTGCCCGAACGCCAGCTTTCGACCCGAAGGCGCGCCGCGATCGGATCGTCGAACCCCGCCCTCGCCAGTCGCTCCTCAAGCGTCTCCACGTCGCGCGGCAGCCGCTCGTCGTCGGCTTCGTCCAGCTTGTCATAGGCCGCGCCGACGCGGGCGACATGCGGCTCGAGGAGGGCGAGCAAGGCCTGACCATCGTCGAGCCCGTGTAGGCGTGCCACCCGGTCGAGCGCGCCGGCGTCGGTCGGCACGGTGTGGGTCTGCTTGTCCTCGACCATCTGCAGCCGGTGCTCGACGGTCCGGAACAGTCGATAGGCCTCGACCAGGTCCGACGCCTCGTCGCCGGAGATGCGGCCGGCCTTCGAGAGCGTCGCCAGCGCGTCGAGGGTCGCGGGCTCGCGCAGCGCCGGTTCGCGCCCGCCGTGGATGAGCTGGTGGATCTGGGCGAAGAATTCGATCTCGCGGATGCCACCCCTGCCGCGCTTAAGGTCGAATCCAGGGCCGAACCTTTGTCCCTGGGCATAATGGTCGCGGATCCGCCGACTGATCGACCTCAGCTCTCCGATCGCGCCGAAATCGAGGCTGCGGCGCCACACGAACGGATGGATGGCGTCGAGGAAATAGCGACCGAGCGCCCGGTCGCCGGCGACGCAGCGGGCGCGGATGAAGGCGGCGCGCTCCCAAGGGAGGGCACTCGATTCATAATAAGAGATGGCGGCGTTGACCGGGAGCGCGATCGGAGTCGCTTCGGGAGAGGGGCGAAGGCGGAGGTCGACGCGGAAGACATAACCTTCCGCATCCCTCTTCTGCAGCGTCTCGATCACCCGCTGGCCGATACGGACCGCCGCCTGCGCCGGCTCCTCGCGAAGTTTCACCGGAAGAGTGGCCGGATCGAACAGCAACAGGAGGTCGATGTCCGAGGAGTAGTTGAGCTCCCGGCTACCGAGCTTGCCGAGCGCGATGATCGCGAAGCCCCTGGGCTCCGCGCCCGGCGTTCGCGCCTCGATCGCCGCGTCGAGCGCCTGTTGAAGCGCGCGGTCGGCAAAGTCCGAAAGTTCCGTCACCACGCGTTCCAGCGGAAGCGTCCCCGCCAGATCGCCAACGCCGAGAACGAGCGCCAATCCACTTCGCTCGCGGCGCAGCGCCGCCCCCACGTCCGGCGCGCCCGCGCCGCTCGCTTTCGCCATTACGAGTGCTCCAGACACGGCTCCGGCGCGCAGCGTTTCAGCCAGATCGGGCCTCGATCCGAGCTGCAGCTTGAGGAAAGGCGAGTACATTTCCGCCCGTCCCAGAGCGGCCTCGGCCTGTCGATCGGCGGATGTGTCGGTCATGCAACAGGACAGATCAGTTCCGTTTGGGAAGCGCAACCTTTGAAACCCGGCGGAACAAAATGCGTTCTTAGCAGGTGAATATGATGAATCCGAGAAAAGAGGCCATGGTCAAAGCATGCTCCCGCCGCTTCGTGAAGGTGGCACCCCCCACCGTGCACGCCGGCGTGGGCAATGCCTTGCGCGAGGCCTTCGCCATGGACGGCGAGATGCGTTCGCTCGACCAGTTCGAGTCACTGCTCGCCAAGCTCGACTAGACGCTTTAGCGCCGCCGGCCGGGAATGCGGCCGGCCGCCGCGGCATCCCGGACAATCTAACCCTGCGGATCCCGATCCCGGCTGAGGTCGTCGACCTCGCTCATGATCGATTGCAGCGCCGTCTTGCTGGCGTCGCTTTCATGCTCGCGCCGCGACGGGAGCTTGCCCTCGGTGAGCAGCGTCTCCAGCGCGACCCGGCCGCGGGCGACGCGGCTCTTGATCGTGCCGACGGCGCAGCCGCAGATTTCCGCCGCCTCCTCATAGGCGAACCCGCCCGCGCCGACGAGGATCAGCGCCTCGCGCTGCGGCTGCGGCAAGTGCATCAGCGCCCGCTGCATGTCGCCGAGCTCGACGTGACGGTCCTGGCTGGCGGGGGCCGCGAGGAGCTTGGAGGCGGTCAATTCATCCCATTCTCCCTTGAAGCGGGCGCGGCGCATCTGGGAGAGGAAGAGATTGCGCAGGATGATGAAGGTCCAGGCCCGCATATTGGTCCCGGCCTGGAAGCGTTTCCGCGCCGCCCAGGCCTTCAGCAACGTCTCCTGCACCAGGTCGTCGGCGAGGTCGCGGCTGCCCGACAGGGATCGCCCGAACGCGCGCAGATGCGGGATCACCTGGGCGAGCTGATCCTTGAACTCGCCGTCGGGCAGCGGCACCAGTTCCTCTCGGGGGCGGTCTTCATCATCGAACGTTACTGGCTTCTGGCCGGCCATCAGGCTGCCCCCGGGAATGTGCTGACAATTATGACGGCACGACAATTGCCGCCAGACTTCGTTTCGGAAACTAACGCGCTATAGCCAAAGGAATATGATCAGCGCGAAGAGGATTACAACGAGGGTGACCGAAATGGGCAGGATGTATCGGGTCATGTGAGGAGTCGTGCCCGCGCGCGCCTCCGTTTTGCCGATATGCTGTTCGCCTTCATCCATAAGCGGAGCGTTTCCTCAATACTCTGAAACTTGTTCCCGCAACGCCCGCCGGCCCGGCGTTGTTCCCCGGAGCCGTCACACGGCCGGAACGGTCGCGCTGTCGAAGAAGAGGGCCTGGGCGATCGCCGCCTTCACGGTAGAGCGCTGGAACGGCTTGGTGATGAGAAAGGTCGGCTCCGGGCGCTCGCCGGTCAGAAGCCGCTCGGGGAAGGCGGTGATGAAGATGACCGGGACCGAGAATTCGCCCAAAATATCCTTGACCGCATCGATGCCCGAACTGTCGTCGGCGAGCTGGATGTCGGCGAGGACCAGGCCTGGACGCTTGGCCATCGCCTGCGCCACCGCTTCGTCGCGGGTGACGGCCACGCCGGTGACGCTGTGGCCGAGGTCGCGGACGATCGTCTCGATATCCATGGCGATGATCGGCTCGTCCTCGATGATGAGGACTTCAGCGCGGGTCTGGCGCTCGATCTCGGCCAGCGCTTCGGCGACGAGCGACTCGACCTCGTCGGCGGACGCGCCGATCAGATAGCCGGTGTCCTCGGGCGTGAAGCCCTCCATAGCGGTCAGCAGCAGCGCCTGGCGCGACAACGGCGTGATCCGCGCGAGGCGCGCCTGGGCTATGCCCTCGGGCTCTCGGGTATCGGCCTCGGGATCCTCCTCGATATTGGCCGACGACCAGATGGCATGGAAGGTCCGGTAAAGACCCAGCCGCGGATCGACGTCACGCGGAAAATCGTCGGGCGCGGCGACGATCGCTTCCAAGGTCGCCCGGACGAAGGCGTCGCCATGCCCCTGGCTGCCGGTTAGAGCGCGGGCATAGCGCCTGAGGAAAGGGAGATGGGGCGCGAGTTCCTGGCCGAGCGACATGTTCGTTACGACTCCTGCATGATGTCTTGCCGGTGTTGTGATTGGCCGCCCCCCGCTTTGCAACCCTGCCTGGACGCGGCGGCAAAGAGGATGGACATGCAAAAGAAAACGGCCCGGCCCGCTCCCTCTCAGGACATGGAACCAATGGGCGACTTTTTTGTTTCCATGGCGACGCGGACCGTTAAAACGCTCCGAGTAGAGGGGTCTGTTCGGGTCCGGTCCGCACCAGCACAGGATCGGCGGGCACGCACTGAAATTTTGAAGCGGGCGCGGCCTCGGGTCGCGAGGGGTAGATCGATTTGACTTTTGAGCATGAAAAGGATGGCGACCGCCGGCGCAAACCCCATCCTCCGACAGAGGCCGACATTCCCAACCCATCACGACCAAAAGAGAAGCGGCCCGACAATCCGGAGCTGGGGCTGGCTTTAAGGACTGTCTATCAGCGTACGGTGGAGGAGGAGATTCCGCCGGAAATGCTCGACTTGCTCGGAAAACTGGGGTGATCTGCTTCGGAAAACGGTCATCGCAGGGTGGATCGAGAGGATAGAGGCTGGTTCGCATCACGGTTCGCGAGACTCTCGACCGGACTGAAGATGCTGCTGATCCTGAGCCTGGGACTGTTTCCGCTCGGGCTCGTCGCGATTCTCGCCTCGGTCCAGAGCGCGCGCGACAATAACGACAAGCGTGCCGAGCAGACGCTGTCGCAGCTCGAGATCGAGGCGCAACGGCTGACTGCCCTTCTTTCACACAGCTCCGGCACGATCCGCGCCGCCAGCACCGCGATCGCGCTCACCGCCGTCGATTCGCGCATTTGCGAGACGACGCTCCAGAGGCTCGCGCGGGCGCAATCCTCGGTCGGCCGCTTCGCCCTTTACGGCGACAACAATGTCATTCGCTGTGCCACTCCCGGCTTCATTCCGTTCGCCGTTCCCCGAGCGGACGGGCGGCGTTCGATCGTCACGATCGGCGAAGACGGTAGCGCGCTTCGCTTTGCCCTTTTCAGTGACGATGGCGACGTGGAGGGCAGCGGCGAATTCACGCGGGAAAGCCTCGCCGAGCTCACCAGTATCGCCGGCGGCGACAGCGAGTTCGATCTGGAGCTGATCGACGGCCGCCGAACGATGACCCTGCACGACGGCTATCAGCCGAGACCGTTCGAACAATTCGTGTCGGGAACGGTGCCCATCGTGGACGAGCGACTCCAGATGAGAATCACGCTGGGCGCGATCCCGATCTCGATCGTGGAGCTGCTGACGATTCTCCTGCCGGTGATGATGTGGATTTTCGCCGCGATCATCGGCTGGGTGATCCTCGATCGGCTGCTCTTGAGGCCGCTCCTTCGTGTGCAGCGCGCCGTCGCCGCCTACCAGCCCGGCGACCGGCATCTGGACCTGCCGACGCTGAGGACGCCCGCACGGGAGATCAGCGACCTGGGCTTCGCCTTCGACCGCCTGACCCAGACCGTCGCCCGCCACGAGGGGGATCTCGAAGCCGGAATCGAGCGCCAGAGCCGGTTGGTACGTGAAGTCCACCACCGGGTGAAAAACAACCTCCAGGTCGTCGCCTCACTCCTCAACCTGCACGCCCGCGGATCGCCAAACGAAGACGTCGCCGCCGCCTATGCCTCTATCCAGCGGCGTGTGGACGCCCTGGCCGTGGTCCATCGCAACCATTTTGCCGAGCTGGAGGAAAATCGCGGCGTCGCCCTCCGCTCGCTCATCTCGGAACTGGCCGCGAACCTGCGCGCGACCGCTCCCGCCTCCGCCGCCGGCATGGTCATCCGGATCGATATCGAGCCATTCCAGGTCACCCAGGACGTGGCCGTATCGGTCGCCTTTCTGATCACCGAGATCGTCGAATTCGCGATGTTCTGCGATGCGAAAGTGGTGACGATTTCGCTGGTCGCCGCCGGCGCGGGCGCGGGATCCGCCAGACTGACGATCGAGTCCGATGCCCTCCGGGGGGCGACCCCGTGTGATCCCCAGCTGTTCGAACGCTTCGACCGCATCGTCACCGGCCTGTCGCGCCAGCTCCGCTCCACGATAGAGCGCGACACCGACTCAGGTCGCTATGCCCTCGACATCGCCGTCTTCGACAGGACTTAGCACGCAGGCTTTCCTCGGTCCGCACGATCGTCGCGGACTTTCCGGTCTGTCGAATAAGGTGGCCTGCCGACCGATTTTTCCTTCGCTTTCGCGAGATCGCCGGTGCCCTGACCCGATTCGACGGCGGCATCGACATTGTTCTTTTCGTCCTCGCCGACGCCATCGAGGTCCGAATGGGGCGGCGCTTTGGGGGGCTTGTTCATGACGGCTCCTTCTATTCACTGACAACCGGCAGCCGAGCGCAGGGTTTCGCTCCGCTTGGACAACGAGGATTTTTCACGCGAGGGCGAAATTTTTGACGGTCGCGGGAACCGGCTGCCGCGTCCCTCGTTTTCCCCTTCGGATAGTGACCTTTTGCCCCCCCGCTCTCGCTATCCAGAACATGAGCCCGGACGCGCCAACCTCCCCCCCCGGTGGCGCCTCCGGGCTCTACATTTTGGGCGACTTTTCCTTAAAAAAAGCGCATGATCCGGCCTTGTGACGCCAGTGGAACCAAGTCTCGCCCGCGCGCATTTACCCCTCACCTCGCACGCCGAATTACGCGATCGTCGCGCGCGTTGATTAGATCAGGAGAGAGATGATGGTTCGTAAGATTTTCGCGCTGTTCGCTATTTCGAGCAGCCTCGCGCTTGCCGCCTGCAACACCATCGCGGGTGCCGGCGAAGACGTCGAGTCCGTCGGCGATGCCGTCGAGGATTGCGCCGAGGGCGTCGACTGCTAACCGACACCCGCCTACTGTGGTATGAAGAGGCGTCGCCCGCGTGGCGGCGCCTTTTTCGTGTCAGACAAGATCGTCGGGAATGAACCAGTAAGGACGCCCGAAGCGCTTCGCCCGGCCTAGCTGGTAGGGCACGACAAACCCCTTGCGGTCGTCGGGGTCGGCTGTGCTGTTGTGGCGGGCGATGTCGCGCCAGCCTTCGAGGCTCATGTCCTTGGGCAGGGATCCGCCGAAAAGCTGCTTCCACAAGCCATGCCTGAAATCCGCGATCGTCTCGCCCGGCTCGGTCCAGAGGAAGCCCAGCTCCGTATCCCATTCGAAACTCCGGCCGTTGATATTGGCCGAGGAAAGCAGGCACGATTCATCGTCCGCGATCAGCAGTTTGGAATGGATGTGGATGAGGCCGGAGCCGAAGGCGGTGCCCCGGGTCTTCTCGAATTCTTTTTCGTCGGCCTCGACGTCTTCATGCTTGGCGAGCGTGAACAGGCCAACCCGTTGCGGCCCCGCCTTTTTGAGAAGCCGCCCGAGCGCCCGCGCCTGGAGGTGCTCGCCATGACGATGGGCTAGATTGTCGGTCTGACCCTCGAAGGCGATCTCCTCCGGAGCATTGGCGACAAGGATGATGACCTCCAGTCCGGGATTGGCCCTCAAGGCCGCCTCGATCCAGTCGGCGGCTGACTTGGAGCGGAAGAATTGCCCCTCGATATAGAGCTGGCGCCGCGCCGAGAGGATCAGCTCCTTGTGGGCGGCCTTGAGTTCGCGGATGCCATGGAGCGGCCCAATCGCGAACAGCCCATCCGATCGGATCGACATGGTGCGGGCCAGCTGGACTGTGGCCTTGCCCTCCACCTCCTGCCCCTTTGGCTTGGTCGTAATCTCGCTCAGCGGATCGAGCATCAACTCGCGGCCGCAGCCATCGGTCCATTCCGCGACGGTGGCGCGGTAGCGCGGCATCTCTCGATTCCAGAGGCGCGCGAAATGGCGGGCCGCATCGGCGACCGCCGGCCCTTCGACCAGGGCCGAGATATCGTGCCAAGTGCGGTCGGCGCGCTGATCGTGGCGACGGTCGTCCCAGCGGCGTTCGTCGAGGTCGAGCCCGCCGATAATCGCCTTCTCGCCATCGATCACGACGAATTTCTGATGGTAGGTCGCGGGCCACAGGCGAGGCGGCGGCGCCGCTTTCCAGGCCCGGGGCTTCTTCTCTTCCCATTCGACATGGCGCCACAGGCCTGGCCGCGTTTCGAGGCCGCCGTCCTTGTGCGCCTTGCGCTTCAGGAGCTTCTCGACAATCTTGCGGATACGACGGCGCAGGAGCAGGCGCAGGAGCTGCCGCCAGCCCCAGCCCATTTCCCCTTCATGCTGAACGACGATCAGCTGCAGGCGGCCACGCTCGTCTTGGTCGAGGGTCTCGATGATGGCGCGGATCGTCCGATAGGTGCACCAGGAACCGGCGTGAAGATAATCGGCCAGAACCGGTTCGAAATCCGAAAGCAGGATTCGGACCTCGACGCCGCGTTTCACCGTGTGGGCGATCAGCGCGGACCAGTCAGAGAGTCCCAGCTTCTTCGATCGTTTGGACCTGAGCTTCGTGTCGGGATCGAACACCCGAAAAGAGAGCCAGACCGTCTCCCTGGCGTCCAGCAGCAGATGCTCGAGCTCCGGATACATGTCCGCCGCCTCGACCAGCGGGATGACGCTGCAGCCGGTGCGTGGCGACGACGGCTTCATCCACTCCGGCGGGTCCTTCACCGCCAGCATGGCGTTATGGACGCCCAGGAACGGCGACCGCACTTTGTCCGTCAAAGCAACTCCGTCCCCTTCTCCCGCGCTCGCCGGCGCTCGGTGAACCAGATGGCGACGAGCGACAATTCGTAGAGGCAGATGAGGGGGATGGCGAGCATGAACTGGGAAAGGACGTCGGGCGGCGTCGCCACGGCGGCGATGACGAATGCGACGAGGATGGCGTAGCGCCGTCCGCGCTTCAGCTGGTCGCGGGTCACGATCCCCGCGCGCTCCAGCAGCATCAGCAGTACGGGCAGCAGAAAGGCGATGCCGAACGCCAGGATGAAATGCATGACGAGGCTGAGATACTCGCCGATCGAGGGCAAAGCCTCCTGCTCGATACCGCCGAGATTGCCCTGATAGCCGAGGAAGAACTCGAACGCGGTCGGCATCACCACATAATAAGCGAGCGCGCCGCCCATCAGGAACAGCACTGGCGTCGCGATCAGGAAGGGCAGGAAAGCCCGCTTCTCCTTGGAATAAAGGCCCGGCGCGACGAACGCCCAGATCTGGTTGGCGATGACCGGGAAGGCGAGAAAGAAGGCGGCGAAGAAGGCCACCCGAACCTCGACGAAGAAGGCCTCATAGAGCTTGGTATAGACGAGCTTGCCTTGCCCCGGCCCGAAGGCATCGACCAAAGGCTGGACGAGGAAGGAAAATATCTCGTTGGCAAAATAGAAGCTGACTCCGAAGGCGACGAGCAAGGCCGCGAACGACCAGATGAGCCGGCGACGCAGCTCGATCAGGTGGTCCATCAACGGCGCGCGGCTGTCGTCGACATCCTTCATGGCAGTTCCCGCCGGTCGTCGCCGTCATGCGACGGCGGCATCTCGCCCTCGGGCGGCGGAGGCGGCGCCTCCGTCTGGGCGGCGGGCGGGGAGGCGGGGGCCGAGGCGGAAGGGAATTCGCGCATGACACGCTCGTTCTCCTCCTTCCATTTCTTTTCCATCTCCTCGAGCTCGGCCTCGCGCATCATCGTGTCGAGGCCGGAGCGGAAGTGGCGCGCCATGCCCTTGGCCTTGCCGACCCAGTGGCCGACCGTGCGCATGACGCGCGGCAAATCCTTGGGTCCGATCACGACCAGCGCGACCAGGGCCACGATCAGCAGTTCGGTAGGCGCTATGTCGAACATTCAGCCCCGCCCTTCAGGCGAGCCGATCAGGGCTCGCGCCGCTCGTCGGGACGAGGGGCAGCGCTGCTTTCGGCGGGAGGCGCCGCTGGCGGAGGCGCATCGACCGTGCGACCGCCCTCGATGCGCCGCGGTTCCGCCGGCTTCTCCTCGTCCTCGGTCATCCCCTTCTTGAAGCTTTTGATGCCCTTGGCGACATCCCCCATCATGTCGGAGAAGCGGCCCTTGCCGAACAACAGCAAGATGATGACGCCGACGACGAGCCAATGCCAGAGGCTAAGACCACCCATTTCAATTCTCCGATTACGCTTGAGAACGTACCTAGTCCTCCTCGCGCTCCGTTTCCAGTTCCAGTTGGCCCATCTGTTCCAGCGCGGCATCGATGGGATCGAGGAGACCTGCCGCCTTCAGATCGTCGATGCCGGGCAGGTCGCGGCGGCTGGTAAGGCCGAAATGCTGCAGAAAGGTTGCGGTGGTGGCGTAGATGAGTGGCCGCCCCGGCACCTCGCGCCGGCCCGCCGGCCGGACCCAGCCCGCCTCCATCAGCACGTCGAGCGTTCCCCTGGAGATCTGCACGCCCCGGATCGCCTCGATCTCGGCGCGACTGACCGGCTCATGATAGGCGATGATCGCCAGCGTCTCGACGGCGGCGCGGGAGAGCCTGCGCGCCTCGTCCCGCTCGCGCCTGAGGATATGGGCCATGTCCGGCGCCGTCTGGAAATGCCAGCGTTTGCCCCGCTCGACGAGGTTCACCCCCCGCCCCGCATAATGGTCCGCCAGCGCCTCGATCGCCGCCGCCACGTCGACGCCCTCGCCGACATAGTCAGCGATTTCCTTTTCGCTCATCGCCTCCTCGGCTGCGAACAGGGTCGCCTCGACGGCGCGGATATCGTCGGGAAGCTCCCTCATGCCGCGCGGATGTAGAGCGGGGAGAAGGCGCTCTTCTGGTCAAGCTCCACCCTGCCCTGCCGCGCCAGCTCCAGGCTCGCGACGAAGCTGGAGGCGAGCGCGGACTTCCTGAAGCCCGCATCCTGCGTCTCCGGCAGGAAGCTTTCGATCCGCGCCCATTCGACGCTCGTGCCCAGCAGCCGCTCGACCCTAAGCAGCGCCTCCTCCAGGGTCATCACCGGTCGTCGCGACACGACATGCACGGCCGGCTCGGTCCGCGCCCTGACCAGGCCATAGGCGGCGATGAGGTCGTAAAGCTCGGCCTGCCACGCCGCCTTGCGGATGACGCGCAGCCCCTGCGGGCTCCCGCGCGCGAAGACGTCGCGCCCCAGCCGGTCCCGCGCCATGAGCCGCGCTCCGGCCTCGCGCATCGCCCCCAGCCGCTGCAGCCGCAGCTGGAGCCTCATCGCCAGCTCCTCGGGGCTCGGATCGGCCTCCGCGTCCTTGGGCAACAGCAGGCAGGATTTGAGGTAGGCGAGCCACGCCGCCATCACCAGATAATCGGCCGCGATCTCCAGCTTGAGCTTCCTGGCGTCGGCGATGAAGGCGAGATACTGCTCGGTGAGCGCCAGGATCGAGATCTTGGCCAGATCGACCTTCTGCGAACGCGCCAGGGTCAGCAGCAGATCGAGCGGCCCTTCCCACCCGTCCAGGTCCAAAGTCAGCCTGTCCGCCTCCGCCACGGCGGGCGCTTCTTCAAAGGAATCGTCGAATTCCACGACGGAAGACTAGGCCGTCGGGACCGGATTGCGAAGCGGGAATCTCCCGTTCGGGGCGCCGCCCGATCGCCTGGAAAGGCCGCTACCGGGCGGCGATGGCCGGCGGCTGGGGCGGCGTTCCGCTTCGTGCCTCGGCCACGGCCTCGTCGATGAAACGGCCGAGGTCCACCCGCATCTGCCGGAGCGCTTCGGGATTGAGATAGGTCATGTGCCCGGCCGGATAATAAAGGAACTCCAGATTCCGCTGCTGCGCCGGCTCCAGCATCATGTGGCGAAGGTCGTATTCCGTGCCGTAGAAGGGCGTCGCCATGTCGTAATAGCCGTTGAGCGAAAGCACTTTCAGATACGGATTGGTCCGCATGGCGACGGACAGGTCCACGGCGGTGTTGGGCGTGGTCTGTTCCCGGCGTGTGCCCGGCGCCTCGTGGCTCCAGTCCCATTCGAAGCCCGGCGCGTCGCGCGCGCTGAGGCGATAGGTCATGTCTGTCTCGTAGCCGAGCTGATGGGTCAGGTAGCCGTTCAGCGAACCGATATAGGCGCCGCTGATCGCTTCCGACGAGGCGTCGAAATCGGGGTTCTCGCCGGCCGCGTCGACGTCGACCCCGGTATAGCGGGCATCGAAGCGGCCAACGGTCAGCCGCTCGTCACGCAGCAGCTCCTTGCGAAAGCGGGAAAGGTCGACGCGCAGGTTCGAGCGCTCGATGAAGTCGGCCGGAAGACCGGTCAATTCGCTCATCCGCTGGGCGACCGCGTCGCGCTCCTCGGGGCTGATGGTCTGCCCTTTGGCAAGGGCGGCGGCATAGGGGCCCTCGGCAAACTGCCGCGCGGCGGCGACGGCTTCTTCCACCGTCGCCGGCCGGTTCGGCAGCTGGTTATGGTACCAGGCGGTGGCGGTATAGCTTGGCAAATAGGTCAGGTAGATCTGGTCGAAACCCGGCTGACGGATTCCATAATTCATGATCGAGGAGAGCAGGATGACGCCGTTCAGGGCCATGCCGCGGTCCTGCAGCTGATAGGCGAGAGCGCCCGACCGCAACGTGCCGTAGCTTTCGCCGAGCAGGAATTTGGGGCTGTTCCACCGGCCGAACTTGGTGACGTAGCGCAGGATCGCGCGGGTGAAGGCATCGACATCCTGATCGACGCCGTAGAAATCGGACGGCTTGGCATCGCCCAGCGGGCGGGAATAGCCGGCGCCCGGCGCATCGATGAAGACGAGGTCGGCCTTGCCCAGCAAAGTGTCGGGATTGGGCCCGAAATCGAAGGGCGCCGGGCGGACATATTCGGGATTGCCGGTCGTCAGCCGCATGGGGCCGAACGAGCCCATGTGCAGCCACAGGCTAGCCGAGCCGGGACCGCCGTTGAAGAAGAACATGATCGGCCGCTTGGTGCCGGGCCTAGTGCCGTCCAGCGTATAGGCCGTGTAGAAGATGCTGGCCTCGGGCTTGCCCACGGCGTCGCGGAGGGTAAGCGTTCCCGCCGTCGCGGCATAATCGAGCGTCTTTCCGCCAACGCGGATGCTGTGGCGGGTGACGACCTCGCGCTCCTCGACCGGCGCGCGCGCCCATCCGGCCTCGGCTTCCTTGGCGACGGCATCCTTATGCAGCGCCTCGACGCTTTTCCCGGACTTCCCGTCGCCCTTGTCGGCTTCTCCACCCGATTGAGCGGCGGCGGCCGTGGTCAAGACAAGAGCGAAAACGGAAACGATCGGCCAGAAGCGCATTGCGACGAGAGTCCTTCCGAACAGGGATGTGAAGGTGGGAAGCCTCGATGTTCGCAAGAAATGGTTTCGGGGCGCAACCCTATCGGCCGCAGTGGCGGTTACTACGGTAGCGCGTTTCCTCGGGGATCACACATAGGCCAGCAGCGCGTCTCGCTTGGCGGCGAGTTCGTCATAGGAGGCAGCCTGAGCCGCATCGGCGACGCTGGCCATGGCGCGGTCCAGGCGCTTCAGCGCCGCATCCGTCATCTCACCCAGTCCCTTTGCGACCGCGACCATCTCGGCCATGTCGCCCGAGCAGTGCAGCGCCGCGTCACAGCCGGCCGCGACCACACCCTGGGCGCGTTCGTCGAAGCCGCCGGTGAGGGCGTGCATGCCTAGATCGTCTGACATGAGGAAGCCGTCGAAGCCGATGCGGCCGCGGATGATATCTCCGATGACGCCAGGGGACAGGCTGGCGGGACGTTCGGCGTCCCAAGCGGTGTAGACGACGTGCGAGGTCATGCCCATCGGCGCGTTGCGAAGCGTGCGGAAGGGTTCGATGTCCAAGTCCAGCTCTTCGTCCGACGCATTCACCACCGGGGGCTCGACATGGCTGTCGCTCGTCGAGCGTCCATGGCCGGGCATGTGCTTGACGACGCCGACGACCCCCGCGGCGGCCATGCCCTCCAGCACGGCGCGGCCCAGGGCCGCCACCTGCATCGGCTCGGCGCCGAGCGCGCGGTCGCCGATGATGTCGTGCGCGCCCTCCTGCCGCACGTCGAGCAGGGGCAGGCAGTTCACGTTGATGCCGGCTTCCTTCAGCATCACCGCGAGCGCCTGGGCGTTGGCGCGGGCCGCCTCGATCGCGCTGATCGGGGCCTTGGCGTAGAGGTCGGCGAAGCGCCCGGCTTCGGGGAATTGGGGCCAGACCGGCGGCTGCATGCGGGCGACGCGGCCGCCTTCCTGGTCGATCAGGATCGGAACGTCGTCGCGGCCGTGGAGGGCGCGGAGGCTGTCGGTCAGGGCGCGGAGCTGGTCGGCTCCCACGCAGTTGCGGCGGAAGAGGATGTAGCCGGCGGGATCGGCGTCCTTGAAGAAATCCCTCTCGTCGGCGGTGAGGCTTTCACCCGCCAATCCGTAAATCGCCGGCTGCATTGCTTCCCCTAGTCGATACGCACACAGGCCTCGCCGGCGACGCGCAGGCGACCGCAAATGCCGCTCGCATCCGGCCCGCTAGCGCGCAAGCGGTAAAGCGTCTTGCCGCCCGATTCGACCGGCGTGACGCTGTGGCTGAGCGGCGCCAGGTAGGAGAAGCGGCCGGAAAGCGCCTTCCAGGCGCTGTTGGCACCTGCCTGGCTGGAGAAAGCGCCAAGCTGGATGGTCGCGCCGGCGCCCGAGCCGCCTTCGGCCGGCAGGGGCCGATAGGGCGAGCGCTTCGTCTCGGCGGGAACCTTCGCCGCCGGGGCCCTGGCGGGAGCGGGAGCTTCCTTGGTGACGGGCGTTTCGGGCATCGCGCCGGCGTCGATCTGACCCTTGGGCACGGCGCCCTCGCTGGCGGCGAAGGCGGTTTCGCCGGTGCCTTCCACCTCCATGCCGCCCGGATCCTCGGGCTTCACCTTGTAGTCGCCCTCCGGCGCCGCGATCAGCTCGGGCTCACCGCCTTCGCCGCCCTCGCCGCGATTGCCCATCCAGAACAGGCCGCCGACGATCAGGCCGATCGCGACCAGACCGATGACGACAAAAGCGACGAGCTTGGCGGCGGTCGGCCCCTCGCTCGCTTCTTCCTCCTCTACGGCTTCGAGCCAGGGCAGGCGGTCGCCTTCCGGCAGTCCTTCATCGTCGGCGCGCGTGTCGGTCATCACTGCATCTCCTCAGCGGCGGCTACCCCCATGATCGCCAGGCCGTTACGCACAATCTGCCCGATCCCCGAAGCCAATTCCAGTCGCGCCCGCGTCAAATCGGGATTGTGTGCCAATAAGAAGCGGCGGGCGGGATCGTCATTGCCCTTGTTCCACTGCGCGTGGAGCGCGGCGGCGAGGTCGTTAAGATAGAAAGCGATGCGGTGCGGCTCGTGCGCCTGCGCCGCCGCCTCGACGACGCGCGGGAACTGAGCGCCCAGCTTGACGAGCGCCAGCTCCTCGTCGTCGAGAAGAGAAAGATCGGCGGTGTCGGGCAAGTCGATGCCGGCCTCCTTCGTCCGCCGATGCAGCGAGCAGATGCGGGCATGGGCATATTGGACGTAGAAGACGGGGTTGTCCTTCGACGCCTCGACCACCTTGGCGAAATCGAAATCGAGCGGCGCGTCGGCGCGGCGGGTGAGCATCATGAAGCGCACCACGTCCTTGCCGACCTCGCGGACGACATCTGCGAGCGTGACGAAATTGCCCGACCGCTTCGACATCTTGATCGGCTCGCCAGCCCGGAACAGGCGGACCATGTTGACGATCTTGACGTCTAGATCGACGCGGCCGTCCGTCAGCGCCCTCACCGCGGCCTGGACGCGCTTCACCGTGCCGGCATGATCGGCGCCCCAGATGTTGATGAGGTGATTCGCACTCTCCGCCTTTTGGAGATGATAGGCGGCATCGGCGCCGAAATAGGTCCAGCTTCCGTCCGACTTCTTCATCGGCCGGTCCTGGTCGTCGCCGAACTCGGTCGAGCGGAACAGGGTCAGCTCGACCGGCTCCCAATCCTCCGGCGTCTCGCCCTTGGGTGCTTCGAGCAGGCCCTCATAGACCAGGCCTTTGTCACGAAGCGTCGCCTCCACACGATTGGCGGCGCCGCTCCCCTGCACTTGCGCCTCCGAAGCGAAGATGTCGTGATGGATGCCGAGCAGCCCCAGATCGTGGCGGATGAGGTCGAGCATCGCCGCCACGGTCTTCGTCTTGAAGAGGTGCAGCCATTCCGCCTCGGGGGCGGCGACGTAGCGGTCGCCGAACTCGGCCGCGAGCCCCTCGCCCACCGGCTTCAGATAGTCGCCGGGATAAAAGCCCTCCGGGATGCCGCCGATATCCTCGCCCAGCGCCTCGCGATAGCGCAGGTGCGCGGAGCGGGCGAGCGTGTCGACCTGGCTGCCGGCGTCGTTGACATAATATTCGCGCGTGACGGCGTAGCCCGCATATTCGAGCAGGGACGCGAGCGCGTCGCCGACGACCGCGCCCCGGCAATGCCCCATATGCATCGGCCCGGTGGGGTTGGCCGAGACATATTCGATATTGACTTTTTCGCCCCCGCCGAGGCTGGAACGGCCGTAGTCGGCGCCGTCCGCCAGGATGGAGCGAAGCTCGTCCCGCCAGAGACCGGCATCGAGACGGACGTTGATGAAGCCGGGGCCCGCCACCTCGACGGCGGCGACCTCGTCCAGCGCCCGAAGCTTCGGCGCGATCAGCTCGGCGAGCGCACGAGGATTGGTGCCCGCCCTCTTCGCCAGCACCATCGCCGCATTGGTGGCGAGATCGCCATGCGAGGCGTCGCGCGGCGGCTCGACCGCCACCGCCTTTCGCTCGATGCCGGCGGGCAACTGCCCCTCGCCTTCGAGCTGGTCGAGAACGGCGTCGATATGCGCGGCGAAGCGGGCGTAGAGGGTCACGTGTTCATCCGATGACTGCGGGAAGGCGCGGCCTTAGCCGATGGATGGGCCGATTTGAAGCATGGTGGCTCACCAATCGAAAGTCCGGATGCGAGGCTCCGCCCGCTCCGATGAGACCGGAAGCGGCGCCTGTTCCTCCCCCTCGGATGAGAACGGTGTTCCAGGCCATGCCCCAGGCGCGGCCGGCGCGGCGATTCCGATAGGCATAGGCGCTTGCGACGCTCATGCCGACAGCGCGACAGGCATCGGCGACCACGCCGCATCCGGCGAGCGTCTCGATGAAGCCGGCGAGCTTCGCG
>NZ_DATCYB010000106.1:0-17236 GCF_036570505.1 Allosphingosinicella sp. | reverse complement strand
GGCCTTCATCACTCACGCGGCATTGCTGGATCAGGCTTTCGCCCATTGTCCAATATTCCCCACTGCTGCCTCCCGTAGGAGTCTGGGCCGTGTCTCAGTCCCAGTGTGGCTGATCATCCTCTCAGACCAGCTAAAGATCGTAGCCTTGGTGAGCCTTTACCTCACCAACAAGCTAATCTTACGCGGGCTCATCCTTAGGCGATAAATCTTTGGACCGAAGTCATCATCCGGTATTAGCAGTCATTTCTAACTGTTATTCCGAACCTAAGGGCAGATTCCCACGCGTTACGCACCCGTGCGCCACTAACCCCGAAGGGTTCGTTCGACTTGCATGTGTTAGGCATGCCGCCAGCGTTCGTTCTGAGCCAGAATCAAACTCTCAAGTTAATGTCCGACCATCGGCGCCCGGGGGAAAACCCGGACATCCAAGGCCGGCTTCAAGGAGCCGTTCCTGCACATTACATATTACTGTGGATATGTATTGAGACATATAGGAACGGCATAATTTACCGACCTCCCGAGGCCTTAAAACCCTCGGGTGCCGGGGCCGCCGCCCACATGTCCCTTCATCTAAACCGACAATGTCAAAGAGCCGACGCCTCACCTCCCCCGTTTTACCGGGGCACCGGGTTACCGATTGATGAGACGCGAACGGGCCGGGCCAGATGGCCTGTCCCGCCGGTGAACAGCCATATATGGAGGAGATTTTCCACCGTCAATAGCTGTTTTCGAAACTTCCTGGGAAGCTTGGGAGAGCAGGCCGATAGGCTTTGCTCGAAAAAGCGATATGGGGAGCGGCGAACCGCTCTTCAAGTGCTTCTCTTCAAAAGCTTTTTAGAAGATTTCTCCCGATGCGGACCGTGGCTTGAAGCCGCGGCGCCCCGTCGGTGAGCGGGCATATGGTCGGGTCGATCCGATCCGTCAACCGGCTTTTTGAAGGTCCGGTCGAATCCGATCGACCCGTCCTTCCCTTCAAGCGCGAATTAACCCGCCTCCTGTAAGACCGCCGCCAGCATGAATTTCGATGGTCAGGTTCCCGTGGCGGCAAGGGCAAAATCGCAGGAAGATCAGTCGCCTGGCCTCGCCGAGCGTGTGCGGGGGGCGGTGCTGTGGCGGTCGGGCAGCCAGATCGTCGCGCAGCTCATTACCTGGGCGGCGACCTTCCTTGTCATCCGCCTGCTCGATCCATCCGATTACGGCCTTTTCGCTATGACCGGGGTGGTTCTCGTCTTCCTGAATTTGATGAACGGCTACGGATTCGCCAGCGCCCTGGTGCAGAGCGAATCGATAGACCGGCAGCGAGTCGCGCAGGTGTTCGGCATGCTGATCCTGCTCAACGGCGCTCTTGCCGCCGCCCAGGTTCTGATCGCGCCGGCGGCCGCCGCCTATTTCCGCCAGCCGATGCTCGCCGACATGCTTCGCGCTCAGGCCCTGCTCTACGCGGCGACACCCTTTATCGCTTTGCCCGGCGCCCTTCTCAGCCGAGAGATCGAGTTCAAACGGCAGGCGCAGGTCAATCTCCTGTCCGCGATCCTGAGCGCCGCGACCGCACTCGGCTGCGCGCTGGCCGGCTTCGGAGTCTGGTCGCTGGTGGCCGCGCCGATCGTCCTTTTCTGGACGCGGGGCATCGGGCTGACGCTGGCGACGGGGTGGCTGGTCCCGCCGAGCTTCCGATTCGTCGGCGCCGGCGCGATCTTCAGCTATGGCGGTGCGATGGTGATCGTGCAGTTCTTCTGGTTCATCCAGAGCCAGTCGGACGTGTTCATCGCCGGCCGCCAATTGGGTGCCCATGACCTCGGCCTCTACACGACCACCCTGTTCCTGACGCAGATCCTGGCGGCCAAGTTCGTGCCACCGCTCAATGAGGTCGCCTTCGCCGCTTATTCCCGAATCCAGGCCGACCGGGACAGGATGAGCGGCGCGTTCCTCAAGGCGACGCGGCTGGTGATGCTCGCGGCTTTGCCCTTCTATTTCGGGCTGGCGGCGACGGCGGAGCCGCTCATTCTCACCTTCCTCGGCCCCAAATGGGCGGAGACGATCGCGATCGTCCCCATTCTCGCCCTCGCCATGCCGTTCCTCACCCTCCAGATATTGTTCGCCCCCGCGACCAACGCGACGGGCAAGCCGGGAATCGCCGTCCGCACCGGCGCGGCTGGCGCGGTCATTCTTCCGGTCGCCTTCCTGATCGGCATTCGATTCGGGATAGAGGGCCTCGCTTACGCCTGGCTTGGCGGCATGATCCTGCTGACCGCGGTGACGGTGGTGTTTTCGAAGTCCAGCCTTGCCGTGGACCTCGTCCGACTGGCCCGCGCCGTGCGGCCGGGCCTGCTCGCCTCGGCGGCGATGGCGGCGCTGGTGCTGGCCATCGATTCGGCGCTGCCTCCCATGCCTCCCCAGCCGCGGCTGGCGATCCTGATCGCTGCTGGCATGGCCATTTATGGGGGACTTCTTTTCGCCTTCGCCCGGTCGCTGATGATGGAGCTGGTCGGAATGATCCGCAGCCGGAGCCCGGCGCCGGTCGCCGCCTAGGCGCTCTGGATATAGTTGCGCATCGCCTCGGCCTCGGTCTCGATACGGTCGATCCGATATTTGACCAGATCGCCGATCGACACGAGGCCGATCAGCCGGTCGCCCTCCACCACGGGTAGATGGCGTATTCGCCGCCGCGTGATCTGCGACAGTGCCGCGAGAACCGAGATGTCGGTGGTGACGGTGATGGCGGGTGCGGTCATCACCCGCTCGACCGGCCAGTCGAGGACGGCGGCGCCGTCCGTCCCGAGGCAATAGATGACGTCGCGCTCGGAAAAGACTCCGGCGACCTTGCCTTCGCGCAACACGGGAAGCGCACCGATTCGGTATTCGGCCAGCATCGAAACGGCGTCCCGAACCGTCCGATCGCCTTCGATGCTGTAGACGGTGTCGCCCTTGCTCCCGAGAATCGCCGCGATGGTCATGGGTCCGGCCTCCTTCCTGTGTCGCCGACTCAAGGGTTGATGATCACATGGCCCGCCGCCAAAGGGAAGCCATGCCCCGGCACGACCCCATCCCACCCAAGCTGGACCGTGCCGCCCTGGCCTGGGCGCGCTACAAGAGGCTGATGTCGTGGATGGCGATCGCCGCCGTCGTCGCGGTGCTCCTCTCGCTCGTCCATCTGAAGGGCGCGGGCAGGCCGGTGCCCGTCCACATGATGATCGCCGCCCTGGCGGGCGTCGGCCTGACGGTGCTGCTCGGCACGGCGCTGATGGGTCTCGCCTTCCTCGGCAATGCTTCAGGCCACGATGACGCGGCCAGCGGAAAAGAACGGAATGATGACCAAGACCAAGCGTGAACCGATCCTGCGCGTCGTGCCCCGGCCCGGCGACATCAACGCCAACGGCCATATCTTCGGCGGCTGGGTGCTTTCCCAGATGGACATCGCCGCCGGCATCGTCGCCTCGTACAGGGCGCAGGGGCCGGTCGCGACCGTCGCGATCGAGGCGATGGAGTTCATCGCGCCGATCCTCATCCACGACATCATCGCGGTTTATGCCGAGATCGAGCGGGAAGGCCGCACGTCGATGGGCATCCGCATCGAAGTCCTCGCCACCCGCGACCGCGGCCGGGCAGAAGTGAAGGTGACGGAAGCCTTGTTCACCTTCGTCGCGCTGGATGAGGAACACCGCCCCAAGCCGCTACCGAAAGAATAGTGGCAAAGGAGAGTTTCCCGGCGAAGGCCGGGGTCCAGCTCAACCGTCCTTCTGGACCCCGGCCTTCGCCGGGGAACTGATCTGCGAATCACCTGCCGGAGGCAGCGCGGTTCGGCCGAGGTCGATCCGCTGCCAGACGGGCTCGCGCCCCAGCCGCGCGTTGAACAGCGTGTTGAAGGTGAACGGATCGCCTGATCGAGGGATTAGCGATTCGCCATAGATCGCCCGGAAGTCGGCCGGTTCATAGCCCATCAGCGCCAGCAGGGTCGGGAATATCTGATAATGGCTGACGCGGTCGCGGTTGGCGACGAGGTTTGCCTGCCAGTCGAGCGTCGCCAGCCCATCGCCTTCGATCACGACCAGCGGCACGAGCCCTTCTTCGGGCACGGGATCGCTGCTGCAATGGGTGTTGAGCCCGGGATTGCCGCGCTCGTGCAGGTCCTGGCCGTGATCGGACGTGTAGACCAGCGTCGCCGCCGAGAGGTCCGCCCGCTCGAACAATCGATCGAAGAACGCGCCGACGTTCCAGAGCAAGGTGTTGCGATAGGCGTTGCGGTAGCGCCGCCAGTCCTCGCGCGTGCCGCCGAAACCTTCGCGGTTGCCCGTGTCGCTCACATCTTCATGCTGGCCGCGCGGCAGGGCCGGGCGGTGACGCATGAAGCGATCCGGATATTTGTCGTGGATCGGGAAATGTGCGCCCATCTTGTTGACGATGACGAAATCGGCGCTGTCGTTGCCGAGCAAAGCCGCCAGCCTGTCCGCCGCCGCCATGTCGCGGTCGCGTAGAGGCACGGAATCGAACTGGACGAAGGAATCGATCCTGCTCAACTCTTCAGGGTCCATGAGGTTCTGGAGCTCGCCGCCGGTGCGCTGCGCGTCGATATAGACGGTGCGGAAGCCCGCTTCATGGGCATAGTCCCAGATCGACGGCATCGTCGCATTGATGCGCTGATAGTCCGCCCGCGTGCCGCCGTAGCGCAAGGTGGCGTTCGTGCCGACGCTGCAGTTGGTGACCGCGGCGGCATGACCGTAATTGTAGATGTCGACGCCCGGCCGGGCGTCGGAGAGCCCGGAGCGGACGCCGCGCGGGTTGCCGAGATCGAGGTAATTGCCGCCGACGCTCTCGTCGATGATCAGCACGATGTCGCGCGGGGCCTGCAGCTTTCCCGGGATCAGGCGAACGTCCTGGCGCTGTCCCGTTTCGCCTGTGACCGTTTCGTAGATATTGAGGCTGGAATAACTGAGCGGGGTGAAGGCCCCCGGCAAGCCCCGCGCGCCTTCGCCGCCCCTGACGAAGAGGAGCAGGGACAGGAGCGCTACCCCCATCACGGGGGCGGCCGCGAACGTCAGATCAGGGAGAGGAGGGCGCCATTTCGGCTTCAGCGCCACTCCCGCGAGTAGCAAAAGGGCGGCGGGCACCGACCAGAGTATCGAGCCGCCATGTTGGTCCACGGCATCGCCCGCGAATCCGATCGAGTTCAGGAGATTGATGAAGGCGTCATAGGTGAGGCGCTGGCCCATGATCCGCTCGGTCGAATCGAGGAACAGTGACGAGGCGGAGAGGATGAGCGCGTAGGCAATGCGGAGCGGCGTGCTCGCGACATAGGCGGCGAGCAGCAGACCGAGCGTCAGGATGGCGAACAGGCCTGCGTACAGGACCAGCGCCGGCGACGCGCCGAGCGAGGCGGTCCTCTCCCCGATGGCGCCATAGCCCGCCCCCAGGTAGAGGATGATCAGCAGCTCCTTGAGCGGGAATTTCATTCAAATGCCTGTGTGCTGCCCCAACAAGCGGAGTAGCAAGATGCGCATAAGACCTGGTTAACGCTCCGCTATCAGTCCCGCCGCTTAAGGCGATAGCTGAGGGCTTTACAGCCGTTCGCCGGCACAGTGACTTCCCAGAGCGGGCGGCCATCGCGCTTCCTTAATCGCTCGCTGGCCCAAGCGACGCTGTGTCCCCGCGTAAAGAGCTTGGCTTCGAACGGAATCGGCCGGTCCTTTGCATTGGTGACCGTCAGACGATAATCGCCTCCACCATTCTCGAAAGTCGCTAGTTCCTCGATATGTGTCTGAACGTCGATCGATTCGCCTAACTCGACCTCGACCTCCTCGCCGATGGCAAGGTCACGGGTCCGCCCTTGGCCGACAAGGACGCGGCGACCCTTATGAATTTGAAAAAGAGCGACCTCACCAGAAGGCAGAGGCAAGCCGAGCCCTCCCCGCTCACTGTTCCGGGCGGTCACTACCGGCGTGGCGCCTTCTCGGCCTTCGCTGCCGACGTCCTGCCGATAGACGATCACGATCGGAACATCGCTGCGCTCAAGCAGAGCGACCTGTCTCTGGCTGTTGGCGGCGACCGTCACCGGCTCGGGAATGCGATAGAGCTTGAGATCGCCCAAAGCTTCCTGCTCGGCCATGATGGCGGCGGGCGCCCGCGATCCGGTCACGATAATACTCTCGCCCAAGGCCATCTCCATCGGCGCTGGAGGAGGGGGCGGAGGCGGAGGCGGCGGTGGCGGTGGAGGTTCGCTTAGGCCGGACGTAGTCGTCCCGGCCGGCCAACAGCGGAGCCTTATCGGCTCGCGCCGTGGAAGGACGGCATCGGCCTCCTCCCGGTTGGGCGCCCCGGCGACGGCGTGGGTATCGGCCTCGACAAATCCGGTCTCGTCGCCATTGGCGAGGGTGAGCCAGGCGAACAGGTCCATATGCTCGCCGTCGGGCGACAGCTCGGCGACATAATTGGCCTGCCAGTCGAAGCCGGTGGCGAGATAGGAGAGGGTGACCGCCGCCGTCACCGGCGCTTCGGATCGGACGCGGACCGACAAGGTCGGTTTGGCCGACAAACCCTGGGGCACCCGGTCGTAGAGCAAAGTTTCGTGGAGTCCGGTGCAGCGCAGTGCTTCGAAGCCGGCGGGCGTTTCCAGCACCACCGCTCCGTCGGCTCCCGATCGGATCACCGCCTCCGTTTCCGAAACCCCGCCGGTGGCGCCGGACGTGCGGCGGACATGGACACGCCGGCCGAGCGAAGCGTCGAGCAGGCTCGCCGGCGAAAGCAGCCAGGCATCCTGATTCTTCTCGATCACGCCGTCCGGGAAGCCGGTGACGATCGCGCTTTCCGGTATGATGCCGCCGGCGACGCCTTCGAAGCGCACTTCGCTTTCGCCGGCGGGAATGGAGACGGTGCGAGTCTCGCTGATCAGCGCATAGCCATTCAGCCAGCCCAGATTCATCGCTTCCCCGGTCACGCGGTTAGGATCGCGATAGACGGTCACCGCGACATCGCCCGGCCCATCCGACACGGCGATGGGCTGGGCCGCAACCGAGGGTGCAGCCAGAGCCAGCGCGATAATCAGACTTCGAAATGGCAGCCGCACGGCTGGACCTAGAACCGCGTGTCGAACGTGGCGGTCACGCTGGCCTCGCCATTGGCGGGAATGGCAACGCGCCACAGCGTCTCGTCGGCCGAACGACGCGAGCTTTCCTGGCTTTCATCGACGATGCGGGTATCGCCCCAAAGCCCGGCCTGGATCAGATCGACACTGACCGGCTCCGGGTTCGCATTGGTCAGCGTATAGCGCATTGTGGTCCGCCAGCGATGCTCGGACATCCTGCGCCGCTCGACGAGCACAGGCTGCACCTTCACGTCGAACGCTTCGCCCGTGCGGATGGCGATGTCCGATCCCATGGGCGTATGGCCGATGCTGTTCTCGCCAACGAACTGGGCCTGGCCGCGCGCGTCCCTCATATAGACGCGCACCGTGCCGGCGGGCAACGCATCGCCTAGTCCGGCATTACGCGAGCTCGAAAATTGCAGGACGCTGTCCGCACTTTCCGCCTGGTCGCGGGTCTGGAGCCAGCCGTTGCGATAGACATAGGCGCGCCGCGCGGCGGCGTCGGTCACGTCGAGGAAGCTAACCTGCTTGGTCTGCTGGCTGGCGATCGTCGTGCGCTCGGGCAGCGGATAGAGATAGAAGTCGCCAAGGCTTTCGCGGCCCGCCGTCTCGGTGCCGGGGCGGTTGCCGGGCGGCGCAGGAGGCGGCGGGGGCCGATAACCGCGTCGGTAGGAAGGCCCCTGCTCCTGCTGCACCTGACCGGCGATGAGCAAGGTATCGGCATTCTCGAAGGTCGTGCCGGTCGTGTTGGTGAGCGTCACCCAGCCCTGAACGTCGATCGTGCCCGCCGCCTCGTCGAACAAGGTGACATAGTCGGCCTTCCAGCTCATGCCTGGCGTCAGGTAGCTCAAGGTTACTGGCCGCGTTCCGGCGCGCGAGCTTTCCAGTGTCACCGACAAGGTCGGGCGGGCGCGGAGGTTCTCGGGGACCTCGTCGAAGATCACGCGGACGGGAAGCCCGTCGTCGCGCAGCACCTCGATCCGCTCGCCAATCTGGAGGACGACGCCCCCGTTCACGGCCAGCACCCGCGCGCGCTCCCGTTCCTCGGCGCCGCTGGCGGGATTGGTGCGGACGAGGGTGATCATCTCCCCGACCGCCTTTTCCATCAGCTTGGAGGGCGAGAGCAGGTCGAAGTCGAAATTCTGCTCGACGATGGCGACGTCCGGCGCATTCAGGGTAACGGTCTCAGGGCTTATCTGGCCCGATACATTGGGAAATTCCTGCCGCGAGCGTCCGGAGGGTATCGCCATCTGCCGCGTGTCCTGCACCAGAGCGAGATTGTCGTTGTAGATGGTGACGGCGACGTCGCCCTGGGCGTTTTGCGCCAGCGCGGGCGCGGCCAACAGGCTGGAAATCAACAGCAAAGAACGCATGACAAGCTCCCCCCGGAAGGACGGGAGGAGCTTGTTACATTATTACATACGATGTCAACCGGGGCTGTCGTCACCCTGAACTTGATTCAGGGTCCATCTCTCCGTCCCCGAGGCGGATCGTGACGGGATGCTGAAACAAGTTCAGCATGACGATGCGGATTGTTCTGGCGGTTGTCAGAAATCGACCTGGGCGCGGGCTCCGAACACGTCGATGCTGTAATCGCGGTCGCCGCCGACCGCCGGGATCGCGGCGTCGTCGTAGCTCATCCGGCCGTAGTTCAAGAGGAAGCGGACATGGTCCTCGGGGATCCAGACCAGCGACGCCTGGTAGCCCTGCTGCTTGCCGCCGATAATGGTCTCGTCGTTGAGGTCGAGATGGTCGTAGCGCAGGTTGACCTGGAAGGCGCCCATTCCGCCCTGGCTCAGCGGATTGAGCACCTTGGTGCGGTCGAACTTGCCGCCCTTGTAGCCGCGCGCCTCGCCGGTGAGGTAATAGCCGACCTCGGCATAGCCGCCGAAGAAGGTGGGGCTGGCGCCGTCATCGATTGTATCCGCGTTCAGCCAGTGCACCTCGCCCGCGGCATGGAAGGGCCCGTGAATTGCGGCGGCTTCAAGGCCGTAGCTGGTCTCCTCCGTCACGCCCAATTCGGGCGTCGCGAGGAAGCGGGTGTCCGTCGAGTGGACCATGGGGCGCTGGCGATAGCGGATGGTGTCGCCCCGTTCGGCCAGATCTTTATTGTCGCGGAAGTGCGCCGAGCCGCCGAAATGGAGCTGCGTCTCGCCCATCTTGGGCGCGAAGACGAGGCGCGCGTCGCCTCCGATGGAATTATTCTCGTCGTCGAGGTCGTGAACATTGTCAGTGAAAACGCCGACATTGGCGATCAGCGGCCCATTCTCATAGCCGGCGGAAAGGCCGACGCGGCGCTCGAAGTTGAAGGCGTCGGTGAACGCGGCCCGCTCCATGAAGGAGGTGAAGCGCGAGCTGGTCAGCTCCTCCAGCGACTGGAAGTTGTTGTGCTGGCCCACGGTGACGCCGAAGCCCCCGCCCGCATCGTAGCCGAGCGTGGCGTCGGTGATTTCGGCATCGCCCTCGGCGAAGTCGAGCTCGAACTTATAGTCGAAGCCGCCGGGAATCGTGCCCTCCACGCCGAGCCGCGCGCGGCGCAGCTCGTTGGAGAAGCCAAGCCCGCGATCCTCGACACCGTCGGGACTGCCGACATGCGCGACGTCATATTGAAGCCTGCCGCGCGGCTTGAACGACCACCCGCTGTCCTTGTCCTCGATGAGAGGAGCGCCCTTCCAGCTGATCGTGGTTCCGGATTCTTCCGCCGGCTTCTCGGCCTTCAGCGCGGCCATCTCGGCCTCGAGGCTCTCGACCTTGGCGCGCATCGCCGCGATCTCGGCGGCCAGCGCGTCGGCCTTATCCTGCGCGAAAGCCGGAGCGGCCGGGACGAGCACGCTCGCCGCCAACAATGCGGCCGTCAAACTCTTGATCTTCATCGAATGTACCCCGTCTCTTCTGCGACCGCCGCGACGTGCGACATCTTGGTTGATGACGCCACTAGGCGGTCTTGGTGACAGGGGCACGACTGTCTCGTGACATTATTGTTACGCCTGGGTCCTCCGGCAAGAGAAAAGGGCGGCGATCCGAAGATCACCGCCCTTCCTGGTGATTAGTCTAATATGACGGTCAGGCCGCCGGCGCCATTTCCTCGTCGCCCTCGTCACGCGGGCGGCGCGGGCGGCGGCGCGGAGCCTTGGCCTCGCCGCCCTCGATCGAGGCGATGGACGGCGGCAGGCTGTCGGCGGAAATCCGCTCCTCGCCTTCCTCCTGGTCCGCGTCCTCGCGGCTCGGGTCCTCGCGGTTGGGGCGCGCACGCTGCCGGCGGGGGCGTTCCTCACCACCGTCGCCGCGCTGATCACGTCCGCCGCGGGGCGAACGCGCGGGGCGCTCGTCGCGCTCCTCGCGGTCGTTGTCCGCCGAAGCGTTCACCGTCTCGTCCTGATCCTCGTCCTCGTCGGACGAATCGTCGCCCCGCTGCCGGCGCTGCTCGTCGAAGCGGGTGCGGCTCTCATTGAGGACACGGAAATAATGGTCCGCGAACTGCAGATAATATTCGGTCTGCACGCGATCGCCGGCAAGTTGCATGTCGCGCGCCATCGCCTTGTACTTCTCATGAAGCTGGGAGGCGTTACCGCGTGAGCGATTGTCCTGGCGATTGCCTGTATTGGGTGCATTGTTTGGCGAGCGGGGTCCGCCGCCGCGACCGCGCCTGCGGCCGCCCTGACGATTGTTGATCAAAGCTAGTCCTCGTCAAAGGTGGTCGTAATAGCCACTCCATCGGCTGGGCCCTTCCCAGCCGTTTCTTTGCGCGACTCCCGTGGCAGGCGGCCGCATGCGGCTCCCGCCTCCTCACGCCAGGATCGTCCGAAGACGCCAGAGCAATCGGGGGTCGGCGACGGGAAGCCTCACGCGATCAAAGCTGTGACAGGCCCCGTCCCTGCCGCCTATGTAACTAGCCGCGCGGGAAAATCCAAGGGGGAAAGCGTATCAATTATATTAAGCTTCGATGACAAGGCAACGTGGCCGCCCGCCAAGGTCTTGGCGGAGGGTCGCTTTCAGGCCTTCCGCTTCGAGCAGGGCCGTGACCGCCGTCGCCTGGGCAGCACCGATCTCGACGCAGGCGATACCGCCCTCGGTCAGCAACCGGCCGATCCGGGGTGCGAGACGGCGATAGTCGTCGAGGCCCTCCGGCCCGGCGAACAAGGCCTCGCTCGGCTCCCATTCGGAGACCTCGCCGGGCAGTTCGGCCGAATCCTCCACATAAGGCGGGTTGCACAAGATGAGGTCGAAGCGCTCCTCCACCCCCTCTCCCCAGTCACCAAGCCGGAACCGGGCGCGGCCGGCGAGGCCGAGGCGCCCGGCGTTGCGACCGGCCAGCGCCAGGGCCTTTTCCGACCGGTCGATCCCGAGCCCTCGCGCCTCCGGCCATTGATCGAGCGCCGCCAGCAACAGAGTGCCGGGCCCGGTGCCGAGATCGAGCACGGTGCGCGGCCCCGCCTTGCCGAAATGGTCGACCGCCGCCTCGATCAGCGTCTCGCTGTCGGGACGGGGGATGAGCACGCCCGGCCCGACCTCCAGCTCGACCGTCCAGAAGGCGCGGCGGCCGGTGATATACGCAACCGGCTCCCCCGCCTCGCGGCGGCGCAGGAGCGGTTCGAACGTCTCAGGCCCCTGGTTGTCGAGCCGGGAGAGGAGAAGCGATTCGCGCCCGATCCCCAAGGCATGGGCCATCAGCAATTCGGCGTCGAGGCGCGGCGTGTCGGAAATGTCCGCAAGACGGCGGACCGCAGCGCTCAGGGCTTTCCTGCAAGTTATCACCGCCCGTTCGTCCCGAGCGTAGTCGAGGGGCGTGTGTGATGAGTCCGTACCAGCGCCCCTCGACTTCGCTCGGGACGAACGAGGCTCGCGTACCTCAGGCGACTTGCTCATCCAGGCTCGCCAGCCGGGCCGCTTCGTCCTCGGCAATGAGGGCGCCGACCAGTTCGTCCATATGACCCTGGAGGATTTCGGGAAGCCGGTGGAGGGTCAGGTTGATGCGGTGGTCCGTCACCCGCCCCTGTGGGAAATTATAGGTGCGGATGCGCTCGGAGCGGTCGCCGGAGCCGACCATCGATTTCCTCGCCCCCGCCCGCTTGCTCGCCAGCCGCTCGCGCTCCAGCTCGTAAAGGCGGGTGCGCAGCACCTTCAGCGCCTTGGCCTTGTTCTTGTGCTGCGACTTCTCGTCCTGCTGGATGACGATCATGCCGGTGGGAAGGTGGGTGATGCGGACCGCGCTGTCGGTGGTGTTGACCGACTGCCCGCCCGGCCCCGAGGAGCGGTAGACGTCGATGCGCAGATCCTTGTCGTCGATCTGGACGTCGACCTCCTCGGCCTCCGGCAGCACCGCCACCGTCGCCGCCGACGTATGGATGCGCCCGCCGCTTTCCGTGACGGGCACGCGCTGGACGCGGTGCACGCCGCTTTCGAATTTCAATTTCGCGAACACGCCCTGGCCGGTGACGGAGGCGACGACCTCCTTGTAGCCGCCGACATCGGCGGCGCTGGCCGAGATAAGCTCGACCCGCCAGCCCTGCTCCTCGGCATAGCGCTGGTACATGCGGAAGAGGTCGCCGGCGAACAAAGCCGCCTCGTCGCCCCCCGTGCCGGCGCGGATTTCGAGCATCGCCGGCCGCTCGTCGGCGGCATCGCGCGGCAGCAGCCTCAGCGCCAGCGCCCGCTCGGCCTCGGGCAACCGCTTGCGGATGGCCTCGGCTTCCTCGGCGACCATCTCCCGCATCTCGGGATCGTCAGCCATGCCCGACAGCGCCTCAAGCTCCGCGCGAAGCCGCCGCACCTCGCCCGCCGCCGCCGCCGCCGGCTCGATCTCCGCATAATCCTTGGACAGGCGCACGAATTGCTCGGGCGCGAGATCGGGCGCCGACATGGCGTTCTGAAGCTCGTCTCTACGCGCCTCAATGGCAGCGATCCGTTCGGCGGAAATACGGGTCATTCGGCGTCGACACCGGAAAGCATGAACGGCAAGCCCAAAGCCTTAAAGACAGCGGTGCGAGCCCGTCCGCCATCTTCTCCCTCGACCTCGTCCAGCCGTTGGAGGTTAAAGTCACCAGCGGGGTTATCGACACTACGAATGAACACAACGCCATCATGTCCGCGCCGCCGAGCTACCTCGACACGCTTTTTCGCGTTCCCGCTGAAGCCTTCGTATACACCGATACCTGCTGCGCGCAGCTTTGTGACGACTTCACGCGCTCGAGGTCTTTCTCGTTCGTCTTCGACGACGAGAGAGACCGTAACGGTCTGCGGCTTCGGCTTCTCCAGCAGCATTCCCAGCCGTTCGATTCCGGCCGCCCAGCCGACCGCCGGCGTGTGGGGGCCGCCGAGCGCTTCGATCAGGCCGTCATAGCGGCCGCCGGCCACCACTGTGCCCTGTGCGCCGAGCCGGTCGGTGACGAACTCGAAGGCGGTGTGGCGGTAATAGTCGAGGCCGCGCACTAGGCGGGGATTGCGGGTCCAGGCTACGCCGGCGGCGTCCAAGCCCTCGGTCACTCGCCCGAAGAAGTCCGCCGCTTCGGCAGTGAGAAACTCGTCGATGGCCGGAGCACTGTCGGCAATCGGACGGTCTTTCGGGTCCTTGCTGTCGAGGATGCGCAGCGGGTTCTTGTCGAGACGGGCGAGGCTGTCCTCCGACAGGCTAGAGCGATTGGCCTCGAAATGCTCGACCAGCGCCTGGCGCCAGGCATCGCGCGTCTCGGCGTCGCCCAGGGTATTGAGCAGGAGCGTCACCCCCTCGGCGATGCCGAGCTCCTTCAGGAGCTGGTCGGCGAAGGCGAGGAGCTCGACATCGGCGAGCGGCGAATCCGTGCCGATGATCTCGGCGTCGAGCTGGTGGAACTGGCGGAAGCGGCCCTTTTGCGGGCGTTCGTAGCGGAAGGTGGGGCCGTGCGTCACGACCTTCAGCGGCGCGAGCTGCTGCCAGCCTTCCGAGAGATAAGCGCGGCAGATGCCGGCGGTGAATTCGGGGCGGAGCGTCAGCGAATCCCCGCCGCGATCCGGGAAGGTGTACATCTCTTTCGAGACGATATCGGTGGTCTCGCCGATCGACCGCGCGAACACTTCCGTCGCCTCGAACACCGGAGTCTCGATGCGTTGGAAGCCGTAGAGGCGCCGCACGCGGTCGAACACCTCGATCACCTTGCCGAAGCGGTCGGCGTCCTCGCCCCAGATATCCTGGGTGCCTCTGATCCGTTGCGGGCCCTTGCTCATATCTCGGCCCTTAGCATTTTTGCCCCCCGTGGGAAGCGGCTCGCCACACTTCGTCATTCCGGCGAAAGCCGGAACCTAAGAACATCGACCTGGGAGGTTCGCCGCTGACGGTGTTCCTGGGCCCCGGCTTTCGCCGGGGTGACGACGGAACAAGGAACCGTTCGCGGTTCGCGATTTTGCTGCACCTGCGAAGAAAAGCCCTTCGCCCGACCCGTCGTCAGGGCTATAGGGCCGGCCCATTATGAACATCGATCTGATTCCCATGGGCGACAATCCGCCCGACAGCGTCAACGTCATCATCGAGGTCCCGGTCGGCGGCGAGCCGGTCAAATATGAGTTCGACAAGAAATCGGGCGCCCTCTGGGTCGACCGCATCCTCCACACGCCGATGCGCTATCCGGCCAATTACGGTTTCATCCCGCACACCCTGTCCGAGGACGGCGATCCGCTCGACGCGCTGGTCGTCGCCCGCTCGCCCTTCATTCCGGGATCGGTGGTGCGGGTGCGCCCGATCGCCGTCCTGTGGCTGGAGGACGAGGCGGGCGGCGACGAGAAGCTGCTGACCGTGCCGGTCGATACGACTTTTCCCTATTATCAGGATGTCTCGGAAGCGGACGACCTGCCGGCGATCGTCAAGCAGCAGATCGAACATTTCTTCACCCACTACAAGGATCTGGAGCCGGAGAAGTGGGTGCGCGTCGGCACCTGGGGCGGGCGCGAGGACGCGCGGCGGATCATCCTGGAAAGCATCGAGCGGGCAAAGGCCGCGAACGGCAAGGGCGGCTAAGTCCCGTTCGTCCCGAGCGTAGTCGAGGCGCGCAGGCACTGACTCGGAGAAACGCCCCTCGACTACGCTCGGGACGAACGATTCTGGTGGGGTGGACGCGGGCGGAACGATCCTCCATCCAAGACGGCACAACCTCTTCGATGGAGTTTCCGTTGCGTCACAGCCTGATTGTTCCGTTCGCCCTTGCCCTTAGCACCTCCGCCATCGCCCAGACCCCGCCGGCCGAGCCCGTGCCGCTCGCGATCGACGAACGTATCCCGGCGGCCAGGGACATTCCCTATCCGGGCACGATCTCCATCGATGTCGACGCAACCGACACAGCGCGCGCCATCTTCCGAGTGAAGCAGACCATCCCGGTCGCCGCTGCCGGTCCGCTCACCCTCCTCTACCCTGAATGGCTGCCGGGAAACCACGCGCCGCGCGGGCCTATCGCCTCGATCGCGGGCCTGAAGGTGAGCGCGGACGGCAAGCCCATTGCCTGGCGCCGCGATCCGGCCAACGTCTATGCTTTCCACATCGACGTATCCGAGGGCGTGGGGGCGATCGACGTCGAGTTCCAGCACCTCTCGCCCACCGAGAAGGACGAGGGCCGCATCGTCATGACGCCCGAGATGATGAACGTTCAGTGGGAGAAGATGACGCTCTATCCCGCCGGCTATTATGTCCGGAATATCAATGTCCGGCCGTCCATCACGCTCCCGGCTGGCTGGCAGGGCGCGACGTCGCTCGACGTGGCGAAGAAGAGCGACAACCGCATCACCTACAAGCCGGTCTCGTATGAGACACTGGTCGACTCGCCGATGTTCGCCGGGCGCTATTTCAAGGAGATTCCGCTCAGCGAGGATGTGGACCTCAACATCGTCGCCGACCGCCCGAGCGACCTGGCCGCGACGCCCGAACAGATCGCCGCTCACAAGAAGCTGGTCGAGCAGGCGCTGAAGCTGTTCGGCACCCAGCATTATGACGAATATGAGTTCCTGCTCGGCCTCACCGACACGATGGGCGGAATCGGGCTCGAGCATCTCCGGTCGTCGGAGAACACCCATCCCCGCGAATATTTCACCAAGTGGAAAGAGGGCTCGGCCGGCCGCGACCTGCTCGCCCACGAGATGACCCACAGCTGGAACGGAAAGTATCGCCGCCCGGCCGACCTCTTCACGTCCGATTACCGGATGCCGATGCGCGACAGCCTGCTCTGGGTCTATGAGGGGCAGACGCAATTCTGGGGCAATATCCTCTCCGCCCGCTCGGGCATGATGCCGGTCGAGGACGTCAAGGCCGAACTCGCCCGCACCGCCGCTTATTACGACACGCTGCCCGGCCGCTCCTGGCGCCCGCTAATCGATACCACCAACGATCCCATCGTCGCGGCGCGCCGACCCAAGCCTTTTTCGAGCTGGCAGCGGTCGGAGGATTATTATTCCGAGGGCATGCTGATCTGGCTCGACGTCGACAGCATGATCCGCGAGCAGACGGATGGCGAGCGTTCGCTCGACGATTTCGCCCGCGCCTTCTTCGGCATCAATCCGGGCCACGAAGGCATCGTCACCTACACGTTCGACGATGTCGTCGCGACCTTGAACCAGGTCGCGCCCTACGACTGGGCCACCTATCTCGACCGCCGCGTCAACCAGACCGGCGAGGCGCCGCTCGAATGGGTCGAGCGCGGCGGCTACCGCCTCGAATATACCGACACGCCGACCGACTATTTCAAGTCGCGCGAGAAGGACCGCGAGATGATGGACCTCACCTACGCGATCGGAATCACGGTCGGGAAGGAAGGCGAGATCACCGGAGTCGCCTGGGATTCGCCCCTGTTCAACGAGGGGGTGACCACCGGCACGAAGATCGTCGCCATCGACGGCCGCGAATATTCGGACGACGATCTGAAGGGCGCGATCACCGCGGCCAAGGAAACGAAAGAGCCGATAAGACTGCTGGTGAAGAAGGGCGAGCTCTACCGTACCGTCGAGCTCGATTACCATGACGGCCTTCGCTATCCGCGCCTCGTAAAGGTGGGCAGCGGCCCCTCGACGCTCGACGCGCTGCTCGCACCGCTGCCCTGATGCTTCGATCTGCCCTGATGCTTCGATCCGCCCTGCTGGCCGGCGCGCTCGCTCTTGCGGGCGGCGCCTCCACGCCGGGCGCCGAAGCGCCCCCGAGGGAGCTGGCCG
>NZ_DATCYB010000105.1:0-55549 GCF_036570505.1 Allosphingosinicella sp. | reverse complement strand
GCCGCTTTCGCCACTCTCCGCGCTGCTCGTCGACCAGTGGGACTGGATGATCGACGTCAACGTGCGCGGGGTGCTCAACGGGATCGCCGCGGTGCTGCCGCGGTTCGTGGCGCAGGGTTCGGGGCATGTGGTGAACGTGGCCTCGACCGCGGCCTATCGCGTGTTTCCCGGCGCGGCGGTCTATAGCGGGACCAAGTTCGCGGTGCGGGCGATCACCGACGGGCTGCGAATGGAGCATACCGACATCCGCGCGACGACCATCTCGCCCGCGGCGACCGAATCCGAGCTGGCGGAGACGATTACCGATCCAGCGACGCAGCAGGCGATAGCGGCGTTCCGCAACGCCGGGATGCTCGGGCCGGACGCTATCGCCCGCGCGATCCGTTTCGCGATCGCGCAGCCGGCGGAGGTCGATGTCAGCGAGATCATCGTCCGCCCCACCGTCAGCAACATGAGCTGAGATGAATCGAGAAAGGAATACGACAATGGAACAGGTTCAACTCGGGGCGGAAGGCCCCATGGTTTCGCGCCTCGGCCTCGGCTGCATGGGCATGTCGGATGTTTATGGCCCGTCCGATCGGGGCGAGGGCCTGGCGACGCTGGCGATGGCCGTCGAGCGCGGGATCACCCTGCTCGACACCGGCGACTTCTATGGAATGGGCCACAACGAGATGCTGATCGGCGAGGCGCTGAAGACCCTCGACCGCGACAAGCTGACGCTCAGCGTCAAGTTCGGCGGGATGCGCGGGCCCGGCGGCGAGTGGTCCGGTTTCGACGGGCGTCCGGCGGCGGTGAAGAACTTTGCCGCCTATTCGCTGCAGCGAATAGGCACCGAAGTGATCGACGTATACCGCCCCGCGCGGCTCGATCCGGACGTGCCGATCGAGGACACGGTCGGCGCGATCGCCGAGCTGATCGAGGCGGGCTATGTGCGTCACATCGGGTTGTCCGAAATGGGCGCCGAGACGATCCGACGCGCACACGCAGTGCATCCGATCGCCGACCTGCAGATCGAGTATTCGCTGATCTCGCGAGGGATCGAAGACGATATCCTGCCGACGTGCCGCGAGCTGGGGATCGCCGTGACCGCCTATGGCGTGCTCTCACGCGGGCTGATAAGCGGCCACTGGTCGAAGGAGCGCACGGGCCAGGACTATCGGTCCCATAGCCCACGCTTCCAGGGCGAGAACCTCGAGCGCAACCTCGCGCTGGTCGAGGCGCTGCGCGGCGTGGCCGAGGCGCGCGGGATGAGTGTGGCGCAGGCGGCGATCGCCTGGGTGCTCTCGCGGGGGACTGACATCGTCCCGCTGATCGGCGCGCGGCGGCGCGACCGGCTGGAGGAAGCCCTCGGAAGCATGGAGGTGACACTGACCGCGGGCGACCTCGCCGCGATCGAGGCCGCGATGCCCGAGAGCGCCGCGGCGGGGACGCGCTATCCGGAGGCGCAGATGGCCTATCTGGATAGCGAGAAGCGCTGACAGGCAGCGGTTCCAAAGAACGACACGATGCATGTACTCGTTACGGGCGCGGCCGGCTTCGTCGTTTTAGAAAACAGCTCGATAACGTTTTAGAAAACAGCTCGATAAAAGGCACCCGTCCGATTTCCGCCGTTCCCGAAGAATGGCGCCCCGTGCAGGATAAACATAACGAATATGTGTCGCCGTTCGCACTATGCTAGCAACGCCTGAGGCCGCCGCTCTCCGCTAATCACCGCCGCATCTTTGCGTAGATGCTACTATATGGCGAGAGGTCGCCGGTAGTCTGATCTCACGTCAACGGCTGCCAGGCGTGCGCCAGCGACTAGCTTCTCGACACGGTGCTCAAGCAGCCCTGGCGCTAGCGAGGCATTAGTTCGAGTGCCGTCTCCTGCCGTGGTGGGCCCGGCTTGGTCAGCCGCCGTAGATGACGCGCCCACCGAAGCGGCTGGCGATGCGGCGTGCCTCCCTGCAACTCGTCGGAGGCGGTTGCTGACCGGCGGGCCGGTCGTAAAACCACACGCGGCATTCGCCCGGAGGGGGCAGATGGCCAGCCGGGATGGCGCTGCGACGATAACGCCGGCGGTCGCGATCGTCCCAATCGTCGTCGCGCCAATCCCTTCGCCCGTCCCAGCGGTCTCGGTCGCCCCAAGAATAGCCCCGATTGCCGCTCTCGTCGCGGTAGGGATCGGCGAGAGCGGGCGTCGCAACCAGCGACAGGCCCGCCGCGATGATCAACGTCTTCAACATTGTCGGACTCCTCGACCAACAAATGATCCAAGCCGGACGGTTGTTTCAGGTAGCCGCTGAATTGCCGCTGAGGCGAGCTGACAGGAAGGCGCAAGAATGGGCCAGGCCATGAATGAGTAGCCATCGGCCCCCTGGCCCGACAAGTTTGGCGGCCCGTCCTCGCAGTGGGCTGCCCAGTCTCGTGCGTCGCTCTCAATGTCGATGTCGCTAATGAGAATGACTTGCAGCTCTCCGCCGACGTCGATATGGGCCGTCGAAATTTGCAACGGGGAACATCATGAGGTCGATTGCTCGGGTAAGCGTACTAGCTATTGCCATCGCCACGCCGATGTCGGCGGCCGGTGCACAAGATCAGGCCAGCGGAATCGGGCAGACGGCGGAGCGGGCGCAGGATGACGATACGATCCTCGTGACCGCTTCGCGCAGCGGCACGGAGCTGTCCGACCTGCCGATCTCGACCTCGGTCGTAAGCGAGGAGGAACTCGCAGAGCAGCTCGACTTCAGCACCAACATCATGCGCGCGCTGGAATTCACCGTCCCCGGGCTCGCGCCGCAGCGCGAGGCACGCAGCAACTGCTCGCCGAACATCCGCGGGCGGGCCACGGCGATCCTGATCAACGGCGTGCCGGTCAACGAAACCCTGCGCCAAAGCACCTGCAACCAGATGTACCAGCTCAGCCCGTTCGCGGTCGGGCAGGTCGAGGTGATCCGCGGCGGAACCGCGCTCTACGGCGCGGGCTCGCCGGGCGGGATCATCAACTTCGTCACCCGCCGGGCCGAGGGCGATGCGCTCGAAATCGACGTCGTCGCGCAAACCAGCTTCAACACCTCCGAGACCGACGACAGCTTCACCACCGACCTCTATCTCGGCGGCGGACAGGACTTCGGCAGCATCGACTACTACCTCGGTGCCGCCTACACCGACGGCGGCTTGGGCCGCACGCCCGGCGGCGGTTACGTACCGGGACGGATGTACGAAAGCTTCGCGCTCAACGGCTCGGTCGGCGCCGAACTCGCGGGCGGCGAGCTGCGCGCGACCGGCACCTGGTACCGCGAGGATTACGGCAGCGAGTGGTCGGGCGATGGTTCGCAGGGCATCGGCAATTTTGCGCCGGTCGTCCCCGTGGCGCCCCACCCGCAGAACGACGAGGCGGTTCTGCGCTCGACCACGCTGGCGCTGTCCTACGACCACCCTGACCTTCTCTGGGGCCAGTCACTCGCGGTCAGCGGGTTCTACCAGGACCAGCTCTACCGGCAGCGCGACAACTTCTGGTCGGCCGACTTCGGCGACGATTTCTTCGCTTCGGATTCGGATCACGAGCGGCTCGGCCTGCGCTCGACGCTGGTCAAGCGGGCAAGCCTCGGCATGGTCGACTTCGTCGGCAGCTACGGCTTCGACTTCACCCGCAACAGCTACTACCGCCCGGCGATCGATCCGGTGACCGATGCGATCCTCTCGTTCGTCTCGCCCGATGTGACGTTCGACACCTACTCGCTATTCGGCCAGGCAGAGTTCGACTTCGGCCGCCTGAAGTTGGTGGGCGGGGCGCGCCAGGAGTGGTACCGCGGCGAGATCGGCGAGCGCGGCTACGACCCGGCGCTCGGGGGCGCGGCCACCCCTGGAGCATTGGGCAAGACCAGCCTGACGCTGTTCAACGCCGGCGCGGTTTACGACCTGGCCGACCGGGTGCAGCTCTACGGCGGTTTCAGCCAGGGCGCGGAGATCTCGCAGCTCGGCCGCGCCGCGCGCAACCAGACCGATCCCTCGCTCATCTCCCCCGAACCGGCGACTTCGGACCAGTTCGAGATTGGCATTCGTGGACAGCTCGATACGGTGAAGTTCGAGGTCGCGGGCTTCCGTTCGACTTCGGAAAATGCCTCGCTGCTCCAGGCGGACCCGAGCTGCGCCGGCGAGACGCTGTGTCCGCTTATCCCGCTGCGCGCGCCGCAGCGGTTCTGGGGCTTCGAGGGCAGCGCCGACTGGGCGGTCACGCCGCAGCTCGATCTCGGCGCAGTGCTGACCTGGCAGCGCGGCAAGATCTTCGATGACGCCGAGGGGCGCTACATTCCCTACAGCACCGACATCGTCGCTCCATTCCGCCTCACCGGGTCCGCCAATTACCGCCCGGTCGAGCCGCTGCGCCTCTCGCTGCAGGGCACATACTACGGCGCGGCGAGCTACTTCACTGCGGCCGACGAGGCGCTCGGCTTCGTCGCGACGGATTCGCTCTTCCTGATGGACGCAGCGGTGCACTACGACGTCGGTCCGGGGGAAATTTTCGTGGCCGCGTCGAACCTGCTGAACGAGAAATATGTCAGCGTTGCCGACCAGGGCGTGGGGTTCTTCTACTTCCAGTCCGAGGCGCGCCGGGTGACGGTCGGCTTCAAGGGCCGTTTCTGACGCCGCCGTGCGCCGGCGGACCTTCTTCGTCTGGCACAGCTGGATCGGCCTGACCGCCGGACTGCTGCTGTTCGTCGTCTGCTGGTCGGGGACGGTGGCGGTTTTCAGCCAGGACATCGACTGGCTGATCGACGAGCGGCTGCGCGCGCCGCCGGCGGAAAGTGTGGCCTGGCAGGAGATCGCGCAGAATTTCGAAGCGGCCCATCCCGGCTGGCGGCTCAACTCGATCCAGGCTCCCATCGCGCCGGGTCATGCGGCCGAGCTGTGGCTGAACGATCCCGACGGAGTGATGCATCGCGGCTGGGCCGATCCGGGTTCCGGCCGGCTGCTGGCCACGCTCAGCTATTTTAACGTTCAGCGCTTCCTGCGCAGTTTCCACATGTCGCTGTTCATCGGCGAATGGCGTGTTTGGGAGATTCCGTTCGGCTACTGGCTGGTTGGCCTGCTGGCCTTCGTGCTGGCGGCCTCGCTGGTCACCAGCCTGATCTTTTACAAGCGGTTCTGGCGCGGCTTCTTCAAGCTCCAAACTCACCGGGGCGCCAAGGTGTTCTGGAGCGACCTGCACAAGCTGACCGGCCTATGGGGCCTGTGGTTCGTGACGCTGATCGCCGTCACCGGAATCTGGTACCTCGCCGAGTGGAAGATTACCGACGAAGCTCCTTATCCCGACCCGCCCGCGGCGGAAGGCAGCGTGACGCGGACGCTCTCGATCTCGCGCCTGGTCGCGGCGGCCGAGCGGGCATACCCCCGGCTCGAGGTCCGCACTGTGGTGACCGGTCAGATGGATTCCGGACTGTTCGAGGTCCACGGGCAGGACGGTGGCTGGTTCACCCGCGACCGCGGCGCACGGGTCTGGCTCGACGCGCGCGACGGCAGCACCCTCGCAATCCGTCGCAGCGGAGAGATGCGTCCGCTCCACCGCTGGATCGACATGGCAGACCCGCTCCACTTCGGTAACTTCGCCGGCCTGTGGAGCAAGGTGGTGTGGTTCGTGTTCGGCCTCGGGCTTTCGGGTCTTTGTCTCACCGGCGCCTATCTCCAGGCCAAACGCCAGCAACGGCAAGGCCAGGCCGAGTGGCGTAAGGCAGTTCTGACCGCGTATGCATTCACGGTATCGGTACTGCTCGCCTCCGTCTGGTTCGGATACCAGGAAGCGCTGACGTATGGCAGCGCGGGTGGCTTGCCCGAAGTGCCGACGGGCGTAACAGTGACTATCGTTCTTTTCGTACTGACCATGCTGGCGCCACTTGGACTGTGGGTGCGCGCCCTCCGTTGATAGTTTTCAGCGGGCCAGGTTGCCGCTGAGAGGGGCAGCTTTCGGGAAAGATAGCGACCTCAACCGACGACCCTGTTGGGCGCGATCAGTCTCGCCCCGAAGGATTCGAACTTCCTCACCGCTAGGAAGCGCTGCCCACGCTACGCTGTCGTACTTTGGTCGGCCTCTGCGTCGCAGACGGCGGTATTTGGCGCGCCCGGCAGGATTCGAACCTGCGACCCCAAGCTTAGAAGGCTCGTGCTCTATCCGACTGAGCTACGGGCGCGTGGGCCATGCTCTAAAGCACTTCCCGGAAAAGTAGGAACCGGTTTTTCGGCCGCCGGGCGTCGCTCGCGCTTTCACGGAGGGTGGAACGACGCTATTCGTGCCGCAATGCGCAGGGGGGACATCGAAGCGGTAGAGGGCGAGGCGCTGGCGGGCGCGCGCTTTCGCTATTTCGATTTCGTGATGGCGGCGTTCGTCACCATCCTCCTGCTCTCCAACGTGCTCGGCGCCGGCAAGGTCGCCACGGTCAACCTTCCAGTGATCGGCGAATGGCCGTTCGGGGCGGGTATCCTCTTCTTCCCCATATCCTATGTGATCGGCGACGTGCTGACCGAGGTCTATGGCTATGCCCGGGCGCGGCGGTGCATCTGGGCGGGGTTCGGCGCGCTCCTCTTCATGGCGTTCATGGCCTGGATGGTGGTGGCGCTGCCGCCGGCGGCGAGCTGGGAGGGTCAGGCAGCCTATGAGGTGGTGTTCGGCCAGGTGCCGCGCATCGTCCTCGCCTCGATCGTCGCCTTCTGGACCGGCGAGTTCGCCAACAGCTTCGTTCTCGCGAAGATGAAGGTATGGACGGCGGGCCGGTTGCTGTGGACCCGCACCGTCGGCTCGACCATCGTCGGGCAGGGGATCGACAGCCTGATCTTCTACCCGCTCGCCTTCTACGGTGTCTGGGACGATCAGACGTTGCTGATCGTTCTCGTCACCCAGTTCGCGCTGAAGGTGGGTTGGGAGGCGCTGCTGACGCCGGTCACCTACGCGGTGGTGGGCTGGCTGAAGCGGCGCGAGGGCGTCGATGTCTATGACCGGGAAACGGATTTCACGCCCTTTCGGGCCAAGGTGTAACGATGAGTGTATTTCAGGATGCCAAGCTCGTCCTCGTCCAGGCGACCGACCTCAGCAAGGACGCGCTGCATGTCTATGTCGGGCTCGGCGTGATGCTGCTGGTGGCGATCTTGCTGCGGCGGCCGCTGCGTGACTGGCGGCCGCCCGCGGCGGTTGCCCTGGCGGCGGTGGCCGGAGAGATTTGGGACGTTTTGGGGAGTTGATCCCCGGGTTGAGGCCGGCAGCGGGATGCCGCTGCCGGCCTCTTCGATTCAGGTGCCGGGTCAGGCGACCCAGCGGCAAGTTAGGAGCGACCATGAAATGGTTCGGGCGGAAGGCCGGGGGTCAGCCCCGGCCTTTTTTATTGCGTATGTGGCAGGGGTCGGTGGCGGTGGGGGAATGGCCGCGGTCCTACGAGGCGCAGGTGCGGGAGGCGTATCTCGCCAATCCGGTCGCGCAGCGGGCGGTGCGGCTGATGGCGGAAAGTGTGGCGTGGCGCCGGTCTATTCGCTTGTGCGAGCGGTTTACCGGCCAGGCGCTGATGCGCCAGGGTTCATCGAGACGCTGCCCTCGCGCGGTTCGTGGACGCGGCTCGGGATGGCGCCGGTGAGCGTCATCTCAGGGGTGGACGTGCTGGATGCGGACGGGGCGACCACGCGCTTGCTGCCGAGACTTATGCGATCGACATCGACGCCAATGGCGACAGCTGGGTGCGTGTCACGCAGCCGCTGGACGCCGCGCGGGTGCGGGTGAGCTACCAGGCGGGGCTGGCCGCGGACTGGGTGGCGTTGCCCGAGGCGCTGCGGCAGGGGGTGGCGCGGCTTGTCGCCCATCTCTTCACCCATCACGATGCAGCAGATGGCGGCGGCCCGCCGGCGGCCGTGACGGCGCTGTGGCGGCCATGGCGACGGATGCGGTTGGGGTATTCCGGAGGGAAGATGTTCGAGAACCTTTCCGGATGGGTCGAGCGAGCCGCGCGGCGCCTGGTGAAAGCGCGAGCGGAATAGCTGGCCACGCGAATGCGGGGCGCGTTGCCTCGCGGGATCCAAGTCGAGGCCGTCGAGGACGGCATCCGGCTGGTCGGGCGCGATCTCCTTCGCCGGTTCCTGCTCGATCCGGCGCTGCGCTGGCTGGCCCTCGGACAGGCTCGAGGTGAACGGGAGAGCATGAAATGACGGCTCAGGAAGCCCTGGTGACGGCAGCGAAGGCGGCGCTCGCGAGCCTGGCGGGTGTCGGCGTCTACGACGGATTCCCCGGTGCGGGCATCGGTTCCCTAGGCCGTGATCGAGGTCGGACCCGAGACGGACTGGAGCCACAAGAGCGCCGGCGGACGCGAATTGCGGCTGGCCGTCGCTCTGCGCGACAAGGCGAGACGCCGGCGCGCCTGCGGCGGCTGATGGGCGAGGCCGAAGGGGCAATCGCCGGCATGGGAGGGATGGCGGGATGGAGCTTCGCTATGCCCAATTATCTGCGCTGCTGGATCGTCAGGGAAGGCGGCGAGGCGGCGCCACAAGCCTGGGCGGGCGTAATTGAGTTCAGGGTCAGAATGCTGGCGGCGGGCTCCGGCTAACGCGCATCATTCCGGTCGAGTGCCTTGCTCCATGTGAAGGCGGTAGAGGTCCTTGGTGTTCGTCTCCAGATCCTCGATGTCCATGCTGGCGAGTTCCTCCGCCTCGGCGGCACTCGCGCCGGCGGCTTTCTCGCTCGCCATGATGGCGTTGCGGTAGGCGGCCTCCTTGGCGGCACAGGCGGTGGCCAGCCCCTTGTCAAAGGCAGCTGGACTGGTTTTCGAATCGAGATGGGAGCGCACCGCGCGGTTGAGACAGTCGCCATAGGCGCGGCGGGCCTGGGGCAGGCCGGCATCCGCCTGGGCGAGGACCAGCATCGAAGCAAGCGCAAGCGAAATCATCGCGACTCCCCCGTGCAACAGCTTGAACAATAGGAGAATAAACCATGAGCGCGGAAAAAGGTAGCGCGTTTCTGCTGAAGGTGGGGGACGGTGGACAGCCGCCCGTCTACGCGACGGTGGCGGGAATGCGGACGACGCAGATGCAGGTGAACGGCGAGGCCGTCAACGTCACGAAGGATTCGGGTGGCTGGCGCGAATTGCTGTCAAGCGCCGGCGTGCGTTCGATTTCGGTGGCGGCGAGCGGCATCTTTCCGATCGGAAACAGACGCTTTCGGCTGCTTCGCGGCCGGCGGGGCAGCGAGTGGGCTGCCGCGACCCACGCTCCCGGTGAGGCATTCGATCTGCTGGATGTGCCAGCCTGGCCGTGATCGAGCCGCCGCTGGCGCTTCTCGGCGGCGAGGTGCGACTAGGCGCGAGCGGCCTCGGCGACCCCGTGTCGGTGATCGCAAGCCCGACCTTGACGGGCGAAGCGGTGAGACCGCCGGCGCCGGTTACTTCAAGGCGGAGTGGACCGAAGCCGGAGATCTGGCGATCAGTTGGGTGAGGCGAAGCTGCGCCGGTCGGACCTGGCTGAGCGGAACGGACACCTTGGTTGGCGAAGAGAGCGAGACCTACAGTCTCGTCATTTCCGGCACGGGCTACGAACGGACGGTGCCGTATCGGAGCCGCTCTATCTCTATTCGGCAGCCGAGCAGGCCACCGACAACGCGACCGGTGACATCGCGGTGGATGTCCGCCAGCTCGGCACCTTCGCGCCGTCCCGCCCGGCGAACCTCATCGTTCCAGCCCAGTCATGAGTCGAGCGGGCGAAGACCAAGAGCCGCGCCCCATTCCAACAGATCTGCACAATGACACTGAATTCTCTGGAGAACCCATGAGCGAGACCGAGCGATACCAATTGCCTTTCATCCTTCCCGGTCGGGCACAGAAAGAAGTCTATCGTAACGAGGCGCTGACGCGGATCGATGCGGCGCTGCATGCCGCTGTCGAGGAGGGACCGCTCCCGACCCCGCCCCAAACCCCGCAAATCGGCGAAAGCTGGATTGTCGCCATCGGCGCGAGCGGCGATTGGAGCGGCAAGGAAGATGACGTCGCGACGTGGACCGAAGGCGATTGGCGTTTCATCACGCCGCAGGCCGGGATGATGGCGTGGGACAGGGCGCGGGGCCTGTGGCTACACTGGAACGGCACCGGCTGGAGCAGCGGGGAGTTGCCCGTGACCCGTCTGCTGGTCGATGGCCAACAGGTCGTGGGCGCGCGTCAACCGGAAGCGCCAAGTCCTTCAGGAGGAACGACAATTGACCCGGAGGCCCGTACAGCGATCGACGCGATCATTGCGACATTAATGTCACATGGGTTGATCGATTGATCTTTTTTGTTCCTGCAATGAAACCGACGCGGAGGAGTGTCGTTTGAGGGGCGTCTGGCGAGGGGCCTTGGTTCTGATAACGATGAACTGAGGCATTTCGGCAACAATTGGAGGGATAAGCGTGCTTGCACGGAAACTCCGCTTACCGTATTGAGTTCAAGGTCGTTCCGTTGGGACGCGAATAAGAAAGGGGAAAGATTTATGCGGAAGCTCGCCATAGTTGTGGCGCTGTCATCCACCGTGCTCGCGACTCCGGCACTTGCGCGCGATGGCGCCTGGTATGTCGGCGGCGAATTCGGCGCGATGCTCGTCGAAGACTACGATGTCAGGATCGCCGGTTCAGCCGGAGACGAGAACCTGCCAGGCTCGAACGGCCAGATCCGTGTCTATCACGATTTCGGTTATGACGGCGCACTGTTCGCTGGTTACGATCTTGGCGGCGCCAGGATCGAAGCGGAAGTGTCCTACAAGAAGGCCCAGATCAACGATGGCCGGTTCGCCGTTCCCGTGCCCGGAGATCCTCTCGTAGGCGGCCCGCCCGATGATGACGCGACTGGCTCCACCAGCGCGCTCGCCTTCATGGTAAACGGCATGCTGGACATCGGCGACGATGACGGCCTGCAGGGCTTTATCGGTGGCGGTATCGGTTACGCCAAGATTAAGGCGAACAACTGGCGTCGCTTCGACAATGCCGCGCCTTTCCTGGACGACAGCGATTCACGTTTGGCCTGGCAGGCCATCGCTGGTGTTCGTGCTCCGCTCACCGAGAATATCGACGTTCAGTTGAAGTATCGTTTCTTCAACGTCGCCGATCTGGAGTATGTGGCGTTCAACGGCGCGCCGGCGGAATATCGCTTTCGCTCGCACAGCCTGCTCGGCGGCATCGTCTTCAACTTCGGGGCTGCTCCTCCGCCTCCTCCGCCTCCTCCGCCTCCTCCGCCTCCGCCGCCTCCGCCGCCTCCGCCGCCTCCGCCGCCTCCGGCGGTTCCGGCCGGGCCGTTCATCGTGTTCTTCGACTGGGATAAGTCGGACATCACGCCGCAGGCGGCCGCCATCCTCGACAACGCCGCCGCTGCCTACCAGCAGACGGGCCAGGCGCAGGTCGTGCTGGCGGGCCACGCGGACCGTTCGGGTCCGGCGGACTACAACGTTGGTCTGTCGCAGCGTCGTGCCGACGCGGTTCGCGCCTATCTGGCCGGTCGCGGTGTGCCGGAAGGCGTCATGACCACCGAAGCGTTCGGCGAGAGCCGCCCGCTGGTCGAGACCGCCGATGGCGTTCGCGAGCCGCAGAACCGGCGCGTGGAAATCACCTTCGGCCCGGGTTCGGGCATGTAAGGTGGTCCCTGGCAGCTTCGGCAGCCGGGAGCCAAGCGAAAAAAGGGAGTCGGTCCGAAAGGGCCGGCTCCTTTTTTCTTTGGACGACAGCCCGTCGGGCTGACCGGAGCTGAACTGCCGGTCTGCAACCGCGAAGGGCCTGTTCTGGAGCGACCGCCTTTGTTAAGCGGATCCGGCATTTATCTGATCAGGGAATATCCATGCGCATCGCAATGATCGGGACCGGCTATGTGGGGCTGGTTTCCGGAGCCTGCTTCTCCGACTTCGGCCATGACGTGACCTGCGTCGACAAGGACGCAGCAAAGATAGAAGCGCTTCGCCAGGGCATAATGCCGATCTTCGAGCCTGGGCTGGACGAACTGGTGGAGCGCAACGTGGCGGGCGGTCGGCTTTCGTTCGCGACCGATCTCGCGCCTGCCGTCGCCGCGGCGGACGCGGTGTTCATTGCCGTGGGAACGCCATCGCGCCGCGGCGATGGGCATGCCGATCTCAGTTATGTCTTCGGAGCCGCCGAGGAGATAGCGCGCGCGCTCAGGAAACCGGCGGTGGTGGTGACTAAATCGACCGTGCCGGTGGGGACTGGCGACGAGGTCGAACGAATCATCCGCGAAGCGGCGCCGGCGGCAAAGGCTCGAGTGGTTTCTAATCCGGAGTTTCTGCGCGAAGGCGCGGCGATCGAGGATTTCAAGCGGCCAGACCGCATCGTCGTCGGCACTGAGGACCACCTGGCGGCCGAGGCGATGCGCGAGATCTACAGGCCGCTCTATCTCAACAAGGCGCCGCTGGTCGTTACCAGCCGCCGGACGGCCGAGCTCATCAAATATGCGGCCAACGCCTTCCTCGCGACCAAGATCACTTTCATCAATGAGATCGCCGACCTGTGTGAGATGGTCGGCGCGGACGTGCAGGATGTGAGCCGCGGGATCGGCCTCGACAACCGCATCGGATCGAAGTTCCTCCACGCCGGACCGGGCTATGGCGGCTCCTGCTTTCCGAAGGACACGCTGGCGCTGCTGAAGACGGCCGAGGACTATCAGTCGCCGCTCCGGATCGTAGAGTCGGTGGTCAAGGTAAACGATCTCAGGAAGCGGGCCATGGGCCGCAAGGTGATCCGGGCCCTGGGTGGCGACGCGCGCGGCAAGACGGTGGCGTTGCTCGGCCTCACCTTCAAGCCCAACACCGACGACATGCGCGAAGCGCCCTCGATTGCGATCGTCCAGGCGTTGGAGGACGCCGGAGCTAAGATACGGGCCTACGATCCCGAAGGCATAGAACAGGCGCGGCCGATGATGCCGGAAATCGAATTCTCGACCAGCCCCTATGAAGCGGCCAAAGGCGCTGACGCTGTGGTGCTGGTCACCGAATGGGACGTGTTGCGCGCGCTCGACCTCAAACGGCTGGCGGCGGCGATGGCCGAGCCGGTATTCGTCGACCTTAGAAATATCTATCCGACCGAGGAGGTGGAAAACGCGGGGTTTCGATCTCACGGAATCGGGCGGGCGACGGAGATGGAGACTTGATCGGCCGCGCCCGAAACCGTTCCGCCTCCGGCCCGTTCGGAAGGTGAAACAGGAGGAGAGACAAGATGAAAGCACATATTCTCGCCCTCGGCGCCGTCGCGTCCATTAGCCTCGTCGGCTGTGCGGCTACCGATTATGGCGTGGAGCCGGATGACGATTTTCCGCAGGCATTGACGGCAAGCGCGCAGTTGCTCGACGCCTCGGGCCGGGCGATGGGGACTGCCACGGCCACCCAGTCGGGCGACAGCATCCGCGTGCGGATCGAGGGCGTGGGTCTGCCGTCAGGCGCGCACGGCGCCCATGTCCATATGACCGGGCAATGCATCGCGCCGGGCTTCGACAGTGCCGGCGGGCATTGGAACCCGACCAACCGCGGGCACGGCAGCGAGAATCCCGCCGGCATGCACAAGGGCGACATGCCCAACATCCTTATCGGCACCAATGGCGCTGGCACGCTGGAATATACGATCGCCGCCGCCCGGATCTCCGGGAGCAGTGACGCCCTTCTCGACGAAGACGGCGCGGCGATCGTTATCCATTCCGGCCCTGACGACTATCGCTCCGATCCTTCCGGGAACAGCGGGGCGCGAATTGCCTGCGGTGTTTTCGCGGCGGCGTAGGGCGGCCCGCGGCATAAGGGCGTGATAGCCCAGCAATAAGGTTCGGCGCGATGGTCAAGTCCGTGTTGTTCGTCTGTCTCGGCAACATTTGTCGCTCCCCGCTCGCCGAGGCGGCGTTCAGCCGGGAAGCGAGGCGGCTTGGGCTGGATGTCGATATCGATTCCGCCGGGACGGGCACATGGCACATCGGCCATCCGCCGGATAGCCGCGCCTCGGCCGTGGCGGCGCGAAATGGCGTCGATATCGCGCATTTGAGAGCGCGACAGGTGACCGCCGACGATTTCCGCAGGTTCGATTACATCGTTGCGCTGGATGCCGAAAACCTCACCGACCTGCGCCGCATGCGGCCTGCGGACGGCAAGGCGGAACTGTCGCTGCTGCTCGACCATGTAGAGGGGCGAGTGGGGCAGGCGGTGGCGGATCCCTATTATGGCGGAGAAGAGCATTTCGACGTCACCTGGTCCGACGTGACCGAAGGCGCGAAGGGACTGGCGCGGAGGATCGCCGGGCGGTGAGCGTCTTCGCCCGCAGGGTCGCCGCTCTGACCGGTGCCCCGGAGGAGCGGCTGCAGCGGCTCGCTGGCGGCGATCTGTCGGAAGTGCTGCTGCTTCGTCGAGGCGACGGGCGGTGCACGGTCGCGAAGGGCGGCCCGGCCGTCGCTACCGAAGCGGCGATGCTGCGAACATTGGCCGCCGCCGGCGTGCCAACGCCGTTGGTCGAGGGCGAGCATGAGGGCGTGCTTCTGCTTCAGCATATCGACAATGATGGCGTGTTCAGCCCCCTTGCCTGGGCGGACATCGGCGCGGCAACGCGCGAGTTGCACGCCGTCACCGGGGAGAGTTACGGATGGTCGGTAGACTATGCGCTTGGCTCGGTAGCGCTCGACAACCGGCAGCGGAGCGATTGGCCGGGCTTCTGGGCCGAGCAAAGGCTGCTTGCGACCGCCAGGGTGCTTGATCGGCCCTGGCGGGAGCGGGTCGAGCGGTTAGCGAAGCGTTTGGGCGACCTGCTTCCCCCCGATCCGCCCCTCTCGCTTCTCCATGGAGATTTGTGGAGCGGCAACATCCTCGTCAGGGATGGGCAGCTCGCCGCGCTGGTGGATCCGGCCTGTTATCACGGCCATTCAGAGGTCGATCTCGCGATGGTGACCCTGTTCGACGCGCCGCCGCCTGAATTTCAGGAAGCCTATGGTTCGCTGGAACCCGGCTGGGGCGAGCGGCGAGATGTCTATCAGCTCTTTCCTGCTTTCGTGCATCTCCGGCTCTTCGGCACCGGCTATGCCGGCATGGTCGAACGGCTGATGGATCGGCTGGGCGCCTAATCCAGCCTGTAGCGTTCCACGATCGAGTAAACGGCGCCTTCGGGGGTGAGCTCGCTTTCGTAGAGGCCGAAGCTGTCGACCGGGAAGGGCGCGCTGGAAAGGCCGCCCGACTGTTCGAGGAGGCCGGCAATCGGTCCGGCCGCACGATTGAGGCGGCCCAGCGTGATGTGAGGCAGATAGGCGCGCTGGTCCGGCGCGATGGCGGCGCGGGCGGCGGCCTGATCGACCTTGTTGTGGAGCGCCTTCAGCGGCTCGTGCGGCGTAACTCCGGCCCACAAGGTTTCCGGCTGACCGCGCCGTTCGAAGCTGCCTATGCCGCTCAGCGCTATTTCGAAGCGCGGATGATGGATCGCACCGAGCGCGGCGTGGAGATCCTCCGCCAGATGCCGGTCTACTTCTCCTATGAAGCGCAGCGTGAGGTGCAGCTGGTCGTCGCTCTGCCAGCGTGCCCCACGCACGCCGCCCATGACGTCGAGCAACAGTTCGCGAACGGGGCGGGGTGGCCGGATGGCGACGAACAAGCGGTGCATGATGCCATCAGCCCATAGCGTTTCGAGAGAATGACGGGGAGGGGGCGATGTCCGGTTTTCCTTGAAAGGTACGCCGATTCACCCGATATTGACGGGCGACGGCGATGGTTTCGCCGCAAAGGAGAAGTTTGAAATGGCAAATGGATTTGACCCGCGGGTGAACGCATCGCCGCAGACGACGACGCGCCCCCGCGAAGGCGTGGCCTTCGACGCGGGCCTGCGGTCCTATATGCTCTCAGTCTACAACTATATGGCATCGGGGGTATTGCTCACGGGCATCGTCGCGCTGCTGTTCGCCAGCAGCGGCTATGCCGCCCAGATTCTGATGGGGCCGGGCATCCTCAAATATGTCATCATGTTCTCGCCGCTCGCCTTCGTGATGGTGCTGAGCTTCGGCATCAACCGGCTTTCGACGGGCACCGCCCAGCTCCTCTTCTGGGCTTTCGCGACGGTGATGGGCCTTTCGATGGCTTCCATCTTCCTAGTCTTCACCGGCACGTCAATCGCGCAGACCTTCTTCGCGACGGCCGCGGCCTTCGCGGGCCTGAGCCTCTGGGGCTATACCACGAAGAAGGACCTGTCGGGCTTCGGCACCTTCCTCATCATGGGCGTCGTAGGGCTGCTGGTCGCGATGATCATCAACCTGTTCCTGCAATCCTCGACGATGCAGCTGGTGATCAGCTTCATCGGCGTGCTGCTGTTCGCGGGGCTCACCGCATATGACACACAGCGCATCAAGAGCCTCTATTTCCACGTCGCCGGCAGTGATATGATCGGCAAGGTGGTGATCATGGGCGCGCTGTCGCTATATCTGGATTTCGTAAACATGTTCACCTTCCTCCTCCAGTTCATGGGCAGCCGCGAATAGGCATGGTCCTGATGGAGAAGGGGAGAAGGCCCGGTGACAACGCCGGGCCTTTTTCCTATTCCGGAAGGTCGAGGCCGATCGTGGGTATCTCCCCCGTCTCGTCGGCGGAGGCGGCATGCCGGCGCCCTGCGGGGCGGGGCGCGCCTACAGTGGTGTCTTCGTCCGTCTGAAGCTCAATCTCGGCGTTGAGCTTCGCGCCGAGCAGCAGGATGAAGGCCGAAAGGTAGATCCATAGCTGGAGCACGACGACGGCGGCGAGCGAGCCGTAGCTGATGTCGTAGCGGCCGAAGCGGGCGATATAGAAGCCGAAGGCGAAGGTCGCGAGCAGCCACAGGACGGTCGTCGTGAGCGCGCCGGGAAGAATCCAGGCCCAGCGCGCGTGACGACGCGAGGGCGCGTAGCGATAAAGGAGGGCGCTGCCGACGCTGATGCCAGCGGTGATCAGCAGCCAGAAACTGAGCTTCGCCACGCCCCATCCGAGCGGCGTGCCCTCGGGCATCAGTTCTCCCACATAGCCGAACAGGGCGATCGCCAGCAGCGCCAGCAGCATGAGCGCCGCGCTGCCCAGAGCCAGCAGGATCGGGATGCCCCAGCGCCTGGCGAAGCGCTGCACGTCCCCCTCCCCGTAAATGACGTTGAGCGCGGCCGTGATCGATCGCGCGCTCCGCGCGCCGCCGTAGATGGTGAGCAGCAACGCGAGCAGCAGGGCGAGACCGCCGCCGCGATGGTCGGTGATGACCTCGACGACCCGCCTGGCGACCAATGGCTGAGCCGCCTCGGGGATGATCGACACAAGCTTGCCCACGTCCCGGACCACCTCGGCCGGCGCGCGCACCAGGCCGTATATCATCGCCGTCGAGGCGATCAGCGGCAGCAGAGCCAGAAAGGCGTAGAAGGCAATGCCGGCGGCGAGAACGTTGAGATTGTCGGCCTTGGCGTTGCGCCAGACCCGGATCACGATGTCGCGCCAGCCCACCAGCGGAATGGCGAGCGGCGACTCCGCGCGGCGGCCGCGGTCGCCGGAACCTCTGCTGAGCAACAGCGCCAGCCATCTGACCGTCCTCGTCATGGTCGATAGTCTTTCACTTCGGCGCGGCGGGTCTCTCGGTCAGTCGTTGGCTCCGCGCCGTTGCCAGACCATGAGCGCAGGGAAGGCGGCCAGGGCGGCGAGGAGATAGATGGCGGCGTTGCCGGTGTAGACGGCGGTGCCGATCAGGACCAGGATCGCGGCGACGGCGAGGACGAGCATCGCCCTGCGGGTATTGTCCATTTCTGCTTTCCCCCCTTCGATGCGTATCAGCCGAGATGACGGCCAAGAAAATCCATGGTCCGCCTCCAGGCGAGATCCGCAGCCGCCTTGTCGTACCGTTCCGCCGATGTGTCGTTGTTGAAGGCGTGCTCGACGCCCGGATAGGTGTGGGCGGTGACGTTCGCGCCCGCCTTCTTGAGCGCGGCGGCCCAGGGCCCGCCCGTCTTGTTCACCCGTTCGTCGTTCCCGGCATAGTGGAGCAGCATCGCCGCCTTGACCTTGGCGGCTTCCAACGGATCGGGTGCCGGGCCGTAATAGGCGACCCCGGCATCGAGCCCGTCGCCGGCGGCGACGGCGAGGCGGTTGACGAACGCTCCACCCCAGCAGAAGCCAACGGCGCCGACCTTGCCGTTGCTGTGATCAAGGGCACGCGTCGCGCCGAGCAGGGCGACGGCATCGGCGACGCTGCCCTGCAGTTCCAGGCGCCCGATCATCTCGCGCGCCTTGTCCTCGTCGGCGGGCGTGCCGCCCATCTCCGAAAGGAAATCGGGCGCGACGGCGAAATAACCGCCCAGGGCCACGCGGCGAGCCACATCTTGGATATGGCGGTTGAGGCCGCGATTCTCATGGATGACGATGACGCCGGGAATCTTCTTTCCGGCAGCGGCCTTGGGCGTCGCGACATAGCCGTTCAGCGCGCGCCCCTTGAGGCCGAGCGAGCCCCGGCGGATGATGAGCCGATCGTCATTCTCGGGAACGATGGCCGCGGCGGCCGGACTGGCGGCGATGCCGAGGAGCAGGGCATTGGCCGCGGCAGCGCTGCCGGAGATCCTGGTGAGCTCGGCCATGAAGGCGCGACGGTCTAGGCCCTCATGGGTGAAGCGGTCATAGAGCCTGATAGCGGCCGCGCGGACGTCCTCACTCATCTTTCGCTCCTTTCGGTCAGGCGGGCTGAGGCTCCGGCTTTGGCATCGCGGCGTCATCGAGCTCGTTCGCGCGTCTTGCCGCGGGGCGCGACTGCAAGCGGCCGACATAAGCCTCGAAAGCCGGCCGCTTCTCGATCGTCCCGAACATCAGACCCCAGCCGATCTGAGATCCCACGTAAACGTCGGCGGCGGTGAACTGATCGCCGCAGATATACGGAGCACCAGAGACGGCGCGCTCGAGCGTATCGATCGTCTCCTCGTAGCTGCCGTAGCCGGCCATTTGCTTTTTGTCGGCGGGCGCAAGCAGCCCAAGAGCCTTGCTGGTTACCGCCGGCTCGACGCATCCGGCCGCGAAGAACAACCAGCGGAAATAGGGTCCGCGCCGCGGATCGGCGAGCGGCGGTGCCAGACCCTTGTCGGGAAAGGCGTCGGCCAGATAGGCGCAGATGGCGCCGGCCTCGGTGACGATCGTGTCGCCATGCTTGATCGCGGGCACCTTCCCCATCGGGTTGATCGCGAGATAGTCCGCGTCCTTCATCGTCGTGCCATAGTCGAGGATGACGGTGTCGTAAGGCTCGCCGACTTCCTCGAGCATCCAGCGAGCGATTCGCCCACGCGATTGGGGATTGGTGTAGAAGGTGAGGTTGGGCATCGCCACGCTCCTTCAATGGGAGCGGCACAATAGCGTCAGTCACGGCAAAGCGGGAGTCCACTTGTCATGGGCGTCGAACGACCGGTCCCGCCCGTCGGGGCCGCCAGCGGACGCTCGTCATTGCGAAGACCGGACCCGATCCGGGGGACGAAGCAATCCAGCTGCTCAGCTTGCTGGATTGCTTCGCTATGCTTCCAATGACGACTAGGCCTTCTGCTCTTCGGTCTTCTTCTTGCCTCCACCCTTCTTTTTTCGCGAGGGCTTGGGCGCGGCGGGGACGATCTCGAAGGCGGGCGCGTCGTCCTTGATCGTGACCTTCACCTCGCCGCCGTTGAGGAGCTTGCCGAACAGCAGTTCCTCGGCCAGCGGCTGCTTGATCTTCTCCTGCATCAGCCGCCCCATCGGCCGGGCGCCGTAGAGACGATCGTAACCGCGCGACGTGAGCCACTGCTTCGCCTCGTCGTCGAGGCTGATGTGGACATTGCGGTCCGCCAGCTGGAGCTCCAGCTGAAGGATGAACTTGTCCACGACGCGGGCGACGACCTCGGGCGGCAGATAGCCGAACGGCACCACCGCATCGAGGCGGTTGCGGAATTCCGGCGTGAACATCCGCTTGATCGCTTCCTCGTCCTCGCCCTCGCGAGTGATAGCGCCGAAGCCGATCCCTTCCTTGGCCATGTCGGACGCGCCCGCATTGGTCGTCATGATGAGGATGACGTTGCGGAAATCGACCGTCTTGCCGTGGTGATCGGTCAATTTGCCGTTGTCCATCACCTGGAGGAGGATGTTGAACAGGTCCGGATGCGCCTTCTCGATCTCATCGAGCAGCAGCACGCTGTGCGGATGCTGGTCGACCGCGTCGGTGAGGAGGCCGCCCTGGTCGTAGCCGACATAGCCCGGGGGCGCGCCGATCAGGCGGCTCACCGAATGGCGCTCCATGTATTCGGACATGTCGAAGCGCTGGAGCGGAATGCCCATGATCGAGGCGAGCTGACGCGCCACCTCGGTCTTGCCGACGCCGGTGGGGCCCGAGAAGAGATAGTTGCCGATCGGCTTGTCGGGATCGCGCAGGCCCGCGCGCGAAAGCTTGATCGCCGACGACAGCGTTTCGATCGCCTTGTCCTGACCGAACACGACGCGCTTCAGGTCGCGGCCGAGATGCTCCAGTGCCTTCTTGTCGTCGGTCGAAACCGACTTCGGCGGGATGCGGGCGATGGTCGAGATGACCGCCTCGATCTCCTTGGTGGTGATCGTCTTCTTGCGGCGTGATGGCGGCACCAGCATCTGCATCGCGCCGACCTCGTCGATCACGTCGATCGCCTTGTCGGGCAGCTTGCGGTCGTTGATGTAGCGCGCCGACAGCTCGACCGCAGACTTGATCGCGTCGGACGTGTAGCGCACCGAGTGATGCTCCTCGAACGCCGAGCGCAGACCGGCGAGGATCTTGATCGTGTCCTCGACCGTCGGCTCGTTGACGTCGATTTTCTGGAAGCGCCGGAGCAGCGCCCGGTCCTTCTCGAAATGGTTGCGGAATTCCTTGTAGGTGGTCGAGCCGATGCAGCGGATCGTGCCGCCCGACAAAGCGGGCTTCAGCAGGTTGGACGCGTCCATCGCGCCGCCGCTGGTGGCGCCGGCGCCGATCACCGTGTGGATCTCGTCGATGAACAGGATGGAATTGGGCAGCTTCTCCAGTTCCGTCACCACCGCCTTCAGCCGCTCCTCGAAATCGCCGCGATAGCGGGTGCCGGCGAGCAGGGCGCCCATGTCGAGCGCGTAGATCACCGCTTCCTTCAGGACATCGGGAACGTCGCCCTCGACGATCTTGCGCGCGAGACCTTCGGCGATGGCGGTCTTGCCGACGCCGGGGTCGCCTACATAGAGCGGGTTGTTCTTCGAGCGGCGGCAGAGAATCTGGATGGTGCGGTCGACCTCGGGCCCGCGGCCGATCAGCGGATCGACGCGGCCAGCCTCGGCCTTCTCGTTCAGATTAACGGTGAATTGCTTTAGGGCACTTTCGCTCTTCTTCTTGCCGCTCTCTTCCTTCTTCTCCTCCTCGGCGCCCTTCACCTCGACGGGCTCGGCCGCGGTTTCGCCCTTGCCGACGCCGTGGCTGATGTAGCTGACGGCATCGAGGCGGCTCATGTCCTGCTGCTGGAGGAAATAGACGGCGTAGCTCTCGCGTTCCGAGAAGAGCGCGACGAGGACATTGGCGCCGGTTACCTCGTCCCGCCCGGAGGACTGGACGTGGAGGATGGCGCGCTGGACGACGCGCTGGAAACCGCTGGTGGGGGAGGGGTCGGTCTCGCCCTCCACCTTCAGCGCTTCGAGCTCATTGTCGAGATAGAGGCGGACGCCTTCGCGCAGCTCCTTCAAATCGACGCCGCAGGCCGACATGACCTTTGAGGCATGAGCATCCTCGACGAGGGCGAGCAGAAGGTGCTCGAGCGTCGCATATTCGTGCCTGCGGCCGCTCGCTTCGGCGAGCGCCGTGTGGAGCGTCTGTTCCAGTTCACGGGCGAATGATGGCATTAACTTACTCCTTGCGGCCCGCGACAGGTTTTCACGGGCAACTTATCCTTAATGTCGGGGCGCGTCGCTCGGGCATCAAGGACTCGCTCCTATTAACGGCGGGGATCATCGGCGGTTGCCCCCGCCTGCTTCATTTCTTGAATAGTTCATCCGCGCTTGCGCGATGGTTAACGGCGGCTTCAATCTTTGCCTTCACGCGCGCGATCTCGCTTTCCAGGATGGCGATGCGGGCGTGGAGCTCCTCGACCGACAGTGGATCGAGGTCCTGCTTGACGAGCAAAGTCAGCGGGTCGCCTGGTTTGTCCGGAAAGAGCTCATCCAGATCCATGGCGCCAGAGTCCGCCGACCGCACGTTGGTGTCAATCGCCAGCGCGACATATCCCCAGATTTCTTGTCCGCTGTGTGACCGCTGGGCACTCGCTTGGACGGCTGGCGCTGAATTGCCTGGTGGCTTAATAGTCGGTCATGATCCGGCGCCCGCTCCAGCGGCTTGTTTCCGCCTTCGAATCGCCCTCGATCGAAAGCCGTCAAGGCCTGGTCCTGCTCGCGGGCGTGAGTCTGGTCGGCTGGACACTGGCGGCGCTCCTTTTCGCCGGCCAGGCCTATATCTTCAGCCTCTTTCGCGGATCGCCGCAAGCGTGGTGGCCGACATTCGGCTATGTGATGGCAATCTTCTCGATCTGGGCGCTCGTTACGCCGCCGCTGGTCCTGCTCGTCCGCCGCGTGGAAACAAGCGGCTGGGGTCTTTCCCGGCGCGCCGCTCTCTACATCCTCGGTCTTCCGGCGACAATCCTGTTGCACGTCCTCCTTTTCGCGGGCCTGTTCTGGCCGACCTACAACAATGATGGCCGCCTCCCCACGCGCTGGGCGATGGCAGAGCGCATGCTCCTGTCCAATCTCGACAAGAATCTGCTGCTCTACGCCGGATTGGTCGGAGGCGTGGTCGCGGTCATCGCCTATCGGCGAAGGCATCAGGGATGGCAGATCGATCGAGCGCGTCTCGCGGCCAGCGTCAATGCTCCTCGGCCGTGGCTGCGCGTTCGTTCGGGAGGCACACAGCGCGCCATCGCGCTCGACCAGATCATATGGATCGAGGCGGCCGGCAATTATTCGGAAGTTCACACCGCCGGCGGCTCCCACCTGATCGACGAATCCCTCTCAGCTTTGGATAGGCTGCTTCCACCTGATGCGTTCGCGCGGGTTCATCGCCGCGCGATCGTGCATTTCGACCGTATTCAGCAGGTGCGTGGCATCGGGCGTGGCGATGCTCTCATCGCACTCGATGACGGCACCCAGCTTCGTCTCAGCCGCCGCTTCCGCGACCAGCTCAGACCCTGGCTCTCGGCCGAAAAGGCTTAGCCGGTCCCGCTCGCCATCTCCGTAGTCCCGTTCACGGATCGCCCTCTCCCCGATCGCCAGCACATTGCTCTTAGGGTTTCGTCGGCCAGCGCAATTCCGCCGGCGCGGAACGATAAACACCGGGAAATGAAGATGAAAAGAGCTGCCCTTTCGGCATTCCTCCTAATCACGGCTGGGCTCTCCTGCTCCAGCGCGGGTATAAGCCAGACGCAAGAACCTGTACGGCAGAGCTTCGATGTGCAGGTCCCGGTCTCGCCCGTGCCGGTGCGGATCGGCGACGCGACACGGCTGCGCTACGAGCTCCACCTCACCAACTTCGCCTCCAGGCCCCTGACGCTAATGCGCGTGCGGATTCTGGACGCTGCGACGGGAATGGTCATGGCTGGCTACGAGGGCGCGGAGCTGCGCCGGCACTTGGGAGGGCCGGGCGCAACGGCCGAGACGGGCGTTATCGCCCCGGGAATGCGCAGGGTAGTCTATCTCGGCGTTCCCCTTACCGGGGCGCCAGGGAAGCTTCTCCACCGCATCGAATTTCATGCGGAAGGCGGCGAGCCAGTCACGCTCGAAGCCGGCGCGGTGGACATAGACCGACGGCCGGTGCCGGTCCTCGGACCGCCCTTGCGTGGCGGGCCTTGGGTGGCGGTCTATGAACCGGCGATGGAGCGGGGGCACAGGCGGGTCGTCTATGCGGTGGACGGTCGGGCGCGCATACCGGGTCGTTTCGCGATCGACTGGATGAAGCCCAGGGACGGCGACGTCGCTCTTGGCGCCGACGTGCTCGCGGTGGCGGATGCCATTGTCGTCGGAACCCGTGACGGGATGGCGGCGCCCGCCGGCGATGGCGACTTTCGCGGCAGCCTTGGCGAAGCGGCCGGCAACTACATCGTGCTCGACCTGGGCGAGGGACGTTATGCCACTTACGAGCATCTGAAACCGGGCCTGCTGGTCGAACCCGGCGACCGGGTCGAGAAAGGCGAGGTCATCGCGGCGCTCGGGATGACCGGCCAGGCCACGGGGCCGCACCTGCACTTCCATGTCAGCGATGCGGCGGAGCCGTTGCCCGCCGAAGGGCGGCCCTACCTCTTCTCCGATTTCACTATTGTCGGCTCCTATCCGACCATGGATGCCTTTTCCCGAGGCGATCCCTGGCACCGGCGCCCGGCGCCATTGAATATCGAGCATTCCTTTCCATCGCCCAATGTCGTCGTCCGGTTTCCCGAGGGCTGAGCCGGCTTGTGCCGACAAAGGGCCGCCCCTATCGACATTTTCCCGAGGAGGGCGACCCGATGACCGGCCTGCCGGCTACCATGACTGCGATCGACCCGGCGGCGCCCGGCGGACCCGAGGTCCTGGTGTCGCTGGAACGGCCGGTGCCGAAGCCTGGAGCCGGCGAGGTGCTGGTGAAAGTGGCGGCGGCGGGCGTCAATCGGCCGGACGTGGCGCAGCGGCTCGGCCTCTATCCACCGCCGCCGGGCGCGCCGACCATTCCGGGGCTGGAGGTCGCGGGCGAGGTTGTGGCGGTGGGCGATGCCGTCGATTCGGCGGTGGTGGGGCAGAAGGTCTGCGCCCTGGTCTCGGGCGGCGGTTATGCTGAATATTGCGTAGCGCCTTATGGCCAATGCCTCCCCGTGCCGGCGCCGCTCGACATGGTCGAGGCGGCTGCTCTTCCCGAAACCTTCTTCACGGTCTGGAGCAACCTCTTTCAGCGGGGCGGCGCGCGGGAGGGCGACACGGTTCTCGTCCACGGTGGTACCGGCGGCATCGGCACCGCCGCCATCCTGCTGGGCAAGGTCTTCGGCCTCACCGTCATCGTCACCGCCGGCTCCGACGAGAAATGCGCCCGCGCCCGGGAAGTCGGCGCGGCTCACGCCATCAACTACAAGACCCAGGATTTCGTCGAGGAAATCAAGCGGATCGCCCCCGGGGGAGCGGCCGTCGTGCTCGACCTGATCGGCGGCGACTATGTGCCGCGCAACCTCTCCTGCCTCGCCGAGGAAGGCCGCCACGTCTCCATCGCCGCTCAGTTAGGGCCCAAGGCCGAAATCTCGCTCTGGCCCATCATGGCCAGGCGCCTCACCCTAACCGGGTCCCTCCTCCGCCCCCGCTCGGTCGAGTTCAAGACGCATCTGGCCGAAGACCTCGAGCGCGACGTCTGGCCGCATCTGGCAGCCGGCCGAATCAGCCCGATCATCGACAGCACTTTCCCCTTGGTCCGCGCCGCCGACGCGCATCGCCGCATGGAGGGCAACGACCATGTAGGGAAGATCGTGCTGGAGGTATGAGCAGCCGGAAACGCGCTACTCCACCCAATCCAACCCGATATCCCGATAGAGCCCCCGATCTTCTTCCCAGTCCGGCTTCACCTTGACGTGGAGGAAGAGGTGGACCTTTCGCCCGAGTAGCTTCGCCAACTCCTCGCGGGCCGCGGTTCCGATCTGCTTTAGTCGTGCCCCGCCCTTGCCGAGGACGATCGCCCTTTGCGTCGGGCGTCCGACCAGGATCTGCTGGTGGATGACGACGGAGCCGTCCTTGCGCTCCTCATATTTCTCGGTCTCGACCGCGCTCGCGTAAGGGAGCTCGGCGTGGAGCTGGTGATAGAGCTGCTCGCGCGTCACCTCGGCGGCGAGCATGCGGTCGGTGGCGTCGGAGACCTGCTCCTCGGGGAAGTGCCAGGGGCCTTCGGGCATGCGGGCGGCCAGCGCGGATTTGAGATCGGCCACGCCGTCGCCCGTGGTGGCGGAGACCATGAAGATTTCCTCGAAGTCGAGGCGTTCGGAGAGGCGCGCCGTCAGCGTCAGCAATTCCTCTTTCGGAGTCACGTCGACCTTGTTGAGGATCAGGACCTTGGGCTCCCGGCGGCTCTTCAGCGTGTCGAGCATCTCCTCGATGCGGGTCGAAAAGCCGGTCTTGGCGTCGATGACGAGGGCGATCAGGTCGGCGTCCTGCGCTCCGCCCCAGGCCGCCGCCACCATGGCCCGGTCGAGCCGACGGCGCGGCGCGAAGATGCCGGGCGTGTCGAGGAGGAGGATCTGCGCCTCGCCTTCGATTGCAATGCCCATTAGGCGGACGCGGGTCGTCTGCGCCTTGGCGCTGACGATAGCGACCTTCTGGCCGATCAGCGCATTGACCAGGGTCGACTTGCCAGCATTGGGTGCGCCGACCACGGCGACGAGGCCGCAATTTTCCGTCATGTCAGCTTCTCCAGCAATGCCCTGGCCGCCGCGGTTTCGGCTTCCTGCTTGGAAAGCCCTTCGGCGCTTGCCGTTCCCACGCCCTTGATCTCCACATCGACGATGAACCTGGGCGCGTGATGCGGCCCTGAGCGGCCCTTGAGCTGATAGACAGGCGGCCGCTTGTCGTGGGCGGCCGCCCATTCCTGGAGGGTGGATTTGGGATGCTGGGGGGCCTGATCTCCCCGGTTCAGGCGGTCGGACCAGGCGCGGCGGATGAAAGCGGTCGCGCTGCCCAGGCCGGACTCCAGGTAGAGCGCGCCGATCAGCGCCTCGACGACATCGCCCAGCACATTGTCGCTGTCGGCGGCGCCGTCGTCGCGGGCCTGCTTTCCGAGGATCACCTGCCCTCCGACCCCGAGCGTACGCCCGACCTCGGCACAGGTCTCGCGCGAGACGAGCGCGTTGAACCGCCGCGAGAGCTTGCCTTCCGGTTCCTCGGGAAAGAGCTCGTAGAGCCAGGTCGCCATGATGACGCCCAATACGCGGTCGCCGAGGAACTCGAGCCGCTGATAATGATCGTCGCCGCGGCTGCCATGGGTAAGGGCGCGGGTGAACAGGGCGACGTCCTGTGGACGGTGCCCCAACGTCCGTTCGACCCAGGCGGCGACATCATGCGATCCGCTCATGCTCAGAACGTCTCCCCGATCCGCTGCCAGCGGGCGGCGGAAACCCAGGTCCAGGGCGCCAGCCATTCGGCCGAGCCGTCGGTCGAGAAAAAGATGATCAGCGCCTCGCCGATCAGATAGTCGGCGGGAAGGTCGCCCACGCCCTCGGCGGCGAGGGCGAAGCGGCTGTCGAGGCTGTCGTCTCGATTGTCGCCCATCATGAAGTAATGGCCGTCCGGGACGATATGGACCGGCGTGTCGTCGGCGATGCCGTCCATCTGGTCGAGCACATAATAAGAGCGGCCACCGGGGAGCGTCTCGCGATACCGCTCGAAGGCGCAGAAGCGGTTGCCCGCCTCGTCCGTGACGACGCGCGCCGCCTCGGGGATGACCGTCCGACAGGGACTGTTGGGGCTCATCGGCATCAGATAATCGGCGACGCGAACACGCGGCACTTCCACGCCGTTGAGCCAGAGCGTGCCGTCCCGCATCTGGATCGTATCGCCCGGAAGGCCGATTACCCGCTTCACATAATCGTCCTCGCCGCCGCCTGGATAGCGGAAGACGGCGATGTCGCCTCGGTCGGGCGTATCGGCGAGAATGCGACCGTCGAAACTGCCGAGCCCGAAGGGCAGGCTGAACCGCGAATAGCCATAGGGCCATTTGGCGACGAACAGATAGTCGCCGATCATCATCGTCGGCAGCATCGATCCCGACGGGATGCTGAATGGCGCGACGATGAAGCTCCTCAGGATCAGCGCGAACAGGAACAGCAGCAGGAGGAATCGGGTCGTTTCTCTCAGCCCCCCCTCCTTCTTTTCGGCCGGCCGCACCGAGGGCCGGGCTTCGAGGCTGGTGTCACTCTCCATCGCCCCCGCTTTCGCGTGGCGCGCGGGAACGGTCAAGCGGTCAGGCGATCAGCCCAGGCACCAGGCCATGAACTCGCCGAGCGAGATCATCGCGCCCTGGTCGCGCCAGAGCCACAGCCCGACGAGGAGCAGGGGCGAGACGGCGGCGAGAATGAGGAGATGGAGCTTCATGCCGGCGCGGGCTCGAGCCGGGCGATGGCCCGGTCGCTGATGGGCAGGTGAATGAGCGCCGCGACGAAGCCGAGGGCGATGGAGGCGGCCCAGGCGGCGTCGTAGGAGCCGTTTCGGTCGTAGATGAGGCCGCCGAGCCAGGCGCCGAAGAAGCTGCCGAACTGATGGCTCATGAACACGATGCCGTAGAGGGTGGAAAGGTAGCGGACGCCGAAAATCTGGCCGACGAGGCCGCTGGTGAGCGGCACCGTACCCAGCCAGAGGAAACCCATGGTCGAGGCGAAGACGAGGGCGCTGGCGGGCGTCAGCGGCAGGGCGAGGAACAGGATGATGACGAGCGCGCGAGCCGCGTAGATGCCGCTCAGCACATATTTCTTGCGCAGATAATCGCCCGACAGGCCGAAAATGTACGAGCCGAAGATGTTGAACAGGCCAATGAGGGCGAGCGATTGGGCGCCGACCGCGAGGCCGAGGCCATGGTCCGTCAGATAGGCCGGAAAGTGGGTGGCGATGAAGACGAGCTGGAACCCGCAGACGAAGAAGCCCGCGTTTAGTAGCCAGTAGCCACGATGTCCCGCGGCTTCGCGCAGGGCCGCGCGAAGCGACTGCTTCGGCCCCTCCGACTGGCCTTCGGGCCGGCCGGCAACGCCGAGAGCGAGGACCGCGACGAGCGCGACCATTCCCGCCAGCACGACCAGGGTCAGTCGGTAGCCCAGCTCTCCGAGCAGCATCTGCGCGCCCGGCACGACCAGGAACTGGCCGAGCGACCCGCCGGCGGTGACGATGCCGAAGGCGAGCGTCCGCCGTTCCGCGGAGACGACTCGTCCGACGGCGCCGAGCACGATGACGAAGGTCGTCGCCGCCAGCGCGACCCCGATGAGCAGGCCGAAGGAAAGATGAAGGCCAAGGGCGCTCCCCGTCCAGGCGGCGAGGATTAGGCCCGCCACATAAACGAACGCGCCCCAGAAGATGACGCGGCCGGCGCCGTGCCGGTCGGCGAGGGCGCCGACGAAGGGCTGGGCTAGACCGAACAGCAGATTCTGAATGGCGATGGCGAGGCCGAAGCTCTCGCGGCCGATGTCCAGCGCCATGCTCATCTGCGGCATGAACAGGCCGAAGGACTGGCGCACGCCCATGGCGAGCGTGACGATCAGCGCGGCGGACAAGACGACGATCCAGGGCCGCCGCATGGTCATACCCGCATCTCCTCTATGCGATCGAGAATCTCGAAAAGTCGCGGGTGGTCCGGACCGAGAGCGGCTTCGACCCGTGCCTGCGCCTCTTCCCATCGGGGCTGGGCACGGCGCATCGCTTGTTTCGCCTCGTCGGTGATGGAGACGATCCGGCTGCGCCGGTCCTTGCCCGGTTCGGAACGGATGAGGCCCTTCTCTTCCAGAGTGCCCAGCGTGCGGTTGAGCGTAGTCCGGTCGTAGCAGCTCGCCGCCGCGAAATCGCTGAGCGAGGAGGGGCCGGCCCGCTGCAGCATGCGGAGCAGCGAGAATTGCGCGACCGTCAGCCCCGATGGCGCCAGCGCCTCGTCATAAAGAGCGCTGACGATGCGAGTGGAGCGGCGGAGCTTGTTGCAGGCGCACACGGTCGAAAGCATAAAGCGTGCAGATACACCTATTTCGGGTGGGGTCAATTGGCTTTGTGGCCAAGGGTCCCTAGATAGGCCGCGAACAGGAGGAAGAGCGGATGCGCGATGCTTGGGCCAATGTCGAAAAAGCCGAGACCCAGCCGCTCAGCGACCTGTTCAAATCCGATTCCGATCGACTGACAAAGCTCACGATTGAGGAAGCCGGCATCCGGTTCGATTTCTCGAAGACTCATTTGAACGGCTCCCTAGTCTCCGCTTTCGAGGCGCTCGCCGAGGCGCGCGACCTGGCTGGCGCGCGCGAGGCGCTCTTCTCGGGGAAGCAAATCAATGTCACCGAAGGCCGCGCGGCCGAGCATACCGCCGAACGCGGGCAGGGGACGCCGGAGAGCGTCGCCCGCGCTCAGGGTTTCCACGCCCGGATGCGCGCCCTCGTCGACGCGATAGAGGCGGAGGCGTTCGGGCCGATCCGCTCGATCCTCCACATCGGCATCGGCGGATCGGCACTCGGCCCCAAGTTCCTGATCGACGCGCTCGGTCGCGACGAGCAGCGTTATAAGACCGCCGTCATCTCCAATGTCGACGGCGCCGCGCTGGAGGAAGCCATCGGCGGCTTCGATCCGCAGACGACCCTGCTGGTCATCGCCTCCAAGACCTTCACCACCTCGGAAACGATGCTGAATGCCCAGTCGGCCCTGCTCTGGATGCAGGAGGGCGGGGTCGCCGATCCTTACGGCCGCATCGTAGCGCTCACCGCCAACCCCGGCAAGGCGATCGCGTTCGGTGTCGACGAGACCCGCGTCCTGCCTTTCGCCGAGACGGTGGGCGGACGCTACTCGCTCTGGTCTTCACTCGGCTTCCCCATCGCCCTCGCGCTCGGCTGGGAGGCGTTCGAGGAGCTGCTGGAGGGCGCGGCAACGATGGACCGCCATTTCCGCCTCGCGCCGCCGGCGGCGAATGCGCCTGTGCTCGTCGCCTTCGTCGACCGATATTACGCCAATGTCCGCGGCTCCGAGACGCGCGCCGTCTTCGCCTACGACGAGCGGCTGCGGCTGCTCCCCTCCTACCTCCAGCAACTGGAGATGGAATCGAACGGCAAGCGCGTGACCACGGACGGCAAGCCCGTCGGCCGTGCCACCTCACCCATCGTCTGGGGCGGCGTCGGCACGGACGCACAGCATGCGGTTTTCCAGCTCCTCCACCAGGGGACGCATCTCGTCCCCGTCGAATTCATCGCCGCGATCGAGCCGGAGCACGGCCTCGCCTTCGACCACCACCGCCAGCTCCTAATCAACTGCTTCGCCCAGGGGGCGGCGCTGATGGCCGGGAAGCAGGCCGACGATCCCGCGCACAGCTACCCCGGCGACCGGCCCTCGACGACCATCCTCCTCGACCGCGTCGATCCGGCGACGCTCGGCGCGCTCCTCGCCTTCTACGAGCACCGCACCTTCGTGAACGCGGTGCTGCTCGGCATCAATCCGTTCGACCAGTTCGGGGTCGAGTTCGGCAAGGAAATCGCCAAGGCCATCGACAGCGGCGACGCGTTCGACTTCGATCCCTCCACCAGGGCCTTGATCGAACGCGCATTTGGGGAAGCGGAATGACCAAGAAGTTCGATTACGACCTTTTCGTCATCGGCGCGGGTTCGGGCGGCGTGCGTGCCTCTCGCGTTTCCGCCGCCCACGGCGCCAGGGTGGCGGTCGCCGAAGAGCACAAGGTTGGCGGCACCTGCGTCATTCGCGGCTGCGTGCCCAAGAAACTGCTCGTCTACGGCGCCCATTTCGCCGAGGATATCGCCGATGCCCGCCGTTTCGGCTGGGAGGTGTCCGACTGCAAGTTCAACTGGCCGACCTTGCGCGACAATGTCCTCGACGAAGTGTCGCGGATCGAAGGGTTGTACACGGAGAATCTCGAGCGTCACGACGTCGATATCATCAAGGAGCGCGCCACCGTCGCCGGTCCGCACGAGGTCGCGCTCGCGAGCGGCCGCACCGTCACCGCCGGCAAAATCCTGATCGCCACGGGCGCGACGCCGGTCATGCCGGACTTTCCGGGCGCCGAGCATGGCATCTCGTCGAACGAGGTGTTTCACCTGGACGAGTTGCCGAAGCGGATCGTGATCGCGGGCGGCGGCTATATCGCCAACGAATTCGCCGGCATCTTCCACGAATTCGGCAGCAAGGTGACGGTGGTGAACCGCTCCGACGTCATCCTGCGCGGCTATGAGGAAGCGTTGCGCGACCGGCTGCTGCAAATCTCGATCACCAAGGGCATCGACTTCAAGTTCAACGCCGCCTTCCAGACGGTTGAGAGAGCCGAGGACGGGACACTCACCGTCTACCTCACCGGTTGCGATCCGATCGAGGCCGATGCCATTCTTTTCGCAATAGGGCGGACGCCGAACACCGATGGCCTCGGCCTCGAAACGGCCGGAGTCGAAATCGATGAGAAGGGTGCCGTTGTGGTCGATGCCGACAACAAGTCCACCTGCGACAGCATTTACGCGGTTGGCGACGTCACCAACCGTGTGCAGCTGACCCCGGTCGCCATTCGCGAGGGCCACGCCTTCGCCGATACGATGTTCGGGGACAAGCCGACGCGCGTCGATTATGAGAGCATTCCGTCCGCCGTCTTCAGCCATCCGCCGCTGGCCGGGGTCGGCCTCACCGAAGGCCAGGCGCGCGACCGGCTCGGCACGATCAAGACCTACACGGCGGATTTCCGCCCGATGAAGAATGTGCTCGCCGGCCGCAACGAGCGCGCGCTCTACAAGCTGATCGTTGACGGCGAGACGGAGGAGGTGGTCGGCATCCACATGATCGGCCCCGACGCTCCCGAAATCCTCCAGGCGGCCGCCATCGCGGTCAAGGCCAGGCTCAAGAAGAGCGATTTCGACGCCGTGGTTGCGCTCCACCCGACCATGGCCGAAGAACTGGTGTTGATGCGCTGAATGAGGAGAGAGGCCGTGGCGACGGACGGTTACATGAGCGGCTTCGGCGGCCATTTCGCTACGGAGGCGGTGCGGGGTGCCCTTCCCGAAGGCCGTAATTCGCCGCAGCGGCCCGCGCACGGCCTCTATGCCGAACAGCTTTCCGGCACGGCTTTCACGGCGCCCCGCCATGAGAATCGACGCTCCTGGCTCTACCGCATGCGCCCCAGCGCCGAGCATCCGCCCTACCGCCGCTACGAAGGCGCCAAATTCTTCTCCCCTGGCACGTCGGATGCGCCGCTCGCGCCCAATCGCCTCCGCTGGGATCCGCTTCCCATTCCCAAGGAGGCGACCGACCTCATCGATGGCATGACGACGATGGTCGCCAATCGCGATCCGGCTTCGCTGGAAGGCGCCGCCGTCCACATCTACCGTGCCAATCGCGACATGGAGGATCGCTTCTTCGTCGATGCGGACGGCGAACTGCTCTTCATTCCGCAGTTGGGTCGTCTCACGCTCCTCACCGAGCTGGGCCGCATCGACATCGCGCCGGGCGAGGTCGCGCTGGTGCCCCGCGGCGTCCGTTTTCGCATATTGCTGCCGGACGGGGAGGCGAGGGGCTATGTCGCCGAAAATCACGGCAGCCTGTTCCGCCTTCCCGAGCTTGGCCCGCTAGGCTCCAACGGCCTCGCCAATGCTCGGGACTTCGAGACGCCGGTCGCCGCCTATGAGGACCGCGACGGCGAATTCGAGCTCGTCCAGAAATATCTGGGCTCGCTCTGGACTACCACGCTGGATCACAGCCCGCTCGACGTCGTCGCCTGGCACGGCAATCTCGCGCCCTGGAAATACGACCTCGCCCGCTTCAACGCGATGGGGACGGTCAGCTTCGACCATCCCGATCCGTCCATCTTCACCGTCCTCACCTCGCCCAGCGACGTGCCCGGCCGCGCCAATGCCGATTTCGTCATCTTCCCGCCGCGCTGGATGGTGGCCGAGGACACGTTCCGCCCGCCCTGGTTCCACCGCAACGTGATGAGCGAATGCATGGGCCTCATCCACGGCGCCTATGACGCCAAGGCCGAAGGGTTCGCGCCGGGCGGCATGAGCCTGCACAACATGATGTCCGGCCACGGTCCCGACGTCGCGAGCTGGAAGGCGGCGAGCGAGGCGGAGCTCAAGCCCCACAAGATCGAGGGCACGCTCGCCTTCATGGTGGAAAGCTGCTGGCCCTTCCTGCCCACGGAGTTCGCGCTGGAGTGCGAGCAGATGCAGCTCGATTACGACGAGGCCTGGGGTGGATTCCCGAAAGCCATGCTGCCTTAGCCACCTGTCATCCTGAACCTGTTTCAGGATCCATCTTGTCACCCGCGATGGGGGCGGCGGACTGGATGCTGAAACAAGTTCAGCATGACGAAAGGAGGATCGTCGCCCCTCGACTTCGCTCGGGACGAGCGGCTAGGGAGCGGGCGAGATCAGGAGACCGCACCGATGAAAACCCGCGCCGCCGTTGCCTTCGAAGCCAAAAAGCCGCTCGAGATCGTCGAGCTCGATCTCGAAGGGCCGAAGGCGGGCGAGGTGCTGGTCGAGATCATAGCGACGGGCATCTGCCACACCGACGCCTACACGCTGGACGGCTTCGACAGCGAGGGCATCTTCCCGTCGATCCTCGGTCATGAAGGCGCGGGGATCGTGCGCGAGGTCGGGGCGGGCGTCGCCTCGGTGAAGCCTGGCGACCACGTCATCCCGCTCTACACGCCCGAATGCCGCCAGTGTAAGTCCTGCCTCTCGGGCAAGACCAACCTCTGCACCGCTATCCGCGCCACGCAGGGCAAGGGCCTGATGCCGGACGGCACCAGCCGGTTCAGCTACAAGGGCCAGACCATCCATCATTATATGGGCTGCTCGACCTTCTCGAACTTCACCGTCCTGCCCGAGATCGCTGTCGCCAAGATCCGCCAGGACGCGCCTTTCCAGACGAGCTGCTATATCGGCTGCGGCGTCACCACGGGCGTCGGCGCTGTGGTGAACACCGCCAAGGTCGAGCCGGGCGCCAACGTCGTCGTGTTCGGCCTCGGCGGCATTGGCCTCAACGTCATCCAGGGTGCGAAAATGGTCGGCGCCGACAAGATCATCGGCGTCGACATCAACCCGGAACGCGAGGAATGGGGCCGCCAGTTCGGCATGACTCACTTCCTTAACACCAAGGGTCTGTCGCGCGAGGAGACCGTCGCGAAGATCGTCGAGCTGACCGACGGCGGCGCCGACTATAGCTTCGACGCGACGGGCAATACCGAGGTGATGCGGACCGCGCTCGAATGCTGCCATCGCGGCTGGGGCGAGAGCATCATCATCGGCGTCGCCGAAGCCGGCAAGGAAATCGCCACACGCCCGTTCCAGCTCGTCACCGGCCGCGTCTGGAAGGGCACGGCCTTCGGCGGCGCCAGGGGACGCACCGACGTCCCGAAGATCGTCGACTGGTATATGAACGGCAAGATCGCCATCGACCCGATGATCACGCACGTGCTGAGCCTCGAGGAAATCAACAAGGGCTTCGACCTGATGCACGCGGGCGAGAGCATCCGCAGCGTCGTGGTCTATTGAAGACATCGCCAAAAGGGAGACGGGAAGATATGTTTTCACACGTGATGCTCGGCGCCAACGACGTCGACAAGTCCAGGGCCTTCTACGACGCGGTCCTCGGCGCCCTCGGCGCGAAGTCGGGTCGCGTCGACGACAAGGGCCGCGTGTACTACACGCACAATGGCGGGCTTTTCATGATCTCGAAGCCGATCGATGGGGAGGCCGCCTGCCATGCCAATGGCGGAACGGTCGGCTTCGCGGGAGCGTCGCCCGATGAGGTCGATGCCTGGCACGCTGCCGGCCTCGCCAGCGGCGGGACGACTTGCGAAGACCCGCCGGGTTATCGCGAGGGCGGCTTCGGCAAGCTCTATCTCGCCTATCTGCGCGACCCCGCCGGCAACAAGCTTTGCGGCCTCTATCGCCCGCCGCAAGAATGACCCTCGAAACCCTCTCCACCAACAAGAGCTTCGGCGGCGTTCAGGGCGTGCACCGGCACGCCTCGGCCGAGACGCGGACGGACATGACCTTCGCCGTCTATGTCCCGCCGCACGCGAAAGGCGCGAAGCTGCCGGTCGTCTGGTATCTCTCCGGCCTCACCTGCACCCACGCCAACGTCATGGAGAAGGGCGAATATCGCCGCGCCTGCGCGGAACTGGGCCTGATCTTCGTCGCGCCGGACACCAGTCCGCGCGGCGATACCGTCCCTAACGACGAAGCCTATGATTTCGGCAAGGGCGCCGGCTTCTATGTCGATGCGACGGAGGCACCCTGGTCGAAGCATTTCCGCATGGAAAGCTATATTACCCGCGACCTGCCGGCGCTGATCGCGGAGCAGTTCCCGGCGAACATGGCGCGTCAGGCGATCACCGGCCATTCCATGGGCGGTCACGGCGCGCTCACCCTCGCGCTCAAGAACCCGGACCGATTCAAGTCCGTCTCTGCCTTCGCCCCGATTGTGGCGCCGGCGCGCGTGTCTTGGGGGGAGAAGGCGCTGACAGGTTATCTCGGCTCCGACCGGGCGTCCTGGCGCCGCCACGATGCCACGGCTCTGATCGAGGATGGCGCGAGAGTACCTGAAATCCTCATTGATCAAGGCACAGCCGATAATTTCCTGGAAGGGCAGCTACGGCCCGAGCTTCTCTCCGAGGCCTGCGAAAAGGCCGGCATCCCCCTCACCCTCCGCCTGCAGGAGGGCTACGACCACAGCTACTATTTCATCTCCACCTTCATGGAGGATCACCTCCGCTGGCATGCGGAACGGCTGGGGCGCTGAGCCTGTTCAGTCGCGGGCGAGGCGCACGACCTCATCGATCGGCAGCGCTTCGATGCGGCCGCGGTGGCCCTCCATCGCTTCCGAGGCGAACAGCGAGTTGATCACTGCCTCCTCCGTGGCCTCCACCGTCGCCTGAAACAGCGGCGACATCATCTCGTTGGGAAGCTCCCCGATCGTGCCAGCCGCTTCGCGCCGCGCCGGCGTGCGCCGCGCCGCCTCGTTGGTCGAGAAGGCCACCGCATAATCGCCCGAGCCGTTAGTGATCGGCGACCCCGTACGCGCGATGCCCACGAAGGCCCGGCGGGCGAGGCGCTTCAGGTTTCGGTCGGAGAGCGGCGCGTCGGTGGCGATGACGATGATGACCGAGCCGTCGGCGGCGTCGGACGCGACCTCGTCCTTCAGATAATATTGGCCGAGCGCCTCGCCGACGGGCGCCCCGTCGACGACCAGGTTGCCGCCATAATTGCTCTGGACGAGTACGCCGACCGTGTAGCCACCGAGGTTCGCGGGCAGCTTGCGGGAACTGGTGCCGATACCGCCCTTCCAGCCGAACGCGATCGTGCCCGTGCCGGCACCAATCGAGCCTTCCGCCACCGCCCCCGGCCGCGCCGCTTCGATGGCGGCGACCGCGTCTTCCTTGCGTACCCGGCGGGCGCGGATGTCGTTGAGATAGCCGTCGTTGGTCTCGCCCACCACGGCATTGACGGAGCGGACATCCTCATTGCCCGGCTGCGCGATCGTCCATTCGATAATGCCCGCCGCCGCCTCGGGAACGGACATCGTGTTGGTGAGGAGGATCGGCGTCTCGATTTCGCCCAGCTCGTTTATCTGGGTCGATCCCATGAACTTGCCGTAGCCGTTCGCCACCGCGAAGCCGGCCGGAACCTTGTCCTGGTAGAGATTGCCGCCATGGGGAAGAATCGCCGTCACGCCGGTGCGAATCGTCTCGCCCCCGACCAGGGTGACATGCCCGACCTCGACCCCCGTCACGTCGGTAATCGCGTTGAGCGGCCCCGGCGGCAGGATGCCGATTCCGATCCCCGCCTCGCGCGCTCGCGGCCTAGCGTCGCTCATCGACGGCACGAAGAGCAGCAACGCGCCCAGGAAAAGTGCTCGCATGATGCCCCCCGCATCGCTCTCAAATGATCGGATGCCGTTCCCAATTGGGCCCGTCGGTGCGTTTGGCGATGCCGCGGTGCATGTCCTTCACCGTGTCGCTCGCCGTGTGGACGAACAGGAAGGGAAACACCGCATGGATCAGGCAGGCGATTCCGCTGCCGACCAGCCGCAACCCCGATTGCCCCGCATGGGCGAGATGCTCGCCATAGCTTTCGCCGACCTCGTGCGGATGGTTGGTGAAGGGATTGCCCGCCATTTTTTACTCGCTCGTCGATGTAACCGACTGAAGGCCTCTTGCCTCCGCCGTCGTAACGCTCTCATAGCGGCTTCCGTCCTGGCTATCCAGACTAAGGGGTTCGCCGCATGTTCGATCGCTTTCCGGAACCGCTCGCCGATCCGCTCCACGCGGTGATGGCCAGATTCCGCGCGGACCCGCGGCCGGAGAAAATGGACCTCGGCGTCGGCGTCTATCGCGACGACAGCGGTCACTCACCGATCATGGCGGCCGTGAAGGAGGCCGAAGCCGCCATCCTGGCCGAGGAAGACAGCAAGGCCTACCAGGCGCTCCACGGCGACGACCGCTTCGTCGCGGGGATGACGGAGCTGATCTTCGGCACGGATCATCCCGCCGTGCGCGACGGCCGCATCGCCGCGATCCAGGGAACGGGCGGAACCGGGGCGCTCCGCATCGCGGTCGATTCCGCCTTCGCCGCCTATCCGGCGTCTCGCCTGCACCTGGGTCTGCCGAGCTGGCCCAACCACGCCACCCTTGCCGGCGCGGCCGGGCTGGAGCTGGTCACCCATCGCTATTTCGACATCGACCGCCAGGCGATCAATATCGAAGCCATCACCGAGGCGGCGGAGAGCGCCGAGGCCGGCGACCTATTCGTCTTCCACGGCCCCTGCCACAATCCAACGAGCGCGGACCTTTCGCGCGACCAACGGCGAGAGCTTCTCGCCATGCTGGTGGAACGCGGCGCCGTGCCGATCATCGATGCCGCCTATTACGGCTTGGGCGGCGGCCTCGAGGCGGACCTGGACATCATCCGCGAGGCCGCCGCCACGCTGCCGCGCGCGCTCATCGCCGTTTCCTGCTCCAAGGCGTTCGGCCTTTATCGCGAGCGGGTCGGCATTCTCTTCGCGCTCTGCGTCGACGCGGACGAGCGCGCCCGCGTGCAGGGGCAGATGGAGCGGATCAGCCGTTCCCTGGTCTCGATGCCGCCCGCTCACGGCGCCGGCACCGTCGCCCACGTCCTCCATGACCCTCCTCTGCGGACGCTTTGGGAGGAGGAGCTCGCCGCCATGCGCCGCCGCCTTCTCGGCCTTCGCAGCGATCTCGGGGTCTATTCGGGCGAAGTGCCGATGCTCCGCCATATCCAGTCACAGCGGGGCATCTTCTCGATGCTGCCGCTGACAGCCGAGCAGACCGAAATCCTCGGCCGCGACCACGCCATCCACATGCCCCAGTCCGGCCGCATCAACATCGCCGGCTTGAAGAAGGGAGATCCCGCGCGATTTGCCGAGGCCTTGTCGGCCGTTACCGCCGTCTGACCGGCACCCTGTAGGCGGAGCCTCCCAGTTGCTAATGAAGCCGCATGTCTGACTCGACGACCCAAGCCGCCGTGATGCTTGAAATCAATCCGGCTCTCGACCGGGCTCGCCTGGCATCCTCTTCGCCGAGCATAGGAGGATACAGATCAAGGACGAGCTTACGTCTGAATCGGCCAGCGCCATCGCCATGCTGCTGATCCAGAACACGCCTTGGGGCATGTCCTGGAACGCGGCCGAGGATGGGCCGCGCAAGCTGCGCCGCGAACAGAGCGCCACCCTGCCTCCCGATCAGATGCGGGCGATCGGCGACAAGGTCGGCGCCGTGATGCAGGGACAGGGCTTTGCCTTCGTCTATTCGCAATATCAGATGTACGACGCCTCGATGGCCGGCTGGTCGGCAAGCCCCGCCCACGACCGGTTGATGGGCGACATCAATTCGGCGCCGTTTCTCGATCTCGTGCGCGAGGTAACGGGGCGGCCCAGCTCAAATGGGCCGATGCCCAGGCGACTCTCTACGCGCCGAACCAGTTCCTGTCCTGGCATCAGGACATCAAGGATGAAGAAGGCTGGCTGGTCGCCTATGTGCTGAACTTCTCGCGGCCCGATTGGGGCGGTTACCTCAACTTCTTCGATAAGGAAGGCAACATCGTCGCGGGCTACCGGCCGCGATTCAATTCGCTCAACATGTTCCTCGTTCCGCAGGACCACAACGTGTCCTACGTGCCCCCGTTCGCACCCTACGGCCGCTTCGCGATCACCGGCTGGTCCGGGACCGCTGGCCCGGCCGTCCGAAGACGGCCGGGCCACGATCATCAGGCGACGGGTTCGGCATCCATCGCGTGTTCGATGGCGGCGACGTCGATCTTGCGCATCGTCATCATCGCGTCCATCGCCCGCTTCGCGGCGGCACGGTCGGGATTGTCCATCGCCTCTAAAAGCACGCGGGGCGTGATCTGCCAGGAGAAGCCCCAGCGATCCTTGCACCAGCCGCAGGCGCTCTCCGCGCCGCCATTGTTCACGATCGCGTTCCAGTAGCGGTCGGTCTCTTCCTGATCCTCGGTGATGACCATGAAGCTGACCGCCTCGTTGGGCTTGAAATTGGGCCCGCCGTTCAGGCCGACGAAGGATTGGCCGAGCACGGTGAACTCGACGGTGAGCTCATTGCCCTGCTCGCCACCGGGATAGTCGGAGGCGGCCCGGTGCAGCGGGCCGACCTGGCTGTCGGGGAAGGTCGCGGCGTAGAATTCCGCCGCCTTGCGCGCTTCGCCATGGTCGAACCACAGGCAGGTGACGATTTTATTGTCTGACATTTCTTCTCTCCTTTGAATTTGCGTGGGCGTTTTCAGGCGTGATTCCCCACCAGGCCGCGACCGCCTCGCCGAAGAACCATCGCACTTCCCGGGCCGTGCACCGCCGCGAACAGCAAGCCAGCGATGAAGGTGAAGTGGTCCACGAAGAACCCGAACTCTGTCTGGTTGCCGGTCCAATGCGCGGGGCCGTGGAAGGCGAACGCCAGGAACAGCACATAGGCGGTGGCGAGCAGCGAGGCTTCGCTGAAGAACAGGCCGGTAAGGAACGCGATGACCAGCGCGATTTCGAAGAATGCCGCGAGCCAGGCAAACAGCAATGGAGCCGGGAAGCCGATCGACGCGATGTATTCGGCCGTCGCGTTCATGTCGGCGAACTTGAACCCGGCCGCCATTGCGAACACTCCGGCGAAGATCAGCCTTGCGACGAGGATTGCGGCGGTCTTCATGGCGCACTCCTTATATTTTGGGGCCGACCAGCCCGAATGCCGCGCCCTGGGGATCGACGGCGTTGACGGCATATTCGCCGCCCGGAATTTCTTGCGGGCCGAAGGTGATGGTACCGCCATTGGCGCGAACCGCTTCGGCCGCCTTGTCGATATCCGGCACGCCGAAATAATAGTTCCACATCGGCCGCTGCTTGCCGTCCATCCGGTTCATGACCGCGCCGATCATCTCGCCATGATGGTCGATGAAGCGATAGTCGCCCGCTTCGCCCATCGGCATGGCGTCGCCCTTCTCCCAGCCGAACTGGTCGATATAGAAATCGAGCGCGGCCGCCTGGTCGCTGGTGACGAGCTCGTTCCAGCGGCAATGGCCGGGGGTCATGCCGGCAAAGGCCGTGCTCGCCTCCTCGCCGTCGCCACGCATGACATAGAAGACCACGCCCTGGGGATCGGCGACCATCGCGAACCGGCCGACATTCGGAATGTCGGTGGGGGGCAAATGCACGTCCCCGCCGACCTGCTTGATTTTCGCCACGGCGGCATCGACGTCGTCGACGCCGATATAGCCGAGCCAGACGGGCGGCGGCATGGCTTCGGACCGTTTCATCAAGCCGCCAATGTCCGCGTCCGGCGCCGAGAACAGGCGGTAGTCGATGCCCGGCTGCCCGGAATCGCGCGTTTTCCATCCGACGACCTTGCCGTAGAAATCGGCGGCCGCGTCCGGGTCGGTGGCGAGCAACTCATACCAGATGAAGCTGCCGTGAGGGTTTGGACCCGGTTTCGTACCGGTTGGCTTGGTCGCGGTGTCTGCAAGTTCGGACATGGGCAGTCCTTTCATACGGAGGGGGCGCCGTCTCCCCCGGCGGGAGGGAGACGGCAGGGGTTCAGGCGGGCTCGCGTTCCGGCGCGCGCGCGGCTTCGATCCTGCTCGAGCCGGACTGGAAGATCGGCGTGAAGCCACCGAAGATCATGCGCTTGCCGTCGAACGGCATTTCGGCCGGCGGCTTCATGCGCGGGTCTTCCATCATGCGCTTCTGGCCGTCGTCGCGCACTTCCCTGGAAGGCCAGACGATCCAGGAGAAGACGATCTTCTCGCCCTCCTCGGCGTCGACCGCGCGGCGGAAGTCAGTGGCCTTGCCGTCGGGCACGTCGTCCTCGAAACATTCGACGATCTCGAGCGCGCCATATTCCATGAAGAACGGCGCCACCTCGGCTGTCATCTTGCGGTAGGCCTCCTTCTTGCCCGGCGCCACGGGGATCACGAATCCGTCAATGTAGGTCATCGGTGGGTCTCCTTCGTTTCTACCTGGGCACCCGGTTCCGCCCCCGCGTGGGGACGGAACCTTGTGTGGGACGTTCTAGGCGTCCAGGATCGGCGAGAATCCGCCATAGATCATGCGCTGTCCGTCGAACGGCATGTTGGCGTGATCGGGCTTCATCCGCTCGTCCTCCATGATCTTGGGCCAGGCTTCGTCGCGGGCCTGCTTGGACGGCCATTCGACCCAGCTATAGACGACCTTCTCGTCGCCCTTCGCCTTCACCGCGTCCTTGTAGTCGGTGACCTTGCCGTCCGGGACGTCGTCGCCCCACGCCTCGACCACCCGGGTCGCGCCATATTCCTTGAACACGTCCGCGGCCTTCTGGGCCATCTCGCGATAGGCCTGCTGATTGCCGGCCGGAACCGGAACCAGATAGCCATCGACATAACCGCCCTTCGCGCCTGACGCCTCCTCGACGATCGGGGAGAAGCCGCCGAAGATCATGCGCTGGCCGTCGAACGGCATCGACGCGCCCATTTCCTTCATTTTGGGATCGGATCTGATCTTCTCGTTGGCCGCGTCACGGGTCGCCTTGTCGGGATATTCGATCCACGAAAAGACGACGGTCTCGTCGTCCTTCGCCTTTACGGCTCCCTTGAAGTCGGTAACCTTGCCTTCGGGCACGTCATCGCCCCAGGCCTCGACCATGCGGGTAGCGCCGAACTGCTTGAAGAGCGGAGCAGCATCGGTGGCATGCTTGCGATAGGCCTCCTTGTTCGCGGCGGGAACGGCGGCCACAAATCCTTCGACATAGGTCACGGCTTTTCTCCTTCCTTGGATTGATGCAGGTTAAACCGCTTCGGCGGGTTCATGTTTCGCGAATACGGCGAGCTGTGCCTCCAGCGCGCGCCCGAAGGCGGGCCGTGCCTCGCAGCGCGCCTGATAGGCGGCGAGATTGGGATGCTCGGCGACAAGGTCGGTGCGGCGCAGGATGCGCAGCACCGTCGTCATCATTAGGTCGCCGGCGGTGAAGCGGTCCTCCAGATAATCACGTCTTCCAAGCCGGGCGGACACCTGGCCGAGCCGCCGGCGGATCGCGTCCTCCACCTCGGGGCGGCGCAGGCGGCCCCATTCGGCGCCGGCGGAGATGTTGATCTCGACGAGATTCCAGATCGGCTTCTCGACGCTGTCGATCGCGGCGATCACCCAGGCGAGCGCGCGGGCGCGGCCGGCAGGGTCGGACGGCATCAGCGCGTCCGAACGCTGGGCGATGTGGAGCACGATCGCGCCGCTTTCGAACAGATGCACGTCGCCTTCCCGGTAGGCCGGCACTTGGCCGAAGGGCTGGGCGCGAAGATCGTCCGCCGAGCGTTCGCCCAGGAAGTCGAGCAGGCGTTCTCGGTAGGACAAGCCCGCCTCCTCGAGCGCCCAGCGGACGCGGAGGTCGCGCACCAGACCGTGGGCCATCTCCGGCACCCATTTGAGGGCGGTGATCTCGATCTCGGCGTTAGGATCGACGGGCATGGTGCTCTCCCTCCCTTTCGGCGGCTCAGGCCGCCTGACTCTCGGCCGTCACCTCGGCTTCGGCGAGTTCCGCGAGCTGGTTGGCGACCTGGCCCCAGCCTTCGTGGAAGCCCATCGCCTCATGCGCCTTCAGGGCCTCCTCGTCCCAGTGACGGACGCGGGCGGTGTAGCGGGTGCCACCGCCCTCCGCTTCGAAGGTCATAATCGCGACCATGCCGAAATCGCAGCCTTCGCCGCTGAGCATCTGCGGCACCCAGCCGGCGGTGAAGGCGTTGGTGAAGACGATCTTCTCGTTCGGCACGACTTCCAGGAAGATGCCGTCGTGCGGCATGTCCTCGCCCTCCGGCGAGCGCATCACCGTGAAGGCGCGTCCACCGGCCTTCAGGTCCCATTCGACCACCGGCGTCGTCCAGGGCCTGGGGCACCACCATTCGCCGGTGCGCTCGGTCCAGACGCGATAGACGGCCTCGGGCGGCGCATCGATGAAGCGGGTGATCGACAATTCATGTTGTGCGGGCATTTCGCCTCTCCTTGTTCTCAAAGGGTTGATCAGGCCTCGGCCGTCTCGCCGGCCATCGCGGCCTGAGCGGCTTCGACGTCCATCCACATCACTTCCCAGATGTGGCCGTCCGGATCCTCGAAGCTGCGGCCATACATGAAGCCGTAATCCTGCTGCGGCGTCGGATCGATGACCGCGCCCGCCTGCCGCGCCTTCTCCGTAATCGCATCGACCGCCCCGCGGTTGTCGCGCGACAGCGCCAGCAGGACTTCGCTCTGGCTCTTCGCGTCGACGATTTTCTTCGACGTGAACTGATTATATTTCTCGTGCGTCAGCAGCATGACATTCACGGCTTCGGAAAAGGACATCATGGCCGCCGTTTCGTCGGTGAACTGCGGATTGTTGGTCGCGCCGATGGCGGAATAGAAGGCCTTCGACTCCTCCAGATCGGTGACGGGGAGGTTTACGAATATCATCTGGGTCACGGTCTTTTCCTCTTGAAATCGGATCAATATTGCAGCTTCGGGTACCAATCGGTCCCGCGTCCCTCGGGCGTCATGTCGAGGATGTTCCACAAAGGCGTCGGATCGGGCGCGAGGTGCGGGTCGAAGCCGGGATCGGCGGTCTCGAAGCCGCCTTCGGCCGCCCAGAACAGGCGCACCTTGTCGCCATCCCGCTTCCAGACGAGCACGGCCGCTCCTTCGTCGATCCCTTCCTCGCCATCCGTCAGCGCGCGATAGTCGCGGGCGAAATCGTCGCCGATGGTCTGGTAGAATTTGAGGTGCGTCCATCCGCGCTCGCGGGCGAAGGCGAGCTGGCGCTCGACCGGAGAGCGGCCGACGATCGCCAGCGCGATGCGCTGCTCGATGTCGGGCGCGGGAATGTCGAGCGAGCCGACGAACGAGGTGCACATGGGACAGGGACGCTCGCGCTCGGGCCCGTACATCCAGAAATAGGTGAAGAGCGTGTCGTGCTCGCCGAATAGGTCGATGAGCCCGAGCTCGTTTCCATCCTTGTCGAGGAAGCGATAATCCTTCGCCACCGGGCCGGGCGGCAACGCGCGGCGCTGCGCCGCGACATGCTGGATCTGGCGGCGAAGCTCGATTTCCTCCGCGAGCAGCGAGGTGCGTGCCTCGCGATACTTCTCGCTCTCTCCGGCGAAAGGCTTGCTGCCTTTCTTCGCCAGTTCGGCGGCCGGAGCGAGGTTTTGGGCATCGGCCATCGTCATTCTCCTCGCGATCCGATCAGTCGTGATCCCGCCCCGGCGTTCTCCTGGCCGTAGGCGATCTTGGGAAAGAAGGTGTCGCCGCGCCCTTCAGGCGTCGTGTCGAGCAGTCCCCATACGGCATCGGCGAAATCCAGCCCGCGGTGATCCTGGGCGGGATCTTCGGGGGTGAAAACCAGCTCGCTGCCCCAGAAATGGCGAATCGTGTTCTCGTCCTTCCGAAAGACGTTGAGCATGGGCTCATCCCAATTCTCGTTGTCCTTGTAACCGCGCTGCGCCCGCATCGCCGGCGTAAGCGCCGCGGTGTTGCCGTAATAATGGGCGCTGTAGCTGTTGCCGGCGGTGGAGAGCAGCTCAAGATTGTTCCAGCCGCGCGTGTGCGCCCAAGCGGCGAGTCGTGCGATCGGCGACCTGGCGACCACATAGAGTGGTGCACGCTGGGGCACATGCCGTGCCGCGCCTTCAATACAGTCGAGCAAATGCGTGCAGCCGGGACAGGGGCTGTCACGCTCCGGTCCGAACATATAGCTGTAAATCAGGATCGTCGGGAATTCGCCGAACAGCTCGGAGAGCCGGACCTTCTTGGGCCGGAAGTTGGCGCCGATGCGCTCGAAGACATAATCCTCGGGCACCTCGCCGCCGGGCGGAAGCGTGCGGCGCATCTCGGCCACGACCTCGGTTTGGCGACGGAGCGCGATTTCGGCGTCGAGCAGCGCGTCTCGCGCCTCGCGATACGCGGAGCTTTCATTGGGGAAAGCCATGCGAGCAAAGCTGAACCCCGCCGCTGCTTCTGGTTTCCGCTCGGTGGCCCGCGTCATTTCTGAACTGTCGTTCACCCGAAATTCCTTATCCGCGAATCACTATTTGACCCAGATGCACCTGTGAGTTATAAAAAGCAACTATGGAGTCACAAAAAGTAACTAGCGTACGGCAAGCCGCCGCGAAAAGGCGTTACGACGATGCCTGCGGCACCGCCCATGCCCTCGACCTCGTGGGGGAGCGTTGGGCCTTGCTGGTGATGCGGGAGTTAATGCTCGGGCCGAAGCGCTTCTCCGACCTTCGCGCCGATCTGCCCGGAATAAGCGCCAACGTGTTGACGCAGCGACTCGAGGGGCTGGAATCGTCGGGACTTCTCGCCCGCCGGAAGCTTCCAGCCCCCGCCTCGACCCAGGTCTATGAACTGACCGAATGGGGTTATGAGGCTGAACCGATCGTCCAGAGTCTCGGCCGCTGGGCCGCCCGCTCGCCCCAGCATGATCCGGCGCTGCCGATCAGCGCGACCTCGATCATGCTGAGCTTCCGCACCATGTTCGACGCAGAACGGTCGAAGGGAATGACGGCGCGCATTGGCTTCCGCCTCGGCGGCGAAGACTTTCTGGCGACGATCGAGAACGGGATTTTCCAGGCGGCCCGCGGCGAGCCGGATGACGCCGACGCCGTCTTTACCGGTTCGGCCGCCACGCTCGCGGCCGCGGTTTACGGCGGTCAGCCGCTTGACGCGCTGGCCAAGGCAGGGGCGCTCGAAACCACGGGCGATCGCGCCCTGGCCGAGCGCTTCATCACCCTGTTCCCGCTGCCGCCCAAGGTCGATGGTGGGAGGGCCGGGACGGCGAGGTCCTAGTCAGCGAAATCAACCGAGCGAGCGACGGCGGCGGCACGTTCGCAGGCTGCCGCGTCGGCAGGTGCCGAGATTGCCGTAACGCCCGTAGTCGAAGCTGGGTCGAGCGGCTTCGTCGTTCCGGCAATCCGCATTCACTTCGGGCCCGATCGTCGCTAAGGCTTCACATAACGTCACAGAGGACAATAAATGAAACTGGATGGTTCAATATCGGCGGTCGTCACGGGCGCCGCTTCCGGCCTCGGCGAGGCTACCGCGCGGGCTTTGGCCGAGAGGGGGGTGAAGGTCGCCGTGTTCGACCGCGACGTGGAGAAGGGCGAGAAGGTCGCCGCCGGGATCGGCGGCGTGTTCTGTGAAGTCGACGTCACGTCGAACGAAGCCGTCGACGCCGCCTTCGCCAAAGCGCGCGAGGCGCATGGGCAGGAGCGCCTCTGCGTCAATTGTGCCGGTGTTGCCAACGCGGTTAAAACCGTCGGCCGCGACAAGCAGACCGGCGAGATCAAGCGCTATCCGATCCACCAGTTCGAGCTGGCGATCAACATTAACCTCATCGGCACCTTCCGCGTCCTCGCTGCGTCCGCCGCCGGCATGGCCGATCTGGAGCCGCTGGAGGACGGTGAGAAGGGCCTCATCATCAACACCGCCTCGGTCGCGGCACAGGACGGGCAGATCGGACAGGCCGCCTATTCCGCCTCGAAGGCCGGCGTGCTCGGGATGGCGCTCCCGATCGCCCGCGATCTGATGAACGAGGGTATTCGCGTCAACACGATCCTGCCGGGCGTGTTCAAGACGCCGATGGTCGCGATGATGCCCGAGAATGTGCAGGAAGCACTCGGTGCCCAGGTGCCTTTCCCGAAACGCCTCGGCCAGCCTCAAGAATATGCGCGTCTGGCCGTATTCATGGCCGAGAACCCGTATCTCAACGGGGAATATGTGCGGCTGGACGGCGCCATCCGAATGGCACCGCGCTAAGCTGCGTTATTCAACCAATCGGTTTCACTAATAGATAGTAAACCATCTGGTTGAAGATCATTTGAGGCCTTGCCCCTTCGCGGCCCTCGCGCCAGCATGAGTCGATGAAGCACATCGGCATCCTGGCTCATAGCGCCGAAGGCGCGACGCTCTGCTACCGCACCGCCTGGATGGAAGGCGTCCGGCGCCTCGGGGCTCATAACCACCCCGAAATCACCTTGACCGGGACCGCCATGTATCAGGCCCTCGATGCGTGGGAGCGGCGCGACCTGCCCTCGCTCCGCGCCCTCTTCATGGGAGATGCCCGAAAGCTCGCCTCGGCCGGGGCGGACTTCTTTGTCCTTCCCGACAATACCGCCCACATCGCGCTGGAAGCGCCGGGCGAGCCCTTTCCCATTCCTTGCCTCCACATCGGTGAAGTGGTGGCGGACCAGGCGCGGGCCGATGGCCGTCGCCGTATCGCTATCCTCGGCACCAGCTGGACGATGGAGGGCCCGGTCTATCCCGGCGCCTTCGGTCGCCGCGGCCTTGCCTGGGAGATTCCCGACGAACCCGATCGCAAGATCATCCACGACATCATCTTCGACGAGCTTTGCCTCGGCGTGTTCACTGAAGCCTCCCGGGCGGAATATGTTCGCATAATCGGGCGGATGGCCGAGCGCGGCTGCGACGCCGTCGCCCTCGTCTGCACCGAAATTCCGCTGTTGATCACAGGGGATGTCTCGCCCTTGCCTATCCTTGACTCGACGCGCCTCCTCGCCGCTGGGGCCGTCGACGTGGCGCTGGGCGACCGGCGGATGCCAGAGTGGCGGGGCGGTCCGTTGTGAAGCCGCTCGCCGGCATTCGCATCGTCGAACTCGCGGGTCTCGCGCCGGCGCCTTTCGCGGCGATGATGCTGGCGGATCACGGTGCCGAGGTGGTGCGGATCGAGCGGGCGGGCTGGAATCCGCCGATCCCTCCGGACAAGGACATCCTTCGGCGTAACCGCGCGGAGATACTGACACTCGACCTCAAGGACGGCATCGACGTGGCGCGGGTGTGGGAGCTGGCACGCACCGCCGACGGGCTGATCGAGGGCTTCCGTCCCGGCGTGACGGAGCGGCTGGGGATGGGGCCGGAGGTGCTGTGCGCGGACAATCCCCGCCTCGTGTATGGCCGCATGACCGGCTGGGGACAGGAGGGACCGCTCGCCCAGGCCGCCGGGCACGACATCAACTACATCGCACTCGCCGGCAACCTGCACGGCTATGGCCGCGCCGAGGGCAAGCCGACGCCGCCGGTCAACGCTGTCGGCGATTTCGGCGGCGGCGGTATGCTGCTCGCCTTCGCCATGCTGGCCGGCATCCTCTCCGCCCGGGCGACCGGAAAGGGCAGCGTGATCGACTGCGCGATGGTCGACGGCGCTGCTCTCCTCGCCGCTCAGACCTGGAGCCTTCTCGCCGCCGGCCTATGGAAGGACGAGCGCGGCGCGAACCTGCTCGACGGCGCCGCCGCCTTCTACGACAGCTATGAATGCGCCGACGGCAAGTTCATTGCATTGGGCGCGCTGGAGCCGCAATTCTTCGCCGCCCTGTCGGAAAAGCTCAACCTTTCGGTTTCACAAGCCGACCCCGAGCTCAGTGCCCGCCTGACGGAGCTGTTCCGCACCCGGCCGCGCGACGAATGGTGCGCGCTGCTGGAAGGCACCGACGCTTGCGTAGCGCCGATCCTCTCGATGGCCGAAGCTCCCGCTCACCCCCACAACGCCGCCCGCGGCACGTTCGTCGAAACGAATGGCGTCATACAACCGGCCCCGGCGCCGCGCTTTTCAGGGCGAGTGGAAGGCGAACCCCCCGGCTGATAGACTCCCTTCATGTCGTGTTTCCCGCCTGCCGATCCATTCTTCGCCGTGGCCGTCGCGGCGGCGATCATGGCCGTCCATTCTCCCTCGCTGGATCGGCATCAGGATAAGCGGCTCCTGCTGGAGCGTGAGCGGGCTGAGTTGCGCGCCAGCATCGAGGACCCGGCCTGGATGCGTGACCACGGCCGCGCGACGCTGGCCCGCCTGTCGGTCGAACGGGGCTGGCGGCGATGCGCCGAGAATGAAGCTGCGGCCTCGGCGAAAAGGTCCGAAAAGCCGGCGAGGCTGTTGGCTGAGGAGGCGCTCGCCAAGTGTGGCGAGTGGAAACGACTCCTTCGCCTCGCCCTCGATAACGGAGCCTATCCCTATCTGAAAGGACATGTGACGAAGGATGACATGATTGCGCGGGCGGAGCTGGAATCCCGCGATGGCGCGCTGGCTCGGATATCCATGTGGAGAGCCGGGTCGCTCGCCTCGGTGGCGGACGATGATGACAGCAGCCGCCGCGAGCCCGGTCTCACACCGTCGCTGCCGGCCGCAGCCGGCAGGTCGACCGCGGCGACGGTCCCGCGCTCCACCGAGGGCCCTGAGTCGCCGGCGGCAGAGGAGGGCGATGAAGAGACGATCGTCGTCACCGCGAGTCGCAGGTGGGGCTGTAGGGTGAGGCTCGCCGACCGTACGCTGACCGAGCGGCAGCTTGAGGCCAACGCGAAGAAATGGGCCGCCAATAAAACACCGCTCCGCGTGATCCGACCCCCCGGCGCGGACTATAATTGCCTCGCGAAAATCGTCTGGAGCCTGAGCAAGCACGGGGTGAAATTATTTCATTTCGTCCGCCCGTCCGAGGCGAAATGAGCCGCCCGCGGCGTCGCGATCCTCACCCGCCTATCGGTTGCGCCGCCCTTCGATAAGACTGTCCACCAGCGCCGGCTCCGCCAGCGTGCTGGTATCGCCCAGATTGCCGAACTCGTTCTCCGCGATCTTCCGGAGGATCCGCCGCATGATCTTGCCGGAGCGGGTCTTCGGCAACGCGGGCGTGAAGTGGATCAGGTCCGGAGTCGCGATCGGGCCGATTTCCTTCCTCACATGCTGTTTGAGTTCCGCCGCCAGTGCCTCGCTCGGCTCCTCGCCGGCGATCAGCGTCACGTAGCAGTAGATTCCCTGTCCCTTGATGTCGTGCGGATAGCCGACCACCGCCGCCTCGGCGACCAGCGGGTGGGAGACGAGGGCCGATTCCACCTCCGCCGTGCCCATGCGGTGGCCGGAGACGTTGATCACGTCGTCGACCCGACCAGTGATCCAGTAATAGTCGTCCTCGTCGCGGCGGCAGCCGTCGCCGCTGAAATATTGGCCGTTGTAGGTCGAAAAATAGGTCTGAACGAAGCGGTCGTGGTCGCCATGGAGGGTCCGCGCCTGGCCGGGCCAGCTTCGGGCGATGCACAAATTGCCCTCGGCCGCGCCTCCCTGTCCTGAGCCTGTCGAAGGGGCCTGCACCCGGCCGTTCGCGTCGACCAGCTCCGGCACGACGCCGAAGAAGGGCTTGCCCGCCGATCCGGGCTTCATGTCGTGCGCGCCGGGCAGGGTGGTGATCATGATGCCACCCGTCTCGGTCTGCCACCAGGTGTCGACGATCGGGCAGCGCTCGTCGCCGACGACCTTGTAATACCAGAGCCAGGCCTGGGGATTGATCGGCTCGCCGACCGTGCCGAGGATGCGGATGGAGGAGCGGTCATGCTTCTTGACCGGCCCCTCGCCCTCCCGCGCCAGTGCGCGGATCGCGGTCGGCGCGGTATAGAAGATGTTGACCTTGTGTCGCTCCACCATGTCCCAGAAGCGGCTGGAATCCGGATAATTCGGCACGCCTTCGAACATCAGGCTGGTCGCGCCGTTGGCGAGCGGGCCGTAGACGACGTAGCTGTGCCCCGTCACCCAGCCGACATCGGCCGTGCACCAGAAGATCTCGCCGGGTCGATAGTCGAACACATAGTGGAAGGTGAGCGCGGTCCACACCGCATAGCCGCCGGTCGTATGGAGCACGCCCTTGGGCTTCCCCGTCGACCCTGACGTGTAGAGGATGAACAGCGGATCCTCCGCGCTCATCGGCTCGCAGGGGCAATCGCCCTGCAAGTCCGCCGCCACGTTGTGATACCAAAGGTCGCGGCCCTCCATCATGGCGACGTCGTTACGGCAGTGCCGGATGACCAGAACCGCGTCGACCTCCGGCCCGCCCTGGAGCGCCGCGTCGACATTGGCCTTCAAGGGCACCAGCTTTCCGCCCCGCGCCCCTCCGTCGGCGGTGACGACGATGCGGCTGCCGCAATCCTCGATCCGCCCCCTCAAGGCCTCGGGCGAGAACCCGCCGAACACCACCGAATGGACCGCGCCGATCCGCGCGCAGGCGAGCATCGCCACCGCCGCCTCCAGGATCATCGGCAGGTAGAGAGTGACGCGGTCGCCCTTCTTCACGCCGAGCGATTTGAGGCAGTTCGCCATGCGAACGACCTCGGCATGAAGCTGACGATACGTAAGGCTCCGCGTCACGCCCGGCGCGTCGGCCTCCCACAAGAGCGCGACCTGGTCGGCCCGCTCGGGCAGATGTCGGTCGACGCAATTGTGGCAGAGGTTGAGGACGCCGTCCTCGTACCAGCGTATGTCGACCGGATCGAAAGACCAATTGCCGGCCTGGGTCGGAGATATGAACCAATCGAGCCGCTTCGCTTGCCCCACCCAGAACCTGTCCGGTTCCTCAATCGACTGGCGATAGAGCGCCTCATACTCCTCAGGGCTGCAATGGCTCCCCTGTATCGCCTGGGGCGGAGGGGAAATGCGCTCGTTCATGGTGCCTCCGACATGTCTTTCGGGTCGTCGGGCGACTGTAGCGATCCGATCGTGGGGAGGCCAGACGGCGGTTCCGGACGCGAGATCAGAAGGCAGTCCCTAGCCTCAAGCCCGCGCCGACATCGGGCGAGCCCTCCGACAGGCCGGCCGCCCCGTAGAGGCCCAGCGACAGCCGATCCGAAAGCCCCGCATTCACGCCCGCCGAGACTTGCTGCTCGTCCGGCACCAGCGGGCTGAAGCTCCGGGCATAGCCATAAGCGACATGGCCGCGCACCCGCCTCGCCATCTGCACCGCCGCACCGGCCCGTGCGGACAGGCTGTTCCGAAGCTCGAACGCTTCCGGATCGCCCGGCATCGTATAGCCCACGCCGACGAAGGGTGTGACGCTCCCGAACGTCTTGGAAAGCTCCGCGCCCACGGCATAGTCCATCTCGCCCGTGCCAAGCCCTTTGCTTGTCGAGGCGGTTGGAACCTTCACTTGGCCTGAGAAAGTGATCCCGATGTCATCGGTCGGCACGACATAAGCCGCGCCCAGCTCCAGGTCGCCCACGCCGTCGCGGCGGACACGCTCGGGCGGCTCGTTCGGATCGATGATGATCGGCAAGCCGAGGATGCCGCCACCTCCGCCGACCACGTTGCCGGGCGCGTCGACGCGGAGATAGGGGAGGGTGGCGCTCAGGATGACCTGTCCGGACTGGACGCGCACGCTCGTCGGCACCGTCCAAATCTCGATGCTCTCGCCGGTGCCATATTCGCCCTCTTGATATTCGAGGCCGGTCGAAAGCTCGACCGTAGGCTCGGCCAGGGCGGGCGCCGCGACCGCCGATGCCGCGATCAGGATGGACGAAATACGCATGGGCTCACTCCCGCCGAAATTGTCGTTCGGGAAGGGAACGGCGGGCGCGGCGGCTTTAATCCCGAAGCGTGCCCGATTCTTTCCAGCCGGCCGCCATCGCCGCCCGTTCGGCCTCGGCGTCGAGCGGCGCTCCGGCCATCATTTCCTGGGCGGCCGCAAGGACGATCGACGAGCCGGCCTGGCGATATTGCGCCGCATTGCTGGCCTCGGAGGGCGCCGTCATCACTACCCGCCAGTTCCCGCCCTGCTGGCAAGCCAGCCCGGCCAGGTCGGCGGAATCGAACGATCGGCAAAAGCGGCCCTGCCGGTCCGCGAAGCTGACGCCGATCCGGGTCGCCGCATCCGGTGCCTGGGCCGAGGCGAGCTGCGTATCCAGCGCTTCGGCGAGGCCGCCTTGGGCGACCAGCGCGCCCTCCTCCACGCCTATGGGACCGCCCCGCTGGAGCGGGATCAGCTGTCCCGCCATCAACCCTACCGCCAGGCTCGCCGCGATAGTGCCGAGGTTGCGCCACAGGGGCCGACGTCGCTTCTCCCGCGCCGCGCTGAGCGAGGCGACATCGTCCCTCGTGTTGCGCGCGCCAAGCACCGCCAGCAGGCGATCAGGCACCTCTTCGGCGGCGACAGGGCCATAATGTCCCGACAGCGTCGCGCGCAGCCGCTGCTGTTCGGCCAGCTTCTCGCGCAGCCCGGGATCCTCGGCGAGCGCTTGTTTCACCGCCTCGCGCTCGGCGGCATCCAGCTCGCCGTCGGCATAGGCCATCAGCCTGTCGTCATCGATCTGCATCATGCCGCCTCCAGCCGCCGGACCAGCGCCTGCCGTCCCCGCGTAAGCCGCGAGGTCAGCGTTCCCATCGGTATGTCGAGTATCTCCGCCGCCTCTTTGTAGGCGAGCCCTTCGACCAGTACGAGCGCGATCACCTCGCGCTGCTCGTCGGGAAGCGCGCCCATCGCGCGGTCAACATCGTGCATCTCGGCCCTGATCTCCGCGTCGCCTGCCACGCCGACGCCGTGGCCCGCTTCCTCCGGGGCGAAGGTTTGGGCGCGGCGCGTTCGGGCGCGCACCTCGTCGATCCAGCAATTGCGTGTAATTCGGTACATCCAGGCATCCAGTCTCGTTCCGGCCTGCCACTGATCCTTCGCCTTGAGCGCACGCTCCAGCGCTACCTGGCACAGGTCGTCGGCGTCGGCCGCGTCGCGGGCAAGCGAGCGGGCGAACCGGCGGAGCCGGGGCAGCAGTGTCAGCAGCTCGCGTTCGAAGGCCTGAACAGGCGTCTCCATTGGCTTCGTGGGAGGAAACGGGCGGTCTGGCACGTTTAATCCCCGAGACAGAAAAAATATGCAAAGGAGGCGGCGTTATGAGGCTTGGCCGGCGGTTCGCGACAATGACGCTCGGCGCGCTTGCCCTTCTGGGCGCGAGCGCGGCCGGGGCGCAGCTTCTGCCCGGCGGCGGCCTTGGGCGGGCGCTTCCGGGCAGTGTCGGGCAGGTGCTGGACCGCGTCAGCCGGACGGGAAACGACGCCGTCGACAGCGCCACGCGGGCCGCGGGCCGCATCGGCGAAACCGCCCGGAAACTCGCCGACAGCCGCATCGGCCGCATGCGCGACCTGGTTCGCGCCCATCCCGACCTGTTGGAGATGACCGATGTCGGCCCGGCGGTTCGCGGCGAGATCATCGCCGTCGATCCCGATCCGGCCGCGCTCGCCGCCGCTCGGGAAGCGGGCTTCACGATCGTTGGGGAAGACGACTTTCAGGAGCTCGGCCTCCGCTCCGTGACGCTCGCCGCGCCGCGCGGCCTTTCGCTCGAAGAGGCGATGGAGCGGCTCGAGGATGTCGCGCCCGGCGGCGACTTCACGGCCAACCACATTCATATGCGAAGCGGTGCCGCGCCCGTCACGGCCGCCGCCGCGGCAGCGCTGGCACAAGGCGGCGGTGGCGGACACCCCGACATCGGCATCATCGACGGCGGCGTCGGCGCCCATGCTTCCATCACCGGCGGGGTCGAGCAGAAGGGGTTCGCGGCCGGCGCCCCGGTCGCCAGCACACACGGCACGGCGGTCGCCTCC